>JAGTSE010000059.1 GCA_018261615.1 Pseudomonadota bacterium | reverse complement strand
CGAATTTGCCCAACCGAAGGTTGGCCTCCGGTGAGAGACAGGATGTCTCTCAGTAATCCCCAGGAGCTTACTTCAGTAAGTGACTGGGGTGAGCGAGGAAAGCCAACGCACATGCAACTTGAAGTATGACGGGTATAAAAGGTTCAGTTAATGTCCAGCAGCGCGAAGGTAGTATAGAGATTACGGCATTGGTGGGCGGAGTCTCTATACCAACAGACGACCTGACCGGAAAGATCACCGCTACACGAGAGCATGCGCCCTTTGTATTCACAAAGGCCGTTGATTCATCCAGCCCGTATCTCTTTCAATTTGTCGGTACGGGAAAACTCTGTAAGCGTACAGCGCGAACCGTCTGGTCATAATCTGATGTATTCGACAAAGTGGTGTCCACCAAATAAGTAGTGGGAACCAAAGTGTCAGATATGCAGAAAAATGTGACTCCCGGCAGGCGTAAGGGCTGCCCTAATTTGTCATTAGCTGGTTGTCAGGCATAACTTAGAAATCCATTTTGACGGTGAACTGCACTTCGCGCGGATCGCCAATCTGGTTGCCCAGGTTATTGGTGGTGATCGACGAGGTGTAATAGGTCTTGTCGAAGATATTTTTCAGGTTCATCTGTAGCGTTACCGGGTATTGCAGCTTCATTTTGTAGGCGACAAAGGCATCGGCAACAAAATAGCCTGGCAGGTAGTAATCCGCGCCGTTGGTGGCTGAACGGCGGCTCACGCCGTGACCGCCACCGCCAAGGGTCAGCGTGTTACCTGCAAACACGTTATTGATGTCGTAAGTCAGGAATACTGAGCCGGTATGACGCGGCACGTTCGGCAGCGGTTTACCGGCGTAATCCGGATCTTCCAGCACTTTCGCTGCGGTATAGCTGTAGCTGGCGATGACATTCATGTTTGGCGTCAGTGAACCGGCAAGATCCATCTCTACACCCTGCGAACGGACGCGCCCGGCGGTTTTGGCAACCGTTTCATCACCCACGATTTCGTTGTAAAGCACGTTGCGTTTATGGATATCAAACAGGCTGATATTGGCGGTAACACCGTCGAACAGGTCAAACTTGGCGCCAACTTCGTAAGACGTTGAGGTTTCCGGCGGCAGATCGCCAATATAGCTGGCGATAGAGGACTGCGGCATAAACGATTTCGCCACGTTACCGAACAACGACACAGAAGGCGTCAGCTTATAGACCAGGCCGAATTTCGGCGTCCATTTCTCATCGCTGCTGTTGGTATTGACGTTGAACGGACGGCCTTTACCGGCGTACTGGGTGTAGTACTGATAACGCATTCCGGCAACGGCGATCCATTTGTCGGTGAGATATAACGCGTCCTGCGCGTACGCCGAATAGCTCTCTTGCTTAATGGTCTGATCGCTGTCCGATGCGGAGACGGTCGTACATTTGCTGGCGCGGCCGTAGACTGGGTTGTAGATATTGAAGTCTTTCACATTTTTACAGCGGATCATGTCGGTACGCAGCAGATCATAATATTCGTACGAAATACCGGTGAGGATCTCGTTGTAGAAGCCGCCGATATCGACATTCCCCTGCAAATCGGCACGCGTCGTATGCATTCGCTGCGTGGATCCCTGCGTGGCGTCCACGCGACGCGTGAGGTTACCGGTGGTGGCATCGTAGGCCATCACGCGCGACTGATTATCACTGTATTTGTCCTGGCTGTAGCCATATTCCAGTTTGCCGGTCCAGGCACTGTTAAAACGATATTCTGCGTTCAACTGCGCAATATCGGATTCGCCATCGGTAATGTTAAACGGCTCATCGAAGCGGGTTTTACGATCGACATTCACCGGCTGTTTGGTGTTGAGATCGAAGATCGTGCCGCGGTCGAAGGGCGTCTGATAATCACGATGCGAATAGAGCACGTTGACGGTGGCGTTATCACCGAACCACGTTAACGACGGAGCAATATAAGTACTCTTATTTTTGCCGAAGTTGCGCCAGTAATCTTCGTTCTGATATTCGCCGATCAGACGATACGCCAGCCGCGTGCCTTCGATCGGGCCAGTGACATCAAACTGGCCGGTGCCGCCGCCAAAGCTGGAAGAGGTGGCGGAAATGGAGCCGCCGAATTGGGTCTGTGGACGTTTAGTGACAACATTGATAAGCCCGCCGGGATCGAGAATGCCATACAGCGTTGAGGCCGGGCCTTTCAGCACTTCTACGCGCGAGGCGTCGGCATTAAAGCTACGTGGCACCACGGTGCGCAGGCCATTGGTCATGATCGAACCGTCGCGGTTGGTACCAAAACCACGGCGCACAAACGAATCCTGCGTACCGCCCAGCGTATTGGTTTGCACCACGTTGCTAACGTTATACAGTGCTTCATCAAGGCTGGTAGCATGCTGATCTTCCAATACTTTATCGCTAACGGTATTCACCACTTGCGGAATATCCAGCAGCGGCATTGAGGTCAGCGTCGCCGTAGAGGAATTGATGGGTTGATAGCCGGAAGTGGCGGGTTGATCGGCCGACGATGCATCCGCGTTGACGGTGATGGTGTCGCTATTGGTTTTATTTGCCGTTTCCGCCGCATGCGTAACCGGCGTAAAGCATGATCCCAGAAAGAGCGCAGCGAATAACGCGCGCCCTTTCAGCCCATAGATACCGTGAGTGAACTGAGCCATTTAATCTGTTTTCCCAAAACTGTGCATAACACAGACGTGAACGTTTCTAATGTATTGCCCGATTGCGCAAAATCTATCCGTTAAGTCGCCGAATCTGGCGTCGGATATGTAATTGAGAATCATTCAATCACGAGTGTCTGTAGTAGTAAATGCAAAATAAAAGAATTTTGCTACAACGGGGAAGGGTGAGAAAAACGCAGCGAGATTACGCAGGTATATAACATTAAGCTATTGAAATTAGTGATATTAATTATTTCACGATCAATGTAGTCGCCTGTAGTAACACCTTTTTTGAGGCGACGATATTCTGTCATCATGCTACTTGACTACTACATTGCCAGACGGCAAAATCGGAAAGAGAATGAGAGTTATTTTTATTTGAAAGATTAGCGCGCACGGGATTCCACGCGGTTGCGGCGCAGGAGTTAACATGCCACAGCGAGTGGAACAGCAAGCTCAGCAGGGGATTGTGCTCGATAGCCTGTCGGCGGGCTATCAAAAGCAGATCATCGTTGATGACATCACACTCACTATCCCGCACGGAAAGATGACCGTGCTGGTTGGGGCCAACGGCTCCGGCAAATCCACCTTGCTCGGTACCATCGCCCGCATGCTCAAACCGCTTGGCGGCAGCGTGCTGCTTGATGGCAAAGCCATTCATCAACAGCCAACCAAAGCCGTCTCCCGCCAGTTAGGTATTCTTCCTCAGTCTCCGCTGGTGCCGGAAGGTTTGACCGTTTTTGAGCTGGTATCGCGCGGGCGTTTTCCCTGGCAAAGCTTTATGCGCCAGTGGTCGGAAGAGGACGAGCTGGCGGTGCTGGAAGCGTTGCATCTGACCGGTACGGCGGAATTTGCCCACCAAACGGTTGATAGCCTCTCCGGCGGCCAGCGCCAGCGCTGCTGGATCGCGATGGCACTGGCACAACAAACGCCGGTGATCCTGCTGGATGAACCGACGACTTTTCTCGATCTGCGCTATCAGGTCGAGATCCTTGAACTCTTGCATACTTTAACTCGCGATCATGGCCGCACGGTGGTGGTCGTGTTGCACGACCTCAATTTCGCCGTGAATTACGGCGACACGCTGGTGTTCCTCAAACAGGGCCGTTTGCAAGGTGTGATCCACGAAGGTGACAGTTGCACGCCTGCGCTGATCAAAAACGTCTTCGATGTGGATGTGCAAATGTCGGTTAACCTATTGACAGGAAAGCCATTTTTTATACCTTTTCGTAAACCGGCAGGTTCCGGGGTATGAGTTCGCTTGCGCTTTCTTCCCGACGCGGTGGGCGTATCAGCGCGACAGCATCTGGCTTGTTGCTGCTGTTACTTGCAGCGGCTGTGGCGCATCTTGGCCTTGGCGCACGCTACATCGCGCTGCCCACGGTGGTGCAGGCGCTGGTGGATTTTGATCCCAACAATTTCGATCATCGCGTCATTATCAGCCTGCGTTTACTGCGGCTGGTGGCTGCGCTGTTTACCGGCGCGGCGTTAGGTGTGGCCGGATCGTTGTTGCAGTCGGTGATCCGCAATCCCCTCGGCGAGCCGCATATCCTCGGGCTGAATTCGGGAGCGGCGCTGGCAGTTGTTGCAACAACCGCGCTGGGGATAAGCGTAGGCGATGCCAGCTTCAGCCGCGCATTTATCGCCGCAGGTGGCGCGGCGCTGCTTTTTTCACTGGTGATGGTGCTCTCTGCTGCCGGGCGATCCGGTTTTACGCCATTAAAAGTGACGCTGTGCGGCGTGGCGATTTCTACTTTTGCCTCCTCCATCACCGCTGCGATCCTGATCCTCGATGAACAGACGCTGCTGAGCATCCGTAGCTGGCTGGCGGGCGATCTCGCCGGGCTGAGCTGGCCGGTACTGCGAGCGGCATCACTGGTTGCTGGCGGTGGATTTGCCCTGGCGCTGTCGCTCGCTCCGGCGCTGAATATGCTGGCGCTTGGTGACAATATGGCACGCGGTCTGGGCGTTTCTCTGTTACGCACTCGCGTGTTGTCGTTGGCCGCCATTGCTTTGCTGTGCGGCGCGGCCGTTTCGGTCGCCGGGCCGATAGGGTTTATTGGCCTCGTGGTTCCGCATATGGTGCGACGCCTTGCCAGGGATGATTTGCGCGCGGTCGTCCCGCTGTCGGCGCTCGGAGGCGCATTACTGCTGCTATTAGCGGATATCGCCGCCCGTACGTTGCTGTCGCCGCAGGAGCTCGCTACTGGCGTGATGACTGCGCTGGTGGGCGCGCCGCTATTTATTCTGCTGGCGGCGAGGTTTTTCAAATGAGTCACTTACCTGAACACGCCGGGCTGCGCGGCTTGCGGCTTGGCGGCTTCTCCCGCTTGCTGCGCCCACACGCGCTGTGGTGGCTGTCAGGTCTAAGTTTTTTGTCGTTAATGCTGCTGCTTTCCGGTGTGATGCAAGGTTCGTTACCGGTTCCCGCTTCCGCCATTGGCCGGTCGCTGTTGCTGCCTGATGCGCTGAGCGCTGAACAGCACTACGTGGTATGGGATATTCGCCTGCCTCGCGTGCTGATGGCGCTGCTGTGCGGCGCGATGCTGGGCATGTCAGGCGCGGCGATGCAGTCCATCACCCGCAACGGGCTGGCCGATCCGGGGCTGATTGGCGTGAAAGAGGGGGCAAGCGTAGTGGTGCTGACGCTGGTGCTCTGCTTCCCGGCGGTCGGGCTGGTCTGGCGTCCGCTGGCGGGCATGGCGGGCGGTTTACTCGCTGCCGGGCTGGTGATGGGGCTGGCGCGAGATGTCTCTCGTCCGCGCTTTGTGCTGCTTGGTATTGGCGTCTCCTGGACCTTCGCCGCCGGTATCGGCGTATTTATGACCACAGCGGATGTGCGTGACGTACAGACGGCGATGATGTGGCTGGCAGGTAGCCTGCACGCCGCCACCTGGCCGCTATTGATCGTCGCGCTGTGCTGGGCGCTGCCCGCGACGCTGATTTTGCTGTTAACGGCGCGCGCCGCAGATGTGGCGCTGCTGGGCAATCAGGCGGCGAGCGGGCTTGGCGTTCGCCTGTCGCACCTTGCATGGCTGCGGGTAGTTGCACCGGTATTGCTGACGGCCGCCAGTGTTTCTTGCGTCGGCAGTATCGGTTTTGTCGGGCTGATCTCCCCGCATATGGCACGTTTTCTGCTGCGCGGCGGCCAGCGGGCGCTGCTGTGGGGCAGTGCGCTGCTCGGCGGTCTGCTGGTGCTGGTGGCGGATTCGATAGGCCGTCTGGCGTTTGCGCCGCTACAAATTCCCGCCGGGATCGTCATCTCACTGATTGGCGGGCCGTTTTTCCTGCTGTTGCTATGGCGGCGACGCGATCGTTTATAAGCTTAAGGAGCCGTATGCGCCTGATTTTTTCACTGTTATTGCTGGTTGGCCTGAGCGCTGGCGCTGCCGAGCCGACACAAACCTTCACCGATGATTTGGGGCGCGTGGTCACGGTACCGCTGCATCCAAAGCGCATCGTGTCGCTGCACGATCTGGATATCACCATCCCTTTGATCGAATTAGGTGTACCGCCGGTTGCCAGCCACGGGCGTACCCGCGCCGACGGCAGCCATACGCTGCGCTCCAGTGGCATGCTGACCGGCATCGATTTTGATAACTCGGACATTACGTTTATTGGTACGGCGGATATCGATATTGAAGCGATCACCGCCGCGAAACCGGATCTGATCATTACGGAGCCGAGCCGCAACACGCCGGTGGAGCAGTTAGAGAAGATCGCGCCAACGGTAAGTATCGATCACTTGCAAGGCGGTGCGCCGGAGATCTACCGCAAACTGGCGCAGCTCACCGGTACACAGGCGCGCTTGCAGATCCTTGAACGCCGTTACCGCGAGCAGATTGCGGCGCTAAAAAGTACTATCGACACCAGCAAAATCACCGTGTCAGTGATCCAGGCGAACAACGGAAAAATCAATGCATTACACAGCTATCATTCGCTGGGGCGCGTGCTGCGCGATGCTGGATTTCGTTTTCCGAAACTGATCGACAGCATCCCTGAAGGTGGGCGCATCGATGTCAGCGCCGAACGTTTGCCGGAGTTGGACGCTGATTTTGTCTTCGCCACCTGGCGCGGCGATACCGGCGGTAAACCGCAGGATGAGATGGCGGCGATGGATGCGGTGATGCCAGGCTGGTGTGATTTTCTTAATGCCTGCCGTACCGGGCATTACGTGCTGATCTCCCGTGAGGAAGCGATCTCCAACTCCTTTGCTTCTCTGAGCCTGATGGTGGCGCAGGTGCAATCACAAATCGCCGGGCGACCGCTGCCTGTCGCGAAGTAAGGAGCCGTAACGATGCTGAACGCAAAAAAAGCGAAAAATCGCGTGGATGTGTACGGTGAACGCTTTCGCGCACGGGTGCACACGCTGTCGCCGCGTTTGCAGGCCGTTGCCCGCTATATCAATGAAAATCGCGATGTGGTGCTGGAGCATACCGCGATTGAGATTGCGGCAGCGACGCAGACTTCAGATGCCACGGTGGTGCGTGCCATTCAGGCGCTGGGCTTTGCCGGGTTACGGGATCTAAAACAGACGCTGGAACACTGGTTTGGCCCGGCTATTTCCTCGGCAGAAAAGATGAGCACCACGGTAAATGCGCTCGCCTGCGATGTGAATTCCGGGATCGATTTTGTGCTGGAAGGGCATCAGCACACTTGTGAAGTGCTTTCCGCGCCTGGCAACCGCTATGCGATTGCGCAGGCGGTGGCCCTGCTGGTGGAGGCGCGGCAGGTGGCGATTTTCGGCATCGGCGCATCGGGGATCCTGGCGGAGTATACCGCGCGGTTGTTCAGCCGTATCGGCCTGCCTGCGGCGCCGCTCAACCGCACCGGCATTGGGCTCGCCGAGCAGTTGATCAATGTGCAGCGCGGCGATGTGCTGATCATGATGGCGCAAAAATCGGCGCACCGCGAAGGGCTGACCACGCTGAAAGAGACGCGGCGACTGGGGGTTCCGGTGATCCTGCTTACCAATGCGACGGATTCGCGTTTTAGCCAGCAAGCAGATGTGGTAATCCATGTACCGCGCGGTGGCGAGAAGGGCAAGATCCCTCTGCATGGCACGGTACTGCTGTGTCTGGAGATGATTGTTTTGTCGGTCGCTTCCGCCACGTCGCAGCAGGCCATTAAAACGGTGAAACGCATTAATGAGTTTCACCGTGGGTTAAAGCCTGGCGGGAAGAAGGGTTAGGTTATGCGCTGTGGCGTAACGGTCAGATCAATCTGTCGATTTAACTGATGTAGCGCCAGTTCAACCGTTTCCACCTTCGATGAGTGCTCCACATCGAGCAGGCGGTCAATTTGTGGCCCTTTCTGTCCCAGCTTTCTTGCCAGCTCAGCTTTTCGCGTCCCGGTTTCGATCATGGCAATTAATGTTGTTTTTTGCGCCTGCAAACATGAATCACCAGCGCGGCGCTATACGCCAGCACAATGGCGAAACTCATCTTCCACATTGCTTCACCGCCAATACCGGACAACGGCGTGGCGATGCCGCCAAAGACGAACATCAACATTCCCAGTAACGCCGACGCGGTGCCGGAATGGCGGGCTTCGACGCTATTCATCGCGGCCGAACCGGCAATGGTTGAAATCCCGCTGTTCAGCGCCACGGTGAAGAACAACCCCACCAACGCCAGCACGGGCATGCCGAACCCGGCAAACAGCGCGGTCAGGATGGCGCTGCAAACGGACAGTAACAGACCGCGCGTTAACAGCTTTTGCCCGTCGATAAACCGCGCCAGCCGGGCAAAGATCAGTGCCGAAATAATCAGCCCGCCACCATTCACCGCGAACAGCAGGCTGAATTGCATCGGCGTCAGGCCATATTCGCTTTGCAGAACAAATGACGACGAACCGATATAGGAAAATAGCCCGGCCAGCATAAAGGCCTGAATAAAGCAGAATGTAGAAAACTGTTTATTTTTAAGCACGATAAGCGAGGTGCCGAGCAGCCCGGCACCGCTGCTTTTCTCCTGCAATGTCTCTTTGAGCACCACTATGCTGGAGAGCAGCAATACCGCGCCAACTGCCGCCATCGTCCAGAACAGCGCACGCCAGTGCAGCGTAGAGGCGATATAGCCGCCGAGTACCGGCGAGACAATTGGCGCAATGCCGTTTACCGTCATCAGCAGAGCGAAAAATTGCGTCAGCAGCGTGCCGTGATACTTATCACGAGCAATCGCACGCGAGAGCACCGAACCGCCCGCGCCTGCCAGACCCTGGATAAAACGCCAAAAGATCAGCCAGTGAATATCCTGTGTGGTCGCGCACAATACGGAAGAGAGGATAAACAGCAGCAGAGAGAGCATCAGCGGGCGTTTGCGCCCCAGCCGATCGCTCAGCGGGCCGAAAAAAAGTTGCCCCAGTCCCAATCCCAGCAGCGAGGCGGTCAGTGACAGCTGCGTCAGCGTGTTAGTGGTGCTGAGCTGCCGGGTGATATCCGGCAACGCGGGAAGGTATAGATCGGTGCAAATCGGCCCAATGGCCGTCAACATGCCCAGCAGTATCACCCAGGCAAGAGAGATTCGTGGCATAACAACTCCGGTCAACATACGGCGTCGGCTCCAGTGAAATCACAGCAGAACCGAAGAGCCGGGGATTTAATGCTTAAACAGCATGGCGGTGATTTCCTGGTACAGTACCTGCATTTGCGCCGGATCGCTTTTTTGCGGCGTCAGGCGACGAAACGTGGTGCCTTCCATCAGCGTTGCCAGTAACTCCACGCTGCAGCGAATGCGTTCCTCGCTTAATTGCGGATAGCGGCTCTGCATATGGTTGCAGGCGTTTTCAAACATCCGGGCATCGGCCTCGGCCAGCATCTCCTGTACGCGTGGATTGCGTGTTGCTTCTGCCGCCATCTCTACCATCAACGCATCATCATCAGGGCTTAGGGTGTGTCGCCAGGCCAGTATTTCCGGCAGGTGTTGGGTTTCGGTCTTACCCTGCATTTCGGCGATGCGGTAGTCGATAATCCGGCGGATCATCTCTTCGATAATGGCGTCTTTATTGACGAAATAACGGTAAATCTGCCCAACGCTGAGCTGAGCTTCGAGGGCGATCTGCGACATGCTGGCCGCGTGGAATCCGCTGATGCGAAAGCGTCGGCGTGCGGCGGCAATAATCTCGTCCTGGCGTTGCTGGTGGCGCTGTTCCTGCGATAGTTTGGTCGTCATCTCTGTCCCTCGTGTCGTTTCATTGAGAGCGATCGTTCTCAATGGCGGTTAAGATAAACGAATCCGGGCGTCCGGGGTAACGTTTTTCCCTGGAACTTATAGAAAGTTACAAAAAAACAGATTGTGGAGAGAAGGTGAAAAAGGTGAGTTAACGCTAACCGGCGCGCATGGCACGCACCGGTGAGGGGTTATTATTTACGTTGTTGATGGATCGACAGCCCGCTTGCGCCGGGGGCAATTTCCGGGCGCAGCGTCAGTTGCGGAATCAGGTAATCGCCGCCGTTTTGCCGACGAAAGGCCAGCGGCTCTGCTGACCATAGAGTATCCAGCCGTTGCGCCAGCGCCGTACAACATTCGGCAAAGCGTGTTTCATCCATGCGATTGCTGCGATAAAACACCAGCGGCGGCAGCACCTCGAAACCAGGATAAAACAAGATCCCATGCTGGATCGGAAACAGCAGATCGTCGATCGGGCCATTAATACCGCGTGGAGCGTAATGCGATTCCCAGCCGCCGGTGGTCACCAGCAGCATCGCTCGTTTCCCCGCCAGGCTCCCTTCTCCGTAACGATCGCCCCAGTGCGTGTCGCTGTGTTCGCCCACGCCGTAGGCAAACCCACAGGCATAAACGCGATCGACCCAGCCTTTCATGATAGCTGGCATGGAGAACCACCACAGCGGAAACTGGAAAATCACCGCATCGGCGCGTTGCAATTTGGCCTGTTCCCTGGCGATGTCGTCCGCCTGTGTTCCCAGCTCAAACGCCTGTTTCGAATCAGACGAAGGCTGATAAAAATCACCTACCGGCGGCGAACTGCTGTCATCGGCATCAAGCTGCGATTTCCACCGCATGGCATAGAGATCGGAAACCTCGACCTGATGACCGGCATTTTCCAGATGCTGCACGGCAAAATCCTTTAGCGCGCCATTGAGCGAATGGGGCTGCGGGTGGGCATAAACAATTAATACGTTCATAACAACTCCAGACAACAAAATTGAATGTGCAGGGTAGGAGAAGGGGGCTGATGCTCAGTGGAACGAAAACTCACGTTAGGCAATATCTCCATCCTCATACGTTGCTTTCAATGGCTTCAGATGGCCATTTTTAACCTGCTCTTCCAGCGTTAAGGTATACTGGCCGAGCATAATGATATGCCTGTGGCACGGCAATATCCTCATCATTCAGCGTTTCGTCCTGACTCCGAAGATGAGCAAAAGCTGCCTGTATATAAATCGTGTTCCACTCTGGGAATGGAGTATTATTGACTGTGCCTCACAGAGTTATCGCAGCCTGCCGGTAACGAATCACTTCAGGGAAAGAGCGAACATGTCCATAACCATCAGCGTCCTGCTGGAAAACCGACTTAAGCCCGGATCTAAAAATTTGCTGCGTGCTAAAGCCGGACTTAGTCTGTTGATACAGGATGAAAATGATTCAATTCTGTTTGATACCGGCCCTGATGATAGCTTCATGCATAACGCAGGTTTAATGGGAGTCGATTTGACAAACCTGACCGCGTCTGTGCTTTCCCACGGTCACTATGACCATTGTGGTGGTGTTCCGTGGATACCTGATACATGTCGGATAATATGCCATCCAATGGTGGCGAATGAGCGCTACTCGGCAGTAAGGTTTTCAGGCTATACCGCCAGAATAAAAAAATTATCATTACATAATGATTTTTCACGTTTTCGCATGGAGTACAGCAGTACCCCACTACATATCGGGGAACGTTTTATGTGGTCAGGAGAGATCCCTGTAGCCAAACCGCGTGCTTACGGTGTTATCGGTCGTAAGAATACGAAAGCGGATTATGTAAAAGATGAGGGGGTTTTAATTTATAAATCCGACTTTGGGCTGATCATTTTTATCGGTTGTGGTCATCGTGGGTTGATTGATATTGTACGTCACTGCCAGAATATAACCGGGATAAATCATATTCATGCCATTTTCGGTGGTTTTCATCTGCGCTGTGCGTCACCCCTTAGGCTCTGGAAGGTAAGGCAGTTTCTACACCTTCAAAAACCAGATAAAATAATGGGTTGTCATTGTACTGGTAAATGGGGCCGCTTATGGTTGCCGGAAGCAGTCTCTCCGGCAACAGGTGATGTTTATGTTCTTGGGTAGGGTTTAAATAAACAGAGTTACTATCACTGCACAGCCACTGAGCAGTACCAGGGTGCCGACGATTTTCATCAGTATGCATCCCTTGATTATAAAATATACGGATGGAATAAAGAACACCGTAGTGACTATAACTGGCATCGAACCATTAGCAATTATTTTCACTATGCTGGGATTTGCTGTTCCAAAAATGGTACAGATGAAAATGTTGCAGCTCAAAATAACTCTTTTGTTCAATGCACCAAAAGAACCAATCCCGTCGATAACACCGGTCAGTGTTCCTGTATAGGCGCCAGCAGTCAGCAGAGAAAGAAGCAGTGCTGCACCAAACCACACAGTCTGATTACCGCTAAGATTCGCAGTATAAGAAAGAGCATCAATATTTCTGTGGTTGATAATATTAATATCTTCGGGTGTCAATAATCGACTGACTGCTAAGACAAAAATGAGAATAAAAGCAAGAATAATTATTTTCCCTGCAATCAGTTTTCGGGCTTCCGGATTTTCGGAGCTTTTAGTGAAGCGCTGGATGCAGGGAGTAAAATTGAAAGTAAAAAGAAAAACCGGTAGTAATGTGAGGCTATTAAAAGAACACAGACCCGGTAAGTTTATTAACTGCTCCCGGACTGGTTGAAAGAAAAAGAATACAGCAACCCCTGCAACCGACATGATTGAAAGAAGCGCGATCCGCGAAATAAGCTTTTCTACCTCGTTATTAAAAAGTAGCCAGATCACAGAAAGGGCTGAGCTTAAAAACAGCGAGACAAAAAACCGGACAATTAAACTGTCTGAGAGAAATGAACTTACCACATTAACCAGTGCTATGAAGTTTATGAGAACAATAATCATCATCGAAACTATAAACAATGCACAAATTACAGATGCAGAGCGGCATCCAATAAACTTCGAGGAGGCCGCCAGGTAATCTTTCTCTGGGTGAAAACTGATAAACTTAAAAAAAAGATAGTGAGCCATTAGTGAAACCAGCATAGCACTAGTGATAAATACAAGAAAAGGTTTCATTCCAAGGACAACCGGGCCTACCGCCTGGGGTAAAAAGAAAATACCGGCCCCAAAGGCAGTAGAAAAAAATGTTACAGGCCAGTATAAATATGAAATTCGCATGATATTACTCATCTTATGATGAACATAAACCTTCTTATTATTTACCAGTGCTATTCAAAACAGGATTTTCCGAAAAACACCAGCAACGAAGGTAAAGAGAGGTTTCCATAGAATGCTGACGCTGCCCTGTATCCGTTAAGAACATTGGTCCGCGAGCAAAGTGGGAATACACCGATATGAGACGTGTAATTATCAAAAATCTTATTGGAGGAAACTTTATACCTGATCGCCCTGAACGTGGCTGCATTGCCTGCAGCGCAGGTGGGTTTATTATTGTCTATAATGGCAAATGTTTGTTCGTCAACTGTCATTAAAAGGTTGCTACCCTGTCGATTAAACAAAATATTATCATCCATAGAATTTTTGATGTGTCTTTTGAACCGATCTGCCATGGTCTTTTCACTAACATAAAATGACCTGATATCTATACCATAGCGTTTGTTATTTTCTTTGATGTAGGCATTTATTTTTTCCGGGATAATATATGGCGATGTTGCCATCTTTCTGTAAAGATTAGCACCATCGATTTCATGTCCGTCGCTTTTTTCCATGTGAAAATCATTGATTTCCATGAGGAAATCAGGCTGAATGTTTAACTGTTCCTTTGATATTTACAATATAATCGATACAAAATCTGGCTGATTTCTCAACCTCATTGCTCACTACAAAACGATCGTCAAGATTTACAACAGTATGTCCTCCTGAAATAACAATATTTTTGCCAAGATTACTCCTGGCCAACTCAATCAGAATATCTTAATTATGGTCACCGACTTCATCATTAATTATTTCAGTTACACCAGATTCATCGGCTCTGTAGACAATGAATCTGTCCACGTCTTTCCATCCTTTTGTACAGTTGCATTTATAATCCTTGAAAATTACGCGCTCTGCGGTCTTATAGAAATTTTCATCTCTTAAGGCAAGTGGCTCAATATCAGCCATAATAATATCTTCCTTGATGAATGACAAATCAGGTAGAACCTACATCAACTACACATTTAATTTTGTCACTCACGTCAAATACTAAAAAAATATTCGTCGACAGTGATATTTTGTGATTCATTTCACAAAGTATTACTTGGCATCTTTAATACATTTTTTGAGTGTGGTTATATGCATTTTGAATTAAATACGGAGAGGTGGGCGAGTGGTTTAAGCCAGATTAAGGTAATTGTAAAGTTTCCTGAGTCAACACGATTTATCGTGTCGTAGGTTCGAATCCTGCTCTCTCCGCCACTTCAGACTGTATTTGCCTGTCCGACTTCGCAGTATCCTGTTCCTAAGATGAAAATTTTAACTTCATAAAAATCGATTGCATTCTTTGACTAAAGAAATAGTGTTGTTTTTGAAGATCTCATTCAAAACGAATGGTTTTGTTTCTTTCCTAAATATGTAATATCCGATAAAAATAATATTATAATTTTTTGTCATCTTCTAAATAACTGTTCGGAATAGTAGATCACTTTGGGTGAACTCAGTCCGGTTTATGCGATCTGATCAATCGCCAAATATCCCAAACCACCAACCGGACTGAGCAATGCCGGTCATAGCACCAATACCCAGAACCGAACGACGTCTGATGCAGAAAACCATCCATAAAACGCGTGACAAGGATCATGCCCGCAGACTGACCGCCATGCTGATGCTGTACCGGGGCGACCGTGTCAGCGATGTTGCCCGAACGCTCTGCTGCGCCCGTTCATCTGTGGGACGCTGGATTAACTGGTTTACGCTGTCGGGTGTTGAAGGCCTGAAGTCCTTACCCGCCGGGCGCTCCCGTCGCTGGCCCTTTGAACATATCTGCACATTGTTACGTGAGCTTGTTAAGCATTCTCTCGGCAATTTTGGTTATCAGCGTTCCCGCTGGAGTACCGAACTGCTGGCGATAAAAATCCGTGATATCACCGGTTGTGCTCTGCATGCTTCAACCATCCGGAGGTGGTTACCTGCAGCCGGACTGGTATGGCGCAGGGCAGCGCCAACACTATGTATCCGCGACTCGTATATAATTGATGTTTCCAGGCCATTTTTCATTACAGATTATCCATAATATCTACAGGTGATTTCACATCTTCAATATGGTCGTGATTGAAACTGTGAGTATGTTTAATCGGTTTACTGGTGCGGCCTTTATAACTCTGCAAGTTAGTAATACGCCCTTCACTAATCATACATCCAGTACTGGCATTGTCCATTGTGTACGCTTTGTTCACAGGGCAATCGCTCTGGAACTGTGGGCGATAGGGTAAAACTGGATCTGATCCTGAAAATGCTGGGTTATCCAGCCAACTGGAAAACCCGATCAATGTTCGATTCACGCTGAATCTGTGTGGGGACACTGGTCTGTCGGGAGCCGGATGCGGTAGTTCCGCAAGTCCGGTTCTGAGGAGGGGCCCGTCCGGGTAACCGGCGGGTCTACTCAACTCAGACCCCAACCCCATAAACACCACCCGGCTTTGTGCCGGGTGGTTGCCGATGATTAGCTTAGATCCACGTTTTTATGACCAAAGAGCCAGGTGGCAATAAAACCACACAGATAAGCGATGACGACGCCTGCCGCGTAGACCGCCATCCCGGCGTAAATGCCCTGTCCGGAGGTCATCAGCGGTAGCGCCACCAGCCCGGATGGGCCAAACACCGTATTCAGGCCGACCGGCAAACCCAACCACGCGACGGTGCCAATAAAAAATCCCCCACACGCTCCGCCGATACAGGCGGTGACGAAAGGCTTCACACGCGGCAAGGTCACTGCGTAAATCAATGGTTCGCCCACGCCCAGCAGACCGGGAATGATCGCCCCGCGCACCTGGTTACGCAGTACCGAATGCGGCGCAGAGCGGAAATAGAGCGCCAGCGCCGCGCCCACCTGGCCGCCGCCCGCCATTGCCAGAATGGGGAACAGCGAGTTAAAACCCTGCGCATCCATCAGTGCGAAGTAAACCGGAATAAACCCCTGATGAACGCCAAATACCACGGCGATAAGGAACAAGCCCGCCAGCACCGCGCAGCCAAATGGGTTGCCGTTGAGGTGCAGGAACAGCCACGACATGCCTTTAAACAGCTCGCCGCCAATCGGCATAATCACCACAAACGCCAGCGCGCCGGTGATAAGCAGCGTCAGCAGCGAAGTGAGGATCATGTCGAGGTTATCCGGCACCACTTTGCGGATCTGACGTTCGATCCACGCACCGAGGATCGTGGCGATCAGTACACCGATAATGTTGCCGCGCGGATCAATTCCCATGCCGAAGAAGTTATCGATACCGGAGAAATAACCGACCGTGGCTTTTGGGTCATAACCCAACACGAACAGCGCAGCAATAATGGCACCGTTTACGCCGCTGCCGCCAAAAGCTTTTTGCGCGTTGTAGCCAATCAGGATCGGCAGGAAGGTGAACAGGCCTTTACCAAACACCTTCATATAACCGACGAGGTGCACCACTGTTGTGTTCTTCTCTGTCACGTTGAGCAGCAAACTTTGCTCGATTAAGGTGGCAAAGCCCAGCAGCATCCCGGCGGCGATAAAACCCGGAATCAGCGGCGTAAAAATGGTGGCGAACTTCGCCAGAAACTGATGCACGCCGCTGGTCTGCTTCGCTTTCATTTGCTGTTTGGTGTCACTGGCGATGCTCTTCAGCGATGCGGTTTCTACGGGCGTGCCGTGGCCGCCGATCATTGCATTCAGCATTTCTGCTGCGGTTTGCGCTTTGCCGGGGCCAACGATGATTTGCAACTGATCGTCACTGTTCACCACGCCCAGTACACCAGGCAGTGCTTTCAGGCTCTCCGTCTCCACCCGTGAATCGTCGCGGAGCGTCAGGCGCAGGCGCGTCATGCAATTGCCGCAGGTATTGATATTCTCCTTACCGCCGACCTTTTCGATAATTGTTGCGATCAGGTGTTCGCTGATTTTGGCCATTACTTGACCTCCGCATTGAGCAGTGCCTGGCGAATAAAGCCGCCGTTATCAGCCAGCAGATGTGTCGCCTGTTCCGCGCTGAGCTGGCTCAGCACCATTATGATGGCGGTTTTGCAGCGCCCGTCGCAGGCCTTCAGCGCCTGTTCGGCGATGTCTCTGGTGCAGCCGGTGGCTTCCATTACAATATTTATCTGACGCTGTACCAGCTTCAGGTTGGTGGCTTCCACATCCACCATCAAATTGCCATAGACTTTGCCGCTACGGATCATCGCGCCGGTGGTCAGCATATTGAGCACCAGTTTTTGCGCGGTGCCCGCTTTCATGCGCGAGGAACCGGTCACCACTTCCGGGCCAACCACTGGCACAATCGCGATATCGGCAATGCGCGCCATTTCGCTATTTTCGTTACAGGTGAGCGCCACGGTAGTCGCTTTCAGGCTTTGTGCGTATTTCATGGCGGCAATCACATACGGCGTGCGCCCGCTGGCGGCGATGCCGACCAGCACATCGCGCGCGGTGAAGTTGAGCGCTTTCAGGTCGTCAATGCCTAGCGTCAGGCTGTCTTCGGCATTTTCCACCGCCTGCAAAATGGCGCGATGACCACCGGCAATCAGGCCGACAACTTGTTCGCGCGGCGTGCCGTACGTCGGGGGACATTCGCTGGCATCGAGGATGCCAAGACGCCCGGAGGTACCCGCGCCGCAATAGATCAAACGGCCGCCTTGTTTAAAAGCGGCGACAATCACATCCACCGCCTGCGCGATAGCCGGGATCACTTTTTCCACTGCCAGCGCCACCTTCTGATCTTCACTGTTGATCACGCGCAGCATCGCTTCGGTATCGAGCATGTCGATGTTTTCACTGGCGGTATTGCGGCCTTCGGTGGTCAGTCTGGATAGATCAATGTTCATCAACGTCTCGCTCCACGGTTACGGAAAGGGTTGGCCGTTACGCTGCGGTGACGGCGCGCTGTAAGGAATAATATATTATTAATAATAGCGAGAAGAAGAATAATTTATTCTTGTGCCGAATGAGTGACAAGAGTGTGATGCTGCTCATGTTGTGGAACGCGCTATATCAGCACTTACGTACCGCACATGAATAACGTGGTCAAACAGTCGACCGCGAAACGGAAAATTCCTCACTCCTCCAGCGCGGTGTGAATCGCTTCCCCTAACTGTTTGATCACTTCACGGTTTGCATCGGTGAGCGGCAAGGCGCAGTTCAGCCGCAGGCAGTTCCGGTACTTGCCGGAAGCTGAGAACAGCGAACCGGGCGCAATCTGGATTTTCAAACGGCAAAGCATGCGGGAAACGCAAACCATATCCACTGTTTCCGGCAGTTCGATCCACAGCAGATAGCCGCCTTGTGGACGCGTCACACAGATCCCGCAGGGAAAATACTGGCGCACCCAGCAGGTATACGTTTCCAGATGCTGCTGGTAAATCTGACGCATGCGGCGCACATGGCGATGATAGTGGCCATCGCGGATAAACGCCGCCATCGCCAGTTGTGGGCCGGCCATGTTGGTGCCGAAAGCGGCATATTTTTTATGCAACACCAGGTCGAGATAACGTCCTGGCGCAATCCAACCCACCCGCAAACCCGGCGCTACGGTTTTGGTAAAGGAGCTGCACAGCAGCACGCGACCATCGATATCCAGCGATTTGATGGTGCAAGGGCGCGGGTAAACTGCCGCCAGTTCGCCATAAATATCATCTTCAAAAATCACAATGTCGTGACGTTGCGCCAGCGCCAGCACCGCTTTTTTGCGCGCTTCCGGCATGATAAAACCGAGCGGGTTATTGCAGTTCGGTACCAGGATCACCCCTTTAATTGGCCACTGTTCCAGCGCTAACTCCAGCGCTTCGATGCTGATGCCGGTTTCAGCATCGGTCGGGATTTCAATAGCTTTAATATCCAGCCCGCGCAGCAACTGCATGGTGCCGTACCAGGAAGGAGATTCAACAGCAATAATATCGCCTGGCCGACAGACGGCCAGCAGCGCCAGCGACAGCGCGGGATGACAACCGCTGGCGATCACAATTTCATCAGCGGTGATGGCCGCACCTCCATCCAGCATCAGGCGGGCGATCTGTTCGCGTAATTCGCGGCGGCCAGGCAAGGTATCGTAACGCAGCACGTCCTGGATTTGATGTTGCACCACGCGCTGCATTTCCCGCCACAGCGGCTTGAGCGTCGGTTGGGTGATATCCGGCGCGCCGCCGCCGAAGGTAGCGAGCGTTTTGTCTTCGCGTCCTTCCAGCAGCGTCAGCACTTCGTCCCACTGCGTGACATCCACCGGGCGCTGAACCGGGCGCGACATCGCCGGGATGGGCGGCTTTGCTTTGCCGGGCGCGACAAAATAGCCGGAGCGCGGCTGCGGGGTGATCAGCTGCAGATTTTCCAGCACCTGATAAGCCTGCTGTACGGTACTGATGCTGACGCCATGTTCCTGGCTGAGGCTGCGCACTGAAGGTAACTTTTCGCCATGGCGATATAAACCTTGTTCAATACGCCCGGCCAGCAGGGTAGCCAGATGTTGGTATCGGGTCATGCTGTATCCCTTTTATTCGCCATGCAGATTTAAAAACCAGTACAGATTTGCGGAAATAATGCCGTTCAGATGCTGTTTTAAGCGATCTGTATGTTAAAGAAAAGTATTTTCTGAGTCTGTATTGTAGGGCGGGATTACAGAGAAAATGGAGATCTGTTCAGGCGAGGAGAGCACCGATGGAATTTTTTGAAAATCGACACAAAGGCCCTTTTACTGGGTTTATTTTTCTCTGGCGCAAGTTTCAGTCCCTTCGCTTACGCTGGCAAACGCGCAAGATTTTGCTCGCGTTAAGCGATGAGCAGCTTAAAGACCTTGGGCTGCGTCGTGAAGAGCTGGGTTAATGATAGAAAATGCGGAGATAACATCTTGTTATTTCCGCCCCTTCGGTGTTGGGCTATGCTTAGCTCCATAACCTGAAGGGGAGAGAGCAGATGCACTTTATTAACAGCAACGATGAAGACGATAAAAAAGAAGAGAAGGGCGACAACGTTTCACAACTGATGCAGCAAAAGCTACTGGATGCCCGCTCCATCATTATCTCTGGTGAGATCAACCAGGCGCTGACCGAGAAAGTGGTCACCCAGCTTCTGCTGTTGCAGGGCATCAGTGACGCGCCGATCAAGATCTATCTCAACAGCCAGGGCGGTCACGTTGAAGCGGCCGATACCATTCACGATATGATTAAGTTTATCACCCCGGAAGTGCACATTATCGGCACCGGCTGGGTGGCCAGCGCCGGGATCACCATCTTCCTTGCGGCGAAAAAAGAGCACCGCTACGCGCTGCCGAACACCCGTTTTATGATCCATCAGCCGCTGGGCGGCGTACGTGGTCAGGCGAGCGATATTGAGATTGAAGCCAAAGAGATCATCCGCACGCTGGAACGTGTTAACCAGCTGATCGCCGATGCCACTGGGCAGCCGGTCGATAAAGTGAAGCAGGATACCGATCGTAACTACTGGATGAATACCAAAGAAGCGATCGATTACGGCATCGTTTCCCGCGTGGTAAAATCCTACAGCGACCTTAACCTCGCTTGATCTATACCCTAAATAATTCGAGTTGCAGGAAGGCGGCGACGCAGCGACAAATTCGTCGGGAACGAATTTGCCCAACCGAAGGTTGGCCTCCGGTGAGAGAC
>JAGTSE010000058.1 GCA_018261615.1 Pseudomonadota bacterium | reverse complement strand
CTGGCGTATGGCAATGAGCCGCTTTATTATCGAGTTCGGTGACCGCCTGGACGGTCACTACTGAGAAAGGCATTTACACAGAATCATGTACAGGGTCCTTCTGGGGCTTAATGTAATTTCACTAAAATAGATCTCTTTTCCTTTAAGCATCAGATCGACACGACAATAGTCTATTTCTTTTGCCAGTTCCTGAGCGCCAGTGATGGCATTGTAAAATAATTCTGGTTCCGGGACTGGTTCTGGGGTATTTGGATGTTCCATCTGAAATGGCTGCAATGTCCATGACCTGTCATATGTATTGATAAATTCATTGCCACTGTCATCCGTGAAATCCGCTTCAATAAAACAGGCGATACCATGAAAACAGTGTATTCTTAATATTTCCGGCGTGGTGCTTTTATCCTTTCCTGAAAATATATCGATATAGTTTTCGCAGAGAATGACTGGTTTAATATTCTTATATTGCCATTCTCTGGTTGTATAATACATATTCTTTTTAAGAGAAAGCTTTAGCTTCTTTGATGCTTTAGAGAAATTAAATTTATTTCTGTCGGTACATATAACGGAACTGCCACTATCATGATTACATTTCAAGACAAATTGATCAGGTAGTGCGTTAATATCAATATCATCAACTCGGTTATAAACACCAATCAAAGGAACCGTTTTGACCCGGTTTGTTCTTTGCTGTACATATTCCCTGACAGCCAGTTTGTCAGCAAGTAGTGTATACAAGGAATTATGATCAAATACGAGGCGATGACAAATTTTCTCACTTAGTGTTAATGGGTTCCTTAAGTCAGAGTGCGTCCCGGTTATTTTATTTAACCGGGTAGTATGAAAAGTGAGATCTGATGTAATAAACCTTCGGCACTTTCTGAAAAAATACTCAATATGCTTAATATAATAATTTGTGTTGTTCATATTTCCTCCTGTAAGAATGCACATTCTTACAGAGGATTATTTATTTATATTGCCCAGATAATGGAGAGTATATGGAGCGGCAAACCTTTATCGATCCTGTGAATCGGTGTTAAGCAATTCAATAAACGCGTCGAGATGGCGGGTTTTCGCACCGCGCCGCCACACCAGCCAGGTGGTGAGCCAGCGCCAATTCTCCGCCAGCGGCCAGGCTTCCACTTGCTGATGGCCGGGCATGCTTTCCAGCATGCTGCGCGGGATCAACGCCAACCCGGCGCCGGCAATCACGCAGGCCAGCATGCCGTGGTAAGACTCCATCTCATGGATTTTGCCCGGCGTTGCGCGATCGGCCTGGAACCAGCTCTCAAAATGGCGGCGGTAGGAGCAGTTGGCGCGAAAGGCATAAATACTGGCGCCGTTGACCTGTGAGGCGCGGGTAATTGTTTCATGGCCGACCGGAGCGACGATCATCATCTCTTCACGGTAGACCGGAATACCTTCCAGCCCCGGATGCATAATCGGTCCGTCAACAAACGCGGCGCTAAGTTGCCCCTCCAGCACGCCGTCGATCATCGTACCGGAAGGGCCGGTGGCAAGATCGAACTGAATACGCGGATAGCGCTGGTTATACTTCGCCAGCGTCGCCGGGATACGCACGGCGGCGGTGCTTTCCAGCGCGCCGAGTGAGAACAGCCCTTGTGGTTCGTCGCCTGCCACCACCATGCGTGCTTCATCGACCAGTGCCAGAATTTGCTGGCTGTAACGTAAAAAACTGTGCCCGGCGGGCGAAAGCCGCAGGCGCTGGTTTTCGCGGATGAATAGATCGACGCCAAGATCGGACTCCAGCTGGCGAATGCGCGTGGTGAGGTTTGACGGCACGCGATGTACCTTTTGTGCCGCCTGGGTAATGCTGCCAGTCTGCGCCACCGCGTTAAACATCTCAAGCTGTGTTAAGTCCATGCCATTCTCTCATCGTGAATACTGGAATTAATATTATTCAGTTTTCAGAAATAGCAAATTCGACCACCATTGAGCAAGGCCTGAACACATTTATGGGAGACGTTATGTCAATTTCCGCGACAACACATGCGATTTCAGTCAATCCGACCACCGGGGAAACCTTGCGCGCGACGCCGTGGGCGAGCCGCGAAGCGGTGGATGCTGCGCTTGAACTGGCCGCCAGCGGTTATCGACAGTGGCGGCGGATCGCTGTTGCTGAGCGTGCGCAAAAGCTGCGCGATCTCGGCGCGGCACTCAGATCGCGAGGTGAAGAGATGGCGCAGATGATTAGCCAGGAGATGGGCAAACCCATTTTGCAGGCCCGCGGCGAAGTGAATAAATCCGCCGCGCTGTGCGACTGGTATGCCGATCATGGCCCGGCGATGCTCGGCAGTGAAGCAACGCGGGTAGAAGAGAATCGCGCCACGATTGAGTATCGCCCGCTGGGGCCGATTCTGGCGGTTATGCCGTGGAACTTCCCATTGTGGCAGGTGTTGCGCGGTGCCGTGCCGATTTTACTGGCGGGCAACAGCTACCTGCTGAAACATGCGCCGAACGTGCTGGGCTGCGCGCAATTGATCGCGGAAATTTTTGTTCAGGCGGGGATCCCGCACGGAGTGTTTGGCTGGGTGAATGCCTCCAATGAAGGCGTCAGCCAGGCAATTAACGATCCGCGCATCGCCGCCGTCACCGTGACCGGCAGTGTTCGCGCCGGAGCGGCAATTGGTGCCCAGGCCGGTGCGGCGCTGAAAAAATGCGTGCTGGAACTCGGCGGCTCCGATCCCTTTATTGTGCTTAACGATGCCGATGTGGATCTGGCGGTGAAAGCGGCGGTGGCCGGGCGTTATCAGAACACCGGGCAGGTTTGTGCGGCGGCCAAACGCTTTATCATTGAAGAGGGCATTGCGCAGGCGTTTACTGATAAATTCGTTGCTGCGGCTGCAGCGCTGAAACAGGGCGCGCCGGACGTCGAAGAGAACTACCTTGGCCCGATGGCGCGTTTTGATCTGCGTGATGAACTGCATGCGCAGGTACAGGCCAGCATTCAACAGGGCGCGAAGCTGGTGCTCGGTGGGGAAAAAATACCGGGCAAAGGTAACTACTACCCGGCCACGGTACTGACACAGGTAACGCCAGCGATGACGGCCTTCCGCCAGGAGCTGTTTGGCCCGGTTGCCGCCATCAGCATTGCTCGCGATGCTGAGCATGCGCTGCAACTGGCGAATGACAGTGATTTCGGTTTGTCGGCCACGGTATTTACCGCCGATTCTGCGCAGGCGCAGCAGTTTGCTGAGCGTCTGGAGTGCGGCGGGGTGTTTATCAATGGCTTCAGCGCCAGCGATGCCCGCGTAGCCTTTGGTGGCGTGAAGAAAAGCGGTTTTGGCCGCGAGTTGTCGCACTTTGGTCTGCATGAATTTTGCAACGTCCAGACCGTGTGGAAAGATCGGCTGTAAGGTCAGCGCGCCCCGGTGGGGCGCATCACCTCTGGTTGTCATGGAAGCGTCATGATCCTTTTGTAGACTCACGGCAACTTTGTGGTTACAGAAGAATATCATGAACTTAATGCAAATTTTTCGCCGTATTTTTCGGCGTATTGCTCCACGACAGTTTGGTTTGTTGGCCGGGATTTTTTGCATCATCGGTCTCTTTTCCGCGCTACAAATCACCTCATCCATCGTCCTTTCTGCGTCGTTACGCGATGCGCAAACCAGCGAACAACGAAACCAGCAGGCGCATCTGCAACAGGTACGGGTCGATGAAGCCCGCATCGCGCTGCTGACCGCCAGCGATCTGCTGAACCGCGCGGGCGTCTATTTTATGCAGGATAAAGAGACCGGTTCAGATGGCAGCTGGCACAGCCTGATGGACGAAACCAAAAAAGCGCTCGACGATTCACAAAAAGCCTGGCAGGCCTGGCTGGCGCTCAATCCACCGAAAGACGAGGGGTTGATTAATAGTTACCAGATGTTTTATGGCGCGCTGAAAGAGCAGGCGGACGGGCTGGTAAAAACCCAGTCGATTGATGCGTTTTTCGCCGTGCCGGCGCAGGCGTTTCAGGCTGACTTTAACGACAATTACGCCCGCTTCCAGCAGGCCAGCGAAACGCGCGCGGAGCAAGGTAGACAGGCGCTAATGTCGACGCTTGCACAGTTGCAGCATGTTTTCATGCTGGTTCCAGCTTTGCTGCTGGCGATTGCCGCGTTGGTGTGGTTCGCCATGTCGCGCTGGGTCATAACGCCGCTACGCAGGTTGATTGCGCATATCAATGTGCTTGCCGCCGGGGATTTGGGGACGCCGTTGCCATCGGTACAGCGTTTTAACCGCGAAATTGATCAACTGGGCATCAGCATCGGCACTATGCAGCAGGGATTGCAACAACTGGTGATGCAGGTCAGTGATGCCACCGCTTCAATGGTTGAAACCATTGGTAGCCTGGCGGAAGGCAACCAGTCGCTGTATCAACAGTCGGCTAAGCAGTCACAGGAACTAACTGATGTGACGGAACATATCGCCACGCTGGAGTCGCATGTGGAGGGCAACAGCGGTTTTGCCGAGCAGGCCCGTCAACAGGCGGATGAAGCGCGTAAAGTGGCGGAGGGTGGTGACCGGATGATGGATACGGTGACGCAGTCGATGCGTGAAATCGTCGAACGCTCGGCAGAGATGCGCAACATTGTGTCGATGATCGATGGCGTTGCTTTCCAGACCAATATTCTGGCGTTGAATGCCGCTATCGAAGCGGCGCATGCCGGTAATCACGGCCGCGGTTTTGCGGTGGTTGCGAAAGAGGTTGGGCTGCTGGCGCGCAAAAGCAGCCACTCTACGCAAACTATCCAGCAATTGATCAACCACTCATTGCAGGGTATTAACGACGGCACCGCTGCCGTCAGCCGCCTGGAAGATAACCTGCAAAAGGTTACCGGGCTGGTGGGGCATTTAAGCGCCGTGCTGAGTGAAATATCGGCCGCCACGCTAAGCCAGGGGGAAAGCATTCACAAAATGACGTGCCGCCTGCACTCACTGAACAGCGTGTCCCGCCGTACCGATGAACTGGTCTCGACCGCCACGCAGGCTTCTGAGCAGTTGCACCATGATTCTCACCAGCTACTGCAAGCGGTTGCGCGTTTTCGTCTTCCGGCCTGACGCCGCTGGGTAGCTCTGCTATACTCGCAGGCCATTTTTGGCCTGTGGGTAAGGGGTTAACGTGGCAACGGTGATGGGAAATGAGGTTCTGGAAGCGGTGCTTGCGCAGGTTCGTCCGCTGCAGGGACAAGGTAAGGTCGCCGATTATATTCCGGCGCTGGCCTCGATCAGCGGTAACAAGCTGGGCGTGGCGGTCAGCACCGTTAACGGCGAACATTTCCACGCGGGAGATGCCGACGAGCGTTTCTCCATTCAGTCGATCTCTAAAGTGCTGAGTCTGGTGGTGGCGATGAACCACTACGCGGAAGAAGAGATCTGGCAGCGGGTGGGTAAAGATCCCTCCGGTCATCCGTTTAATTCGCTGGTGCAGCTGGAGATGGAGCAGGGCAAACCGCGCAATCCGTTTATCAATGCCGGGGCGCTGGTGGTCTGCGACATGCTGCAAAGCCGTCTCAGCGCACCGCGCCAGCGGATGCTGGAAGTGGTGCGCAAGCTCTCCGGCGTGCCCGATATCGCCTACGACAGTGCGGTGGCCCGCTCCGAGCTGGAACACTCGGCACGCAATAACGCTATCGCCTGGCTGATGAAATCCTTCGGCAACTTCCATAATGATGTCCCGACGGTTTTACAAAACTATTTTCACTACTGCGCACTCAAAATGAGCTGTGCGGAGCTGGCACAAACCTTCCTGTTTCTCGCCAACGGCGGCCATGCTGCGCATATCGCTTCCCCGGTGATTTCCGCGTTACAGGCGCGTCAGGTAAATGCGTTGATGGCGACCAGCGGCATGTATCAGAATGCCGGGGAATTTGCCTGGCGCGTCGGCTTACCGGCGAAGTCAGGCGTGGGCGGCGGGATCGTGGCGGTTGTGCCACAAGAGATGGTGATTGCCGTCTGGAGCCCGGAGCTGGACGCGGCGGGAAACTCGCTGGCCGGTGTCGCGGTACTGGAGGCGTTAACGCAAAAATTGGGGAGATCCGTCTACTGATGGCTGATTTAACACCGCTGTTTGCGCGGCTGGGGCGTTCCACTTTTCGTTCCCGGTTTCGCCTTGGTGTGAAAGAGCGACAATACTGTGTGGATAAAGGCGCGGACGTGATTGCCCGCCATGCGGCAGATTTCGTCGCGCAGCGGCTGTCACCCGCTGAACCGCAAAATGATGGCAAGCAGACACCCATGCGCGGCCATCCGGTGTTTATTGCCCAGCACGCAACGGCCACCTGCTGTCGCGGCTGTCTGGAGAAGTGGCACCATATCGCACGCGGTTATCCATTAACAGAAACGCAGCAACAGTACATTGTTGATGTCATTTATCAGTGGCTGGTTATCGAAATGAATTCGCCGCGCTAAGTGCGATCGCGGCAGAGCGCCTCCCGCAGGTGGTTAAACGTGTTACCGAACGTGGCTCCTGCCAGTGATATGGATTGAGATTTGATGCGTGCATTTTTTTCAACCCCTTTCCGCTTGTTGAGGGAAGAGACTCCGCTCACTAACGCGGTGGTTATTTTTATCCTGACCACACTGTTCTATTTTCTCGGCGCAATGATGCGCCTTGTCGAAGAGTTGTCGCTGTTCTGGCCACTCAATGCGGTGATGGCAGGGGTGTTTGCCCGCTACGCTTTTCTCCACCGCTGGCACTACTATCTTATTAGCTACGCCGCGATGCTGGTTTACGATGCGATCACCACAAACTGGGGCATGGCGTCACTGATCATCAACTTTTCAAACATGGTGTTTATTATCACCATGGCGCAGCTTATTGGCGCAAAACGACGCCAGATGTTTAAGGCGCCGGAACCGACCAGTGTCCTGAGGTTATTTGGTTATTGTCTGCTGGCCGCGCTGTTGTGCGGTTTCTTCGGCGCGATAGGGTCCGTTGGCATTAACGGCCAGGGGTTCTGGCCGTTGCTGGCCGACTGGTTTGGCGAACAGTTTTCCACGGGCGTGCTGATCCTGCCGGGTGTGCTGACCATGAGCTGGCCGCGCAAGCCGCTGCAACTCTCGCTGCAACAAGGCATTCCGGTTGTCGCTGTTATCGTCTCGGTGATTGCGTCGGTGGTGATCGGCGGGGCGGGCAGTCTGGCGTTTCCATTACCGACGTTGATCTGGTGCGCGGTACGCTATTCCCTGCCGTTTACCTCGCTGATCACGCTGTTGACCGGCGCGGCGGAAATTATCCTCGTCTCCAGCCGCGTGATTGATATCTCGATCGCTTCGCCGATGGAGCTCCCGCATATGCTCTCTGCGCGCCTGGGGATTGCCACCATGGCTGTCTGCCCGGTAATTGTCTCTGTCAGTGTCGAGGCGGTTAATCGCCTCATGCGGCAGGTCTCTCTGCGCGCGGATTTCGATTTTCTCACCCGCGTTTATTCACGTTCGGGACTGTATGAAGCGCTGAACCACGAGGACAAACGTTTTGCTGATAAGCATTTGTCAGTGATGCTGCTGGATATTGACTATTTTAAAAGCGTGAATGACAGCTACGGCCATGAGTGTGGTGACCAGGTCCTGGCCTCCTTTGCCCGGCAGATCCAGCAGGTGTTGGGCGATCGCGGGGTGGTGGCGCGGATGGGCGGCGAAGAGTTTGTGGTAGTGGCGACCACCCTTGATCCGCAAGAGGGTGTGCAACTGGCGGAAACGCTGCGCCTTTCGGTGGCGAACCATCCCTTCCAGTGGCGGCAGCAGACACTGCATTTGACGGTCAGTATCGGCATCAGCAGCGGCAAAACCGATGCCTG
This sequence comes from Pseudomonadota bacterium, assembly GCA_018261615.1. Classification (GTDB taxonomy): domain Bacteria; phylum Pseudomonadota; class Gammaproteobacteria; order Enterobacterales; family Enterobacteriaceae; genus Kosakonia. The sequence continues at coordinate 23,027 of JAGTSE010000058.1, read as the reverse complement.
GCAGTTAACGGAGATGTTTAATGCGCTGCTGGCGACCGCTGATGAAAATCTCTACCGGTCGAAAAAACAGGGACGAAATCGCACTACCCAGATCGAGGTTGCGGCGAAACCCTCCGCGACCGCGCCAGTGTTGCTTGATAATGAGCCCCGCGTGCTGAGTCCGGACGATTGATATCAGAAGTGGGTTAATATCCTTAAGTAATTAAATAACTTGCTACTCATTTTTAAGGTTAATACTATTGACTCCTGTACGTAGCGGAATGTAACGCGACATGATCGAGCCGGACAATTTGAATAACAATGAGCGTGTTGCTGGCAGTCGTTATGTCAGGCGAATGTATCTGATGCGTATTCTGGGAACACTGTTGTGCTTTTTCCCTATTCTTTCCGTTCTGCTCGAATTACAGCGTCCGCTGTGGTGTATTCTCTTGTTGGCTGCGAATGCCTTTCTCTGGCCGACTCTTGCTTTCCTGCGCGCGCGCAAAGCGCAACTGCCGCTGCAAATTGAGCGTCAGAACCTGGTGATCGATGCGGGCGCGGGCGGTTTGTGGATCGCGCTTATGGCGTTGAATCCGCTGCCTTCAGTGGTGATTGCCACTATTCTGCTTAGCGATCGTTTATCGGCGGGCGGTTTTGTTCTGATGCGCAAAGCGGCGCTGGCGCTACTGGCGGTATTTATGCTGACCTGGATTGCGCTTGGTACCCCATTCGATGTGCTGGTCACCCAGCGTACGATGTTCGCCACACTGCCGCTGATTGGTATTTACATGCTGGCGCTGAGTGTACTGACCGACAGAATGGCGGTGAAACTGCGGATGAAAAGCCGCGAGCTGGAGCGCATCGCAATGATGGATCCGCTACTCGATATCGCTAATCGCCGCCTGCTGGAAAAGCGTATCCAGTATGAGCTGGACAAATTGCGCACCACGCCAGGTCACTCGTCGCTGATGTTTATCGATATTGATAATTTCAAAGAAGTAAATGATCGGTTTGGTCACAAAGTCGGCGATGCCCTGCTGGTGGCGGTGTCGAAGATCTTGCACATCACCACCCGTAAAACAGATACGCCCGCGCGCCTGGGCGGCGATGAGTTTGTGATCCTCTTGCCGGACATGACGCAGGAAGAGGCGCATACCATCGCAACGCGCATTATGGATGCGGCGGCAGTGATGACCGTCGTGCAGGACTATGACTTTAAATGCACTTTAAGTATTGGCATTGCCCGCGCGCTTCCGGGCATGCATAACGTAACTGACTGGTTAAAAGCGGCGGATGACGCGCTGTACCAGGCAAAAAGACTGGGTAAAAACCAGATCTACTCCCACTGACAAGCGTGCTGAATAGGCTAAGCTTTACGCTGTATCCCGCGAATTGATCGACAGTTTTTTCTGTTTGCGGAAACAGCCCGAAAAAATAAAGAGATCGGCATCCTATGCAAATACCTGCTACTCCCGTGGATGAAGAACAACGTCTTGCTTCACTACACGATTCCGGACTGCTTGAAGGCGGTGTCACCGAGCGGCTTGACCGCCTGACCCGGCTGGCTAAACGCATGTTTAACGTGCAGGCAGCGCTGATTACGCTGTTGGACGAAGATACCCTGTATGTTAAATCCTGCGATGGTTACCCCCGCGCAGAAACGATACCCCGGAAAATTTCCTTTTGCGGCCACGCCATTTTGCACCCGGAACCGTTGATCATCCCGGATAGCGCTGGTGATGAACGCTTTGCCGATAATCCACTGGTTATCGGTGATAAACCGATCCGTTTTTATGCCGGGTATCCGTTGCGTCTGCCGGATGGCGCGGTGGTGGGATCGTTTTGTCTGCTCGACAAAGAGCCGCGTGAGTTGAGCAATGCTGACCTGGATAGCCTGAAAGATTTCGCCACTATCGTCGAGGATGAATTCGCGGTGATGAGTGCAGCCACCACCGATGAGTTAACCGGACTGTTTAATCGTCGTGGCTTCGACAGCCTGGCGAAGTTTGCCATTTACGGCGCTCGCCGCCGGGCAGAGCCGTTAACGCTGGCGTGGATCGATCTGGATAACTTCAACGAGATTAATGATTCCTGGGGGCATGCCGAAGGCGATGAAGCGCTGAAAGCGATGGCTTCAGTGATGACCGCCAGCCTGCGTGAAGCCGATCTGCGGGTGCGTTACGGCAGCGACGAATTCGCCATTGTCTTTTCCGACACCGACGAGCGGGGGGCGTGGATCGCTATGCAGCATCTCCTTCAAACTGCCTCTTTGTTGGCTTCGCCTTTGCACCCCAGTCACTTACTTATGTAAGCTCCTGGGGCTGCGCAGTCTTGCCGCCTCGACGCAGTGTGGCAGTGTGAATGATTTTGTGTATATAAGGAATTAAAATGACCACTTATCAAATTCACGCCATCACGAGCGAGACGTTCACTTCCCATATGGATTCCCTTTGCGAGGTGCTGGAAAACTGTGTTTCCGGCGGCGCTTCCGTCAGTTTTATGCACCCGCTGTCGCGGGAAAAATCCCGGCAATTCTGGTCTGGTGTTGCGGCGAGCGTCGCGCGAGGCGAACGCATTGTGCTGGTGGCGCAGGATGAGCAGGGGGAAATTGTCGGCACCGTGCAGATGGTGCTCGATCAACCGGAAAACCAACCGCATCGCGCGGATGTCGCTAAATTACTGGTTCACGAAAAAGCGCGCCGTCAGGGGTTGGCGAATCGGTTGATGGCGGCGCTGGAGCATGCCGCGCACGAAAACGGGAAAACGGTGTTGGTACTGGACACCGCCACAGGCAGCGGAGCGGAACATTTCTACCAACAATCTGGTTGGCAACGCGCTGGCGAAATCCCGCGCTATGCGCTGATGCCGGACGGAAATGTGACGGGTACGACAATTTTTTACAAGTTTATCTAATCTGGTCTAATAAGACGGCCCATTTTGATCAAAACAGGGTTTCATGGTTGAAAAGTCTGATAAGTTATTACACCAATTCCAAAAGGTTGTATGACTAATCAAATAGGAGCCCACTGTGAACACATTAAACCGTCGCAACTTTCCCGGCGCTGAATACCCTGAACGCATTATTCAGTTCGGTGAAGGGAATTTCTTGCGCGCTTTTGTTGACTGGCAAATCGATCTGCTGAACGAGCACACTGACCTTGATGCCGGTGTGGTGGTCGTTCGCCCGATCCAGAGTGATTTCCCGCCGTCTCTGAGCACGCAGGATGGCCTCTATACCACGATTATTCGCGGCCTGAACGAGCAGGGCGAAGCGGTGAGCGATGCGCGTCTTATCCGCTCTGTTAACCGCGAAATCAGTGTCTATGGTCAGTACGATGAGTTCCTGAATCTGGCTCACAATCCGAATATCCGTTTTGTGTTCTCCAACACCACTGAAGCGGGTATCAGCTACCATGCGGGCGATAAATTCGACGATGCGCCGGCCGTCAGCTATCCGGCAAAACTGACCCGTCTGCTGTTCGAGCGCTTCAGCCATTTCTCTGGCGCGACCGATAAAGGCTGGGTGATCATTCCGTGTGAACTGATTGATTACAACGGGGCCGCGCTGCATGAACTGGTACTGCGTTATGCGCAGGAGTGGGCGTTGGGCGCAGAATTCCTCCAGTGGCTGGATGCGGCGAACGATTTCTGCTCCACGCTGGTTGACCGCATCGTAACCGGTTATCCGCGTGATGAAGTGGCAAAACTGGAAGCTGAGCTGGGCTACCGCGATAGCTTCCTCGATACCGCAGAGCACTTCTATCTGTTTGTGATCCAGGGGCCGAAATCACTGGCCTCCGAACTGCGTCTCGATAAACTGCCGCTTAACGTCCTGATTGTTGACGACATTAAGCCGTACAAAGAACGTAAAGTAGCGATCCTCAACGGTGCGCATACTGCGCTGGTACCGGTGGCATTCCAGGCCGGTCTGGATACCGTCGGCGAAGCGATGAACGACAGCGAAATTTGTGCGTTTGTTGAAAAAGCGATTTATGAGGAGATCATTCCGGTGCTTGATCTGCCGCGCGATGAGCTGGAATCGTTTGCCAGCGCCGTGACCGGGCGTTTCCGCAACCCTTACATCAAGCATCAGTTGCTGTCGATTGCGCTGAACGGTATGACCAAATTCCGTACCCGTATTCTGCCGCAGTTGCTGGCAGGGCAGAAAGCGACCGGCAAACTGCCTGCGCGTCTGACTTTCGCCCTTGCCGCACTGATTGCATTCTACCGCGCTGAGCGTAACGGGCAGTCGTATCCGGTACAGGATGATGCGCACTGGATCGAACGCTACCAGCAGTTGTGGAGCCAGCACGGCGATCGCCAGATCAGCACCAGCGAACTGGTGAAAACCGTGTTGTCCGTCAGCGAACACTGGGAGCAGGATCTGAGCAAAGTCACAGGTCTGGTGGAACAGGTGTCGCTGGATCTGGATGCGATTCTGCTGCGTGGCATGCGTGAAGCGGTAAAACCGCTGTGCTAAGCGGCAAACGCTGAGCAGGGAAACCCGGTTGCGGCCGGGTTTTTTACGCCGACTATTTTGCGATCATTTTAGTTACAACATGCTTAATTATAGTTGTATAACAAGTTTCAGTAACTTCTGTGCCAGTTAGCGTCAGCCAGATTGCTTCTTCGTCACAATTTATTAGCAAACTTGCAACTGTGATTACGATCACGTTTAATAGCAAAGCTATCCCATTTGCCTGCGACTAAACCATGATCGTTCGACCGCAACAACACTGGCTTCCCCGCCTTTTTGTCTGGCACGGTTCGGTACTGCCGAAAATCAGTTCACGCCTGTTCATGAACTTCCTGCTTTCCATCGTCGTGGTGTTGATGCTTCCCTGGTATACCTCGCTGGGCATCAAACTGACCGTTGCACCATTTAGCATTCTCGGTGTAGCTATCGCCATCTTCCTCGGCTTTCGTAATAACGCCTGTTATTCGCGCTACAGTGAAGCGCGTGTACTGTGGGGACAATTGATGATTGCCTCACGTTCATTGCTGCGGGAAGTGAAAACCACGCTACCGAATGAAGGCGATATCACGCATTTCATTCGTCTTCAGGTGGTTTTTGCTCACAGCCTGCGCATGACGCTGCGGCGTAAACCGCAGGCGGAAACGCTGGCAAAATATTTAACGGCTGAAGAGTTGCTGGTGGTCCAGGAGGTGCATTCGCCCGCGAACCGCATCCTGCTGATTATGGCGGAGTGGCTGGGAGAGCGTCGCGCGCAGGGTGTGCTTCCCGACATCTTATTCCAGAGCATTACGCAGCGGCTGCATGATATGTCCGTGGTACTTTCCGGCTGCGAGCGCATTTTTACCACGCCGCTGCCTTTTGCCTATTCACTGATTCTGCACCGCACGGTCTATCTGTTCTGCATTATGTTGCCGTTTGCGCTGGTGGTTGATTTGCACTACATGACGCCGTTTGTTTCTGTGCTGATCTCTTACACATTTATCTCGCTGGATACGCTGGCGGAAGAGCTGGAAGAGCCGTTTGGCGTCGAGGATAACGATCTGCCGCTGGACGCGATTTGCAATGCTATCGAGATCGATCTGCTGCAAATGCAGGGCGAAAAAACGTTACCGCACAAAATGACTGCAGACAAAAATTATCAATTAACCTAATCTTTAAGACTTGAGAGTAAGACACATTACGCATTTTTGGCTTTAATGACATTACTCACCATAAAGAGGGACGCGCGATGGAAAACTCAGACAGAACGATATCGCTGGCCGTAACGTTGGTTGTCAGCTTATCTCTTCTCGCTACGGCGTGGGATCTCTCTTTCGTTAGTAGCTTGCCCTGAACGTCTACTGCCCGCCAGCCAGCGCCCGCGTTTCTTTAGCCGGGCGCTGCAATAACGCTTCTGCTTCCGCATACGATCGCACATTGGTATAGCCAATAATCAGGCCATAACGTTTGCTGGTCTGGTTATACCAGCGCGACAGCGGACTGACCTGCAATTCATGGCGCTGCCAGATCTCCGCTAACGCCACATCCTGCGTGCTGGTGCGTAAAAAGGCGATGATATGCATGCCACCATCGCTGACTTCAACGTTGAACAGATGCGGATAAATGTTCTCCAGCGCGGTCAGCATGTGCTTTCTGCGTTGCGAGTAGAGCGTACGCATTTTTTTCAGATGTTGATAAAAGTGGCCTTCGCCAAGAAAGGCGGCGAGAATTTTTTGTGTCAGTACCGGCTGGCCGCTTTCGGTCAGCGCAGCGGTTTCGTGGAAACGGATGAGCGCGGCGCGGGGTAATACAAGGTAGCCGATGCGCAGGGCGGGCATCACCGTCTTGCTGAATGTCCCCATATAGATGACCCGGTCATCACTATCAAGGCTCTTCATTGCTGGCAGGACTTTCCGGGTGTAGTGAAACTCACCGTCATAATCATCTTCGATAATCCAACTCTCATTCTGGCTAGCCCACTTCAGCAACTGATGTTTGCGCGGCAGCGACAACGTGACCGCAAGCGGGCTTTGATGTGACGGTGTCACAAATAGCAGGCGAGCATCATTGTGATAACGCAGCAAATAATCGACATTTACGCCTTGATCATCAACCGGCACAAAGTGCAGGTTGTCGGCGGCGCGTTTCAGTGCCTGTTGGCCAAAAAAGTAACCGGGGTCTTCGAACAGCACCTTGTCACGGTCTGTCGCCAGCGTATTGAGGATCAAGCGCAGGTTATTGCTGTAACCGCTGGTAATAAAAACTTGCTCTGCGGAGCAGGATAACCCGCGCGAGACATTCACATAATGGGCGATGGCTTCACGCAGCGGCGTATAGCCCACCAGCGGGGGATTGGTCATCTCCTGCGGCTGCATGGATCGCACCGCTTTACCGCACAGCAGCAGCCATTTCTTGTAGGGAAAGGCATCCAGTGACGGAATGCCGAGGCGCAAAAATCCTTGCTGATCGCGCAACACTTCCATCATGGAGGTCGGTTTTTCTTCGGCAACGGGTTGCTTTGAATCCGGTTTCTGCGCCGGCAGAATCAGATCCGGGTTCACCCACGTACCGCGCGCGCCCTGGCTGATAAGGTAACCTTCGCCGACCAGAATTGCCCATGCGGTTTCGACGGTTTTACGCGCTACGCCTAACTCGCTGGCCAGCACGCGCACGGAGGGAACTTTGTCGCCAGGCTTCAGTAACCCGCTGACAATGCTATGGCGATACCGCTCATAAATGCTCTTATAGCCTGGCTTCATGTCCTACCTTTATTTTCATGTTTTGCATCTTTTCACTATGGCATAAGGCAGTAATATAACCCCGGTCGAATCACTCTCCGAGGTAAAAAAACATGAGCCCCCGCATCAATCTTTTCCAGACCGTTCCGGCGTTGATCAAAACCCTGTCCGATGCCAGCCAGGCATCGCATAACAGTAGCCTGGATATCACCCTCAAAAATCTGGTCGATATTAGGGCATCGCAGCTCAACGGCTGCGCATTTTGTCTGGATATGCATGTGAAACAGGCCAAACTGCACGGTGAGCGCGAATTGCGTCTCTACCATGTGGCTATTTGGCGTGAGTCACCCCTGTTCACCGCAAAAGAGAAAGCCGCGCTGGCGCTGAGTGAAGCGCTAACCCAGCCAGGTGTTGATGGCGTACCGGATGCGTTGTACCGCGAAGCGCGTGAGCATTTCAGTGAAGTGGAGTTGTCTGAACTGACATTTGCGATCGCCATTATCAATGCCTGGAATCGCCTGATGATTGCGTTTCGCACGCTGCCGGGCGCGCTGGATAAGGCCTATGGCCTTGATCGTGCGCATCTGGAGTGATCAACCCGCCCGAACAAAGTCGATAAACGCCAGCAATCCCTCTTCACTGTAAAACCCAGGCAGAAAACGACGTCCAACCTGGCACAAACGGTCATAAGCGAAGTAAAAAAATGCATGTTCGGACAGGATCGCAACGGCGGCGCGAATCCATGTGGGCCGTGTGCAGGTCAATACGCTGGCGCATGAGCCGCGTGCGCCGTTTGGCGGCTTTAAACATTCAGGGATCGGTCGGGAGATAGGGGTGAGGTGGCTATCAGTGTTTATGGAACCTAAAGCGATCATCAGCGATCATCAGCAAATAGCAGGCCCGGCGGGCGGGCCTGCAAGCGGTTTTAGCGTGCCAACTGGAAATAACGCACTGAATCGCGCAGGCTTTCGCTCTGCTCAGTCATCGACTGCGCGGCAACGGCTGCCTGTTCCACCAGCGTGGCGTTCTGCTGAGTAACCTGATCCATCTGATCGATGGCGACGCTGATCTCTTTAATGCCCTGATGCTGTTCGGTTGAGGCGGCCGAAATCTCCGCGACAATATCCGTCACCTTGTTTACCGAGGTGACAATCTCTTCCATCGCCCGGCTGGCAGTGTCAGCGTAGCGCGAGCCATCAGTGATTTTCTCTACTGTTCCCTCGATCAGTTGCTTGATCTCTTTTGCGGCCTCGGCGCTTTTCTGCGCCAGGTTGCGTACTTCACCGGCGACCACGGCAAAGCCTTTACCCTGTTCTCCGGCGCGGGCAGCTTCAACGGCGGCGTTCAGCGCCAGGATGTTGGTCTGGAAAGCGATACCTTCAATGACGGAAATAATGTCGACAATTTTCTGCGAACTGGCCGAAATTTCATGCATGCGTTTCAGCATGTCATCCACCTCTTTACCCCCTTTGACGGCGGTCTGCGACGTCTGACGCGCCAGGTCGCTCGCCTTGTGGGCGTTTTCGGCGTTACTCTTCACATTCTCTGTGATTTGCTGCATGTTTGACGACGTTTGTACCAGCGAGGCGGCCTGTTCTTCAGTACGCTGCGACAGATCGTTGTTGCCTTCGGAGATTTCGCTGGCGGCGTGGGAAATGGATTCACTGCCGTCGATAATGCCGTTAATGATCCCGGCCAGTCGGGTATTCATAAAGTGGATGGTCGCCAGCAGGCTCTGGGTATCGTTGTCGCGCAGCTTGACCTGCGTACCCAGATTCCCTGCGGCAATTTCTTTCATGATCGACACCGCATAAGCTGGTTCGCCACCAAGCTGGCGCGCCAGGTTACGTGAGATAAACAGGGCTATCACGGCGGTTGCAATCAGCGCCAGTAGCAGTAAACCGCTCAGCATATAGATCGCCTGTTTATAGGCCGCCTGCGAGGCTTCACCGGCAGCATTGCCGAGTGCGACTTCCATATCCACCAGCGTGGCCAGGTCTTTCATCAACCGCGTGCGATATTTCGCCGACACGGCGCCGCTGATTTTGGCGGCTTCTGTGGCGTTGCCGCTTTTCATCTCTTCGATGACTTTGGCGTTCACATCGATGAAGTTTTTAAAGTTGTCGACCACCGTGGAGAAGAGGGCGCGCATCTCTTGTGGATCGTGCGAAGAGATATTGGCGTAAGCCTGCTGTGCGCGCAGGAACGTTTCTTGGTTTTGTAGTAACTCACCGCGATGTTGTTCCAGCGATTCCGGCGTTGTCGAGGCGATGTACTGAACCTGCTGTAAGCGCATTTCAGCTAAGACACCACGCATTTCAAGGGTATAGCGCACGCCCGGCGTGCGATTTTTGCGGAACTGATCAATATGATCATTGCTCATATTGAGCTGATAAATGGACACAATACCCAACAGCAACATCATGACAATGAGGATAGAGAAACCGATGAGCAACTTAGTCAATACGGTGGCTTGTGCTAATTTTTTCATAATTCAACGCTGTGTGAATGGAGATAGTATTAATAACGGCAGTTTTTGGGATTTTATTGATTTATTTATCTGATCAATATCACAGATTACTCAGATTATTGTGCAAAAAACCGCATCGAAAAGAGTAATTTAGGATAAAGCCATTTTGGCTGTTACTCATTTAACCAATTTGCATTTTTATGAAGTGAAATAATGTTTCAGACATTGGTAATGTGCAGCGCGAGGTTAATTTTCGCACACTGAAAAAAAGGTAAAAATTAATGCGACAGGATTAATGGCAGTTCATCAGCCCATTTTGTCGCCTGGTTCATTAACTCTGCAACGGTGGAATTGGGCAAGCCGATTTTGTGGGTGATGCCGCTTACTTCTTCCCATCTTCTCAGCTCGAAAAGACGCGCGAGCTGCACAAATGGATAGAGCTTACCGCTCTCTTTTTCCAGTGCGGTTGCGACCTCCGGCGACACGGCGATTTGGCTCATTAACTCTCCGAGCGGCAAGCCGAGGATCACATCCAGAAGTGAAAACAGACCGACCATAAATGCATCATTGCTGAGACTGGCGGCGGAAGTGCGTTCTGCAACCAGTTCACAGAATTTAGCGCGGATCAGGCTCAGATAATAAATTTCCGTAGTGGTCACGTTGTCGAAGGCGGTCAGACAGGCCATCAATACGAAGCGCCGCATTCCATTAATGCCAAGGTAGACAACAACATCGCGCAGCGACTGGTTACGGAAACCGCATATGCCACGGGTGTTATAGAGGATATTTTGCGCATAGCGCATAATTTTAAACGACAACGTGACATCACGTTTTAACAATTCTTCAATTTTATTAAGATTTGGCGATTCAACGTTCACTTCCTGCATTAATTTCAGTGCAAACGCCTGGTTTTGTACCAGTTTATTCCGTTTAGTAACCATCGGCTTGCTGAAAAAATAACCCTGAAAAAGATGAAAGCCCATTTTTTTATAGGATTCATATTCATCATAGGTTTCCACTTTTTCTGCCAGCAATACGGCATGACATAACGACTCGCGGTGAGTGCGAATGTAATGGCCGATTTCCTCGCGCGGGCTTTTCCTTATATCAAATTTAATCACGTCGATATAAGGAATAAAGGCATCCCATGCGTTACCAGGGCTGAAATCATCCAGCGCGATGCGAAAGCCCTGGGTATGCATACGTTTTACCACTTCCAGCAATAAGCGATCCGGGCTGGCATCTTCGAGTATTTCAATCACCACGCGGTTCTTTGGCAGCGTCTCCGCCAGCCCCTGAACCAGTAACTGGTAGGGGAAATTGACATATACGGTACTGTTCTCGTTTTTACGCCCCACCGGAGCGCTAAGAAATTGCTCTTCAATCAGTTGAGTAGTGGCCTGTTCGGAGGAAACATCCGGGAATCGGTTATCCATACTGTCCCTGAAGAGCAATTCGTAACCAACGGTCTTCAATTGGTTATCAAAAATCGCCTGTCTGGCTACAAAAGAGTACATTTGCCACCTCGCGTGCCTGCATCCTTCTTAACTGCTTACCTTCGTCATACCACTATATAAGTAACAGTAACATCACGGCTACAGGATCCATGTGATTGTTGCAGGATATTTCACTTTCACTGTTAAAAAATAGAGGGCAACAAATAATAAATGCGCGGCAGAAGTGGCCCGTTTCATTTAAGGTTAGCGGGCCGCGTGAAATATATATTCAGGAAGGGGCAAAACAGAACGCGCGTTCGCAGCAGGCATCGCAACTTGGCGAACGGCAAATAAGTTCGCCAGCAGAATGCAGACAGCGCTGACGATAAAAAAACTTTTTCCAGCGCATATTTTCGCTGTTCATTTCTACCAACAGAGGAAAACAGTCGCTCATTAACTCGCGCAACTCCTGACGCGAGCTTAGCCCCAGATCCTGCCACAGATGATTAAATGCCAGTGAAACACTGGCGATAATGTTGTGCATCGGCGCCGCACCGGGTGCCATATAGCTCGCCAGCCACTGCGCCAGTTGTTGCTGTTCGCCGCTGCGGGTGGCATTCAGCTCGGTCATCAGCTTTTGCCGCAGCAAACAATCGGCGGGTATCGGCTGCGTGGGGGGATCGAACTGCGCTTGCAGGGCATCCCACTCGGTTGCCCGCAGGCCCATCATCAGCGGATAACAGCCTTCTCCGTGAGCATAGAGCCACAGCAAACGCCGCAGCCAGTCGTGAACAGGCATCATGCCACCCCCCGTGACGCGGGATCGGGCGGCGCATTTTTACGCCACAGTTGCCACCAGCCGGTCAGCGCCTCGTTAACCGGTTGCCAGGCGTGATCGACGCACGGTTGAATGCCGCGCGCTTCCAGTTTTTGCCACGGCGCGTAACCAATACGGGCGCAAAACACCGCTTTCACATCGGCCAGCAGATCGAGAACCGCCATCATCCGCGCGTCGCTGTCCTGTGGTTCGCAGTTGTCGCTTCCCTGACAAAATTTTGGCGTAAACCGCTCATTGACCAGCACAGCACCCGCCGCCGACAAGCTGTAAATGCGAAAGCGATCTGCGTGACCAAAGTGGCAGTCAATCGCATCGCCACGCGTGGAGGCGACCGCCACCAGGCAGGCACCAGGCTCTTCTGATTCGCCGCGCGTGGCAATGCTGGCATGCAACTGCGCCCGGCGGTAAAGTGTCGGCAACCACGGCTGTGGCGACTCTTCAACCGGCGTCAGAGCAAACTGCTGGCTGCGATCTTCACCGAGCATGCCAATTGCGTCAGCACGGCACTGATGGCAGTGCGTCATCTGCGGCATCATCTCGCCGCAACGTTCACGCACCTGGGCTATCATCTGAGCATCCGGTTCCGGCTGCCCGTTCAGTCCGAACACCGTACCGTGCTCCGGGCGGGCGATCAGCGGCATAATATTGTGAATAAAGGCCCCGCTGGCGCGCAGTTCGCGGCTGACGTCGCTCAGGGCACCATCGTTGATGCCGGGGATCAATACCGAGTTGATCTTCACCAGCACACCTTTGGCCGTCAGGCGACGCACACCTTCAAGCTGGCGGGCAATCAGGATCTCACCGGCTTCACGCCCGCTGTAGCGTTCACCATCAAGCCACAGCCAGGCGTAGATTTGCGCCGCGATATCGGCATCCAGCGTATTGATAGTTACCGTGACATGGTCAACGCCAACATTCACCAGTCTCTCTACCGCATCCGGTAGCATCAGCCCATTGGTTGAGAGGCAAAGTTTCAGGTCGGGGAGCTGTTCGCGCACCATTTCCAGGGTGGTGAAGGTACGTTGAATATTGGCCAGCGGGTCGCCAGGCCCGGCGATGCCAACCACTGACAATTGCGGGATCGACGCGGCTACATGGCGCACTTTGGCTACCGCCTGTTCTGGCGTCAGCAGAGATGATGATACGCCGGGGCGCGATTCATTACTGCAATCAAATTTGCGGTTACAGTAGTTACATTGCAGGTTACAGGCAGGCGCGACCGGCAGATGCATACGGGCATAGCGGTGATGACCGTTTTGCGAGTAGCAGGGGTGCGACGCCACCTTACCGGCAACAACATCAGATAAAGGTTCGCGCTGCCCGGTGTGACAGCGTGAACCGCCAGCGGCGGATAAGCAGGAAGTCATGGGTGTACCTTGGTTGTGTGGTCATAACCTCCTGCTGCAAAACCTGTACCGCTTATCATTGCTGTAACTTACTGATAAATTAATGTTTTAAATTCACCGCGTCGCCGTCTGTTTGTCGAGTTTGTGGCGTTTGGCTGACAATGTGCCGAATGTCACAAAAGCCTGCACTACATTCTCGGCATGGTAATGTCCATCGTCTGAATACGGTAAGCCACCTGGCGCGGGGTCATTCCCAGCAGGCGCGCTGCTTTTGCCTGTACCCAACCGGCTTTCTCCAGCGCGGCGATCAATCTTTGTCGCTCGTCGAGGTTCTGATCGAGCCAGCTCTCTTCGCGCGGTGCGCTGGGTTGTGGCGGTTTTGGCAGATTCTCCCGGTGGTGAAACAAAATCACGTCGCGATCGATCAGCCCGCTTTCCGACATCACTGCCGATCGCTCAAGGCAATTTTCCAGTTCACGCACGTTTCCAGGCCAGCTATAGCTCATCAACAAACGGATCGCACCATCGCTGATGCGCAGCGTGCGGTTCTGGTTTTGCGCGATTTTGCGCACCAGAAAGTGCGCCAGCTCGGCAATGTCCTCCTGGCGCTCGCGGAGCGGGGGCAGGGAAATCGGCATCACATTGAGCCGATAGTAGAGATCTTCGCGAAAATTTCCCAGCCGCACTTCCTCTTCCAGATTGCGGTTGGTGGCGGCAATGATCCGTACATTCACCAGCAGCGTTTCGTCGCCGCCGACGCGTTCCATTTCGCCTTCCTGCAAGATACGCAGCAATTTCGCCTGAAACGAGGCGCTACTTTCGCCGATTTCATCAAGAAACAGCGTACCGCCATCCGCCAGTTCGAAGCGGCCCTTGCGCTGGCGCACCGCACCGGTAAACGCCCCTTTTTCATGGCCGAAGAGTTCACTCTCCAGCAGCGTATCAGGCAGAGCCGCGCAGTTGAATTTGACGAACGGCGCGGTGGCGCGCGGTGAATTGTGGTGGATAGCATTGGCAATCAGCTCTTTACCGGTTCCGCTTTCGCCACGCACCAGCACGGTGGTGTCCCAGCGCGATACCTGACGAATAATTTCCAGCGTCTGGCGCATGGCCGCGCTTTTACCGACCATATTTTCAAAGCCAAACGGTCGCGACGGCGCGCACCCGCGCTGGCTGGCGATCTGCGCGGCGGCTGCACGGGGTGAGGGCGAGACGCAGGGCGGCGTCATCAGGCGGACGGTTTGCGCCACCAGATTGGCGACGGTTTCCAGAAAACGCGTGCAGGCGGGCAGCCGCTCCTCATAGCGGGCCATCGGCTGGGCGGCCAGCACGCCGATAGGCTGTGAGTTTGGCCCCATCAGTGGCACGGCAATAAACGGCAGGCTGTAATCATACAATCCGAGGCGATCGAGAAAACGCTGATCGTCGGAGACACAGGGCAGCACCAGAGATTGTCCCTGCGACAACACCGTGCCGACCAGTCCTTCACCCGGACGGTAGCGAATCTGCGAACTGCCGGGAATGAGTTGCTGATCGGCCTCCTGCAAGGCTTCAATGGTAAGGATCGTTTGCTGGCTGTCGTACAGACAGATCATCCCGTGCTGCATAAAGGCATCGTTGTGTAGCACGCACAGTACTTCCTGTAGTGTCTGCCCGATCTCAGTTGCCCGGCTTAACACCACGCTGATACGCTGCATGGCGGTAAACTGCTGGGAGAGGTCAAAGCGCCAGACGGTTGTACCCGACTCGGTTCGCTGAGTCATAGTGAGCCTCCGGTCAGTGAATAAAATAACGGGAAACGCAGGGTCAGGCAGGTGCCTCCCTGAGGCCGGGAGGTCAGTTCTATTGCGCCGCGATGGTGGGCGACCAGCGTCTGGATCAGCCGCAGTTCCATGCCTTTACCGGGAGCATTGAGTGCATCGGGGGAATGGGTGTAGCGCACCTGAATCAGCGGCACATTGTCGTTTAAATAGAACGACAGCCAGCCGCTCTCTTCGCGGGCGTAAAGCTGAGTCTGCACCGTGAAATCACGTAGCTCAGCGGCAATATTCAGGGTTCTGTCGAGCCACAGGCTCAGGCAGGCAAGCAGTTGTGTTCGCTGGCCAAAGCCCACCAGATCGGGGGATTCCAGCTCAATTTTCAAGTTTTCACCCTGGTTATATCGGGTGTGATACAGGGCGCGCAGATCGTCAAGGAAAGGCTGGAGTGGCCATACTGCCGGGCTTTCCAGCTCCAGCGACGGACGACAGCGTTGCAGCCGCGCCATCGCTTCTTCGCCTTCACGCCAGGCTGCATCCAGCGCCAGATTGCTATGATCGTCGCCATTTAAACGACGCGCGGCGGCCAGCATATTTATCGGGCAATTGAGTTGCACCAACGCGGCGTCCAGCGATTCGCGGATCGCCGCCAGCAATTTACCGCTGGTTATCTGCTGTTTCAGACGATCAAGACGCCCCTGTTCCTGTTGTTGCTGGTGCTGGGTATTGTCGGTGATCACCACCAGCGTGCGCGGCACGGCGCTATCAATAAAGTAGCGACCCGCTTCTTCACTGACGCCTGGCAGTGCCCAACTGGTGACGGACAACCAGCGCACGCTGCCGCGCAGCGCTACCGGCAGCACCAGTCCCTGTGCCAGCTCCGCCTTACGGGCGGAAAAATTGAGTTCGGTGAGCAGCTCTTTACCACCGCAATCGGCGCAAAAGGTTTTGTAGACGAGGTTATCCATCACCACCTGATCGCGTTCATCTACCACTACAACCGCTGCCGGAATATTATTCAATACGGCTTCGGTTAGCGTCATATGATTGCGCAGCCGCTGTTCCAGCGCGTAGCTGGCGCTGATGTCGCGCTGCATTGCCAGGTAATGCTCGAGTTTGCCAAACGCATTAAACAGCGGGGTGATGTCGATCTCCACCAGAAACAGGCTGCCGTCGCGGCGACGATTGATCAGTTGCCCGCGCCACGGACGGTGTTGCAGCAGGGTGTGCCACATATCCTGGTAGATTTCATGCGGCGTCTGTTTACTGGCAAGCAGGCGCGGGTTTTGCTG
Source organism: Pseudomonadota bacterium (assembly GCA_018261615.1). Classification (GTDB taxonomy): domain Bacteria; phylum Pseudomonadota; class Gammaproteobacteria; order Enterobacterales; family Enterobacteriaceae; genus Kosakonia. Next base: position 6,715 of record JAGTSE010000058.1, on the reverse strand, counting down.
CAACAACTCTTCCAGCTCATACCCCGACTGGCGGCAAAACGCGGGGTTGGCGTACAGAATATGGGCATCGGCATCGGTCAGTGAAATCGCGACGGGAGCCTGTTCAACCATGGTGAAAAACAACCCGGGATGCTGTTGTGAGAGCGCCCCGGCGATCTCGGCGGGCGCTGCGGCGTCCATCATCATATTCAGGGTCATCACAAACTCCTGTGGTCAACATGGGAATGTCGCAGTTATGACAAATTTGTGCCACCTGTCGACTTTCGTCCGAACAGTAAGCGGACGCGCATTAACCATGCAAAGGGTGCGCCTTTGACCCCCGTTACTCGCTGTAAGATTGATCCAGATCCCTGTTTGCCGCCGATTTTTATCCTTTTGCCCTCTGGCTGTGCGCGGCAGAGGCCATTCGGGTGGATAAAAAAGCGCCGCTCTGGTGCATTACTGGCTAATACAGTGCAACCATTGCCCGGCAAAAAAACTGGCACAGCCTTCGCAATATCTTCGGTGATAGCCGCCTGTTCAGGGCGGATTCACACTTTTTCTCACAGGAGCATGCGATGGCTAACATTGGAATTTTTTTCGGTACCGATACGGGCAAAACCCGCAAAATTGCCAAAATGATCTACCAAAAACTGGGTCCGGCGGCCGATGCGCCGGTGAATATCAACCGTACCGATCTCGACACATTTCTTTCTTATCCGGTACTGCTGCTGGGGACGCCGACGCTTGGCGACGGACAACTGCCGGGGCTGGATGCCGGCTGTGAGGAAGCGTCATGGGGAGAGTTTGTCGCCCAGCTTGATAGCAACAGCCTGAGCGGCAAAACCGTGGCTCTGTTTGGTCTTGGCGACCAGGTGGGCTACCCGGATAACTTCGTCAGCGGCCTGCGCTCGCTGTATGAGGCGCTGAAAAACAGTGGCGCGCAGATTGTCGGCCACTGGCCGAATGAAGGCTATGAATTCAACGCCTCATCGGCGCTGGAGGCGGATAAATTTGTCGGCTTAGTGATCGATCAGGACAACCAGTATGACCTGACCGACGAGCGGGTGGATGCCTGGCTGGAAACCCTTAAACCGGTATTTTTGTAAGCGATATGGCCGGGTAACGCTGTGTTTACCCGGCAACAACAACAGGTTAGACAGGAAGGCTTGATAAGTGTTCGCACCCTCAGACAATGATGGCGATGTTGAAGGGCGAGCGCCTGATGTGATGCGGTCTGCAGGGTGTCGACAGACTCGCTATCCGGCATTGTTGTTCTGACGATATTGTTGTTCTGAAGGGCGGTAAAATTACCCCGCCACCACGCTGCGGGTTAACGCCGCCAACCACTGGCGCAGGTGCTGCTGCTGATTTTGATGAATCAAATAGCTTCGTGCTTTTTCCAGCGCTTCCTCCTGCGGCACTGGCGCGGCGTCACGGATCGCTTCGCACCACAACAGATGCCAGCCGAGGCTGGTTTCGATGGGTGCGCTGAGGCCATTTTCCGCCAGCGCAAACAGCGCGGCGTCGAGTTCGGGATAGAGCAGCCCCTGGCTTATCCAGCCAAGATGCCCGCCCTCCAGCGCGCTGGGGCAGTGGGAGTAGCGCTGCGCCAGCCGGGCAAAGACCTGGCGCGAGACACTAATATCCTGATGAAAGCGGCGGATCTGACACTGCACTGCGACATCATCGTTATCGACCGTCAGCAACAGGTGGGATGTCAGCCGCTGCGGCGGGCGCATAAACTGCGCCTGATGTTGCTGATACCAGGCCAGCACCTGTAAATCGTCCGGCAGCGGGGCGCGCCTGGCAACCTCGGCGAACTGCCACTCCATACGGGCATGATGCCGGATCACCGTTTGCCGCTCGTCAGCAGAAAAATGTCCGTCATCCAGCCAGCTTGCCAGCGAGGTCGCGACACTCTGCAGTACGCTATCCGCAAGGGGTTCACCGACAGCAGCATCTACCACTACCTGTTCCAACTGGCATTGGCGGGTGAAGGCGTCGTCGAAAGCGGTTTGCTGATCGGCAGGAATGTGTTCCGGTTCGCACTGCCAGCGCGTTAACGCCAGCCGCCGCCGGGCGAAACGTTGCCACGGTGTCATGCGTCGGCCTCCAACAGGATCATGGCGCTGGCGGGCACCTGGAACCAGCGCCCGGAAAACGTGACAGTGTAACTTTCTCCACTTTCGCCCTGGTCCGTTCCCTCAATATGGCCATGCTCTCCGGCGGCGATCACCACTTCGCCATTCACCGACAGCGCGTGGCGACAGGCAACCCGATCGCCATACTGAAACTGCCCGGCGTGCCACGGCACGGAAAGCGGCAGCAGCTCATGCTCGCGGCAGCCAACCACCAAATCATCATTGAGAAAATGCACCTGATAGATAATCTGATCCATCAAAAAAGTGCCCCATTCGCGGACAAAACCGGTACTGCCGCGACGAACCAGCAGGTCGCCGCGCGCAAAGCCGCGCATGGTGCCGTCATTGCGAATGGCGCGAGTAACGCGCACCTCTTCGCCAAAATCGAATTTTTGTCTCATGAAGTACGCTCCGGAAGGTAGTGCTGATAGCTCTCCGTCAGCAACCGGCGCGCCAACAGCCACGGGGCGCGGGGTGCCTCTTCAAGCAGATTGCGCAGCGGTACGTTTTGCCGCAGTCGCTGATGAAACTCCCGCAACACCGGCAGACAGCAGTGGCGCAGCACCAGCGGGTCATAAGGCACGCTGAAGAATTCAAAAAAGGACTCGGCGGTATCGAGTTCATCCACGCCTGGGATTTGGTAAAACCACTCCATCGTCAGCCCCTCGCAAAGTGTGCAGATTCCCCGCACAGCGCATCGTAGATCGCCACCAGTTCATCCTCTTTCGGCGTGCGTTTCCAGCACTCAGCAAAGTGGCGGATCGCTGGCAGCAGCAGATCGATTTGCAGGGTATCAAGGTGATACCCCATGCGGGCGAAGACGCCATCCACCGCCTGACGACCGGAGTGTTTGCCCAGCACCAGCCGGTACTCGCGCCCCATCAGCGCCGGATCAATCGCCTGATAGCTTTCGCGATTGCGCAGCAGCGCGGCGACATGAACGCCGGATTCATGGGTGAAAACCTGCGCACCTACCAGCGGCTGCTGTGGGTCAATCGCCCGCTGTGTCGCGTCAGCCACGGTCTGGCACAGGGACGGCAGGCGCGTAAAATCAACGCCGCAATCCCGTTGCAGGCAGCGGCTCAGGCTCAGCGCAACGGTTTCCAGCGCGGCATTGCCTGCGCGTTCGCCCAGCCCCAGCACTGTAGTGTTGACGCTGGTGGCTCCGGCACGCACCGCCGCCAGCGTATTGGCGGTCGCCAGCCCCAGATCGTTGTGCGCGTGCATTTCGATTTCACCCGGCCAGTATTCGCCAAGTGCCTGAATGCGTGTGGTGGTGGTAAAGGGATCGAGCAGGCCGAGAGTGTCGGCGAAGCGCAGCCGTTTCGCGCCCGCCTCGCGGGCGATATCGGCAATCTGGTTCAACGTCTGATCGCTGGCGCGCGAGGCATCTTCACAGCCGACACAGACCTGCATTCCCAGCGTCCGCGCGTGTGCAATCAGCATTCCCAGTTTATCCAGCAACTGCGGCAGCGGCTCGCGAAGCTTGTACTGGCGCAGTTTATCCGAAGCGGGCAAGGAAATATCCACCCAGTCCATACCGAGATCCGCGCTCTGGCGGATCTCGTCGCTGTTCATCCGACACCAGGACATCAGCGTTGCGGCGGGTAAATGCTGGCGTACCTGCAAAATACGCTGGCGCTCCTCGGCGCCCATCGCTGGCGTGCCAATTTCGAGCGCGGTTATGCCCGCCGCAAACAGCGCCTCGGCGATGGCGATTTTCTCGCTGGCGAGAAAAGCGACGCCGGGGCTCTGTTCGCCATCGCGCAGGGTGGTGTCGTTGATAAGCACGTTCATGCTCGCCGCCTTAGCCGTATAACGGCGTAAATGCCGATTCAGCCGCCATGGTTTTTCCCTCCTGCCAGTAGGGCGAGAGCATCCGCAGGCGGGCAATAATCGTTGGCAGGGTGTCGATCACATAGTCGATCTCTTTCTCACGCGTGTAGCGCGACAGCGAGAAACGAATAGTGCCGTGCGCGGCGGTGTAAGGGATGTTCATCGCCCGCATGACATGTGAAGGTTCCAGCGATCCGGAGGTACAGGCGCTGCCGCTCGAAGCCGCAATTCCCATCTGGTTCAGCAGTAATAAAATGGCTTCCCCTTCGATAAACTCAAACGCCAGATTGGTGGTGCCCGGTACGCGTGGCTGGTTACCGCCCATCACCATGACGGAAGGCACCTGCGCTATGAGCCCTTCTTCCAGTCGATCGCGCAGTTGCGCCAGCGAGGAAGCGCCCGGCAGATGGATCTGCCCCAGTTCGCAAGCTGCGCCCATGCCGACAATCCCGGCGATGTTTTCCGTCCCTGCGCGGCGTCCGCGCTCCTGATGGCCGCCGCGCAACAGCGGACGAAAACGTGTCCCGCGCCGCAGATAGAGGCAGCCGACGCCTTTCGGCCCGTGCAGTTTGTGCGCCGAGCAGGAGAGCATATCGATCTGCGAGCGGCCAATATCCAGCGGAATTTTGCCGACCACCTGCACCGCATCACAGTGGAACAGAGCGCCGTATTCCTGTGCCATGGCCGCCATTTCAATCACCGGAAACAACACACCGGTTTCGTTGTTCGCCCACATCACGCTTACCACCGCTACCCGCGGACTGAGCGCCTGGCGGTACTGCTCCATATCCAGCGCACCGTCGGCATTCACGCCAATGCGGTGGATCAGGTAACCCTGGCGCTCCAGGTGTTCGCAGACGGCGAGCGTGGCCGGGTGCTCCACCGCTGTGGTAATGATTTCCCGGCGCTCCGGCATCAGTTCAACGCAAGCGTGCAGCGCGGTTGACGTGGCTTCGGTGGCGCAAGAGGTGAAAATAATCTCGCTGGCATGATCGGCGCCAAGCAGGGTAGCAACCTGCTGATGCGCGCGCTCAAGGGCCGCGCGGGAAGGTGTGCCGAAATCATGAATTGAAGACGGGTTGCCATAATGCTCGGTCAGAAAGGGCATCATCGCTTCCAGCACCATCGGATCGATTCGCGTGGTGGCGTTGTTATCCAGATAAACCTGTTTCATGTTCTTCCCCTCTGTTAATACGCTGCGGCTTCAGCAGCCATGACTTCCATATAACAGCCAGTGCGTTCCATCAGTTTTTGCTGTAGCCAGGCGAGCGTCATGTCAGTCATCATGCAGCCGCTGCAACTGCCGGAGAGGCTGACCGTGACTTTATGGTTTGCCACGCTGATCAGCGCCATATCGCCGCCGTCGGCCTGAATATGCGGGCGCAGCTCGGTGATGGCATCAACCACTTCCTGCCAGTGTGGATCTTTGGTCGTCGCAACTGGCGCGGCGACCTGCGGGTGCTGCGCGAGAATATCGGCCAGCGCCAGTTCGATTTTCTCATGGCATGAGGTACAGCCGCCGCCCGCTTTGGTGTAGTTGATCACCTCTTCCAGTGTGGTCAGCCCGTTGCTCAGCACCGCGCGGCGAATCTGTCCTTCATCCACGCCAAAGCACTTACAGATCAGCGCGCCTTCTTCGTGGTCATCTTCCAGCGTTTCGCCGCGGTAGTTGGCGATGGCAGCGCGCAGCGCTTCCTGGCCCATGACCGAGCAGTGCATTTTTTGCGGCGGTAAACCGTCAAGATAATCGGCAATCTGTTGGTTGCTGACCTGTTCGGCCTGCGCCAGCGTGCGGCCGATAATCAATTCCGTTAAGGCGGAAGAAGAGGCAATCGCGCTGCCGCAGCCAAAGGTCTGAAACCCGGCCTCAAGAATGGTTTCATCTTGCGGATCCACTCGCAGCATCAGCCGTAACGCATCGCCACAGCTTAACGATCCCACATCACCCACCGCGTTGGCGTTTTCCACCACCCGTGCGTTACGGGGATTAAAAAAATGATCTTTCACTTTCTCGGAGTAATTCCACATGCTTTTGGCTCCCAGGATGTATGACGGAACGCGCCGGAGCGCATTACACCGCGTCAATCAACAGCGGGTAATATCGCTGAAGCAAAAGCAGTACCAGAAATTTAAATCGTTATATTTCAATTAGATGATTTTGGTATCTGACATAAAACTGCGAACTATGTCGCAGTTTTATGTTGGCTTTGTCACAGAGCTGACACAGAAAGAGAACACAGGCTGTGTCCCTTAATTGCCTGAGCGATATGGTCCATAAAAAGCGTTTGCAACGGTTTTAACCGGTGGGCAAAGTCGGGAGTGGTTAACTGCAGCCGGAGCGAAAAAAAACATCCCGATATCACGGGAGATAACAGCCGGGGTCGCTCTCGCGGTGGTGCTCTCTGATTTAACCTGGCATCGATATTGAGAAGGGTTCAAAATTTAAGCATGAATAATTGAAATAACAAACTCCAGTTCTTCCCTCAGTGATTCTAAATCTTGAAAATAGGGCATCGCATCTGCATTAGCTAAACCAAAACTAATCTGTTCTTTGAGTTAGGTTTTGTATTGGATGTTCAACCACAAAATATACTTGGAACTCACCCTCATGATGTGTGGTTTCCAAATCATGCGGGAAATGAAGGGGGAAGGGATAGCCCCCTCTGTCAGGATAGTTGTCACCCCCATCGAAAATACTAATGACAGGATGGGAACAGAGCGTGAAGCGTATTTCACCAGAACGTAAATCAGCCGCA
>JAGTSE010000057.1 GCA_018261615.1 Pseudomonadota bacterium | reverse complement strand
CTGGCGTATGGCAATGAGCCGCTTTATTATCGAGTTCGGTGACCGCCTGGACGGTCACTACTGAGAAAGGCATTTACACAGAATCATGTACAGGGTCTTTGTTCGCCCTACAGAATCGCCAGGCTTTATAAGCAAGCACAGGCGGTTGTATAAAAATTGCAACCGCAACTCCACAAGAAAGACCAATAGCACCAGAGAATACACTCTCCTCAGATGCGAATATCACCAGAAAAATGAATACAGCAAGGCAACCGGATACAACCCACAGAGCGAGAATAAAACGCCTGGCCAGGTCCCTAATGGCATTCCCCAACGTTCCACCATAGCTTTCAACGTTGTTCTTTATCTTCTGCAAATCCGATTGAGTAAAGCCAGAACGTAGTAAAGCATCTTCAGTAACATCCATATTGTCCCCTCAGCATTTCTTAACTGGCGATGAAACGCACAATCATACTGATGAACTTTAACGCATTCCAGCCGAAACGGTTTCCTTGATTCTGAAACGAACTCCCGTTTCCCGAAACAATCATTACCAGTAAGCCCACAGACCTCCTCGACCAAACACCTACTGGGCGTTGATTTCAGCAAGCAACCAGCGTTCAAAATCCTCTAATGCCGATTCATTCATTCCGGTTTCCGCCGGTTTGACTAAACAGAAGTTTTTGTTCAGGCTTGCGGCTTCTGGCCAGGGTGAAACAAGCAGACCGCGCCTCAATTCATTTTCGACATACATACGCGGCACCAGTGCCACGCCTTGTCCCGCCATAACGGCGGCGATTGCCATTTCATGCAGGTCGTACTTAACTCCCTGCCCTGGATTATCCAGGCGTATTTTGCTTTCGTGGGCATAGAGATGCCACGCGTCCGGGTTTTGCCGTCGGTGGATCCGTGGCAGTTCGTTTAATTGTTCATCAACGTCCCCTGGCGATAACAGTGCGGAATGGCACACCGGAACCAGCTTTTCCTGAAACAGAAACTGCATGCGCATGCCGGTCCATGCGGGATGCTCAAAATGGATCACGGCGTCAAAGCCACTTCCGTTGAGAATAAAAGGATCGGTACTGGCCGCAATATTTAACGTTATGTCCGGGTGCAATGACCTGAAGCCGTTCAGCCGCGGGATCAGCCATCGACTGGAAAAAGTCGGCAGAACGGCAATATCCAGACTCTTATTCCCCTCTGGCAACCCCATGATGTATTGGGTATCCCTTTCGAGCCGTGCCAGCGTTTCGTGGACATGGCGGGCATAGCGTGCGCCTGCGGGATTAAGCTTTACCCGGCTTCCTGTACGGTCAAACAATTTGCAGTTCAGCAACGATTCAAGGCGGGCAATCTGACGACTAATCGCCCCTTCCGTCAGGGATAGCTCCTCTGCGGCCCGGGCAAAACTGTCGTGCCTTGCCGCGGCATCAAAAGCTTGCAGGGAAGTGCTACTGGGTATTTTTCTGCGCATAAAAGAGCTCTTCCTCTGTGCTGAGAACGCCATTCAGTGAGCTAATGTCACTAAACAATGAAATATTGTCGATTTTCAGGCCGGTATCCACCTTATAGCATGATTAAAAATCATTAAGCGGATTATTCGTTGTCCGCTGTTTATCATGCGGAGGCTGGAGAATGTTGTATATCGTGGAATGTTCATATACCGATCCCCGGAGCGAGGAAGAATGGAATGAATTTTACAGCCAGGAAAAATTACCGGCGCTGGTCTCGGTTAATGGATTCAGTTCTTCTCAGCGCTTTCGCGCCGTGAAGCCCGGCTGCCCTGCTTATCTCGCCCTGCACACAGTGAAGGATGCAGATGTACTCAGCAGTGATGATTATCGGCGTAAAGGCGGCGGTAATTTCTCCCGTTGGCAGGCCTGTATCACTGACTGGCATCGTAACCTGTATGCATGCGAAGCGCCGGCTCCGGCTGTCTCGTTGGATGAAATTCTGCTCCTCAGCGCGCAACCGATAAGCGCTTTAGTCACAGCGATGGGAGATCAGGCGGTGGAGATGTACGCGGCAGGGCTGGAAAGATCCCCGGAACGTCGCACTGCCTGGGTTCTGCCACATGAAAGCGCCTTGCCGCTGGCGGATATGCCCGGCATATATCTTTACCAACCGCTGACATCGCAACTGCAAAATCCTGTTGAACATCAACAAACGGGGAGCCAGTAAATCATGCCTAATCTGACTTTTTACCTTTCTGAAGAACAGGCTGACAGGTTCACCGATCTTCCCGCTTTTACCCGCACCTGTAGCGCCCTCTGCACTGACATTCTCGCCGCAGAGCCGGACAATGTGCATATCATATTTATTACGGTAAAGCCGGGATGTGGGCATCCGGTATATGCCGAACTTTTTTATCGCCTGACACCATGGCGTACGCCAGAAGTGATGGAAAACTTTATGTGTGAACTGGATCTCACCACGCAGCAGACCTGGGGGCTAATGGCGCGTATTCGCTGCTTTGGCTCTCCTGCCCCGTATCCATATGCCCGAAACTAATCCTGAGGTATTTATGAACCCTCTTACCTTTCCATCACGTCAGATTGGCGATTTTCAGGTAACGGCGGTGAGTGACGGCAATATGTCCGCCAGCCTGGATTTACTGTCTGGTATTGCAACAGAGGATGCCGCACGCATTCAGCATCACGCCGGAATCGCTGAACCCGGTAATATTCATATCAATGGCTATCTCATCCGCGGGCGGGGGCGAACCATGCTGGTTGATGCCGGTACAGGAGGGCTGAACAACGCGGGCGGGCAGCTAAAAGCCAATCTCGCAGCAATCGGAATCAGCCACGACGAGGTGGACACCGTGTTATTAACGCACTGCCATCCGGACCATATTGGCGGCCTGCTTGATGCTGAAAAACGACCGGTATTCCAACATGCGGAACTGCTTCTGCATCATCGCGAAGCGGACTACTGGCGGGATGATGAAAAACTAAAAATAGCCAGCGAACGCGGCCAACGTAATTTCGGGCTGGCGCGCCAAACGTTAGACGCTTACGCACAGAACGTTCGCTTTTTTAGCAAGGACAACATCACAGAGGGCATTTCTCCGCTATGGCTGCCGGGCCACACGCCAGGACATACCGGGTTCCGCATTGACGCAGATGAAAAAAGTTTACTCATCTGGGGAGATATCGTCCATTACCCTCATATTCAGACGGCACAACCAGCAGTGAGCATTTTGTTTGATACCGATCCCGCTTTGGCCGAAGAAACCCGCAAAAAAATTCTGGCGCAGGCCGTCCGGGAAAAACTGCTTATTGCAGGTATGCACCTGGGCCCGGCGGGGTTTGCAACCGTCTCCAGGGCTGATACGGGATACCGCCTTTCCTGCACTGCTCTTTAATCGGGTGGTGCAGGCACAATCGCCTGCGCCATCCGATGTATCGCATCAACAAGAGCATTTCACTACGCTTTTCGCTTATTTCCGTAAAGCCCACGTCACCACTGCAAATGCAGAGCGGGAAATCCCCTGCGTGATCAGGTTCTGCGTCATTACTAGCAGATCCAGCCCCACTGAAATCACGCTGCCAACAATCATCGGCGAAGGGCATGTGAGATCGGTATGCCGCCAGGGCAATATCTTCTTTTCTGGCGCATGTCGTTAGCGAAAAAAGCGCTGGTGAGCAGCAAAGAGAAAATCGAACAGATTGCCTTTCACATCGGATATCAATCAGCGAGCGCCTTTAACGTGGCATTCACGCAATGCGTGGGCGTTCCACCGGGCGTTTTCAGGCGCCAGAATGGGGCCGCTCAAACGCGCGCGTTTGCCTTGAGCACAAGTACCCGGTGACACAAGCATAAATATTGGTCTTTCAACATTGTAGCGCTGGCTACGCCAGTATCGCGCAGAAGCTCGGGGCGAGACGTCAGTCGCCAGTACATTACTCCTGAACAACGACAAAAAGTCGCGGTGAAGCTGAAGAAGGCTGGTGCAAACATCCAGCAGGTATGCCGCTGCCTGTCACTTACGCGCAGTGTATTTTATGCCCGGAGCAGGCTGCCAGCGCTCAAAGCCGATATTCTTATGCTTCACGCGGCAGCTAAACATGTTCATGCTGAAATGGGTACGTCAGATATCTAAAAGCTCATGGCCCGCTTTGATGGATTACTTACAGTCTAATGGCGATCTGTTGCATTCAATCGAAATAAGCCACTTTAATGATGGACTACCCGATAGCCTGGAATCAGCGATATCAGTCAATGCAAATGAACCAGGGTCAGAACCCGGTTTTCCAGAAACTCATACCACCCCTTAAAGCTAAAGCCCGCCTCATATTCATGATTAAGCGTATGCGTCAGGCTGAAAGTAAACTGCTGCAAGTGGAGATCAATATCACGCAGTTCAAAACTGTGAAAATCCAGATGCTGTTGATGTTCACGCGGGAAAGCCTTATAGGCACTTTCTTTAGCAGAAAAAAGCAACAGCAGAATGTGGTCCAAAAGCAAATCGCTGGTGGTGATCAATGTGTCAATTTCCCGGGCAGAGGCAATACGCTGGCTTATCGTATCGAGAGCTATCTTCGGCGAGAGCGATTCAATATCTATCCCGACCCGGCCATGGTGCATTTTTATAACGGCGGCAGAAGCAAAATCGCGATCGTGAGAAATTGCCCCACGATAGGAAGAAGGCCAGGAGGGCGCGCGATTATCCGCCATCAGCGGCGCCCGTAGCGTGATATCGAAATGCTGTAGTAATTTTTGAGCGCCAATCCGTCCAGCAAGATATTCAGCCTGTCGTTGTTCTGTCGCGTTCGCCAACTGGCGCGGGACCGGAACATCATAAATTCGAAAAGCATCATCCAGCGCACCATTCCAGGCAAAACGCAATACGGTGAAATGGATGTAATCGGGTAAGACTTTCATTATCTGTTTTGTTTGAAACCAGCAAATTTTCATGATTGCTCCGCAGGCTTACGCATCAGATAGCGACGGAATGGTAAACCATAGAAGCAGCGAAGCTCGCCATCGCCAGCGACAGTCCGCGATAAAAAAACACCGGCCATAATCGTGATTGCTGTAGACCTTGTCTGGCAATCCCCTTCCCACAGGCAACCCATATAAAAGAGAGAGGCAACAGTGCGACAAAAACACTCAGCATTGCGGCAGTGAAAGCCTGAAGCTCTCTGAAAGCAATTGAAGGAATGATATATGTCGCAAAGATAAAGGATTTAGGGTTAAACAAAGTGGTAATAAATACGGTTTTTATTTCAATTTTCGCCGGTCGAATCTGTAATGAAAACCCCCAGACTTTAACGGCCAGCCAGGCGACATAGAATGCTGATAATAATTTAATAATACCGAGTAAAAACGTGCCATGTTGAGCTAAAACACTCACAATAACGCCCCAAAAGGTGATTGCACAAAAGTATCCCCCCCATTCGGCAATGATCATTTTTATACTTGGCCTGATACCACTGGCGTACCCTGAAAAAAGGAGGAGAGTATTGGTTGGGCCGGGCATTACAAGCAACAACATGCCAGAAACCATAATTTTAATGCAGTCATTCAGTAACATTTCAACCTCTGATAGATTAACAAATGAGAAAAATCAGACTGATAACCCGCGTTTAAATTCATGTGTCACTTTTAAAGCTATTTTCTTCCTTAAATGTTAATATGCTACTAATTTTATCCCGACAGTGAAGATTAAAAGATGAGTAATACACAACAGAGCGATCGCTTAAAAAAAACGTACACCAACATTGGTAATAACGTAAAACAGTTACGAATAGCTCGAAATCTTTCACTTAATGAGCTGGCAAAACTTTCCGGCGTATCCAAAGCCACGCTGTCCACGCTAGAATCGGGCGGCTCTAATCCTCGCGTAGATACATTGGATGCCATCGCCAGCGCACTAAGACTTACATTAGGCGATCTGCTCGGCAATAATAATGAGCGCTATCCTTATATTGAAAAAAATGCTGACTACAAAGGAGATTATTCCCAGGTAATTAAGTTTCGCATCGGCCAAGGGAATATCACCGAAATATGGCATTTACAAATGAAACCAGGCGTGGTAATCAACAGCCCGGCTCATGTATCAGGGACGCATGAACATATCATCGTCCACCTTGGCACATTGCTTCTGAAAATATCTGACAGTGAAAGCATTATTCTTCAACCTGGGGATTTTTATGCCTTCTCAGGTGACGTTAAACATGCCTATATTTGTGCAGATGATGCTGTAAGTGCGACGGTTATCATGTCTTACAGTACACAAGGTTAATTCAGCAGGTCAGCGGTATTACTGTGCTACCACTCTCCTGCCCCCGCCATTTAAATATTAAAGACCTTGTTCTCTCGTATAAAATGCATTGTTAGCTCGCTAATTTCATGAGCCTGTGCCTCTGAAATAAAATGCCCCCCAGAGACCCCCTCCAGCCTGAATGGCTGGGGGGTACATTCTTGCCATCGTTCCGGTGGAGAAAGAAATAATGGGTCTTCTTTTCCGTAAAAGGCTAATACTGGAATATCATCAAGCGCAGAGCTATCTTCTTCACTGATTGAATTAGCAACCTGCAAATCAGCGGAAAGAACCTGCAAAAATTGCGCCAGCAAAACGGGCTCTCGCTGCAGCCAGTCAGGTAATTCTCCGAGATGATTAGCAAAATCAAGTAATGAATCTTTTGATATTTCACTGGATTCAGTAAAATCAAAATATTTACGACAATGGATTGGCTCGTTCCCAATCACCACGAGCATACTTTTCGGTCGAGCATCATAGAAACGGTATTTTTTGGCCATCACATAAGCGATATAGGCACCGAGACTATGGCCCATAAAAATTATCGGACAATGGCGCGGCAATTGTGGACAAAAATCCTTAATCACCTGATTGACATCCGTTAGCAACGGCTCCAGGCGGCGGCGCCCGCGGCCAGGCATTTCAAACTTACTCACATTGAAGTTTGAAAAATGCTTTTCCAGCACATTAAGAGCGGCAGCATTCCCTCCGGCATGATGAAACATGGCGATATGTGGCAGCTCATTCATAACGTTTCCCTTCAGCAATACGCCCCAACAGGGCCGCACATATAATGATCCCGCCCCCTATTGCTTGCAGAAAACCAAGTGTTTCCCCCATGATTGTGATGGCAAACATAGCCGCAAAGGCCGGTTCGAGAGACAAGATCAACCCGACGCGCGTCGGACTGGTTATTTTAGCGGCATATAATTGCATCAGGAATGCAAATGCCGTCGCCAGCAGACTCAGAAAGAGAATCAACCCCCATGTCGAAATAGATATTTCAGGAATATATTGCAGCGCTGTGGGTTCGGTCAGCACAATAGTAACCAGCCCGAGGGCAGCGACAACAAGTAATTCAATCAATGTGATATTGATTAGCGAGTAATCCTTACCAGCGGTCTGCCGACCAAACATAAATATCTGAAAACCGCGAATCAATGCAGCCGATAAGATAAGAATGTCGCCTTGATTGAACTCAATATTACCATTGGCAGTAAAGCTCAACATGCCGCCACCTGCAAGGGACATAAAACAGGTGAAATAGATGAATTTGCTTTGCTTTCTCTTGCCGATAAAACGTTCAAAAAAGGGAACTAACACCACCGATAATGCAATCAAGAAACCGGCATTAGCAGCAGATGTGTGTTTAACGCCAAACGTTTCAAATGTCAGGATAGAATAAAGAAGTACACCAAACACGATCCCATTAATCACTTCACCACGAGTGAAGCTGTTTAATCTGACACGAGTGCCAACAAACATAAAGGGAACAGCCAGCGCGAACCTCAGCATTAAAAACAAGGGGACGGTGACCCCTGCGTGGATAATAAGCTGCATCAAGGAATAACTTGCCCCCCATGAGAGGGCAACGGTCAATAATCCCAGGTCAATTATCCAAAGTCGACTGCGTGGCGCCAGAAGAGAATAATTAGACATGACATTCCTTTAGCGGGACATGCCCGGCATCATAGCTTATCCGTAGCGTACCCTTTTTAAACTTTATCGCTTTAATGCTAAATGAGTTAATTTTTGCCAAATCATCCGTGTGCGTCCCGGCACAAGGCATAGGCTCTGATTGGTTAATCTGGCATAGCCGGGTGGAACCCTCAAACCAACTTCGGATTTCCGCCCCCTTCTGCAGACGCTGGCAAATAATGCTCTCAATTTCAGCCGCATCCAGGCGATCGGCTGGAATAGCAGAAGCATCAATGGCGCTAAATTCCACCCGTGACTCACCGGGGAAATGGTGCCCCCGGACAGCCATCCACCCGAACTGACGCATTTCCCAATTCAGTAAATGCCCGGCAGTATGCAGTGCTGCATGGTAAGCACGGGCATCTGCCGATACAACTGAAGATACTTTTGTTTCTACCGGCGGCGAAAAAGGAGACTGCGGATAAAGGACCACTAAACCTGACTCCTGTTTTTTTACCACCACAGGGATGTCGTTAACCCACCCGAGATCTGCGGGCTGCCCGCCTCCCTGCGGATGAAAAATATTATCCTGCAGGGCAATCCATTGCCCTCCTTCATCAGCGCCGGTAGCAATGACACCGCTTAATATATTAAAGCGATAAGTGTCCTCCAGATAACACTGGTTTTGTTGCATAGCGATAATCCTTATTTTATACAGAAAGAGGTGTAAATGGATTTCCGAGCAAATTATGGGTTGCTATACGGTTATTAGCATTACGACTTTGGCCAGCGACAATCACGCAGCCAAATTTATCCAATGGGATATTGCCGCCGTACTCATGCACATGATCGGTATTGGGATAAATATCAACAAAGCTGGGTGCATAGCGGGTAGCAAAGCCCATCCGATACATCTTATCAGAGATATTAGGATAGGAAGCATGCATTAACGTTGACCAAAAAATGACACATTGACCGGCTTTCATCTCCAACGGGACAGCCTGTTTTTCATCAGGATGCCAGTCAGGATCTATTTGCAGGTCACGATAATCATAACCAAAGAACCCACGGTTCTTACCTTCCTTTTCAATATTATTGATAATATCGCTTTGGTATTGCATTGTTCTATTTTCATCATAATTCATTTTATGATGGGTGCCAGGCATGATTTCCAGACAACCATTCTCAATGGTTGAATCAGTAAAGGCAGTCCAGACTGTTAAGGTCCCTTTGCCAAACTGATCTTCAGTTTCTCCTGGCCAAAGAATTTGCGGTTTTCCACTGGCGTTGGCAAATGTATCAGCCTGATGCCAGTCAGTACCCTCATCACCTGGGTATTTAGGGAAGAACTCCGTACGCCAGCACAAAACGTCATCTCCAAGGATATCATATACCGGTGCCACAATTTTGGGATTAGTGACATGTTGGCTAAGTTTATTGATATCAAGATGGCGATCGTAATTAGATATATTTGTTGCCGCACCGTAAGAATCTGAAGGGTAAGCAGCATTAGAACGATCGGGTAATTGACGACGAACGGTACTCCAAATTTCCGCCATTTCTTCTGGAGAATAAATGGTAATTGGTCCGATATAACCATTTTTATGGAAACTGTCAATTTGCTCTTCAGACAAATGAATTTTGTTTGACATGGTAATCTCCAGTGAGTGATTGGTTTTATTTAATGCTGTAAAATGTTTCGCTAAGCGTGCTGTTATATAAATGCCCCATGGACAACGTTAAATTGAATTCATTTCGCACTCGTTCATTAAGTGCAATGGCAATCATGGAATGCCCACCAATATCAAGGAAGTTATCTTCCGCGCTGACTGGTTTTTCTAAAATATCTTGCAGCCATGCAATATACTGTTGTAACGCAAGTGCTTTTACCTGTTCTTTATTCACATCATCTAAATCAACTGCGTTCATAATTTACTCCACAGAAAGTTTCAGGTGTTGTTTATCGATTTTTCCATTAATGGTTTTCGGTATAGCATCAAAACCACGATAGCGAATAGGTCGCATATAGAATGGCAATAACTCCTTCGCCAATTTACGTAGTTGTTCAATAACATCTGTTTTATTGCCAGATGAAGCAAAACAACAAACCAGATGATGACCAAGTATTTCTGAATGAGACGTTATGACGGAAATATCGATAATAGATTCATGCCTTGCAAGCACAGACTCAATCTCACCAATTTCGATGCGATAACCATTTATTTTAACCTGCTGATCGCAACGCCCCATATAAACTAACTTACCTGCGAAATTATATTGAACAAGATCCCCTGTACAATAATACCGCTCGGTAATATTATTTTTTTCAGCCAAAATAAATTTACCATTGGTATCATTATTCTGGTTCAGGTAACCCGGAGTGACTTGCGAGCCACAGAGAAGCAATTCGCCATAGCCAAATTGCTGATTACTATCATCAAGAGGCCGAATGATGTAATCGAATCCAGGTAATAATTCGCCGATAATCGACTCTGAGCGTTCCAGATCATCATCACTGATAATATGCCAACTTGAATGAACAGTCGTTTCGGTAATGCCGTACATATTGACCAGTAAAGGAGACGCCAGCCCAATATGCTGCTGCCATTGTTTTAGCATCTGAAAATTAAGCCTTTCGCCACCAAAAACAACAAACCGTAAAACCAATGATCCCTTCGGGAATTGACAGAGCCAGGGGGCATTAACGGAAAAAGCGCCAGGCGTCTGGTTAAGTAAAGTAATTTTTTGATCGTGAACGAGCTGAGCCAGTTTACCTGGGGTCAAACGTGTTTCATTATCTGGAATGACAAGCTTCCCACCATAAGCTAAAACTGACCACATTTCCCATACTGAAAAATCAAAAGCATAGGAATGAAAAAGCACAGTGGAATCATCTTCGTTGAACTTAAACACAGGCTCCGTTGCACGAAAGAGAGCACGCAAATTAGCATGGGTGATCGGAACACCTTTCGGGTTACCTGTCGTGCCCGAAGTATAGATAATATATGCCAGCCCTTCCGGAACGGCCGCATTCAGAAATGAATCCGCAATAACAGATACCGACAGCATTTGGTATATGCTTTTTGCCTGAAAGTCGGCAAAGTTTGAATGACCGCTCTCATTGATAATTATGCGAGGCTGAGAATCATTCAATATCAGACTATTGCGCGCTACTGGCGCATTAAGGTCCAGCGGTACATAAGCAGCACCAATGAACTGAACCGCCAGAATAGAGGCGATTAACCCGGCACCCGGTGGCAGTTCTATTGCAATCCGGTCACCAGCGTGAACACCTTCATCCTTCAGAACCTGAATAATCCTGAGCATCCAGTCTCTAAGCTCGCCGTAGCTGATCTCATGGTTGGGATCTTTCACCGCAACCTTCTGTGGAAATTTCCAGGATACTGCCCAAAAAAGCGCAATCTGAGTTAACGCATCATGTGCCTGTGAATCAATGATTCTCATACAATACCCTCCTGTTCGGAATAAAAGTACAATAAGAAATAAAAGCGAACAAATGTTTTTTATTGTTAAAATAGATTTTACACATAACCTATTATTAAATAATAATAAATAAATATTAACCCTGTAAGATCATCATGGTAATGTTAAAAAAAGTGTTCGTTTTAATGCATACCATCAGGTGATTGAATCCGCGCTCGCTCGTGGCTATCTACGTGTCAATCATGGATAAACAACGTCATGGCGACATGGATGCGGGTGGATGAACTTAGTTTGAGAGGAAAAAGGTTGGTACTAACGATAGCTCTGACAGGAGGGGCATGATCCTAAAGGCGTGCTATTGCTGGCGCTGTAGTCCCCCCTGAATTTAGTCTTACTGCTTGATAGAGTTCTTTGGTTAAAATACAGGTTCATCATGCTATCGATACGAGACCGCGCAGGATGAAAGGCACAGGGGCGATAAGTTCCAGCCCCTGCCTGTTTCTCTTCGCCGTCAACGGCGTTCACTCAGTGCGGCAATATCCTGTGGGGTAGTCCGGCAGCATCCGCCAATCAGTCTTGCACCCGCCTTTAACCACTGGGGCAAATATGCCGCTAAAGATGCGCATGTATCGCCGTGCGCATGCCACGCCTTGGTGACTGCGTCGTAAGTTTCCCCGGAGTTAGGATAGACAACCAACGGTAGCGCACTGAGGCTTTGCAGATGTTTGAGGGCGGCGGTTGTTTTGCTCAGCGCAATACAGTTAATGCCCAGCGCGACGATTTGGGGACAAGCAGACAGCGCGTCCACCACCTGAACCAGCGGCGTGCCATCGCTCAAGTGTTCGTCGTCACGCAAGGTAAATGAGAACCACGCCCGCGCATCTGGGTATTCGGACAGCAGGTCAGCCAGTGCTTTTATTTCAGCGAAGGAAGGTAACGTTTCGCAGGCCAGCAGATCGGCACCGGCATTGAGCAACGCTTCAATACGCGGGCGATGAAATAGCTGAAACTCCTCGTGGCTACGCACGTAGTCGCCGCGATACTCAGAGCCATCGGCCAGATACGCGCCGTATGGCCCAACAGATCCAGCCACCAGCAGCGTACCGGCGTCAGGGTTTTCTGCGCGATAAATTTCACTCGCCTCTTTTGCCAGCTTCACACTCTGTTCAATCAGCGCTTTCGACTGCGCCTCCGTCAGCCCGCGCGCCGCAAAGCCTGCGGGCGTGGCCTGGTAACTGGCGGTAATAGCTATCTGCGCGCCCGCGCGGAAGTAATCCAGATGCACGTCCCGAATGCGTTGTGGATTTTCCATTAATACTTTGGCAGACCAGAGATTATCGGCAAGGTTGCATCCGCGAGCTTCCAGCTCGGTGGCCAGTGCGCCATCAAGCACGGCAAAGGGATGACTTTCAAGCAGCGCGGTAAGAGGGTTAATCTGCGGCATAGTCAGCCTCCTTCAATTTTATTTTGTGGGTGAGAAAATAGGCACCGTAGCAAAGGGCGACAAACGGCAAACCGCAATAGAGCGCAATGCGCTGCTCCGGATCGAACGCCAGCCCGATGCAGGCCATCAGACACAGTACGAATCCAAGTACGGGAACCAGCGGATACCAGGGCGCCCGGTATTGCAACGCCGAAGACGGCTTGCCCGACTGTAAATGGCGGCGACGAAAGGCAAAGTGAGACGCGCAGATACTGAGCCATACGACCACGACGGCAAAGCCAGAAATGGCGCTGAGAGCAACGAACACCGTATCAGGGGCAATCACACTGGATAACAGCGCCAGCAGGCCGCCGAGCATAGAGACAGAAAGGGCTATCAACGGCACGCCCTGCTTATTGACGCGGGCAAAGCAGCCCGGTAACGTTTTTTCGTTTGCCAGCGACCATAGCATGCGGCCCGAAGCATAAAGCCCGGAATTCGCCGCTGAAAGGATAGCGGTCAGAATGACGAAGTTAAAAATATCCGCCGCATACGGAATGCCTATTTTTTCAAAGACCAGCACAAACGGGCTCTTCTCAACCCCTGCCACATTTGCCGGAATCAGCGCGGCAAGGACAAAAACGGTGCCGATAAAAAACAGGATTAACCGGGCAATCGTGGCGCGGATCGCTACCGGAATAACCTGATGCGGATTTTCCGTTTCGCCCGCCGCGATACCGATAAGCTCCGTACCGGAAAAAGCAAAATTGACCGCCACCATGGTCATCAGAATGGGCAAACCACCATGTGGGAACCAGCCCTCGCTGGTGAGGTTAGAAAGCCCCGGCGAAGGTGAACCATCCTTCATCGAGATAAACCCGGAAATCACCCCGCAACCAAGGATGATAAAGACGATGATGGTCGCGACTTTAACAAGCGAGAACCAGAACTCCCCTTCAGCAAAGAAGCGCGTTGAAATCGCGTTAAGACAAAAAATCACCACACAAAACAGGGCGCTCCATAGCCAAACCGGAACGTGCGGGAACCAGTACTGCATACAGAACCCGGCAGCGGTAAAGCTCGACCCGAGAGCGACTGTCCAGGTGAGCCAATATAGCCATGCCACCGTATACCCTGTCGCCGGGCCAATATAGCGCGCCGCGTAGACATGAAAAGCGCCGGTGACTGGCATCGCTACGGAAAGCTCACCAAGACACTGCATAACCAGCCAGACAACCAGCGCCCCAATCAAATACGCCAGCAGTGTACCTGCCGCGCCAGTGGTAGAGATGATGTATCCGGTATTAAAAAATAACCCAGTGCCAATGACGCCGCCTAATGACAGCATGATCAAATGGCGGGTTTTCATGGTGCGCTTAAGCTCTCCATTTTCTTGTTGTTCGTGCATATCACCTTCTATACGTATAGATGTCTAAATGTCCATGCCAGGGTTCTTTATATCTTTATTGTTAACAAAAGGCCAGCATTAGACTGACATCTGCATGGACGGGAAGGTAGATGAGCAAGAAATACACAAATAGCAGGCAATACCTGTGGTTATAGGCCAGAGCGTTTTCGGCAAGAAAACGAGCCAACGCCTACAGCGGAAAAACGATGATAAATGGCTACACCTGGCGCGCATACCCCTGCGGGCTTTTCCAGCTCAACGGCAAGAGCGACGCACCCTTGCACCGTCTGGTGTCTGGTGTAACCCGCAGAGCCAGATTTCAGGCACCTGGTGTATGTTCAATCACATGAACAGAGGCTCAGGTGAAATCAGATAATTTTTGCCCGGAAACGATCAACTCTTTCAGCAGCATCTGACGGCGCTCCTCCGGCGTATCGCGACTCACCATAAAGCAGATAGCAGCTACCGCCTGCCCGCTACGAGAACGAATCGGCGCCGCCATACAACAAGTAAAACTCTCTGACAGACCTTCGGTCAGGCAATATCCTTGCTGCCCGGCACGATGAATATCTTCGAGGAATGCCTGTTTGTCGAGGACTTGCCCATTCGCCAGACGGTAATCCTCTTCGGGGATGAGATCGAGAATGGCGCTGTCCGACCAATTACTGAGCAGCAGACGACCCGTGGCCGTCCAGGTAATCGGTACCCGCACCCCAATATCAGAAGTGATTTTGAACGGGTGAGCATTACTTTCCGATAACACGACGGTGTACTTACTCCCTTCCAGCATACAGAGCTGCACTGTCTCGCCATGACGTGCCACTATCTCAACCATTAACTGATGTGAGCGGCGAATAAGGTCGTTATGTGCCATGTAGTCCGCACCGTAATAGTGCATTTCACGGCCAAAAAATACCGCGCCGTCGGCGTCCAGTTCAACCAGCCCGGCCTCACTCAGCAGGTTGACGAGTTCATATACGCTGGAACGCGGCGCACCGGTGGCGTCGATCAAATCGCGCATCGCCATGGGCTGACGAGCAATATGCAACTGGCGAAAAATGTCGATAACCCGGTCAACACCGCGTGCCCGCGATGGCTTCTCGTCCGGCATAAGCAAATTCTCCTGATGCAGTCGGGCGGTCGAGCCAGACAGTAAAAAAGAAAAGCATCATACACCTTGCTCCGTCGTTAACCCATCCCCGTTAATTAAAATTTCATCGGCTGAGTTTATATTTCTTTGTTCTATTTTGGGGCCTCATTTTAGCGCATTACGCGCAGCTTATTTTTTTAAACCACGACCGAGCTAACAATTCCAGACAGAGATTTTCTTCCTTTCTTTTTTATTTTGCGATCGCGGCGACATGACGAGAAATTAAATTCCTCGCGATATATTGCAAAAGCAAAAAACCTGTGCAAATCTTGGTCTATCCGATATTGCAGATATCAGTCCGATATATCAGACAAGCATCACTCGGTACTGCACACGGTACTAATGGGTATTCTCAGAACAAAAAGGAGCAGCGTCGCATGACGATTAAGCGTTATGGCATTGAAGGCGGCACCGGTACAGGTGGGCAGAAACTGCCGTTTGCGCGGGCTGTTGAGGCCGATGGTTGGCTCTATATCTCGGGCCAGACACCGATGCGTGAAGGCGAAGTAGTGGAAGGCGGTATCATCGAACAGACACAACTGGCGTTCGACAACTGTCTCACCATCATGCGGGAAGCAGGTTATCGAGTGGAGGATGTTGTGCATGTGACGGCGGTATTAACCGACGCGCGCTATTTCAGTTCATTTAATAAAGTATTCAGAGAGATATTTAGTGATAATCCACCCGCGCGTATTTGTAGCGTGCAGGATTTAGTGGTCGACTGTAAAGTGGAAGTGGATATGAAATGCTTCCGCGCCGACCGTAAATAATTAAAAACGTTAAAACAGGCTGAGCGTTTGTATTTCTTTCTTCGCCAACACCAGGGCAGCCTGTTATTAATTGATAGTTTTGCTTTTTCATTAAAATATCCCGAAATAATCAGCGCTGCCGCTGCGCCGGTGATCGTCTGACTTATAACGGATGACACGGTATTACGCCGTCTCGTTAACATTAAAAGAGAGCATAAAAATGAATGCAACATCGCTGAAATTAAGTGCCAAAGCACTGGCGGGCGGGCTGGTATTGCTGGCTGTTGCGGGCTGTACGCCGACCGAAGAGAAAAAAGAAGGTGCTGCTGCGCCACAGTCTGCGCTGCAAACCGTTCTACAGCGCGGCACGCTGCGCGTCGGTGACTGCCTGAGCTTTGCCCCGTTTGGTTTTTACGATAAAGACGGCAATCCGGATGGTTATGACGTCGATCTAGCCAAAGCGCTGGCGAAAGAGATGGGCGTTAAACTGGAAATGGTTAATACCACCAGCGCCAACCGCATCCCTAACCTGCAAACCAATAAAGTTGACGTAGTGTTCTGTAACTTTACCCGCAATCTGGAACGCGCCAAAGAGATCGGTTTCACCAACCCCTATGTCGTGGCGAGTGAAGCGATGCTGGTACGCAAAAACAGCGGCATTCAGTCCGCGCATGATATGGCCGGAAAAACCATTGCCACCGTGAAAGGCTCCACTAACGGCGACGAAGTGCGCAACCTCGGCATCGACGTGAAAATTCAGGAGTACGATTCATCTCAGGCGGCAATCCTGGCGGTGAAACAGGGCCAGGCTGATGCCATGATCGAAGATAACAACTTCCTCGCCTATCAGGCGAAACTCGATCCGTCGCTGACCGTGACCAACGAAGCGCTGGTGCCGCTGGAGTACAACGCCTTTGGTGTGAAACAGGGCGACCAGATATGGACCAACTACCTGAACGAATTCCTTTTTGAAATCAACGCCTCCGGCGAGAACGCCCAGTTGTATCAGAAATGGTTCGGCAGTAAACCGCGCTACCCGCTGAATCCGCAATACTGATTGTTCGCCCCCGGCGCAGCCGCCGATGCTGCGCCGCCTGAAGGAGTCACACCATGAGTTATCAATGGCTAACCCTATGGCGTTACGCCGGCACCTTTCTGGATGCCGCGTGGCTAACGCTACAGGTCACGCTGCTGGCGTTTGCCCTGGCGGTAGCGCTCGGTCTGCTGGCCGCGCTGGCGAAATCCTCGCCGCTGGCACCGCTACGCTGGCTCAGCCACTGCTACGTTGAGTTTATCCGTAACACGCCGGTGCTGTTGCAAATCTTCATCATCTTTTTTGGCCTGCCGTCGCTGGGTATCACCATGAGTGCCTATACCGCAGGCGTACTGGCGCTGGGGATTAACGTGGGCGCTTACCTGGCAGAAACCTTCCGCGCTGGCATTCAGTCGGTAGCGAAGGGCCAACTGGAAGCGGCGTATATCCTCGGTATTCCGCGCCGACAAATCTTTCTCAGCGTGGTGGTGCCGCAGGCAGCGCGCGCAGTGTGGCCTGCCATTATCAATAATCTGATTCAGTTACTGCTCGGCACGTCGCTGCTCTCAGCCATTGCGCTGCCGGAGCTGACCGGTACCGCAACGGTGATCAATGCGCGCACCCTGCTGTATATCCAGACCTTCAGCGTTGTCGCGCTGGTCTATCTGGTGCTGAGCAACCTGTTCTCGTGGCTTGGCAACATGGCGGGACGCCGGATGTTCCATCCGCCGCTGGTGACACCGGTAAAAAAGCCCGGCTGGCAGTGGGCAAGAAAATGGCTGATTAACCCAGTGAAACGGGAGAATGCACTATGAGCGAACTTATCATCAGCTCGCTGCCAATCCTGCTGAAAGGCCTGGTCGTCACCTTACTACTCTCCATCGCCGCTATCGTCGGCAGCACACTGCTCGGTTTACTGGCGGCCGTGTTACGCACCAGCCGTTTACCGGTCGCCAGACAGATAGCCGTGTTCTATACCGAGCTGTTTCGCGGCACGCCAGTCCTGATCACGCTGATGTTTATTTACTTCGGCGTGGCTTACTTCGGCTATGAAATCAATTTGTTCGCTGCCGGTATCCTCGGCTTGAGCATTTATCAGGGTGCTTACATCGCCGAAGTATTCCGCGCAGGCATTGAAGCCGTGCCTAAAGGCCAGTGGGAAGTGTCGTGGATCCTCGGCCTATCGAAGCGCCAGACGTTTCTTAGCGTGATCCTGCCGCAGACGCGCGGCATCGTGCTGCCGCCGCTGGTTGGCCAGTATCTTTCGCTGATTAAAGATACGTCGATTGTCAGCATGATCGGCATGTCGGAATTGATGCACCAGGGCCAAGCCATTGTCGATCGCATCGGCCAACCAGTGGTGATTTACGGCCTCGTCGCCCTGCTCTACTTCGTTGTCTGCTTTCCGCTTTCCCGTTGGGTTCAATATCATCAAACCAGGAGCCAGTTATCATGAGCAAATCCGCCATTACGCTAAGCCGGATCACCAAATCCTTTGGCTCAACCCAGGTGCTGAAAGAGATCAGCCTTGATGTTTCGCCCGGCGAAGTGCTGGTGTTGATTGGCGCATCCGGCTCCGGCAAAAGTACCGTGTTACGCATCATGAGTGGGCTGGAAACCGCCGATGGTGGGGAAATCTGGGTGAATGAAGTGCCGCTGCATGACCGCAAACGCAGCAGCGAAATCTGCGGCCACGTTGGCATGGTGTTTCAGCAGTTCAACCTGTTTCCCCACAAAACCGCGCTCGGTAACGTGACGCTGGCATTGATTAAAGCGCAGAAACTGTCCGAGGCCGAAGCCAATAAACGCGGCCTCGCAGCCCTGGCGCGTGTCGGGCTGGCCGAGCGCGCGCATCACTATCCGACCCAGTTGTCCGGCGGTCAGCAGCAGCGTGTGGCGATTGCTCGCGCGCTGGCGGTGGAGCCGAAAATTATGTTTTTTGATGAAGCGACGTCAGCGCTCGATCCCGAACTGGTCGGCGAAGTGATGGAGGTAATGCGCAGCCTGGCGCGTGACGGGATGACCATGGTAGTGGTCACCCACGAGATGGGTTTTGCGCGTAAAACCGCTGACCGCGTGGTGTTTATGGATCAGGGCGTGATAGCCGAACAGGGTTCGCCGGAGCAAATTTTCGTTAATCCGCAGAATCCGCGCACCCAGCAATTCTTATCACGCGTGCTTGAGCACTAACAGGAGGCATGATGTCGATTCACTTTCCCTTGCAGGCAGACGGCGCACTGGATGCGCAGCAGCCTGCACCGCGTTTTAAATCAGTCGCCGGATCCGGCAATCAGCCGCTGGCTAACGGCACCTCAGTATTTAACAGTCCCGAGGTGTTTTCCCCACTGATGCTGATGAAGCAATCAGCACTGGAGAATAATCTACGTCAGTTGGCTGATTTTTGTCGTGAACAAGGCGTGATGCTGGCGGCACACGGCAAGACGTCAATGTCTCCGGCGATCCTGCGCCGCGCCGTCACGGAAGGCGGCGCATGGGGATTGAGCGCCGCAACCCCTGCGCAGGTTCGCGCGTTGCGCCAGTTCGGCATTCGTAACGTCTTCCTCGCCAACGAACTGGTCGATCCCGGCGGTATTCGCTGGATCGGCGAATGGCAAAAACAGCATCCCGATCATGGCTTCCTTTGCTACGTCGATTCGCTGCAGGGGGTTCGTTTGCTGGAGCAATATCTCGGCGACAGCCGCATTGCGGTACTGCTGGAGATGTCGGTCAGTGGCGGGCGTACCGGCTGCCGCTCATCTTCGGAAGCACTGGAGATTGCCGCCGCGATTGCCGCCAGCCCCGCCCTGCAACTGGTGGGCGTCGCGGGTTATGAAGGCGCGCTCGGTGCCGGACGCGATGCGGCTGGCGTGCAGCGCGTAAAAGATTACTGCCAGATGCTGATTGACACGGCGGCGCTGCTGGCTGAACACCAGTTGTTTGCCAGCCAGCATATTATCCTCAGTGCTGGCGGCGGGGCGTGGTTTGACGTGGTCTCGGCGTGTTTTACAGCCGCGAATCTGCCACTGCCGATGACACCGCTGATTCGATCCGGGGCTTATATGGCGCACGACAGCGGGCTGTACGCGCGTATCGCGCCTTTTGCGCAGCCCGGCGCTACACATCATTTCACCGCCGCGCTGGAGATCTGGGGGCGGGTGTTGTCGCGCCCGGAGCCAGGCCTGGCGTTTATTGATTTCGGTCGTCGTGATGTACCGTTCGATCAAGATCTGCCGAATCCGCTGTGGGTGCGGAATGTCGATGGCAGCGCCCCGCGTGCGGCTTCTGGCATGTGCATCAGCGAGGTAAACGATCAGCATGCGTATCTGGTGCTACCGGAAGAGGATGCGTTAAAACCCGGCGACTGGGTAGGCTGCGGTATTTCGCATCCCTGTACCGCATTCGATAAATGGCGGTATTTGCCACTGGTAGACGATGATTATTGCGTCACAGATTCCCTGGAAACCGCATTCTGAATGAGGCTGGGGTCGTCGTAACAGCGCGATATATCGCGCTGTTTTTACAATAACCGTTCGAATGAACCTCGCTCATCTGCGCTTTAACTGCCACGACGCGCAGGCCGAAAGGATATTATTCTGGCCAGTACGATTCAGCTTTAACTTTTAATAAATGGCGCAAACGCTGAGCTTCTTTAGCCAACATATTAACCTCGATATGATCCCTAAACCGGGTATTCCTCGTCACTATGTCGCCAGCCCGGAATAATGTGAAAACCATCACACTGCTTCAAACTAATTCATGTTAGGCGGCCATAAGCATTCCGTGGTTATGGCAGAAACAATTACCGTGAACAGATTCATCCAGGCGGCAAGACTGCGCAGCCCCAGGAGCTTACATAAGTAAGTGACTGGGGTGCAAAGGCGAAGCCAACAAAGAGGCAGTTTGAAGGATAACGTGTATATCAATATTATCGATTAATTATTTCCCTTACATCTCCCGATAAAGAAATTAAGCGCGGTCTGATAGCGGGAGGCCCAGCGCAATACCTGCCCTATACAACAACAACAGGTTAGCATGCTATGAAAATATCCTTTGCCCATAAACTGTGGCTTCCACTTGCTGTCGCACTTCTAAGCCTTGCCGGGTCATTATTCTTTGGCTCAGTAAAAATTAAAGATGACCAGCTAACGCTACGGAAAAAGGAATTAGTGTATGTTTCCCAGTTAGCCCTTAACGTGGTAAAAACACAGGCTGCACTTGTTGATAAGGGACTGATATCAAAAGAGGAAGCACAACAACGCGCCATCCAGATCATTAAAGACTTACGCTATGGCGACACAGGATATTTTACTATTCTGAACACCCAGGCACAGGTCATTATGCATCCCATTAATGCCGCGTTAATTGGTAAGGGGCCGGATGTTGCCGATGCCAACGGCGTATATATTTTCCGGGATATGGTCGCAGTGACGAAGGATGGTCATGATGGTTTCACCACCTATGATTTCCCGCGACCGGGAGACTCCGTAGCGAAGCCCAAAATTGCCTACAATATTCCGTGGTCTCCCTGGGGATGGATTATTACGACGGGTCTTTATGTTGATGATATCCAGAAAGTCTTTCTAAGTTCTCTTTATCAGAACGCCGCCCAATTTATCGCTATTAGCATTCTGCTCTCGGTGCTGGTTTATCTGATTAATCGCAGCACATTGAAAACACTGGGTGGAGAACCGCGTTATGCGGCGGAGGTCGTGTCACGAATTGCCGCCGGGGATTTATCGCAGGCAGTGGATAAAAAAGCCACTGATAATACAAGCCTGTTATATGAGATGGGGGTGATGCGCGAGCAACTGACTTCCGTTATTGAGGAGATCCGCGATGGCGCGGAGATGATCAACAGCAATACCCAGAATATCGTCGCCGGTAATCAGGAGATAGCCGGACACACCGATCAGCAGGCGATGTCTCTGGAAAAAACCTCCTCTAGTATGGAAGAGATTACCGCTGCCGTAAAACAAAATGCTGAACACGCAGGACAGGCGCGTGAACTGGCGCGCGGCGCGGTGGATATTGCCTCACGCGGGGGTGTGATGATGCAGAATGTTAATGACACCATGAACGGTATTTCTGAAAGCGCCGGTAAAATTGCCAATATCATCGACGTGGTAAACGGCATTGCTTTTCAAACCAACATTCTCGCGCTAAATGCAGCAGTTGAGGCGGCCAGGGCCGGGGAACAGGGGAAAGGTTTTGCCGTGGTTGCCAGCGAGGTGCGTAATTTATCCTTACGCAGTTCTCAGGCAGCTCAGGAAATTAAAGAGTTGATTGAGGAGTCCGTCAGCCGCGTCAACAGCGGCTCGTCGCAGATTAAAATCGTCGGCGATAATATCGATGAGATGATTGAAGCCGTGCAGCAGGTTTCGGACATTATGTCGCAAATCTCCGTCGCGACGGATGAACAGAGCATCGGCATTAGCCAGGTCAACGAAGCCATCGTACAAATCGATTCTGTCACCCACCAGAACACGCAACTGGTTCAGCAAGCAGTCGCGGCAGCGAATGCGCTGGAAAAACAAACCCGGCGGCTCACGCAGACTGTGGCTTTCTTCACTACGGGTCGATAAAGGAGAGAAAAAGCTTCGCCTTGATCCGCGCAACGATAGCTTATATTGCTGCGTTGCGCGTGATCGAGATTGGAAAACCCAAACAAGATGGATACCAGCACCGATAAGAGGGTACACCTACGATCAGAACGCGAAACAGGGACATAAATGCCACAAAGAAAGGCCAATCGATAAGCCCGCCAAGCCTTCGACTGGGAGAAGTGAACGGGGGAAGTTGAAGCCTTAATCGTTGAAGGTGGGGCCACCATAAGCGTGCAATTTTTCAAGCCGGGGAGACTTAGTTATTGATAACCTTGGTCAGCTCAACTTCACCCGTGGCGACCCTGTACATGATTCTGTGTAAATGCCTTTCTCAGTAGTGACCGTCCAGGCGGTCACCGAACTCGATAATAAAGCGGCTCATTGCCATACGCCAGT
>JAGTSE010000056.1 GCA_018261615.1 Pseudomonadota bacterium | reverse complement strand
CTCACCGGAGGCCAACCTTCGGTTGGGCAAATTCGTTCCCGACGAATTTGTCACTGCGTCGCCGCCTTCCTGCAACTCGAATTATTTAGGGTATACATCATTTCCGCCGTCATCCTTTAGCCATAAATAAATAGGTATCGCCATACATAATTTTTCAGTTTCAGATTAGGAATTAAAATTCTACGCTTATAAAGTAAACGAGAAAACAACTTTAATTATTCACGCAATTTATCAAGTATACGAGCAAATAATCATGATGAATGTTTAATGGGTGACATATTCAGCGTGTTAAGCCAGGGCATAAACTCTCTAAGGCATCCGTAAAGCGCCGCACTATTAATTCAGGTATGCAATTTATTCGTTGATGGGGGTTATCAAGTCGGCCCCATCGTTTCTTGAATTTCCTAGTGTGCGTGAAACGGCATGCCAGCTGAACATATTGGCTGGAATCTTGCGTAGCGCTTTCCAGTATTGAAATTTAGCCGCCCGACAAAGTGAATGCAGATTGTTTAAAAAAGGCGTAGCCGGGACATTACGGGAGTTGAATAAAAAGGGAAATTGATGGACGGGGAAAGAGTGCGGTACGCTGTATCCGCGCGTTCAGACGCGTCGCGACTAGTACGTGGCGATGGTGCGGCTTCGACCCCCTGCTGAGTCAAAAATCCGGTAACGGGATTGGTGACAACCGTTTTTTATGCCAGCATTATTCTGGTTTCAGTTGCCGTTGGCGACCTGGTTTTGCTTTCGTTTATTCCAACACTGGCAAAATAACAGATCTATTTTGGGGCCCCAAAAATATTATCGTGCATTGCCTCGTGCTGGGCGGAGTAGACCTCACAAATGAGGCCGGAATTATTTCAGCGGTGGCTGAGTTTGAGAAGGAGCTGCTTCTTGAGCGCACATAAGCTGGTATCACGCGAGCCAGGGAATTCGGCACTTCACGGCAAACTGCTCTTCGCTTGCGGAATAAGGTCGGAGGTTTACAGCAATAAGGCTGATAACAATGATGGTTAGTAGCCTAAAATGAATACGTTTTTATTTACCCCCTAAAAGGAGTTTTCTGATGAAAGTTAGGACATTGTATCTGGCGATGCTGTTTATCTCGCCAGCCTGTCTGGCGCTATCTCCCGGAGATAAGTACAAAAACACAAATCTGACACATGTCATTGCTGATTACCGGATATCACTTGCGTCACTTCCACTTGATTATTCTCTGCTGGAAAAAAAACAACTTCCCGGGGTTATGTTGCAGAGATATAACCTGAATTCACAGGTATGGTCTCCACAGGGCGTCGTCTCTCCGGAAGGCTGGCAAAACGGGGTGGATATCTATATTCCTGATTCAGCCAGAGATAAAAATGCCCTTGTTGTTATTAATAACGGCAGCAACAATAATGGCTCAGGCAGCCCTGTGGCCCCCACAAACTTCAGTGAGGAAGAACTTTCACGTATTGCGGTTGCCACCCGAACAGTTGTGATATCTGTCAGTAACGTTCCTAATCAGGTGCTCAGATATCAGGGAGTAACATCCCCTCTGGCTGAAGATGACAGTGTGGCGTATTCCTGGAAACTGTTTACAGGAGACACGCAGAAATACCAGGACGCATCCCTCCATATTCCTATGGCTGCGTCAGTATCGCAGGCTTTCAGGCTGGCGAAGAAAGAACTGACACAACATAACATCACTAAATTTATTGTCACCGGCGCCTCCAAACGTGGCTGGGCCGCATGGCTGACAGCGCTGTCAGATCCAGATGTCGATGCCGTTGTTCCTTTCGTTATGGATCTACTGGACACTAAAAAATCGCTTGAACATATGTATCAGTCATACGGGGAAAACTGGCCTGTAGCCTTTTATCCGTATTATAAACAGGGCATTGACCAGCAGATTGGTACGGATGAATTTGCAAGCCTGATGACACTGGAAGACCCGCTTGCTTACCTGAAGACCGATCTGGGTGACCGCTTGAAAATTGATAAATATATTATTAATGCCAGCGGTGATGATTTCTATGTTCCTGACAACAGTCATTTTTATTATGATCTGTTACCTGGTTCAAAGTCCTTGCGCGTCGTGCCTAACTCCACACATAACGGCATTCTGTCCGTTGCGGAGCAGTCGCTTATCACCTTTGTTAACCGCTTTCAGGCGAAGCAAAAGCTACCTGAAATGACAGAAAAAGTGCAGGGCAGCGGAAATAAGGGAAAAACGCTGACAGTCAGTTTTTCAGAGAAACCAGCAACCGTTTTACAATGGACAGCAAAGAACCCGGTAGCGAGGGATTTTCGTTATGCGTGTGATGTTAAATACAGTTCAACTCCCGTAAGACTCTCCGGTGACGATAGGCTCAGTATTCCGCTGACAACCCCGGCCAGTGGATGGCAGGCAACCTACGTTGAAGCAACCTTCAGCGACGGGTATGTTGCCACAACACAGGTGTATATCACGCCAGACGGAAAATATCCGCAAACAGCGCCGCCATCGAAAGGGGCTGCCTGCCAGACGCTTCCTGGCCGGGGATTTAATCCCGCACCGGTGAAGCAGTAATATCGCAATCACTCTTCTCGTCTGTAGAACCGACAGTAACCGCTTCGGGGTTACATATTGCTAAGCATATTAAGGACAATACTTTGATGAAAATTTCTACGCATAAACTTTCTGACGGCATCGTTTTGACGCTCCGTTCTCCCGCAGGCACTGAAAAAAAACCAGTTATCATTTTGTGCCATGGCTTCTGTGGTATCAGAGAGATTCTGTTACCTGATTTTGCTGAAGCATTCACCCGCGCCGGTTTTGCCACCGTTACGTTTGACTATCGTGGGTTCGGGGACAGTGACGGCGAACGCGGACGTCTGGTTCCTGCCATGCAGATTGACGATATAATTTCTGTTGTTAACTGGGCAAAAGAACAGCCCACTATTGATGCACAGCGGATTGGTCTGTGGGGAACATCATTCGGCGGATGTCATGTATTTGGTGCGGCCGTCAGAGAACCGGGAATAAAATGTATTGTCAGCCAGTTGGCTTTTGCAGACGGTGAAGAAGTCGTCACAGGGAAGATGAATGATGCAGAGAAAAAAGCTTTTCTGTTAACCCTGAATAAGATGGCTGAAAAGCAGAAGAGCACAGGTAAAGAAATGTTCGTTGGTGTCACCCGGGTACTGAGTGATGCAGAATCAAAAGCATTTTTTGAAGAAAACAGGACGCAGCATCCAAAGATGGACATCAAAATACCGTTTCTTACGGTGAGAGAAACCCTTCTGTACAAACCAGCACTAAATGCCTCACAGGTAACATGCCCCACTCTGGTCGTTATTGCTGGCGAGGATACGGTTAATCCACCAGAGCAGGGACGGGCATTATTTGAAGCTGTCGGGAGCAAGGAAAAAAGGTTATACGAGGAAAACAATGCCCGTCATTACGATATTTATGCAGGAGAGTACTTTAATCGGGTTATTGGCATTCAAACTGAATGGTTTAAAACACATCTTTAACTTTAGATGACGGCTAACGGCGGGTTCAACAGAGCCCGCCGTTATGATAAGCGCCAGGTGTCGCATTTTGCACAAAAATGGGATTGACCATAAATTCTGTTTTCTAAATGGCTCCCAATAAACATCCAACTTTTTATTTATTTGAGAAAATATATACGCCGATTTTCAGTCAATGATAAAGCCTATATGTAACATCGATTGCTCCTGATTTTTCTGAGTTCTGTCTGGCAATTGGAATAGAAACAAAAAATGCGGACATTGATACTTTTTTGGCATAACGAAAATGACAATTCATCAACTGTCATTTCGGTGTAACAATCACAACGCTGAAAAAAGGAGCAACTATGCAAACCAGAACTTTATCTCAAAACCTTACTGTCAGTTCTGTCGGCTATGGGGCCATGGGGCTGAGCGAATTTTATGGTAAGACAGACGATCAGACTTCCTTGCAGTTCTTACATAAACTCATCGACCTGAATATTACGTTCATTGATACTGCAAACCTGTACGGAAGGGGCCACAATGAGCGACTAATCGGCCATTTTCTTGCCGGCCTGGATACGGCGACGCGCAAGCAGTTCAAAATTGCCACGAAGTGCGGAATCGATCGTTCACCTGAAGAGTCATACGCCCGCACCATCAACAATCAGCCCGACTATATTACGCGCTGCTGTAATGAATCCCTTCAAAGACTGGGCGTTGAGCGGATCGATTTGTTCTATCTTCACAGGGTCAACCATGCCACTCCTATCGAAGAGAGCATGGAATGCCTGAGCCATCTCGTCAGGGAAGGTAAGATCGATCATATTGGCCTCTGTGAGGTCTCCGCATTAACCCTGCGCCGGGCCCATGCAGTACACCCGCTTACCGCACTGCAGACTGAATATTCATTGTGGACACGCGATATTGAGGACGAAATCCTTCCGGTAGTGAAAGAGCTGGGCATCGGTCTGGTGCCTTACTCTCCCCTGGGCAGAGGATTCCTGACTGGAAAATTCCGCAAAAACAGCGAGTTTGCTGAAGATGATTTCCGTAAAAACAATGAGCGATTCACGCAGGCAAGTCTCGATCATAACATCCAGCTTCTTGACATAATCGAGCCGCTGGCTGAAAAATACGATTGCACTACGGGGCAGATAGCGCTGGCCTGGTTGCTAGCGCAGTATGACAAGTTGGTACCTATTCCTGGGACCAAGCATACCAATTACCTGACTGAAAATGCGCAGGCGGTCGATATCGTTCTTGAGGGATCAGACATTGCCTTGCTGAATGATCTTCAGCAGCACGTTGAGATCAGAGGTAACCGGTACTCTGAGGAAGGCATGAAAGGCGTTAACGCCTAAAACCTGCAGGCATAATAACAAACCGGGCAATGCCCTAATGCCGTTCACTTAAGGAAATGAGGCCCGAGAATTCGGGCCTCTGATGAAGTAAAACAGGGCGGAAACCCTGACTCCTTCGTTTTCCTTCTAAGCATAATTATGAATTTATATTCATTAAAATGCTTAACTGACTGGCATTAGGCAATGCCCGGTTTTTTTATTCCCAACAGCGCAGAGCCTGTTTGGCTGATGTTCTCAGCGATAAACACTCAGCGCCACACCTTCACCGCCGCCAACACACAGTGCTGCCACGCCGCGCTTAGTATTATTGCGTACCAGACTATGTACGAGCGTCACCAAGATACGGCATCCTGAAGACCCGATTGCATGACCGAGTGCAATCGCACCACCGTAAGGGTTGATGCGTTCCGGTGAAATCCCCGTCTGGCCGATGACTGCCAGAGCCTGAGCTGCAAAGGCTTCATTCGACTCAAGCTGTTCAACGTCTTCAGGTTTCCATCCCGAACGGGAAAGGCAGTTTGCGATCGCCTGTACCGGCGCGGCGCCCATTAATGCCGGCTTGATACCCGAGTTAGCAAATTCACCCAGCGAGGCGAGAATCGTTAGGCCACGCGCAGTCGCCGTACTGCGAGTGCAGAGAAGGACTGCCGCAGCACCGTCATTAAGTGAGGACGAATTCCCGGCAGTCACAGTTCCTCCCTTCCTGAAAACGGGTTTCAGCTGCCCGAGTTTTTCAATGCTGGTTTTACGGGGACCTTCATCCGTATCCACCCGCAGGGTCTCGCCTTTTCTGTTCTGCCATTCCACAGGAACAATTTCGCCTTCAAAAATGCCCTGCTCCTGCGCGTTCAGCGCCTTAATGTGGGAAAATAAGGCGAATTCATCCTGCATTTCACGACTGATCCCAAATTCATCCGCAACGTTTTCGGCGGTAATCCCCATGTGATTATCGTCAAACGCATCCCAGAGCCCGTCAGACACCAGGCTATCCTTCATGTTATTATCTCCCAGCCGTGTCCCGGTACGCGATGATGCCAGGATGTGCGGTGCGCTGGACATGCTTTCCTGGCCACCGGCGATAACAAACTCCGCCTCCCCCATCAGCAGCGCCTGCATGCCCAGATGAACCGACTTGAGACCTGATCCACAAACCTTGTTGATAGTCAGGCACTGCGTTTCAACCGACAGTCCGGCATTCAGCGCGGACTGTCGAGCCGGATTCTGGCCGCAGCCAGCCGTCAGGACTTGTCCCATGATGACCTGAGAAATTTCAGCGGCCTTCACGCCCGAATCTTCAAGAAGTGCACGAATGACACGGCTTCCCAGTGCGACTGCGGAATGATCCGACAGAGAACCCAGGAATACGCCAGTTGCCGTGCGTTTTGCAGAAACAATAACGACTTCATTCATCAGTTTTCTCCTTTCAGTCCGGGCAAAGTATGGCCGGTTGCCGCCATAGCGGCGCGGTAGGCTGTCAGACCGTTCATGCACGCCGGTACACCGGCGTAAACGGCCATCTGTATCACGATTTCGAGCAGCTCTTCGGGGGTAACGCCGGTGTTAAGTGCCGCTCTCATGTGTAACTCGAGTTGAGGCATGGCGTTACCCAGCGTCACAAGTGATGCCACAGTGAGCATTTCCCTTGTTCTGAGATCCAGCCCGGGACGGCCAACCACAGCGCCAAATGCATAATCGGTAATCAGGGCCGGTAAGGTGGCGTCAAATTCACGCAGGCGTCCGGTTACTCTATCGGCCAGACCGGGTTCAAGACGATCCATGATGTCTCTGCCATAGCGCGTGAGATCGTTAGTTTGACTCATAAGATTTCTCCAGCACGGTTTGAGTAGACGCTACGCGCGTCGGGATAACGGCCACGAGCAGCACAGAAAGCCCGATGGCGGCCCCAGCTACGATATAGAGCATAGGGATGGAAAAAGCGGATACCATCCAGGCACCGGCAAAAGCCCCGATACCGATAGCAGCATTGAAAAATGAAACGTAAACAGCTGAAGCTGGGAAGGTTTTATCTTCCGCCAGGCGTAAGACCCACGTCTGAAAGCCCACGAAGATCCCGGATACGGCCACGCCCCAGATAACCATCGCAACAAAGATCGCGGTGCCTGACAGTGCTGCTCCGGATAACCCCAGAAAGAGCAGTACCGCGCAGATAAGCAGGACCGACACGGAAACCGTAACCTTGAGGAGTTTATCGATAATCATCCCTGTCAGAAAATTGCCAGCGAGGCCTGCGATGCCGTATATAAACAGAACAACCGGTATAGCTGAGGTAGCAAGGGCATTCTGCGTGTGCAGCCAAGGTTCAATGTAAGTAAACGCGGCGAAGTGCGCGGTAACTGCCAGTAACGTAGCCGTATAAATTTTCCACAGCGTAGAAGATTTCAGCACGCCTTTAAGCGCATCCAGACCGATGGCACTTTTATTGGTTATCTGCGGAATAAGCACGCTGATGCCGGCAAAAGCGATCACGCTGAGCCCCGCCATCAGCCAGAACGCCTGTCTCCAGCCGAAGTGAATACCGATATAATTTGATACCGGCACGCCAAACACGCTAGCAGCCGACACCCCCCCAAAAACAATCGATGTAGCGGCGCCGATGTATCTGATCGGCACGATGGAAACCGCCGTTACCCCGATCATCGACCAGAAGGCACCGTGAGCCAGCGCACCCAGCACGCGTGCCATAAGCAGCACCGCGTAGGTATTTACTGTAGCGGCAAGCACGTTTGACAGAAAAAGGATAACGGTCAACGTGAGCAGGAGTCGCTTCTTGGCAACATTGCCCAGAAAAACTGACGCAACAAGCGCACTCAGTGCGCCGACCCAGGCATAAAGCGAGACCGTCATGCCCACCGCCGATTCAGAAGAACGGAGTCCCTCGGCGATAGGTGTCAGTAAGCCAACAGGCGCCAGCTCTGTGGTAACAATGGTGAAAGTTGAAAGAGCCAGAATAAACAGGGCAAGCCATGACCTTAAGGACATATCCTGCGGGGCTTTTTCTGTATTCA
This sequence comes from Pseudomonadota bacterium, assembly GCA_018261615.1. Taxonomy (GTDB): domain Bacteria; phylum Pseudomonadota; class Gammaproteobacteria; order Enterobacterales; family Enterobacteriaceae; genus Kosakonia. The sequence continues at coordinate 33,689 of JAGTSE010000056.1, read as the reverse complement.
TATTTTTTACCTCTGGAATAGTTAAATAACTGACCAACGCTGGTTTATCGCGTGTCTGGCAAGCTCCGTATGTTTCCCTACGCAGACGGGGTAGCCAACGGACTCAAGCATGGGAATATCTGAAAGATCGTCTCCATAGGCATAGCAATCCGCAGTACTTATTTTTTTCTGACTACAGAAATTAATAAGCGCCTCTTTCTTTCCACTACCAATTGTCTGTGGCGTCCCTATTTCACCCGTTATTATTCCTTCACTCGTTAGTTCCAGCGGCGCGCAGAGGATATCTGTTACACCCAGATAATTTGCAACCGGTGAAAGAACGGGGCGCATAGACCCGGAAATAAAAACAATAAACATCTTATCAGCCTGATGTTTTTTCAGGGCTGCTACTGCGCTACTTATGAATAATCCGGAATCTAGATTCTTAGCCCTAAACCAGTTTTCACCGGCTTCTTCCAGGTCTTTATAGTTCACACCGGAAAACTGCCGGTAATACTCTCTATTAAGCTGCTCGCGTGGCGTTCCATTTTTAACTGCGGAACGAAAGTGAGTCATATAACTTTCGAGCTTGTCATATTCATTATTCTCACTACACCAGAAGTCGTAAAAATCAAACATGCTTTTAACGGTTATAAGCGTCTCATCGACGTCAAAAAAAGCGGCTGATGTCTGCAAGGTTTATTCCTCGTAACTCTTCCTACGGCTTTTTACCGGAAATTCTTTATGGTTGCCGGGGACTCCCGCATCAGCCCAGCGTGAAGGCTCTATCTCAGTAATCACAACGGAGATTTTATCAAGCGGCGCGCCGGTATTTTTATGCACGGCAAACGTGATATCTTCCTGCAGTCCGATAATTTCGCTTTCATTTTTTGCAGGCCAGGTAATGATATGAACAAATGGCATATTTTTTCTCACTTTAATGTAATGAATTCGTCAAAAGAGCGACTTTTCAGTTTCAGATGAGCATGAATGTCTCCACCCAGGCCATAAAGTCCTATTGCGCCGCCATAGCTCTGGCGGGAACTCATATAAAGAACTACAACGTTAATTACCCTATTTCCATTGCATTCATTAGCCGGAAAGGGGTCAGGTAATTCCGCCCAGTATTCTGCATTGCCATTGTGATCGGTGATGAATACGTTAGGTATTCCCAGCGGCCCCGGACGGCTCGGATTTTCAGTCGCCAAATCTTTTTCACGCAGACTCATGACGGTATAAACGCTATCTGGGACAAGATGTCGAAAAGAAAACTTAAACAAGGCCTGCCTGCGGTCTTCCGAAAGCAACACCTCAAGTATGCCTTCAGCCCGCATCCAGTCTGCCAGAGTGACCGGAAGGATCTGGCGTTTGCCATCACAGCTTCGATAGTCCGCAATATAGCCTTCATGAAGGGGCAGGCTTGGCCGACTTTCGGTGTTTGCCTGCGGCCGCTGCTCTGGCGCGAACAACATTCCATAATTGTTCAACGGAATGGGCAAGGGAAGGGTGTGCAGGATAATATCCCGGCACTCTTCCTGTGACATTTCCTCAATATCGCGCAGTATCTTATAGGGAACCGCTTCTCCGAATGCAGGAAGTTGGCTATCTGCGGCGACAATGACACTGCGCCATTCCAGTCCGTTATCTCCTGGAACCATACCGACCACCACAAAGTTACCTTCCTGGTCCATTACCTCCGCAGGGGGGTAAAGCGGCCCCTGCGTGGTAGTAGCCAGATTGTATTTCTGACTACTTAATTCAGGCATGAGCCACCCCGATCGTCGTGCCCTTCTGTTCCATAATTGCCGCCTGCATGGCCGCCTCAGCCAGTGACTTTTCCTTTTCAGAAATCAGCTCCGAAGAATACACTGTGAACGACACGTCCATGGTTGCACAAAGCGTCTGGTGCTGAGTCACGCGAATCTGCGCTTTGAATCGCCCCCTGTAGTCGTTAACATCTTTTTCAAGGTATTCAAAATGAACCAGCGCAGGCAAAGGAAACAGAAAGCTTGAGAAGTTAATCGCCATGCTGTTGATAACGTAGTAACGTCCAGTTTCCTGTTTATAGATAAACTCTTCGGTCACGGCGATAAAAGCCTGACGACTTGCTTCCACCAGAAGCATCCCCTGAATGTGCTGGCCGGTCTGATGATCAGCCATAAGTTCACAGCGTTCATCGATCAGCAACGGCATGGCAAAAAGGTCAGCGTTATGTTCAGTCTGCTCCGCTGAGCCAATAAGAACATTCTGCTCAAGCCGCTTATGACAGTGGGCATTCTTTTTATCGTTAACCAGTTTTTCCAGAGAGCACATTTTAAGCTTATTTCCGTAAACGCCATTTCTCGCCTGATTGGAAATAATTTTCCCTGCAAAATCTTTACGTATGCCCTGCCCGATGATAATTTCATGCTCTTTATCAATAATATTAGCGGGGATCTGCGTCAGTAATTCAAGCTGAGAAATCGTAAGAACGTCTTTTCCGTTTGCAAATTCATTAAACCTATCGCCGACAACAACAAGTTTTTTACAGTTCATTTTTTACTCCCCAAACATCAACAGGCATGATAGATACGGGTATACAGGCCTTCATTACCGCCGGTGATATAATTATCACCAGCCTGCTGGATAATTTCCTGGTAGCGTGCATTGGTAAAGGGTTCTTTATAAGCTTCTTTATTACCGTTAAAGGCAGAGATGAACATTACGCCCGGTACACCGCTGATGAGTGAGTGAAACGCTTCGAAGCTTTCAATTTTATCTTTATTATCTCTGACAACGTTGAAAATGGTTTCATCACGCCATTGGCGGTATTGCTGATAGTTATGTGCCGGTACCTCAACGTGGCGCAGTTGAATATATTGCGTTTCTGGAAGGTCATTTTTATTGTCAATAGGGGATTCGACAAACTTAAGCAGTTCTCTACGAATATCTGCAGAAAGAACGTCTGCAAAGTTATGGAACATGGAATCAATTTCTTCTTCCACCCATGAGATCTCTTTAATATCATTAAATGAACGGAGTTCCAGCAACTCATTCACACCCGGCTCTTCACAAAAATAATAACGCTTGCTTTCGGTGTTTTTTAAGGATGAAAAAGTATTGCCAGGAATATTATTTTTTAACGGGAAACGCGATACCAGCACATAGTTAGATGACATTATTATCTCCGAACGGATATTGGATTAAGGTTCATAATGAATTTATCAATCTGTGACGTAGATGGAATTGTTAAATGTGTAATATAATTTTTATATTACTGTGAACTGCTTTATTTTGATATGATTTCCCGTGTTACATCCGTGCATTTTAAAATGGTAGAGTAAAACTTTTGATAGAACGGATTGAATCTATGGCTACTGCAGGTCACCTAATCAGTAACAACCTTCCTAGCATTAAACAGCTTCAGTGTTTTCTTGCCGTGGCTCATGAGCTGAACTTTCGCAGAGCCGCCGAACGGCTCAGAATGACCCAGCCTCCGTTAACCCGTCAGATTAAGTGCCTTGAAGCCGTTTTGGATCGGCAGTTGTTTAGCCGCAGCACGCATGATGTCAGCCTGACAGACGCTGGCCGCGCCCTGGTAATAACAGCAGAGAAGATCCTGCAGGAGCTCAGCGAGCTGAAAACAGACTCACTTTCATCAGAGAAGCCCCTGCGCATCGGCCTGACCCGGGCCATGAATTTTGAGCTAATTGAGTCGGTTAACAAGCAGCTCAGTAAGCTGGATGTCGGCGGCGACGTTGAAATACCGAATCTGACTTCTGCCCAGTTGCTTCAGTGCCTGTCGAAGAACACGCTTGATCTCGTGCTTACCGGGGAAAAGGGGTCCGGCCATGAAGATACCGTTCAGTACCGGTGGGTCTGTCGCGAGCCGCTTCTGTTAGCTATGCCGGCGATGCACCCTGCAAGTCTTAAAGAAAAAGTATCCCTTGCAGACGTCCGTGATTTACCGCTCTTCTGGTTCGCCAGAAGCGCCAACCCGTCGTTCTATGACAAGTGTGAAGGCTATTTTGAACTGCTTCAGTTCCCCCTTAAAAGGGTTAAAGAGCCGGATGATTCACTCGTGATGCTTACCCACATAGCGAGGGGAAAGGGGGTTGCCCTGATGCCTCAGTCGAAATGCACATTCAATCAGGAAGGGCTGTGCTATAGAGAACTCACCGACTACGAATCGCAGAAGCTAAACATAGATGTCTACGCTGCAACCCGGATTAATGAAAAGCGTGAGGCCATCCTGAATGCTCAGGATGTGTTGTGTAATAACCGTCTTCCAGACTGATAAATGGGGGCGGATTGCCCGCTCCCACATTTACGGTTAACACTAAAGTCGCTGAGTTACTCATAGTCAGGCAACCGAACGCGTTATTACTTCAGAGCAACTCAATCACATGACGCCGACAGGTGCTCCTGTCGCAGCGTCGCGTGAAGAAGTTTTGTCGGTACTTAGCCGATCGGCAAACAGTATCAATACGCAACACGCCCTGATTATTGAAGCCGCAGGCGGCATCCGAAATAAAATATAAGAAAACGAGCCCCGCGTAAAAAACGCAGGGCTTTTTTTCTGACATGCTTTTTTGCTGCTATCTGCTGGCAACATCCTGGTTTCACTCTGAAATTCGCCCAACGAAAACCTGTTAATTATACTGTCACCTTTACGTCATCTTTTTGCAGCATTTTTTTCACAGACTCTCTGGCTTTCGAAACCCGTAAATTCGCTGTTCAAGGCTTATGAGAAAATACTGGCTCCCGTGGCTGATCTTGTCACCATCGCTGCTGTTCCTGGCGCTATTCACTTACTTTCCGCTGCTGCGCTCGGTGTATGACAGCCTGTTCGACACCCGCATCGCCAGCAATGATGCACCATTCGTTGGGCTGGGCAACTTCGCCCGTCTGCTGGATGATTCGGTGTTCTGGCAGTCGCTGTTCAATAACTTTATCTACATTCTGCTGACGGTGATTCCAGGTGTAACGCTGGCGCTGCTGCTGGCGGTGGCACTGTGGGAAAACCATCGCATCAACCGCTGGTTACGTACAGCGTTTTTCTTCCCAATGATTATCCCGATGGTCAGCGCCGCCGCGCTGTGGCTGTTTATCTTTATGCCCGGCCTCGGCATGCTCGATCACTACCTCGCGCAGCTTTTCGGGCCGATGAACAACAACTGGCTGGGGCGCAGCAATAGCGCGCTGCTGGCGCTGGCGCTGATTGGCGTGTGGAAGTTTGCCGGGTATTACATGCTGTTCTTCCTCGCCGGTTTGCAGGGAATTCCCGCCTCCACGCGTGAAGCGGCGATAATGGAAGGCGCAACCTCAACGCAGGTTTTCTTCAAAGTCACCCTGCCATTACTGCGCCCGACCATCAGCTTTGTGGTCACTACCGCGTTGATTTACTCGATTACCCAGATCGACCACGTCGCCGTGATGACGCGCGGCGGCCCGGACAACGCCACCACCGTACTGCTCTATTACATTCAGAATCTCGCCTGGGACACGCACGATCTCGGTAAAGCCTCTGCCGCCACGTTTTTAACGCTGGTCGGGCTGTTTGTCTTCTCGTTGGTCAACCTGAAACTGCTTGAGAGAGGGGCGCATTATGAGCGTTGAGGTTACTCCTGTTATCAACCGGGCCGCCGTCGTGCCGAGCCCGCTGTGGCTACGTCTGCGTCATTCGCGCCCGATCACACTTGCGCTGCTGATGGTGTGCCTTGCGCTGCTGTGGGTCAGCCCGTTTATCTGGATGCTCTCATCCGCGTTTAGCGCCACCACGTTTGGCGAAGGTATGGCGTCGATTCTACCGCGCTTCCCGCTGACGCTGGATAACTTCCGCGATGCGTGGGACAGCGCCAACTGGCTCAGCCTGTACGCCAACACAATAATCTTTGCCTTCGGCACTTTCTTTGTGCAGTTGCTCACGATTACCACCGCCGGTTACGTCTTCGCCTGCCACGAATTTCGCGGCAAGAAAACGCTGTTCATCCTGTTCCTGGTGCAACTGATGATCATGCCGGTGGTAATGATGATCCCCAATATGCTGACGCTGAAAACCTTCGGCCTGCTCAACACGCTAACCGGCGTGATGATGCCCTACTTCACTTCTGCATTTGGCGTCTTTCTGATGCGCCAGGCGTTTCTCGCCATCCCAAAAGAGATTGAAGAAGCGGCGCTGATGGAGGGCTGTCGCTGGTGGCAGGTGCTATTCCGCGTGATGTTGCCGATGTCGTGGCCGTCGGTACTGGCGTTCGCCACCGTCAGCATTACCTATCACTGGAACGAGTATTTATGGCCGCTGATGATGCTCAACGATCCGGACAAACAGGTGCTGACGGTCGGCCTGGTCTCCTTCGCCATGGGCGCAGAATCCGGCGGCCAGTGGGGAATGATCAGCGCCGGGACGCTGATGGTTTGCCTGCCGCTGATGGTCGCGTTCATTGCTTTTCAGAAACAGTTTCTCCGGAGCTTTGGCTTCTCCGGTATTAAATAAGGAGTGTAGTTATGTTTTTAGCGCAAATTTCCGACACCCATTTTCGCAGCCAGAACGAGAAGCTGTACGGTTTTATTGATATCAACGCCGGGAATGCCGACGTCGTGAGTCAGCTTAACGCCCTGCGCGAACGCCCGGACGCGGTGGTGGTGAGCGGGGATATCGTCAACTGCGGCCACCCGGAAGAGTACCGCGTGGCGCGCCAGATCCTCGGCGCTCTGGATTACCCGCTGTTTGTCATTCCGGGGAACCACGACGATAAAGCGTACTTTCTGGAATACCTGCACCCACTGTGCCCGCATCTCGGCAGCGATCCGCAGAACATGCGTTATGCGATTGATGATTTCGCGACGCGCCTGCTGTTTATCGATTCCAGCCTCGCCGGAGAATCAAAAGGCTGGTTGACGAATGAAACCCTGCACTGGCTGGAAGCGCAACTGAGCGCCAGCAAAGACAAACCGACTGCGGTATTTATGCACCATCCGCCGCTGCCGTTGGGCAACGCGCAGATGGACCGCATCGCCTGTGAAAACGGCCATCTGCTGCTGGAACTGGTTGAGCGCTTCCCGTCGCTGACGCGCATTTTCTGCGGCCATAACCACAGCCTGACCATGACGCAATATCGCCAGGCAACGATTGCCACGATTCCGGCCACCGTACACCAGGTGCCGTATTGCCACGAAGATACCCGCCCGTATTACGACATGTCGCCACCATCGTGCCTGATGCACCGCCAGATTGGCGATCAGTGGGTGAGCTACCAGCACTCGCTGTCGCATTACGCGGGCCCGTGGTTGTATGACGAAAATATCAGTTGCCCGGTGGACGAGCGTTAATCTCATGTTAAGACTGAACAATGTAAGCAAGCAGTTTGATGGCAAAGCGGCACTCAACGCGCTGTCGCTGGATATTCACGATGGCGAATTTGTGGTGCTGGTTGGCCCGTCAGGCTGCGGCAAAAGTACGCTGCTGCGGCTGATTGCCGGGCTGGAGAGTGTCAGTGACGGCGCCATCTGGCTCGATAATGATGACATCACAGCCCGCTCGCCACGCGAGCGCAACTTCGCGATGATCTTCCAGAACTATGCGCTGTTTCCGCACTTGTCCGTGCGCGACAACATCACCTTCGGCATGAAAGTGCGTAACGAAGAGAAAGCCAGTTGGCAGCCGCGCCTCGATCATGTGGCGCAGATGTTGCAGCTCGATGCATTACTGGAGCGAAAACCCGGCAAACTCTCCGGCGGCCAGCGTCAGCGCGTGGCGATGGCGCGCGCCATCGTGCGTAACCCGAAACTGTTCTTAATGGATGAACCACTCTCTAACCTTGATGCGCGCCTGCGTACTGAAGTGCGCGACAGCATTATGGAGATGCACCAGCAACTTAAGACCAGCACCATTTATGTGACGCACGACCAGACCGAAGCGATGTCGATGGCCGACCGCATTGTGGTGATGAATGGCGGTCATGTGCAGCAAGTTGGCCGCCCGGAATATTTGTATGCGCATCCGGCAAATATGTTTGTTGCCGGGTTTATCGGCTCTCCGGCCATGAACCTGCTATCGCTTTCCTGTGCAAATGGCGAGGTGCAATTGGACGAGCAACGCCTGCCACTGCCTGAGCATGCTTCCGGCGCGTCACAAGTGTGGCTCGGCATTCGCCCGGAGCACATTACCGACACGCCAGAAGCGGGCCAGTTGCTACTGCCAGCTACTGTCATCCAACGCGAACTGATGGGCGCGGATTATCAGCTTCACGTCAGCACACCCATTGGCAACCTGCGTTATATCCGCCGACACCGGGGAGATGTACCCAATAAAGGGGACACACTCAGCGTCGGTTTCTCACCCCTTGATTGTCATTTTTTTGATGCGCAAACCTTGCGTAACTTACACCAGGAGAACGACTATGCATAAGCCTCTGTCAAAAACATTGCGAGCACTTACTTACTGTATAACCTTTGCAATAAGCGGTACCGCACTGGCTCAAGAGAAGATTGATTTCATGTTTCCGGCCCCGGTGGACGGCAAACTGACAATGGAAATGACGCGCGTCATCAAAGCCTTTAACGATTCGCAAAAAGAGGTGGAAGTGCGCGGGATTTTTACCGGCAGCTACGACACCACAAAAATGAAAGCTGAATCAGCGCAGAAAGCAGGCCAACCGCCTGCACTGGTGATCATGTCCGCCAACTTCACGACCGATTTGGCGCTGAAAGATGAAATTCTGCCGATGGACGAACTGTTCCAGTACGGTGACAAAAAAGCAGGTGATTTCCTGCAAAACGAGTTCTGGCCTGCGATGCGTAAAAACGCGCAGGTAATGGGCGTGACCTACGCCATTCCATTCCATAACTCGACGCCAATCCTCTATTACAACAAAACGATGTTTGAGCAAGCGGGCATTAAACAGCCGCCGCAGAACTGGAAAGAGCTGCTGATCGATGCGAAAAAGCTGACCGACAAGAGCAAAGGCCAGTGGGGCATTATGCTGCCTTCCACCAACGACGATTACGGCGGCTGGATCTTATCCTCGCTGGTGCGCGCCAACGGCGGTAACTACTTCAACGAAAACTATCCTGGCGAAGTCTATTACAACGCGCCCACCACCATCGGCGCACTCCGTTTCTGGCAGGATATGATCTACAAAGACAAAGTGATGCCGTCCGGCGTGCTGAACTCGAAGCAGATCAGCGCCGAGTTCTTCTCCGGCAAACTGGGCATGGCGATGCTGAGTACTGGCGCACTGGGCTTTATGCGTGAAAACACCAAAGATTTCGAGTTGGGCGTGGCAATGATGCCTGCTCAGGAACAACGTGCCGTGCCAATTGGCGGTGCCAGTCTGGTGAGTTTTAAAGGCATTAACGATGCGCAGAAAAAAGCAGCGTATCAGTTCCTGACTTATCTCGTCAGCCCGGAAGTGAATGGCGCATGGAGCCGCTTCACCGGTTACTTCTCACCGCGCAAAGCTGCCTATGATACGGCGGAAATGAAAGCGTATCTGCAGCAAGATCCGCGCGCCGCCATCGCGCTGGAGCAGTTGCAGTACGCGCATCCGTGGTATTCCACTTACGAAACGGTTGCCGTGCGTAAAGCGATGGAAGATCAACTGGCGGCCGTGGTGAACGATGAAAAAGTCACCCCGGAAGCGGCCGCAGAAGCGGCGCAGAAACAAGCCGATACGCTGATGAAACCCTATGTGGAAAAAACCGCGCTGCAAGCGGTGAAATAAAGTGTCGTGCCCCGCAGGGATGCGGGGAGTTTTCCCCTCATTCCCACACGTAAGCGCTTACTAACTTAATAACGCATAAACGGCACCACAAATAGCCATTGTGAGTGTATGGTTTATTGATCCGCCAGCCATTTCCTTTCTTGCCCAGGTTGTATATTTCTTGCTCACTCACATGACAAGGCGCGCACCATGTCTTACACCGAACAGCCAATGAACTGCGCGTCCACCTGAAATAAGCGCTCCCCGGAACCCACCCTATGCGGTGGGTTCTTTCGTTTTGAGCAAATTCGCCTCGTCATACGCAGTCTGCGCCGCCAACACCGCATCCATATTTTTTTCTACCCAGTGCGTCAGCACCGAGACGGTTTCCGTCAGCGTGCGCCCCAGCGGCGTCAGGCTGTACTCCACCGACACCGGCACGGTATAAAACACTTTACGGGCGATGATGCCGTCGCGCTCCAGCTTGCGCAGCGTCTGGGTTAAGACCTTGTACACGCAGTACGTGAGGATGACTCGCTTCGCTCGCCCTAAAGGGCCGCCGCAAGCGGCGTTCAAAATGCCAACACATTTTGTGTGAGCACTGCCCAGGACCAAAATGGCCAATAAAATAGCCTAATGGGATAGGCTCTTAATCATAACGACAAATTCTCGTAGTAGGTTTCCTTGAGGAAACGTAGTGCCCTTTAGGTGCCTTCTTCCGCAACCGGAGCGGGATGTGTATAACTCAAAGCCTAAGTTTCTATTTGATACTAAGGTGCCAGAAATGGCAAAAGTTCTCCTGCGAAATAGAAAGGAATAAAGGTTGACTGCTCCCCGCCCTAAAGGGCGAGGATTCCCACTTCACGGAGCCGAACCTAAGCCGCGTTAAGCGATTCAGGATTTACAGGTTCTCCGTGGGCTAACACTGCCAGCCCGGCAGCTTTGATATTACGGGCCGCATTAACGTCGCGATCATGGTTAGCCCCGCATTCAGGACAAGACCACTTACGGACATCAAGAGGCATTTTTTTCATGGTGAAACCGCAACAACTACAGCGCTTTGAGGACGGGAAGAACGGGTCAATGGCTACCACTGACCGCCCGGCCCATTCGCCCTTGTATTGTAGCTGGCGAACAAATTCGCCCCAGCTCGCGTCTGCTATGTGCTTAGACAGCTTCGGATTGCGGATCATGTTTTTCACTTTCAGGGATTCGACGCAAACAATTTGGTTCTCATTTATCAGTTTGCGGGTTGCCTTGTGCAGGGCATCCAGTCGGCAATCGGCAATTTTCGCGTGGAGTCGGGCCACCTTTAAGCGTGCTTTGGCGCGATTCTTTGAGCCTTTTTTCTTCCTGCTCAAACGGCGCTGTAGCAACGCGAGACGCTTCGCATATTTAGCGGTGTGGCGGGGATTGCCGGTTTTGAATCCGGTATCGGTGACGAACAAATCTGTTAAACCAACATCAATGCCGACTGTTTTAGCGGTGATCGGCAGTGATACAGGCTCAAACTCGCAAAGGCAGGACACGAAGTATCGTCCTGCGGCATCTTTGGAGATCGTAACGGTGGAAGGGACAGACGGCAAAGGGCGCGACCAGCGCACGTCCAAAGGCGTTTTGCTCTTTGCCATATACAGCTTGCCGTCACGGTATTTAAACGCGCTCGCAGTGAACTCCGCTGCCTGTTTGTGGCGTTTGCTTTTAAAGGCCGGATATGCGGCTCGTCCGGCGAAAAAGTTAGCAAAGGCCGTTTGTTGGTGGCGCAGGGACTGCTGGAGGGGTACGCAGGAAACATCGTTAAGCCACGCGCATTCAGACTCTTTTTTGAGCGCCGTAAGGCGAGCGTTAGCCTGCAGATAACCGGTTTTTTCCTTTCGCTCGTAATACGCATCGGTGCGCCAGCGAAGTATTGAATTGTAGACGAAACGCACACATCCGAACGTTTTAGCCAAAAGCTCAACCTGATCGGGTGTGGGGTAAAACCTGTATTTGTATGCGCGTTTCATGGCTTCACAAAATACGCGTAAAAACGTGAAGAGAGTTGACGATGGTCAAACAAAAAGAAGTCAGGTTGTTTAGCACCCCCCTTTCCTCCCCGCCCGATTGGGCGAGGTCTCCAGGAGGCATTCTGATGATGGTTACAGAGCGTGCCTATATTCGGCAGGCTCTGAGCTGATAGCGTAAGCCACCATTTAATTCATACAAAAGAGTAAGTTAACGCATCTTTCGTTGATTGATCGCACCGGCTGCGGGAGGTAACATGATTTGGTCGCTTTTTCTAACCGATTAACGTAACACGTCAGTAGATCCAGAGGCTGGCCTTAACGCGGAAGGCACATGAACAAATCTAACTTTGATTTTCTGAAAGGCGTTAACGACTTTACTTACGCTATCGCTTGTGCAGCGGAAAACAATTACCCGGACGATCCCAACACCACGCTGGTAAAAATGCGCATGTTCGGTGAAGCGACGGCGAAGCATTTAGGGCTGCTACTGGATATTCCTCAATGCGAAAACCAACATGACCTGCTACGTGAATTAGGCAAAATAGCCTTTGTTGATGACAACATCCTGTCGGTATTTCATAAATTACGCCGCATTGGCAATCAGGCCGTCCACGAGTATCACAATGATCTGGATGATGCGCAGATGTGTTTGCGCCTCGGTTTTCGTCTCGCCGTCTGGTATTACCGGCTGGTCACCAAAGATTATGACTTCCCGGTTCCGGCTTTTGTATTACCGGAGCAGAGTAGCGATCTCTACCATCAGGAAGTGCTGACGTTAAAACAGCAACTGGAACAACAGGCGCAAGAAAAAGCACACAGCCAGGCCGAACTAGAAGCCCAGCAGCAAAAGCTGGTGGCACTCAACGGCTATATCGCCATCCTCGAAAGTAAGCAGCAAGAAACTGAAGCCCAATCCCAGGCTCGTGTCGCGGCCCTCGAAGCGCAACTGGCAGAAAAAAATGCCGAGCTGGCGAAACAGACCGAGCAAGAGCGCAAGGCCTACCACAAAGAGATCACCGATCAGGCCATCAAACGCACGCTGGATTTGAGCGAAGAAGAGAGCCGCTTTTTGATCGATGCCCAACTGCGTAAAGCGGGCTGGGAAGCAGACAGCAAAACGCTGCGCTTTTCCAAAGGCGCGCGGCCGGAACCAGGTGTCAACAAAGCGATTGCCGAATGGCCTACCGGCACCGATGAAACGGGAAAACAGGGTTTTGCCGACTACGTATTATTTGTTGGCATGAAACCCATCGCCGTCGTGGAAGCCAAGCGCATCAACACCGATGTCTTCAGTAAACTGAATGAGGCGTATCGCTACAGCAAACGTTTCGATAATGCCCTGCTACGTAATATTTTACTGGAGCAATACCCGACGGAAGAAGTGCGCGAAGCGGTGCCGGAATATGAAATCAGTTGGGCGGATACCAGCGGTAGCCAGCGCTATAAAATTCCTTTTTGCTACTCCACCAATGGCCGCGAATACCGCGCAACGCTGAAAACCCGCAGCGGCATCTGGTATCGCGATGTCCGCCATACCAGCAACATGTCGAAAGCGCTACCGGAGTGGCATCGCCCGGAAGAACTGATCGCCATGCTGGGCAGCGATCCGCAAAGGCAAAACCAGTGGTTTGCAGATAACCCGAATATGAGCGACCTGGGGCTGCGCTACTACCAGCAAGATGCCGTTCGCGCCGTGGAAAACGCCATTATTAACGGCCAGCAAGAAATCCTGCTGGCCATGGCCACCGGCACCGGGAAAACCCGTACCGCCATTGCCATGATGTTCCGCCTGATCCAGTCTCAGCGCTTTAAGCGCGTGCTGTTCCTTGTGGATCGCCGATCGCTGGGTGAACAGGCGCTGGGTGCCTTTGAAGACACGCGCATCAACGGTGATACCTTTAACAGCATCTTCGACATCAAAGGGCTGACAGACAAGTTCCCGGAAGACAGCACCAAAATTCACGTAGCTACCGTCCAGTCGCTGGTCAAACGCACGCTGCAATCCGATGAAGCAATGCCAGTGGCCCGCTACGACTGCATTGTGGTTGACGAAGCGCACCGTGGCTATATCCTCGATAAAGAGCAGACCGAAGGCGAACTACAGTTCCGCAGCCAACTGGAGTACGTCTCGGCTTACCGCCGTATTCTTGATCATTTTGACGCGGTAAAAATCGCTCTGACCGCCACGCCAGCACGTCATACGGTAGATATCTTCGGCGAACCGGTTTACCGCTATACCTACCGCACAGCGGTGATCGACGGTTATCTGATCGACCAGGATCCGCCTGTCAAGATCACCACCCGCAATGCGCAAGACGGCGTTTATCTGTCGAAGGGGGAAGAGGTCATCCGTGTGACGCCTCTGGGTGAGATGATCAACGACACGCTGGCTGACGATCAGGATTTTGACGTCGCGGATTTCAACCGCCAATTGTTGATCCCCGGCTTTAATACCGCCGTCTGCGAAGAGTTAACCAAACACCTCGATCCGACCGGTAAACAAAAAACGCTGGTATTCTGCGTCACCAATGAACATGCCGATATGGTAGTGGATTCGCTACGCACGGCCTTCAAAAAGAAATATCCGCAACTGGAACATGACGCGATCATCAAGATCACCGGTGATTCCGATAAAGATGCCAGGAAAGTGCAAACTCTGATCACCCGCTTTAATAAAGAGCGGTTGCCAAACATTGTGGTGACGGTCGATTTGCTGACTACCGGCGTCGATATCCCGTCAATTTGCAATATCGTCTTTCTGCGCAAGGTGAAAAGCCGCATTCTTTATGAACAGATGAAAGGCCGCGCCACCCGTTTATGCCCGGCAGTGGATAAGATCCGCTTTAAGATTTTCGACTGCGTCGACATCTACAGCACGCTGGAAAGCGTCGATACCATGCGCCCGGTGGTGATGCGCCCGAACGTGGAACTGCAAACGCTGGTAAACGAAATCACCGATTCGGAAACCTATAAAGTGACCGAAGCCGATGGTCGCAGCTTTGCCGAACATAGCCACGAACAGCTCGTCGCCAAACTGCAACGGATTATTGGCCTGGCCACCTATAACCGCGATCGCAGCGCCGGAATCGACAAGCAGGTGCGCCGTCTGGATGAATTATGTCTGGATGCCGCAGGCGTCAGCTTTAACAAGCTGGCTTCGCATCTGCGTGAAAAAGGCCCGCATTGGAGCGCTGAGGTATTCAATAAACTTCCCACCCTGATTGCCCGGCTGGAGAAACTCAAACTCGACATTAACGAACTGCGCGAACGCCCGATCTTCCTGGATATTCCGGATGAGGTGATCAACGTCGAGCCGGTTTACGGTGCTTACCATAACGCAGAGGATTTCCTCGAAGCTTTTGATGATCTGGTTAAGCGCTCTCCCAATGCACAGCCCGCGTTGCAGGCGGTGATTGCCCGTCCGCGCGATCTCACCCGTAAAGGGCTGGTGGAGTTGCAGGAGTGGTTTGATAGCCAGTATTTCGAAGAGTCCTCCCTGCGCAGCGCGTGGAAAGAGACACGTAACGAGGATATCGCCGCCCGGCTGATCGGCCATATTCGCCGGGCTGCGGTGGGCGATGCGCTGAAGCCGTTTGATTTACGTGTCGACCATGCCCTGGCGCGTATCAAAGGCGAAAACGACTGGAGCAGCGAACAGTTGAAGTGGCTGGATCGTTTAGCCACCGCGCTGAAAGATAAAGTGGTGCTCGACGACGATTCCTTTAAAACCGGCAATCTTCACCGTTTCGGCGGCAAAGCCGTGTCGCAGCGCGTGTTCGAGGACAACCTCGACGGCGTGCTGGCGAAATTCAGTGATTACATCTGGGACGAACCCGCCTGACACGTTAGAATCCCCGGCAATTTCTTCTTCTGCGGCCCGTTAAGGGCCGCTGCTTTTACACGGAACCTGTGATGAACAATAACGATCTGGTCGCGAAGCTGTGGAAACTCTGTGACAACCTGCGTGACGGCGGCGTTTCTTATCAGAACTATGTTAACGAACTGGCTTCACTGCTATTTCTGAAAATGTGTAAAGAGACCGGCCAGGAAGCCGAGTATCTGCCCGCGGGCTACCGCTGGGACGATTTGAAAGCGCGTATCGGCCAGGAGCAATTGCAGTTCTATCGTAAACTGCTGGTGGAATTAGGCCAGGACGAGAAAAACCTGGTGCAGGCGATTTTCCACAACGTCAGCACCACCATTGAGCAACCAAAACAGCTAACCGAACTGGTGAGCTACATGGATGCGCTGGACTGGTATAACGGCAGTAAGGGGAAATCCCGCGACGACTTCGGCGATATGTACGAAGGGCTGTTGCAGAAAAACGCCAATGAAACCAAATCCGGCGCGGGTCAGTACTTCACGCCGCGCCCGCTGATCAAGACCATTATTCATCTGTTAAAACCGCAGCCGCGCGAAGTGGTGCAGGATCCGGCAGCCGGTACCGCGGGCTTTTTGATCGAGGCCGATCGCTACGTTAAATCCCAGACCAACGATCTGGACGATCTGGATCCTGATACGCAGAATTTCCAGATCCGTAAAGCCTTTGTCGGCCTCGAACTGGTGCCAGGCACTCGCCGTCTGGCGCTGATGAACTGCCTGCTGCACGATATTGAAGGCAACCTCGATCACGGCGGCGCAATCCGCCTCGGTAACACGCTGGGCAGCGACGGGGAAAGCCTGCCGCCGGCGCATATCGTGGCAACCAACCCACCGTTTGGCAGCGCGGCAGGCACCAACATTACCCGCACCTTTGTTCACCCGACCAGCAACAAACAGCTGTGCTTTATGCAGCACATTATCGAAACCCTGCATCCGGGCGGTCGCGCAGCGGTGGTGGTGCCGGATAACGTGTTGTTTGAAGGCGGTAAAGGCACCGATATCCGCCGTGACCTGATGGACAAGTGCCATCTGCACACCATCCTGCGTTTGCCGACCGGTATCTTTTATGCTCAGGGCGTGAAAACCAACGTGCTGTTCTTTACCAAAGGCACGAAGGCAAACCCGAACCAGGACAAGAACTGTACCGACGACGTGTGGGTGTACGATCTGCGCACCAATATGCCGGGCTTCGGTAAGCGCACGCCGTTTGGCGATCAGCATCTGCAACCATTTGAGCAGGTGTTCGGTGACGATCCGTACGGCCTCAGCCCGCGCCGCGAAGGTGAGTGGAGTTTTAACGCCGAAAAAACCGAAATTGCCGACAGCGAAGAGAACAAAAATACCGATCAGCATCTGGCCACCAGCCGCTGGCGCAAATTCAGCCGCGAGTGGATCCGCACCGCCAAGTCGGATTCGCTGGATATCTCCTGGCTAAAAGATAAAGACAGTATCGATGCCGACAACCTGCCGGAGCCGGATGTGCTGGCGGCAGAAGCGATGACCGAACTGGTGCAGGCGCTGGGCGAGCTGGATGCCCTGATGCGTGAGCTGGGCGCAGGCGATGAAGCCGACGCGCAACGTCAGTTGCTGGAAGAAGCATTTGGTGAGGTGAAGGCATGAGTGCCAAAGCAATACCTAATATCTGGTCATTTAAACCTGCAATTGATTGTTTTGAGCAGATTTCTACAATTAACAAGAAAGTCAAAAGTAAAGATTGCTCGCCGCAAGGGTTATACCCTGTCATTGATCAAGGGCAAGAAATGATTTCTGGTTATATCGATGACGAAAAAAAGCTTATTCATTCAGAAGAACCAATATGCTTATTCGGTGATCACACCCGCATAATTAAATGGATTACTTACCCTTTTGTACCCGGTGCGGATGGGACAAAATTACTAAAAGCACAAGCTTTTTTGTATCCCAGATACGCTTACTATGGTTTGCGTTCATTAGATATTCCGGATAAAGGATATTCTCGCCATTTTAAATATTTCAAAGAGCTTGATATTGCAATACCGGGTTTAGCCGAGCAAAAAATTATTGCTGAAAAACTCGATACGCTACTGGCGCAGGTAGACAGCACCAAAGCACGCCTTGAGCAAATCCAGAAAATGTTGAAACGTTTTCGTCAGGCGGTACTGGCTGCTGCGGTTAGAGGTAAGTTGACCGAAGAATGGCGAAAAGAAAATAACATTGACTTGGATAAGTGGGTTCAATTATCCCTTGATCACATAGTTACAAAAATTGAAGCTGGTAAAAATTTAAAATGTATTGAGACCCCCCCTGAACATGACGAGTATGGAATTATTAAAATCAGTGCCGTAACTTGGGGTGAATATAATGAGGAAGAGAGTAAAACCCTTCCTGAAAATGATCTATTTTTAGAGTCACGCAGGATAAATGTTGGTGACTTCCTTATATCCCGAGCTAATACCATTGAGCTTTTAGGTAATCCTGTAATTGTAAAAAATATCACTAAAAACCTGATGTTAAGCGATAAAGTGTTACGCTTAGTGATGCCAGAAAAAGATAAGCCATGGGTTAATATTTTCCTTCGTTCAATTTATGGTCGCCATGAGATTGAATTCCGCTCGACAGGAAATCAAATGTCAATGAGGAATATTGGTCAAAAAGCATTATTAGAGATTCCCATACCAAAACCCTCGGATCTTGAACAACACGAGATTGTCCGCCGTGTCGAACAGCTATTCGCCTATGCCGATACCATTGAAAAACAGGTCAACACTGCCCTTGCCCGCGTAAACAACCTCACCCAATCGATCCTCGCGAAGGCATTTCGCGGTGAACTCACTGCCCAGTGGCGGGCAGAAAACCCGGATCTGATCTGCGGGGAAAATAGCGCGACTGCATTACTGGAAAAAATAAAAGCCGAACGCGCGGCCAGTGGTGGTAAAAAGGCATCGCGCAAAAAAGCATAAACTCATCATTATTTCACGCACGGTTAATGCCGTGCGTTTTTATCTTTGGGTGTTTTTAAAAGCTTTTAAAATATTTCAGGCGCGTTTTGTTTATTATTCCGAATGGTGCTGATTATTGTCTGTTTTTTTGTGGACTTTTGTTTTTTTGCTGGTTATTTTTTCAGTTGTTTTTTGGCGCGGTGGGGATGTGCGGCAACACACCCGCACCGCTGATCACAATCGCTATTAATAGAGAATAGTAATTATGACTGACGTGGATTGTATTGCAGTTTGTGAGAATGAAAAAGCCCGTTCGGTAACGTACCGTCATTTAACGGTGAGTTATGCGGGGCGTCACCGGGATAACGTTTATACTCCGGCGGTGGTTATGAAGGGGTTATGGCTGGAGGCGGCGGGTTTTGCTGTGGGTGAGAAAGTCGATGTGCAGGTGATGCGGGGCTGTATTTTGCTGACCACCCGGCAGCCACCGAAAGAGCCGGAAATAAAAACGTCGTTAGAGCTGGCCGCCCGGTTAGCGGCGGGTAAATCGATCACAGCTTGAAAACAGCGCTCCCGGTTCTGGCCGGGAGCGCTTAGAGCCTATCCCATTAGGCTCTTAATTTCGGGATGCACAACAAAATTAACGATCTGGTCGGAGGTTTTTTACTTCGCCGATAATGCATGGCTCTTCAAAACCAACACCAAAACCATCGGCGAGGCAATAATCTCTTTCCCATGCGCGAAAGAGCACTGAGCGCGGCTTACTGGCGTCGCCACTTTTCGCAAAACGCTTCTATGTTTTCATCCTGAAAATCGGCCAGCCGTTCGATGATGGTCTCCAGCGGCCACTCCCACCAGGCGATCTGTTGTAACTGCTGGCCAATATGTGGGGAGAAGCGCAAACGAATAACCTTTGCCGGAACGCCACCAACGATGGTGTAAGGTGCCACATCTTTACTGACCACGGCACCAGCCGCAATAACAGCGCCATCTCCGACTGTCACACCGGGCAGCACAATAGCCGCATGGCCAATCCAGACATCATTGCCGATGACGACGCGATCGTCACGCCGCTGAGTGAAAAAGTCGTGATCACGTACCGCGCTGGCGGAATAGTACTCCGGGCAATAGGTGATGCGGTGCTGGGATGGCCGCCCCATCGGATGATTGGGCGCGCCAATACGCACATTATTGGCAATGGCGACAAATTTCCCTATCTCAGCATCGGCAACAGTGCAATATTCTCCAATATAGGAAAAATCACCTAACATACTGTATTCCATCAAACTATTGGCCAGCACTTCACATTGCTGCCCTATTTTACATTCGCGCATACGAACGCTGGGATCGATCCAGGTTTCTGCTAATTTGGTCTGTTTCATCGTGATTCCCTCTTCTCAGAAGCGCTACTGTATAACGCTTCTGTGTAGGGAAAGTGACGCCACGGCGGCCCGGTGTGATAAGCCGCTTGAGCGCTGCGCCCGGCTGGATCGAAACCGAAGCGGCGGTGGCGCTGGCAGAGCGGCTGGCGCAACAGGCTGGAACGGATTATGCGGGCGGTCAGCAGATCATTATGAATGCACTCGGTGGTATTCCGCTGGGGTGTCCGTCAAAGCCCATTGAGGTGGCGAATCTCATTGCCTTCCTCGCCTCATCTCATGCGGCCGCCATCACCGGTACCGAATATGTCATCGATGGCGGCACTATCCCGACGGTGTGATGCTGTATCTCAATTGGCGCATAATTTGAGCCGATTGAGATCGCTCACTTTTGGACATCGGGTAACCGTCATCCCCACTTAACATAAGGGATATTTTTTAAAAGCTGGCAGGGCTTCATAGGATTCAGCAATCGACTGAATGTTTTTAAAGGTGTCTGCCGCTACCACTTGCGGGATCATGAACTGAATAAATGACCACACCACCGTACTGGTTACCGCGACCTGGTCAGGGCGAGGCGCTATGGCGCGGTCTTCAAGCAGAGTATCCCATTCCCGGCATACAGCCAGGATAACGTTAAGAAAAATGCCCTATGTCGGATTACCCACCTATTGCCACTCTGCGAAGCCTTGAGGCTGTTGCTCGCCCTGGCAGCGTCACGTTGGCCGCGAAAGAGATGAACATGACGCATTCTGCTATTAGCCAACACATTAAAACCCTGGAGGGCATGGTAGGCGTAAAGCTCTTTATCCGTCACGGGCGCGGGATACAGATTAATGAAGAAGGGAGGCTCTATGCTTTGCAAATACGCGAAGCATTGAACCATATATCGGACGCCACCAGGCTGGTGCAGGTGAAACCGCGAGCAACGGAACTGACGCTGGCGACGCTGCATTTGCGCCAGGGCGACTCACCCCTTCGATAGTGGCAAGGGAAAAAAATGCCATGTTGATACCGTAACTAATTCAAAAATATTAAACATAATCGTCATAAAATTCGAACGTTAACGCCAGACATCAATTCCTGTTACTCTCCCCCTCTGTCATCCCGCGCCTTCTCTGGGTTTCCGCACTCCTTCGCACATGCTTTTTCATGTTTTATCCCGAAAAAATACCAATATTATTGTCTTGACATAGGTTTACGTTCCATTCATGAATATTAACTTTTATTTGATAATGATAATATTTATCAGAATCATTACTATAAATTATCAATATTCAGGAATGACGATGAGACGCACAAAAATTGCCGCAGCAGTGGCCATGCTCATGGCCGGTAAATGTAGTTATGCAGCAGAACAAACAATAACGGTATCAGGGAATATTCTTGGCGATTCACGCGCAGAAGAAGTGAAAACCTGGGCCGGGAGCCGCACCGTTATCAGCAACGATCAATTGGAAAAAGGGGCTAATCGTACCCTTGATGATGCGTTGCAGCGTGTGCCTGGAGTCAAGATTCAGGATGAAACCGGTACAGGCGTACTGCCACAAATTGCGGTCCGGGGCTTGTACGACAGCCGCAGCGGCCGCGCACAAATCCTTGAGGACGGTATTCCGCTGGTGCTGGCACCTTACGGTCAGGAAGGAATGTCGCTGTTTCCGGTAACGTTTTCGACCATTGATCGCATTGACGTGGTTCGCGGTGGCGCGGCAGTACAATATGGCCCGAATAACGTTGGCGGCGTCATCAATCTGATCAGTAAACCCATTCCGCTGAAATGGGAAAATGAGATTGCCGAGCGCGCCACATTTTACGGTAAGGGACACAATCTTTGGGATACCTATATTCGCACCGGCGGCATGCTGAATGATGACTTCGGGCTGCAGGTTGAAGCTAACCAGGTGAAAGGTAGCTCGTTCCGTGAGCATAGCGACAGCAAAGTTCAGAACTTCCGCATACGCGGCCTGTGGAACATCGACGAAGACACAACCTTAAATCTCTCCTACCAATACTACGATGCACACGCCGATCTGGCGGGTGCCCTTTCGACCGCAGACTATAACCGCGATCGCCGTCAAAGCACCCGTCCATGGGATGATTACGACGGTCACACCAAGCGTTATAGCGCAGTCTATAACCGGCAACTCGGTTCACTGGGTTTTATTGATAATGCAGAATTTAACTGGATGTTCTTTGGTCATGACTCAGATCGTGATTTCCATGTCGGCATGAGTAAAGTCGCCGGGCAAAACTTCAACCCTGCCTTACCTGCCGATATCGTGCAAAACTCGCCTCGCAATTTCAAAGTCTGGGGGACTGAACCGCGTATCAGCATGGATATCAACGGCGATAATGTGAACCAGCAATGGATTGTGGGTGGGCGCTTTGTGAGTGAAAAAATCGATTACCAGGTACGTCAGCGCACCCTGGCAACAGGCGTGACAGCGGTAACTCGCGACTGGGACTTTGATAATAATGCCTGGGCAGGTTATATCAGCAATGCCGTCAAACTGTTCAATGACACTCTGACCATTACCCCTGGTATGCGCTATGAGAACATCAGCGAAAAATACACCGATAAAAAAACGGGCCAACGAACCTCCACGCCGGACACGCAGTGGCTACCCGGCTTGACGGTAGGCTACCAGCTTACCTCGCAGTGGTTCCTGTACGCGGACATGCAGAAAAGCCTGCGTCCGGCACAGGCTACGCAAATTGTGAAAGGCGGCGACGTCAGTTCTGAGCTGGCGTGGAACTACGAGAGTGGCGTTCGTTACAAACCAACCGAGAATGTTAGCCTCCACGCCGGTCTGTATCGCATCGATTATAAAGATCAGATCTCCTACGACAGTGTATCTGATAGCTATCTCAATATCGGACGCACCCGCCATCAGGGCGTTGAGCTGGAAGGGTTCTGGAGCCCGCAAGCCATTGAAGGCCTGAAATTGCATGCAGGATATGCCTGGTTGCAGGCGGAACAGCGTAACGGCGTTAACCGTGGTAAAGAAGTGCCGTATGCCTCGCGCACGCAGTTGACGATGGATGGAAGCTATGACTGGCGTGAAACCACCTTCTCGCTGGCGGGCTACTACTTCAGTAAATCCTATACGGATGCGGCTAATACCGTTTCGGAGAACAGCACCGGTTCCGTTGGTCAAATGCCGTCTTACTGGGTATGGAATGCCCAAGTAAGCCGCGATCTGTTTAAGTCAGGCAGTACCGTGCTGAACGGCTATGTCGGAATTAACAATATCTTTAATCGCGACTACTGGTTCCGCGGCATTGATACCAGCCCGTGGGGACGTCAGCCAGCGCCGGGACGTTCAGTCACTGCGGGCGTTAGCCTGAAGTTCTGATAGAAAAATAGCCCGTCCACTCAGGTGAACGGGCTTACTTCATTAAGGCTGGACGTAAAACAATCCGCTGTAAGGAGTGCCGACAAAGTCGCGGTATAACGATGCTAAATCGGCCTGAGGATCGACATCATCAAACTGCTGAGGATGGAAAAGTTTGGCCATGGCTTCCAGTGCCACAACGTTGAAAGGGCTGTCGTAGAATTGGTGATAGATAGCCATTACCTGCTTTCCCTTCGCCACGGGCAATACGCTCACACCTTCCCGCTGCATCAGCTTCTGCAGCTTAGGTAAGGTACTGGCGCGGCTAGCTTCATATCCCAGCGGCACTGCCAGCGAAGAACCCCCGCGCTGGCTCCAGTCGGCGCCACTCATTAAATATACGTCTGGGCGCACCGCAATCAGCAATTCGGCGCTAATATCGGCACCCTGAGGGGGGACTTTGTCCGCCATCAGATTGCGGCCACCGGCTTCAGGGATGAACTGGCCAAAACTGTCGCGACCAAATACGGTACAACAGTTCATGCCCGTCATACCGGCATGGTTTTCAAACACAACGCCAGGCCACGCTTCTCTGGGGATTGTTGCCACACGCTGGCGGGTACGCTCCAACAATTGATTCCAACGCTGAATGAAGCGCCCGGCATTCTGCTGTTCGGCTGTCACCTCCCCCAATAGCCGCATACTCAGCGGTGTATGGGTTAAGGGCTGCTGTCGAAAATCGATAAACACCACCGGAATACCGCTTTTCTCCAGCAATGCCAGCGTCCCTTCACTTTCGAGCTTCTTCAGGATCCCTGTATCGAAAACAATCAGATCCGGTTTAAGCATCGTGGCTTGTTCAACGTTAAAGCTGCTACGGTACGGGTTAATAAATACCGGAATGGAAGGCAGCGCTGGGTAATGCCGGGTAAAATAACGCCCCATATCCGGTGCCCGGGTTTGCAGCGAATCATCCCATCCGACAATCCCTTTGAGCGCATCGCCAGGATGCAGCAGGCTCATCGGTAACAACATTCGGCTGTCAGCGAGAATAATGCGCGTCGCGGGTGCGTTAAGCGTGACGTGGCGACCGGCAAGATCGGTCACTGTAACCGATTGTGCCTGTGCCGCCCACGGCCACACTAAAGCGGTAAATATGATAATAAGCCACTGGCTTTTCATGTTGGCGATTTCCTTACTGAGCTTCCGCTGACTAAACCACACATACGTGTTTTTAATTTTTGCTGTCATCGACATGGCGAATCCAAACAGTCTCTCATAAAAAATTATATATATCATAAT
This sequence comes from Pseudomonadota bacterium, assembly GCA_018261615.1. Taxonomy (GTDB): domain Bacteria; phylum Pseudomonadota; class Gammaproteobacteria; order Enterobacterales; family Enterobacteriaceae; genus Kosakonia. Next base: position 9,205 of record JAGTSE010000056.1, on the reverse strand, counting down.
GTTATTACTAAATGGCAATCAGGCTACTTCGAAGTGGTAGCGATCACTTAGTGAATTTATTTAACAATCTTGTTTAAATATTTTGAAAGGCGCCAGTTCATTAGTAATGATAATGTTAATGATAAGCATTAACAACATGGATTGGTTATATGATCTCGCTTGCACTACCAGGGGAACGCCGCAAGTCCAGCAATGGGCTATTTGGCATCCTGAACTCCGTTCCCCACCCGACTCTTGTTGAGATGATTGCCATTGCCGGGTATGACTTCGTGATACTCGATCTGGAACATCTTCCCCATAACGAAACGCTTCTTAGCCACTGTATTCAACTGGCGCAGCTCAATCACTGCACTCCATTGATACGCCTCACCTGTGACGATATTCCGCGCGCCGGACGCCTGCTCGACATGGGAGCCGGCGGGATTGTGCTATCACGGGCAGAGAGTGCGGAACAGGTTAACACCCTGAAAAATGCGATGTTCTTTCCCCCCATTGGAACACGAGGTATCACCGGCGGCAGCGTAACCGGTTTTGGTACTTTGCCCCTTGATGATTATATCCACCAGGTCAATGAGAAGTTATGGCTGGTACCCATGATTGAAACGCCAGCCGGCATTGAGGCTATTGACAGCATATTACTTATCCCTCAGGTCACGATGGTTATGGAAGGTGCGCTTGACCTGGCAATGAGCATGCACCTTGGCCCGCAACCTACACATCCTGACGTTGAAGCACATATTCGCCAGTTGGCTGCACGCTGCGCAGCCGCAGGGAAATCTTTTTGCGCCAACCCCCGCACCGCAGAGCAACAGCAATACTGGCAAAGCCAGGGCGTCGACAACTGGCTGTGCGGCGAAGATCGCGGTTTTTTGTTTCGGACGCTAAAGCAACGGCTTACTGACGTTCAGTCTCTTTAACCTTTCCTACTCAACACCCAAACAGGTATACACATGTTCAACCCAAAGCCCTATGTGATCATCAGTCACGTTGTTAACGCGGCGGTGACAGAAGGTTTTATTCCCGCAGCACAACGCCTGGGCTATTCGGTGATCCTGCTTACCGATCACGCAATGGCGCATAACAGCAAGCTGGATGACAGCGTTACGGTGATCGAATGCGAAGTATTTAACCCACTATCGATCCTCGACACGCTCACCGAATGGGGTATCACGCCTGCTGCACTGTTCTCCAATAGCGATCACTTGCAAACGGCAACCGCTATTGCCGCTACTGCACTTGGCCTGCCCGCCAAGAACTGGCAAATTTGCTACGCCGCGAAAGAGAAGTGGCGCATGCGCCAGCGTCTGAAAGCACTGGGGCAACCTTCAGTATGGTCTTCGCAACTCCTTCCTGATGCATCACCAGCCGCTGACTGGCCGTGGCCAGTCGTGATCAAGCCAGGCCAGGGTGTAGCGTCGATGGATGTGCGGCTTATTGAGGATCTCACGCGTTGCCAGCACTATCTTGATGCCCTGCCCGTGCGCCAGACCTTGCTGGTTGAAGCGTTCATGCAAGGGCCGCTGTTTACGCTGGAAACCCTCGGTGATGGCAATGAACTGGTGGCAATTGGCGGTTTCGATGTGGAACTCTCCGCGCCGCCGCACTTTGTGGAGATGAGTGCGCGGTGGGCCGGTGAACATAGCACACGATGGAAGCAGCAGGCGCTGGCGCAGTTGCGTGAGTTTGGCGTGGGGTTTGGCGCTTGCCACAGCGAATTTATCGTTACCGATAATGGCCCGGTATTAGTTGAAATCAATTACCGCAGTATTGGCGATGGCCGCGAATTTCTGCTGGACCGCCTGCTGCCGGAGGGGTGGTTCACGCCGATCCTGCGCCTGCATCTTGGCGAACCGCTGCCGCCAGTAAAAGCAGAACAGGGTGAAGCGCTCATCCATTATCTCGTCGCCAATCGCAGTGGCACCTTGCAGACCGCGCCTCAACTGCTCAGCGCTCCGGGCCTGCTCTACCGTCCGCTTAAATCCACCGGCGATCGTATCGAGCTAACCCACTCGAATAAAGATTACCTCGGCGTGTTGTACCTGGAAGCCATCGATGACACACAGCTAAAACAGCTCACTAACCGCACCCTCGCCGCGCTGAAGTGGGAGATTGTCTGATGAATCAGCATGACTACATTACGCTGCGTATCATAAATGCCTGCCTGCGAGAAAACGTCAGTGGTTTGATAAGTCAGGGGCAGATTACACAAGACTCTCAGCACCAGTGGCTCACCTGGCAGTCGGCCAGTCAGACATTACGCCTGAAAGTGGAAGCCTGTGACTACATGCAGCCATGGCGGGCAGTATCCCCTGAATGGCAGATTAAAAGCGCGCAAGGATGGCACTCGCAGTCTGGCTATGCTAACTGGCTGGCGGCGTTAATGCCGGATCAGCAACAGGAAACACAAGAGCGCTTTGCGACCTATAAAGAGGAAGCAGATAGCGCCGTGGCACAAGGCGAACTCTGCACCATCGCTTTTGCACAACAGCGCGCATCGCTGTTACGTTCACCAGATGAGATGAACTGGGGTGAGCGCCTGCGTCATGCCGATCAACTGGCAAGCTTTCTTGATCATCCTTACTACCCTACGGCGCGCGCTAAATTTGGTTTTAGCGAAGCCGACCTGCGCCAGTACGCACCTGAGTTTTGCCAGCCGTTTCGTCTGCGCTGGCTGGCGTTACCCCACCAGCAATTGACCCTTACGGTACCGGAAGCCAGACCAGACTGGTGGCCATTGCCGTCACAAGTAGGGCTGGATCCACGGCTATTCGCCGGGCATGAATTGATCCCTGTGCATCCTCTTACGTTGAGTCAACTGCAGGATCTTCCCGAGGGCACAGTCATCGCGCCTGATGCCTGGCTCAATGTCTTCCCCACCTTATCAGTACGTACCGTGCAGTTAGCGGACTATCCGGATCACCATCTCAAAGTTCCACTCAGCATGCGCACACTGGGACAGAAAAACATCCGACTGATCAAGCCCTCGACACTGTATGACGGTCAGTGGTTCGCTGAAGTGCTGACCGCTCTGGGTGAACAGGACAGACTACTGGTCGGCAAATATCGCCATGTGGATGAGCGTTTTTGTGGCCATGTTGCGGAAAATAAACAGTTGGCCTTCCTGCTACGGCGCTACGCAACACCACGCATCGGCGAAACGCTGTTACCGGTTGCAGCGCTTGGCAGCAAACTACCGGACGGACGTTATTATCTCTCTTCTCTGCTCGCGCAACCCGGTATGCCAGACATAACGGACTGGTGGCGTGATTACTGCCAGTTGATGGCGGATGTTCACCTGACGCTGTGGTTACGCTACGGCATTGCCCTGGAATCCAATCAGCAGAATGCCGTTCTGAGCCTTATGCCAGGTGAAACCCTGACACTGGTGATGAAAGACAACGATGCCGCGCGCATTCTACCTGAACGCTTCAAAACCGCTTGCCCGCAACTGGCAGAGCGCCTCAACACACTGCGCGATCGGCGCATTTGTGTGTCTGATGAAGCCGCGCTGGCACAGATGTTTATCACTATTACCCTGCAACTCTGCATGGCGGCGGTGCTGGAAAGTCTGACCACAGGCGCACTGATCGATCGCGAAGCAGGTTATCAAACGTTACGACATGCGCTTGAGCAGAGTCTGTCGCGTCTGGAGAGTGAAAGTGTCGATACCGCCTTCGCACGACAGCAGTTGTTTGCCTCACCCACGCAGCCAGTGAAATATCTGTTGCTGAGCGGCAGTCTGTTAAGCAAACAGGCGTCCGGCGCCGCAGATATCAACAAGTTCTACGGCCAGAGTGGGCCTAATTTCCTGCTGAGGGAAAAACGCTAATGCGCAGTACGTTACAGGTGGTTCTGGCCTGCCATTTCCTGGCCGCTTTTACCGTACTTGGCGTACCGCTCTATCTGCCACGGCTGCTGGTTTCCTTTGGCATCGCTGAACGCAGCCTGTGGGCGGGCGTACTGTTCAGCCTGCCTTCAGTGATGACGGCAATCTCTGCCGCGTGGTGGGGACGGTTTGCTGATCGCTACGGGCGGCGGTTGTCGCTACAGCGGGCATTGTTCGGACTGACATGCGCATGTTTACTGGCTGGCGTATCGCCCTCGTTGCCATGGTTGATCGTCGCACTCGCGTTACAGGGAATAGCGGGAGGAACCCTGGCGGCGGCGAATAGCTATCTTTCCCTGCATCTGCGCGGTGAACAACTGGCGAAAGCCCTGAACTGGACACAATCTTCCGCCCGGTTAGCGCTGCTGAGCGCACCACCGCTAATAGGCGGAGTCCTGATGTGGCTACCCGATATTGGTCAGCGTCTGTGGTTAGGGCTGGCAATGTTATCGCTGTGTGGCTTGCTGCTCAGCCTGCGACTGCCCGCCGATCCTGCCATTGAGCCGGGACATCGTGCAGTGCAGAACAATAGCATCAAATCCACGTTTCATTATCTGTGGGCGATGCAGTTCCTGTTCAACTTCGCCATGGTGGTGACATTCCCCTATTTCCTGCCCTATGCCGCACATTGGCTACCTACCGAGGTGCTGATCGGTCTGTTCTATAGCTGGCCGCATCTGATCTATCTGCTGCTTTTGCCACTTTGGCACCGCCTGGCGGGACGCAGCCTTTATTTTGTGCCAGGCATGGCGCTGATTGCGATAGCGGCATTGTGGCACAGCCAGTTAGTCGGGGCGTCGTCGCTGCTGGCGGCTCGTACGCTGTTTGGTTGCGGCATGCTGCTGGCTTACAGCGGTGCTAATCAGATGCTGAGCGACACCCTTCGCCAACACAGCGCCGGGAAGCAGTTCGGCCAGATCGATGCCGCAGGCAAGTGGGCTGGCGTGGCTGCCGGTATCGGTGCAGGCTGGTTGGTTGCGCATGTTTCATTACAGGCTCCTTTCCTGGCTTCAGCGGCGGCGGCTTCAGGCGCCGTCTTACTCTTTGTTATTTCCCCTTTACGAGGATCAGGTTATGTCCGTATCACTCGCCGTTCGTGAAAATCCACTGCTGGCAGGAAAAGTCACCCCGGAAAGGGAGCAGGCGGAATCTGCCGGACTGACAGCGCTGCTGAACTGCTATATTCGCGAATTTGCCCGCCCGGCGGGACGCGTTAAACAGGTGCGCCAGGGCAATATTCCGTTGTCGTTGTCCAGCCGTATGGTTGCGGGCAAAGTGATTTTGCTGCAAATGGGAGAGGATGGCAGCACGCTACTCGCCATTCGGGCTATCCGCTGGAGTTTATTGGATCGCGGCGACTTTATTGGAACCCCTTTTGTGAAAGAGTTTGGTCGTCCGTGGCGGGCCGTCCGTTGTAGCGAAGCAATGGCGCTACTGGTCAATGATATGGTGCGTCAGACCGGACAATTACCCGATGCAGAACTGATGGATCAGATTGAAAACAGCGTCCAGGTGACGGCTTCTTTTCTGCAGCATCTGCCAAAGCCGACAAGCGCGCATAGCTACATTCAAAGCGAAGAGCGTCTACTGTGGGGCCATCCGATGCATCCGAGCCCCAAAAGCCGTCAGGGTGTGACGCCAGAGGCGTTACTGGCTTGCTCGCCCGAAGTCGCAGCGCGCTTCCCGCTGTTCTGGTTCCGCATTCATCCCTCGCTGTTACAGGTTCGAGGCAGTGCGCCCGTCACGGCAATGCTGGATAAACTCCATGGCAAGCACTGCTATCCTTGTCATCCATGGGAAGTTCGCCACATCATGCAGTCGCCGCTTTATGCGCGTGCCGTTAGCAGTGGGCTCATCACGCCGCTGGGACTTACGGGTGCAGAATTCGCGGCGACATCGTCGGTGCGTACGTTGTATCGCGCCGATCTGCCTTATTACCTTAAATGCTCCATTCATGTGCGGCTCACCAACTGTGTCCGCAAGAATGCCTGGTATGAACTGGAAAGCGCAGTGGCGCTGAATACACTACTTGAACACCGCTTTGCGCGCCTGGAAAGCTCGGTACCCGGCTTTCACATCATGCGTGAACCGGCAGCCACCAGCCTTGATTTCTCCGCGCTGGCGCAAGCAGACGAAGCGGAAGAAGTGCGCCATTTACAAGAGTGCTTCGGTATTCTTTATCGTGAGAACCTCGCCGATCAACAGCCCTGGCTGGCGGCTTCGCTGTTTGCCCTCGACCACCAGGGCCACAGTCCGCTTCACCGGCAAATTCAACAGTTGCGCGCAGCGCAGGGACTCTCCCTACAACAGGCGAATGTGCTGTGGCTCGACAGCTATCTGTCAGTGTTACTCCCCGGTGTACTGGACGCTTTCTTCACGGAAGGGATGGTGTTTGAGCCACACCTGCAAAACGTGCTGGTTTCCATTGAAAATAACCTGCCGACGCAAGTGTGGGTACGCGATCTGGAAGGCACCAAACTCACCACCGAGCACTGGTCAGCCTCCAGTTTGGCAATGATGTCCGAGCGTGCCAGACAGTCCGTGTGGTACAGCCGTGAACAGGGCTGGCGTCGCGTGGCCTATTGCCTGCTGATCAATCACCTGTCAGAAGTGCTGTTCCGCCTTGCCGATGACGATCAAGTACTGGAACAGCAATTGTGGGATTTACTGGCGGCGCAACTTGGCCGTTGGCGGCATCAACCGGAAATCGCTGCGATCCTTCAGGGCGGCGCTATCCCGTCAAAAAACAATCTGAAAACCCGCCTGCTGCAAAAAGCGGATAAGCACGCGGATTACACCCTGCTGCAACACCCAATGAGGAGTGCGCTATGACGCCGAAAATCAGAGAGAGGCTGCAACAGTTGCAGCAACAGCACTCAGAGCCGTTTTGCGCCTATGTGTATGATCTCGTTGCACTGCGCCAGCACATCCGCAGCATGTGTCATGCATTGCCAGCAGGTTGTGAACTGTTTTATGCCGCAAAAGCCAATCCTGAAGCCCCCATACTCCGTACCTTATGCGAGTACGTCGATGGCTTTGAAGCAGCATCCGGTGGCGAACTCAACTGGTTACGTGAGCAGGTTGCTGGCAAGCCGCTGATTTTCGGCGGCCCCGGCAAACTGCAAAGTGAACTGCGTCAGGCAGTGCAACTCGGCGTGGACGTTATCCATGTGGAGAGTGTAACCGAGCTACGTCGTTTGCAGGCTATCGCGCTTGAGGAGAATCGAACGGTCTCCGTACTGTTGCGGATGAACATTGCGCTGGAGGGGATCAGTGGTACGCATCTGATGATGGGCGGCAAACCGACGCCTTTTGGTCTCGATGAGCATGACCTGCCCGCAGCGTTACGCGAAATCGCCCGTTCTACGCAAATCAATCTGCGCGGTTTTCACTTCCATCTGATGTCTCACCAACTGGATGTAGATAACCATCTGCAGTTGATCCGTCTGTATCTGGACAAGGTGCGCAGCTGGTGCGAACGCTGGTCGCTGGACATTGACTTGATTAACGTCGGTGGCGGTATCGGTATTAACTACCTTGAACCGCAACATCACTTTGACTGGACGTCCTTTTGCCAGCGTCTGCCAGACGTGACGCAATTCAGCCGGGCGCAAGGCTGGACGCTGCGCTTTGAGTGCGGTCGTTACATTGCCGCAGCCTGCGGCTATTACGTCATGGAAGTGCTGGACATCAAAAAGAATCTCGGCGAATGGTTTGCGATTGGTCACGGGGGAACTCACCATTTCCGCACCCCTGCCGCGCAAAGCCATAATCACCCATTTAGCCTATTGCGACGCGAACAAAACGCTGAATGGATAAAAGATGAACAGGTGACGCTGGTTGGACAACTCTGTACGCCTAAAGATGTGTTGGCGCGCCAGCAGCCCATTGCCGCGCTGGCACCAGGAGACTGGCTGGTGTTCAGCCTCGCGGGCGCTTATGCCTGGAACATATCGCACCAGAACTTCCTGATGCATTCTCCCCCTGAGTTTATTTGGCTCGAAAACTGAAGAAAACGTTTTACCTGCGGGTACAACAGGCGGCCTTGCGGAAAAAGAATCAGGCTGCCGACAAGATCAACACGCTGGAGATTGTCTGATGTCGTGGAGGCTTGATTTTCAGGGTACACGCGTACTGGTGACGGCGGGCACCAAAGGCGTTGGTAAAGCGGTCGTCGGGGTATTAAAACAGGTGTACATGTTCGTCGATAAAACTCGGTCGAAACACTGCCCGTACAGCAAGAGCGTTGACACATCCGACGATGAAAAATAGGGAAATACCCTGTGGGATCTCAGCGTTTACTCATTTGTGAGTTCCGGCAAAATCAGACTGTGGGAAGGCTTTTCCTGTTGTCCCTGACCGTATTGTACGTAAAATGACCGGACATATCAGGGAAAGGAGGCTTTATGGATATCGCGCTGCTCAACAGGGGCTGGAACAGAACATGGTCAGATACCATGGTGAATCTGGAAGCCCGAAAACTTGTCGAAACAGCCAATCGGCTGTCAGCATTCTATTTACAAGATGCTCTTACACGTATCAAGTTTGTCGAGGAGATAAGACAGGTCGTAGAGAAAGAATTTGAAACAGCACGACGGGCCAAAACCGATGAAGAATGCATTGCCTGCATTAAAAACTTGCGTGCTGAGGCCGATAATCTGCAAGAACAAGAACGCCTGTTAAGAACCAGAGCCGCACAGCTTTATGCAAAGGTCGAGTTTGTTAAGGAAAATAACAAAATCATCGGATATGTGATTTCGGCAATCCATATAGTGATATCTGGAGCAGCACTATTTGGTGGAATGGTTATGATGTCCACTATGACTCCTGTCGGCGTTCTTGCTGGCGCAGTTTTATTTGTAGACGGTATTAACGGTATAACAAAAGAAGCAAGCCATCTTCGCTATGGTGAACAATCTAAATCGGAAGGAATTTTTGCTGATGGCATAATGGAAACCGCACAGTTTTTGGGGTTTAGCCCAAAAAATGGGTTAGCTTTTTATAATACGATGACTCTGGGGGCTGGCGTCTATAGCATCTTCGGGTTAGCGAGGAAACCGGGAACCTGGCGGTTATTTCGTTGGTTGCCGCGTGATTACTACCGAAAAGTTGACACAATGAGCAAGCCCAAGCTAACGATGAAAATCGCTGGATATGGCGTCAAAGCGAAAGTGATTTTTGATCTTCTGGCGACTGATAACGGTACTGATTAATATTTGTTCGGAGCCTGTACATAGATTTGTGTAATTGCCTGATTTTGATATGTTCAATTCACCATCAAATGAAGGTTAATGTATGGACGAAAAACAGTTGCAAGCT
>JAGTSE010000009.1 GCA_018261615.1 Pseudomonadota bacterium | reverse complement strand
CCTACCGAAATATGGTTCTGGTTTATTAGGGCTGATTTTGTGGGGATCCCTCAGCCTAAAGGGCCGCCGCAAGCGGCGTTCAAAATGCCAACACATTTTATGTGGGCACTGCCCAGGTCCAAATGGCAAATAAAATAGCCTAATGGGATAGGCTCTTATCCACCAGTCATTATTTATTCTGTAGATTGATAGCAAATTCTCGCGATATAACCCTCAACATTACGCTTCATTGATTTTAATCATCTACGAACTGCACATTATTCGGCACATTGCGTTGCTGATTTTTTTAATTACTTATCTTTCAGGTCAACCTCCGGGACCAATAACATGATTTTAACATTGATCGAACTGCTGATCGGCGTGGTGGTGATTGTCGGCGTAGCACGCTATATCATCAAAGGCTATTCCGCCACTGGCGTGCTGTTTGTCGGCGGTCTGGCGTTATTAATCGTCAGTGCGCTGATGGGGCACAAAATATTACCTGGTAGCGCCACCAGTACCGGCTACAGCGCCACGGATATCGTCGAATACATTAAAATTCTGCTGATGAGCCGTGGCGGCGATCTCGGCATGATGATCATGATGTTGTGCGGTTTCGCCGCTTATATGACGCACATTGGCGCGAACGATATGGTGGTCAAGCTGGCTTCGCGCCCGCTACGTTTTATCAACTCGCCTTATGTGCTGATGATTGCTGCGTACTTCGTTGCCTGCCTGATGTCATTGGCGGTATCGTCCGCCACGGGCCTCGGCGTGCTGCTGATGGCAACGCTGTTCCCGGTGATGGTCAACGTCGGTATCAGCCGCGGCGCGGCGGCAGCGATTTGCGCCTCTCCTGCGGCCATTATTCTCTCGCCCACCTCCGGCGATGTGGTGCTGGCCGCGAAAGCCGCTGAAATGCCGCTGATCGATTTCGCCTTCAAAACCACGCTGCCAATCTCGATTGCGGCGATTATCGCCATGGCGATCGCGCACTACTTCTGGCAGCGCTTCCTCGATAAAAAAGAGCACATTGTCAGCGAAATGTTGGATGTGAAAGATATCACCACCACAGCGCCGACGTTTTACGCCATTCTGCCGTTTACGCCGATTATTGGGGTGCTGATTTTCGACGGCAAATGGGGCCCGGAGCTGCACATCATCACCATTCTGGTGATCTGCATGTTGCTGGCGGCAGCGCTGGAGTTTTTACGCAGCGTTAATACGCAAAAAGTCTTCTCCGGGCTGGAAGTGGCGTATCGCGGTATGGCCGACGCCTTCGCGGGAGTGGTGATGCTGCTGGTCGCCGCCGGGGTCTTCGCCCAGGGCTTGAGCACCATCGGCTTCATCCAAAGTCTGATCTCCATCGCCACCTCTTTCGGTTCAGCGAGCATTATTCTGATGCTGGTTCTGGTGATCCTCACCATGCTGGCGGCAATGACCACCGGTTCCGGTAATGCGCCGTTTTACGCATTTGTCGAAATGATCCCGAAACTGGCGCATGAATCCGGCATCAACCCGGCATATTTATCGATTCCAATGTTGCAGGCTTCCAACCTCGGTCGCACCATCTCTCCGGTTTCCGGTGTGGTGGTTGCGGTCGCCGGAATGGCGAATATTTCGCCGTTTGAAGTGGTAAAACGCACGTCAGTTCCGGTGATGGTTGGCCTGATTGTGGTGATTATTGCGACTGAATTTCTGGTTCCGGGAGCTGCGGTTTATTAATCAATAATAAACAATAAACGCCTCTTATGAAAAAGCGCCTGCCCGGCGCTTTTTTTGTGCTTTAATAACTCATAGTAATTACCCGGACTCATCCATCAGGAAATAAAATGATTAAAAAGGGACTCTCCATCGGCCTGTGCGTTGCTGCCATCCAGATCTCTTCTGCACACTCTGCCCCGCTCCAGCCCAAACAATATGGTGATTTCGATCGCTATGTGCTGGCACTATCGTGGCAGACAGGCTTTTGCCAGAGTCTGCATGACAGCGGGCGAAGCGAGCCCGATGAATGCCGTCTGCGAAAAGAGCCCGCCAATAAAGCGGATTACCTGACGGTACACGGTCTGTGGCCAGCGCTGCCGAAATCCATCGCCGTGCGCGGCGTTGACGATCGCCGCTGGATGCGTTACGGCTGCGCCACCCGTCCGGTTCCCAATATGCCGGAAGCCAGAACCAGCCAGAAATGCGCCGCAGCGGAAACCGGTTTATCGCTGGAAGTGGCGAATAAATTGAATGCCGTCATGCCCGGCGCAGGTAGTAATACCTGCCTTGAGCGCTATGAATATGCCAAACACGGCATCTGTTTCGGATTCGATCCGGATGACTATTTTGGTACGATGGTGCGCCTGAATACCGAAGTCAAAGCCAGCCCGCTAGGCATTTTCCTCGCAGAAAATTACGGGAAAACCGTTACCCGCGATGCATTCAACGCGGCCATCGCCCAAGCATACGGCGAGCAAAGCGTGAAAGCGGTGAAGCTGACCTGTAGCGGCAACCCGGCGTGGCTGACGGAAATACAAATTACCATCAAAGCCGATGCCATCAATGCCCCGCTGGTTAACGGTTCCCTTTTACCGCAACCGCATCCCGGTAACTGCGGGAACAGTTTTGTGATTGATAAAGCGGGTTACTGAGCCAACGCCCGGAACGTTCATATTTCCGGCAAATGTGCGCCAAATCACTTCACAGTGGGCCGCGCGCTCAGTATCATCCGTTGTAGACAAACCCTCGCTGCCCGTCGGCGAGGGTTTTTCTTTGGATCAATCAAACGACATGGAGTAACTGATGTCCAGACCTGCCATTATGATTAATGAGCTAGACGCCGAGCGTCTTGACCGGTTGCTGGAGCAACCTGATTATGCCAGCCTGCCGGTCGCGGATGCGTTGAACAATGAGCTGGATCGCGCTCAGATGTGCGCGCCGGGAGCGATGCCGCCTAACGTGGTAACAATGAACAGTACGGTGAAATTCCGCGAGCTGAAAAGCGGTGAAGAGCGGGTGCGCACGCTGGTGTACCCGGCGCAGATGACCGACAGCGCCACGCAGCTTTCCGTGCTGGCCCCGGTTGGCGCTGCACTGCTCGGTTTACGGGTGGGTGACAGCATTCACTGGCAGTTGCCGGGCGGCACCACCACCGATCTTGAAGTGCTTGAACTGCTTTATCAACCTGAAGCAGCAGGCGATTTCCGGCTTTAATTCCCCCAGCGTTGTTCGCAGAGGATGCGCCCGCATCCTCTTTCCGTTCCTGTCATCATATTCTTCATATTTGCCATATACGCAGCAAAAAATTCACACCATTTATGTTTCAATCAGTACAGCATAACCCACAGGGAGAAGCGTTTATGTATCAGACCATTATTATGCCGGTTGATGTTTTCGAAATGGCGTTGAGCGACAAAGCGGTGCGCCACGCTGAGTTCCTCGCCCAGCGCGAGGGCGTTATTCATCTTCTGCACGTATTACCCGCTTCCGCCAGCATGAGTCTTCACCGTTTTGCTGCCGATTTGCGCCGCTTTGAAGAGCATTTGCAGCAGGAAGCGCAAAACCGCCTCGACACCATGAAGACTCATTTTTCCATTGAGCCGTCACGCATCCGCACCCATGTGCGTTTTGGCAATGTGCGTGATGTGGTCAATGAACTGGCCGAAGAGATACTCGCAGATATGGTGGTTATCGCCTCGCGCAATCCGTCAATTACCACTCACCTGCTCGGCTCTAATGCCGCCAACATCGTGCGTCACGCGCATATTCCGGTGCTGGTGGTTCGGTAAATATTACTTGCTCACCTGGTGGCGCAAACCACCTTACGGCGTAAAAAAGAGGCTACCCGAAGGCAGCCTCTTTCATTTGCAGGTATTGCTTACTTTCTTATTTTGCTTATGCAGACTTAGTGCGAATCAGGTAATCAAACGAACTCAGAGACGCTTTGGCGCCTTCGCCGGTCGCAATGATAATCTGTTTGTACGGCACCGTGGTGCAGTCGCCCGCCGCAAACACACCTTTTACGCTGGTTTCGCATTTGGCGTCGATGATGATTTCGCCCATGCGGTTACGCTCAATCGCGCCTTCCAGCCAGGTGGTGTTCGGCAGCAGACCAATCTGCACGAAGATCCCGGCCAGCGCGACCTGGTGTACGTCGCCGCTGATGCGGTCACGGTACTCAAGCCCGGTAACTTTGCTGCCGTCGCCTTTCACTTCGGTAGTCTGCGCGTTCAGAATGATGTCAACGTTTTTCAGGCTGCGCACTTTATCCTGCAACACCTGGTCAGCTTTCATCTCCGGCGCGAATTCCAGCAGCGTCACATGCTCGACAATCCCCGCCAGGTCGATAGCCGCTTCCACGCCAGAGTTACCGCCGCCGATCACCGCCACGCGTTTGCCTTTAAACAGCGGGCCATCGCAGTGCGGGCAGTAGGTCACGCCTTTGGTGCGATACTGATCTTCACCCGGAACGTTCATGTTGCGCCATTTCGCGCCGGTAGCAATGATGATGCTGCGGGCCTTCAGCACCGCGCCTGACGCAGTCTCAATCTTATGCAGGCCACCTTCAACGGCCGCAGGGGTCAGCTTTTTGGCGCTCTGGCTGTCAATCACATCCACGTCATAATCCGATACGTGCGCTTTCAGTGCACCCGCCAGTTTCTGGCCTTCGGTTTTCGGTACGGAGATGTAGTTTTCGATATCCACGGTATCCAGCACCTGGCCACCGAAACGTTCCCCCATCAGACCGGTACGAATACCTTTACGTGCGGAATAGACTGCCGCAGCCGCACCCGCCGGGCCGGAACCGACGATCAACACATCGTAAGCGTCGCGTTTGTTCAGCTCTTCCGCCGCTCGTTTTTCCGCGCCGGTATCGATTTTGGCGACGATTTCCGTCAGCGTCATACGACCCTGACCGAATTCTTTACCATTCACGAACACCGCCGGAACGCCCATCACGTTGCGATCGGTGATTTCGTTCTGGAACGTACCGCCGTCAATCGCCGTATGTTTGATGCGCGGGTTCAGCACGGCCATCAGGTTCAGCGCCTGCACCACATCCGGGCAGTTGTGACAGGAGAGCGAGTAATAGGTTTCAAATTCAAAATCACCGTCGAGATCGCGGATCTGCTCCAGCAGCGCCTGCGCCTCTTTCGACGGATGCCCACCGGTCCACAACAGCGCCAGCACCAGTGAGGTAAATTCGTGGCCCAGCGGCGACCCGGCAAAACGCGGGCCGCTGGTTGAGCCTGGGTTGGTGATCAGGAATGACGGTTTACGCACCGCCAGGCTGTTGTCTTCTTTAAAAGAGACTTTGTCAGACAGCTCAGCGATTTCGCCCAGCAGTGCTTTGATTTCTGCCGATTTCGCGCTGTCATCCAGCGTAGCAATCAACTCAACAGGTTTAGTCAGTTTCTCAAGGTAGGCCTTGAGCTGGGTTTTCATTGTGGTGTCGAGCATTTTTGGTCCCTCGCTTAAAACATCATCATGCAAGCCGCGTTGTTCATGGCTGCATCAATGCAACTTGCATCATGGTGCTGAATAAAACGGGCCCCCAAAAGCACCCGTTTGCAACATAATTTCCTCAGTATTTCACGCCACAGATCTGCCTGTGACGTGAAAGACGCCGGGAAATTTAGATTTTGCCGACCAGGTCCAGAGACGGAGCCAGTGTCGCTTCACCTTCTTTCCATTTAGCCGGGCAAACTTCGCCTGGGTGAGAAGCAACATACTGAGCCGCTTTGATTTTACGCAGCAGATCAGACGCGTCACGGCCGATGCCTTCAGCGGTTACTTCGATGGCCTGGATGATGCCCTGCGGGTCAACAACGAAAGTGGCACGGTCAGCCAGACCTTCGTTTTCACGCATGTTTTCGAAGTTACGGGTCAGGGCGCCAGTCGGGTCGCCAATCATCGCGTATTTGATTTTCGCGATGGTTTCAGAACTGCTGTGCCACGCTTTGTGGGTAAAGTGGGTGTCGGTAGAGACAGAGTAAACGTCCACGCCCAGTTTCTGCAGCTCTTCGTAATGGTCAGCCACGTCGCCCAGTTCAGTCGGGCATACGAAAGTGAAGTCAGCCGGGTAGAAGAAGAAGACGCTCCAGCGGCCTTCAGTATTTTTCTCGGTTACTTCGATGAACTCACCGTTTTTGAACGCCTGGTTTTTGAAAGGTTTGATCTTGGTATTAATTAAGGACATCTATACTTCCTCCGTGTTTTCGTTGGGGTGTAAGTTAACGAACTTTGTTTGATAGAGCCAATGTGTTTGCTTTATCAAATCAATAAGCGTTAGCTAACAGACCTTAACGAGCAACCATGTGAACGACTGATTTGCCAAAAGTAAAAAGGCCACCGCGACGGGTGGCCTCGATACCTGAAATACCCGTGGGTGCTTCAGCGCCAGCAAGCTGGCTATGCGTTGCGCTCATAACCTAAAGGTCATCAAGCTGTTTGATTAGAACACTGCTGGCGGCTAACGACAACGTTTCATTTCGCGATCCTGCCGATGATTGTGATAGGTTTTCCCTAAGTCGAATATTAACCATTTAATTGTTAAGGATTTTTATGTTTAAGCGACTGTTAATGCTGACTTTTCTTCCACTTACCCTGCACGCCGAAGAACTGCCCGCGCCGGTAAAAGCCATAGAAAAACAAGGCATCACCATCATCAAATCCTTCGATGCGCCAGGCGGTATGAAGGGATATCTCGGCAAATACCAGGATATGGGCGTCACCATTTACGTCACGCCGGACGGTAAACACGCCATCTCTGGTTATATGTACGACGAGGCGGGCACCAACCTCAGTGAGAAGTTAATCACCAAAGAGATCTACGCCCCGGCGGGCCGCGCGTTGTGGCAGCAGATGGAAAAAGCCGACTGGATCCTCGATGGCAAAAAAGAGGCGCCGCGCGTGGTATATATGTTCGCTGATCCCTACTGCCCGTACTGCAAACAGTTCTGGCAGCAGGCGCGTCCGTGGGTAGAGTCCGGCAAAGTGCAGTTGCGCACGTTACTGGTTGGCGTGATCAAACCGGAAAGCCCGGCGGCCGCTGCGGCGATCATGAGCGCGAAAGATCCGGCGAAAATCTGGCACGATTATGAGCAGTCCAACGGCAAGATGGCGCTGACGCTGCCGAAATCCGTGCCGCCGGAGATGATGAAAAAGCTCAATATCAACCAGAAGCTCATGGACGATCTCGGCGCGAACGCCACACCAGCGATTTACTACATGAATGAAGATAATGTGTTACAGCAGGAAGTGGGCTTGCCGGACGCGGAAAAATTGAAAACCATTATGGGCGATAAATAACGGCGACGCAGATCGCGCCGCCGGGGAACATTACAGCTTACACAGGCGCTCTGCCGCTGCCAGCAGCGTCGATTCCTGTTTCGCGAAGCACAGGCGAATCAGCTTGTGCGGAAAGGGATCGGCGCAGAACACCGACAGCGGGATCGCTGCCACGCCCACTTCTTTGGTCAACCACTGGCAGAAACTTACGTCATCCAGATCAGAAACCGCGCTGTAATCGGCCAGCAGGAAGTAAGTGCCCTCACACGGTAAAATCTCCAGCTTGCTATTACTGAGCGCATTAACCAGCACATCGCGGCGCGCGCGGTAAAATTCCGGCAACTGGCGATAATGTTCCGGCTCGGCACGCAGCATATCCGCCAGCGCCAGTTGCGCCGGGGTATTGACCGAGAAAGTCAGATATTGATGCACCTTACGCAGCTCGGCGCTGATAGCGGCTGGCGCTACGCAGTAACCCACTTTCCAGCCAGTCATATGGTAGGTTTTACCGAATGACGATACCGCCACCGCGCGCTCACGCAGTTGTGGATGCGCCAGCACGCTGGCATGGCCCTGTTCGGCAAAACAGATGTGCTCGTACACTTCATCACTCAGCACGTAGATTTCACGATCGGCAATGGCCTGCCACAGGGCGGCAAAATCCGCTTTGCGCCATACCGTTGCTGACGGGTTATGCGGCGTATTCAGAATCACCAGTCGCGTACGATCGCTGAACTGCGCGGCAAACTGCTGCCAGTCAACGCGAAAGTACGGCGGTTGTAAGGCAATGCGTTTCAGCACACCGCCGGAAAGTTCCACCGCCGGCGCGTAGCTGTCATAGCTCGGATCAAAACAGATAACTTCATCGCCCTGACGCACCAGCGCCGTGATCGCGGCGTACAGCGCTTCTGTCGCCCCGGCGGTCACCGTAATATCCGTGTTCACATCCGGTTTATGGCCATACAGTTCCGCTGTTTTATCGGCAATGGCTTCGCGCAGCGCCTGCACACCGGTCATCGGCGCATACTGATTCGCCCCCTGCGCCACATGAAACGCCAGACGCGCCTGCAAATAGCGCGGGCCGTCGAAATCCGGGAAGCCCTGCGACAAGTTAATGGCGTTGTGCTGCTGCGCCAGCGCGCTCATTTGCGTGAAGATAGTGGTACCTAAAGCGGGGAGTTTACTTTGCGGAATCAATGCGTTATTGCTCATCGTTGTGTGCCTGCTTGTAATACGCGTGTTGCTGCCACTATAACACGATGTTAGTATTTGGCAATCAAGACGCTTAGACGTCTATATGATAACAATATTCCTTATAGGGAAGGGTTATGACAGACAACCTGCAACTCCAACAACTCGTCGCCACCTGCCACTGGATCGGCGCGAAAGGCTGGGCGCCCGCCACCGGCGGTAACATGTCTATTCGCCAGGACGCCGACTGGTGCTGGCTGAGTGAATCCGGCAAAGACAAAGGCAGCCTGACGACTGCGGATTTTTTGCAGATTTCCATTGCTGACAACCATGCGCTCTCTGGCCGCAAACCCTCAGCAGAAACTGGCCTGCATACTCTGATCTATCGCCTCTGCCCCGATGCTAACGCGGTGCTGCATGTGCACACGGTGAACGCCACGGTGCTCTCGCGAGTAGAGAAATCTCCTGCCCTGCTGCTGAACGGCTTTGAAATGCAAAAATCCCTCAGCGGCCAGACCACACACCTCGACACTGTGCCGGTAGCGATTTTCGATAACGATCAGGATATCGACGCGCTGGCCGCACGCATTGCCGACCACGCGCAGACGCATCCGCTGCGCTATGGTTTTCTGCTGCGCGGCCACGGGCTAACCTGCTGGGGGCGCGATGTCTCCGAAGCCCGTCGCCATCTGGAAGGACTGGAATTTTTATTTGAATGCGAAATGCAGCGTCGCCTGCTGGAGAAACCATGATCCGCGCCATCGTTACCGATATTGAAGGCACCACCAGTGACATCCGCTTTGTGCACAACGTCCTGTTCCCGTACGCCCGCGAGCGTCTGGCCGGTTTTGTCACCGCAGAGCAGTACAAAGAGCCAGTCAGCACCATCCTCAATAATCTGCGTGAAGAAGTGGCGCAGCCGGAGGCAACCACCGCCGAACTGATTGAGGTGCTGTTTGCTTTTATGGATGAAGATCGTAAATCGACGGCGCTGAAGGCGTTGCAGGGGATCATCTGGCGCGACGGCTATGTAAATGGTGATTTCAAAGGCCATCTCTACCCGGACGTGCTGCCTGCCCTGGAAAAATGGAAAGCGCAGGGCATTGATCTGTATGTATATTCCTCTGGCTCAGTGGCGGCGCAAAAATTGTTATTTGGCTACAGCGACGAAGGTGATATTACTCCTCTGTTCAGCGGATATTTCGACACGCTGGTCGGCGCGAAACGGGAAGTGCAGTCGTACCGCAATATTGCGACGCAAATTGGGCTACCGCCCGCTTCCATTCTGTTCCTCTCCGATATTCATCAGGAGCTGGATGCCGCCGAAGCGGCAGGTTTTCGCACCACACAACTGATTCGCGACGATGATGACGCAGCCAGCCATCATCACCAGGTTCACTCTTTCAGCAACATTAAGCCGGAGCAGATCCCTTCATGAGCGCACTGACTATTTATACCGACAAAGATGCCAGCACGCCGGTGTGGCACAGCACAGAGGCCAGTGAAATTCAGCAGCAGCTAAACGCCAAAGGTGTACGTTTTGAGCGCTGGCAGGCCGACCGCGATCTGGGCGCGAACCCGACGCCAGAGACGGTGATCACCGCTTACCAGCACGCCATCGACCAACTGGTGGCCGAGAAAGGCTATCAGAGCTGGGATGTGATCAGCCTGCGCGCCGACAACCCGCAAAAAGAGGCGATGCGCGCCAAATTCCTCAACGAACACACTCACGGTGAAGATGAAGTGCGCTTCTTCGTTGAAGGCGCGGGCTTGTTCTGCCTGCACATCGGCAGAGAAATCTACCAGGTGCTGTGCGAGAAGAACGACCTGATTTCCGTACCCGCCGGCACCCCGCACTGGTTTGATATGGGATCGGAGCCGAACTTCACGGCAATCAGGATTTTCGATAATCCCGAAGGCTGGATCGCGCAATTTACCGGCAGTGATATTGCGGCAGGGTATCCGAAGTTGGCGTAGGATAACGAGGCTCCGTCTGGAGCCTTTTGTTGGCTTTATTTAATGACAGCACTAATTATTGTTACGTATTTTTATTGCATCTTCAATCCAGTCTTCAATGTTTTCGGATATGTAATCGTACACATTTTTACTAGAAGAGTACGGTGGATCATAAGCCTTCGCTATTTCGGATAATTTTTTGTTTGTAGAGCCATGAGTTATATAGGAAAGAGGATTATTTCCTTTTGTTGATTGGTTACCATTTACGTCCTTTAAATTGTGTATGTATATAACCAATACCCCCATTCCCTTATTCCATGATTCAACAATCTCATAGTTAATCCACTTTCTATTTGCTGTGTTTGTACCTGCTAAAATTACAGTACAGGATCTTCCTTTCATTTGTTCAGCGATCCAATCCTTGATTTTTTGGTCGCCTCCCCCAACAACAGTTTCCCAATCATTATCTCGTGCGGGTTTATTTCCTTCAATTGAACCAATATTTCGCACCTGAGATACTCGCCAGTTATCTGGTTTGTAATGAAAACTAAAAAAGCATTGCCTAGCCATGTAAGTCTCCTTTTTTAACACAATAAGCTATAATATTCAGAGTATTTACTAACACATCTTTTAAAGTAGCTGATTCATCACCAAGTTTTAAAAAAAGTTGATAAAATTCATTGTCTTTCTTTTCATCATTATCAAGTAATTGACACTCCTCTTCCCATAGTTTTTTAGCCATATATCCGGTTGACCCGATTGGTAGTATAATGTTTTTTTTCTCTTTGGAAATTACATATTCTTCTCGCATGCCATTTGATAAATCAACACCTTTATCAGTTATTTTGTTTCCAAATAGAAACAATGTAAAACCAGCATGAGAGATCATATCATCCCGATACTGTGTCCAAAGTACCTTTAGCGATTGAGATGTAGAAGATTGAGGAAATGGTCTAAGTAATAGTTGATCACTGATCGGACTATTTTGGTTCATATATACTTCTTCTAATGCTCCAGAAATTACTGCACTACCGACACCGAGGCCAAAACCTGAAACGATTTTGTAGCCATCTCTAATTAAATTTGAACTAAGATTTGAAATGAAAATATGTGATTCATTTTCATTCCACTTTCCATATTCATGTGCTGCTCCAGAGATAAATATAGTTTTTTTCTTGTAATTTAATTCGATCAGTCTTAATAACTCTCTGATTTCATCATAATTTTCCACCATGATGGTTTTAATATTGAATCGACTTAGATCAGAAATAAATAATTCCTGTTTTCTACATTTATATTCATAGTCAGCATCAGACTCGTCATCTTTTTTATCAATAGATTTAATGAAACAATAGTGTCGCCTTTGATTTCCATCGTAAGCAACGCGTACTCTACTTAAAATATAGTCGAGATTAGGGTCTGTAAAACTAAACCCTATAAATATAAATGTCTTTGATATAAGATCGCCTTTGAGTGCAGAGAGATACTGATCCATTTTTATGTAGTATCTTTCATAATCATCTTTTGTCAAAACGGCACTATTAGCATGATCAATATCACCATGCATTTTATAAACGATAGCATCTCTTTTCAGTTTAGTAACAGCCAGTTGCTCTTTTGTATATTTGACATCAGGACTCTTCCCTGATTTTATTAAACTATTTTCAATTAACTTATCATAATTAGTTGTCCAGTATGTAGTAATAGGTAGTCTTGCTAAAATACGATGAGTGTCAGTTTCAACTGCATCTCTTGAAAATTCTTCAATGAGTCTCTGATTTAGTTGACTGCGATTATTGCCATTAGAATTACAATGAAATTGAGCTAGAGCCACCAAATCGTGCTCTTTATCAACATCAAGGCCTAATTCATCTGCAATAGGCCTTAATAGTTCAGCCCAGCTTACAAAGCCCGCACCAGCTGACATTCCTGCCCCTGCAAAAATTGCCACATTTTCATCTTGTAGCTCCTTGCATATATGTTTTATAAACGAATCTCTGACTCTATCCATAATTTATTCTCCTCATCCTATTTTTATTTAATCATTAATTTTGATATTGAAAAACATTTACCTTTTGGATGTCTTGTATGGAAATTGAATTGTTTTTAGCATTAAAATTTAGTGGGGTAAATATTGGTTGAATATCTGTGATATTGATACATATCATAGGTTTGGATAAGGCTACCCCGTGATTTATTTCCATCTCTATCCATTTCGACAAGTAATGTCCATTATGAGATATAGAATTATCTGTTTGTAAAAACAAAATTATTCTTGATTGTTCTATTCTTTTTTTTAAGACTATCCAGGTATACTCACTCGCAAGCTTTCTTCTTAAAAAGTCACTATCGCTAGCCCAATCGCAATATATTGTAATGTTGTGTTTATTTAATTCGTCTTTGACTATTTTTACAAACTCTGAATCCAAATAGCTATGAGATATGAATACGTCAAAAGTTTTTTTATTTTGAAATGAGTCTGATTCTATTCGTTCGACCAGATCTTTGGGAGACACATTAAAATCATCCTTTTCAAACATATAACTTTTTTTCTTTCCTTTGAAGTTTTTTCTTAATGTTACATAAACCCCTATATTTTGTAAATGTTCAAATGCCATTCTACGAATTTGGTTGTTACGTTCACTGTCATTTATTTTTTGGAAAAAAGTTATTATTTTATCGCTGTAGAATTTCGTTAGCTCGTTGAATATTTCTATTTTTTCTTTCGTTGTACGACTTTTTTGATGATATGCAGCGATAAACACTTCAATATATAACGGATCTATTTTTTGTAAATTCTCTTTTGCTTTTTCAAGCTTATGAGTATAAACATCTATTTTATTTCTTCTCGCTTCGGTGAAGCTTTCACAAATGAGCTTTTGTGTTTCACTGTCAAAATTCATTTTGTGTTTATTTATTTGCCCACAAGAAATAAGATATTTGACTTTTGCCAAGTTATAAAAAAATTGAATGGGCGATAGGTGATTGTATCTGATTTTTTTTCCATTCTTTTTAAGGAACAGGTCCTTTTCATGATAATAATTATATCTTTGTACTAACTTGCTCCATTCACATGGATAAAATTTGATAAATAAATCCAAGATTAATTTCTTATCATAATTATATGGCAATATTTGAGCTATTAAACTTAGTGGCTTTGTAAAACTTTTTGTGTAGTCTATAGTCTCCGAATAGTATTTCCTTTTCATCATTCCAGGCATGTACCACTCCCTCCCCCAACAGTAATCTTCCAAAAGTTATTATCCAGGTATGTAATATATTTTTGATAATAACAATGCCTTAGCACTTCTAATTACATTGTATAGCAGATTACTCCGATTTCTTTGTGTATGGAATAGGATGATACACTTTTTATATTGACTTTTATAAACAACTCTATATTACTGAAAAATATAAATTTTATTCCTTCGCACTACATGGGATTATGTTGTGCTGCAACTAAATAACTCAGCCGGATACCGCGCCCCACTGGTAACTAACATGCGGTATGCCGAGCATCGTAGGCTAATGCTATGCGGTTATATAGAGAAAGCAGCCCTACTGCTAATCCTGAAAGGGCTGGCCAAAAGTGGAGCGCTATGTAGTAGTCCCTTTTTTGTTTATTTAATCTACTGCGTAGTTTCTTTTATTGTCTTTCAAAGACATATAATATTTACGCTGCTAGACCTATAAGATTTTATCTGCCTTACGCCATAACACAGCCAAGTGGATGGTTACAACCTCACTTCGAGCCAATCCCACGTTTATCCAACTCCCTGCGCAACAGCCGCTTAATCCACCCTGCTTTGTTGTCATCGCCGTCTTCTTTCATTGCGATAGCCAGCCTTTCGGATAGATCGGCATCCAGACGGAGTTGCACAACGTGTCTTTCTTTTTGGTTGTCCTTGGTTGACATTGGTTGTCACTCCTGTATATTTTACATGCTGGTGTTCAATGTACACCAACGTAGTGAATTTAAAAAGCAACGCCCCGAAGTGCAGGAATACTGTCGAGGCCTCTAACCACATCATTAATGGAGGTAATGTATGGCTATTGCCAATGGTACCACGTACGGGTATTTAAAGCCCAACCCCTTCTCTGTTCACGCTTTTGTTTGTCTTCCCGCTGTTCGTCTCTCCGGTTCTCAGGAGGTGTGTGATGCTGCCTGACACCGATATCCTCTCCTCTGAACTGCGCGATATTTTCCGGAAACTGGATCTCTCGCAACTCAGCGAGGAAGAGACCTTTCAACTGGCAAACGGCTGCGAAGAACATATCGCCGGGCTTTGCCACGGTCTGCACTTTCTGGGCAAAACCTTTGTCTCATTTGCCGACAGCGACGTGCTGGAGTTTTCCCGCGAAAGTCTGTGCCAGTTAGGTCACGGGCTAAAATCCACCGCCACCCTGCTCCCGGCGCTAATGGAACTTCATCAAATCACTGAACGGAAAATTATCGCGGAAGATTATCTGCGCTAACCCGACATGGCTCCCACGGCGTGTAGTCAACGTTTTGGGAGCCTGCTCGGTTTTTCATTTCACATCCCTTGCGACAGATACCCGGTTTAGGTTGCAATTCGCGCTGTCTGATCTTATCGTTATGTACGGATATTATCCGTACATAAACTGATAAAGATTATTGGCTGGTCTGTATAAATTCAGGCCACTGGGGAGAAAACCGCTATGCCCGCACTGAAAAAACAGCGCATAGATCTGCGACTAACGGATGAGGATAAGAAAATGATCGAAGAAGCGGCGGCAATGACCAATCAGACGGTCACACAGTTTCTGGTTAACAGCGCTTCTGAACGTGCTGCGGAAGTGATTGAACAGCACCGGCGCCTGATTCTCAGCGTGGAATCATGGAACCGGGTTATGGATGCTATCGAAAACCCACCAGCACCGAATGACAAGCTTAAACGCGCCGCAAAACGTTTGCAAAACATGGAGTGAACCGTGGACAACCTGACCATTGAGATGTTCTCAGGAGAGACAGAGTATGAAACAGGAGATTTTGATTGTGGTGAGGTATCGCTCAACACATTTTTAACCCACCATCTCAAACGCCAGCATGATGGCAAAATTTTACGTGCCTGGCTCCTCATAACAAAAACGCCCAGGCCGCGCATTTTAGGCTATTACACCTTGTCTGGCGGCAGTTTCGAGAAAGAACAACTGCCCACGAGAACGCAGCAAAAAAAGGTGCCTTATCACCATGTCCCCTGCGTCATATTAGGTCGGCTCGCTATCGATAAATCACTGCAGGGAAACGGCTGGGGAGAAATCCTGGTTGCGCATGCCATGCAAGTGGTTTACAACGCCTCACTTGCCGTCGGTGTACATGGGTTATTTGTCGAAGCACTCACTGGCAACGCCAAAAAATTCTATGAAAAGCTGGGCTTCATTCCGTTGGCCGATGGCAACCAGCATTCGTTGTTCTATCCGACAAAATCTACTGAACGCCTGTTCAAAGAGTAAGCTATCTCCAGCAGCGGTGGGTAACGCTGTTCGTTAACGTATCCCCTGCAATATATCCCCCGGCTCCAGCCCCACCAATCTCGCCAAATGCACAAACTCCACCACATCTAATCTTCTTTCACCACTCTCGATTTTGGCGATAAAAGATTGTGGGCGACCCAGCGCTTCGGCAAGTTGCGCCTGAGTGATGCCTCGTTCTTTACGTGCTTTTTTTAACGCGGTGATCACGCGCTGATACTCTTCTGAATAGACGGATGCCATACGATCGATTCCATGATAAATATCCCAAAATCGAATATCCACCCATTGTCTTTTTATCCCAAAACAGGATAAAAGGAGCAAAACATGTCGGGCGATTTTTACTGGCTCAACGAGCCACAGCAGTGGCGCGAAGCGCAGGGCAAAGTCGAGGTTCTCACCAATGGCAACACCGATGAAAGGTGTTTATACCGTTCACGGTGGCCTGCGCTGTCCATTTCGTTCTCCACCTCGCGGCTGGAGTTATTAGGTGAAGCGCGTCTGCTTGCAGCGCTGAAAGATACTGCCAGAGCGATTTCCCACGCGCTGGGCTACAAAGAAGAAACAGCCTGATTGCGCGACACGCCGGAAAGCTATGGCTTTCCGGCCGATGTCACAAGATCCTTCGCACCATGCCAGGTAACGCGCCAAACATCAGCAGGTGCATTTTCAGCACGGTGCCTTTTTTGTAGCCGTAGTTCAGCAGTGTTAGCGAGATAAACTCCAGCACCACCACCGAGACGGCGGCACCGACAATCCCTTCATAGGTGATAAAAAAGAACGACAGCGGCACGCACAAGATGAGCGCAATGAACGATTTACAGGAGAGATAACGGTAGCCCGAGGTCTTTAAAATATAACGTGACGAAATAGCGCCCATCGTGGAAAGCATCGTGCCAACACATAAAATCAGCGCCGGTAACCAGGCATCGGCAAATGCCGGACCATACAACAGACTAATAAACATTTTACCCACAGCAGCAAAACCGACAATCACGCACAAAGAAATCGCCGCAATCACAATATTCAGTTCTGTGGCTTTCAGTGCCGCCGCGCTCTCATTTTTTTCATTGTAGACAGCCGGAAAATAGGAAGTCACCAGCGCCAGCACGACAAAGCTCCACGAGGTGGCTAACGTGACCGCCACGGAGTAGATGCCTAATTGATGAGCATCACTTAACCCCGAGAGAAAAAACAAATTAATACGTGGATATATCGCTACGGAAATATTAGCAATCAACATCGAACTGCCGGTAATAACCAGATACTTCAGGTAAGTTGCCGGTTTCTTTGTTTTCTCCGCCAGCGTTTTTTTATTGCCATTTCTGGCAAAATGGAGCAACCGAAGCAGAAAAGGCAATACCGTTGTCACGATAATCGGAATGGTGAGTAATAAAGGATTTAATTTCAGTTCGGCAATAAAAAAGCGCAGTATCAGCGCCGCAATCAATCCGACTACGTTGAAAACCGCATTGATTTTTGAATTCAGCGTCGTGTCATTGTAGGTGGCAACAACATCAATGGTGGTAAAAAAGCTGGCCACCGCCACCGAGCAAAAAAAGACAAATTCAATCATATCTTTACTGTGGCTGTACCAGAGTACGGGAAGCGCAACAATAATATAAATACCCGAACGTAATAGCAGTGATATTCTGGCCAGCACTACGCCAGAATAGATATTCCTCGACAACCGTCTGATAATAATATTTTCACTACCAAATTGTGCAACCACCATCACAATTTGAAAGCTGGCTACAGCCAATGCTATTTTTCCCACCAGCGCCGGGCCAATATATTTAGCAACAAAAGCGCTGACCAAAAAAAGACCAACCATGGAAATGATTTTTTCCATAACCAGCCAGAATGAATTTATCAGCGATTTACTTTTCATTTTATCACCGCCGCGTGTCATCATTATCTTTATAAAGTAAATCAATGAATTTCATGACATCCATTGAATCTCTTTGTTTTATAACAAAAATGACGAAAGCAGCTATGATTGCAATGAAAATCAATGCAATCCAGACCATAATGATTACCTTTGCTGTGTGAGCCAAAAAAAGCAAATAAGAAATACAATTTATAGACGCTAATTAAACTCAGCGCAATTTCATTATGACTACAAATTAATAGCAATATTAAAACATCCCTTGTTGCTTCACCAGCAGTTTTAAAAATATAGGATTTTCCTTGATTCTTTATTACGATGAGTTTGCTGCACTATGTTGTTGGCCTAATAGGTAAAGAAAAGATGGATAACAGAATACAGTCAGCAATTGCACTACGAAAACAGGGTGAGTACGAACAAAGCCGCCAGGCGCTGAAAGCGCTTGTCGCGGAACCGGCGCTACGCGCGCAGGCGTTGCTGAATATCGCCTGGTCGTATGATAACGAAGGTAATGAGCAGGAAGCAGAACAGTGGTACCGCGCCGCACTGGAGGCA
Organism: Pseudomonadota bacterium; assembly: GCA_018261615.1. GTDB lineage: Bacteria > Pseudomonadota > Gammaproteobacteria > Enterobacterales > Enterobacteriaceae > Kosakonia. The sequence goes on along the minus strand of JAGTSE010000009.1, from coordinate 111,434 downwards.
GGGCTGACAGGGGAAGATGAATTTGAAGCCTGCTTTGGCCTGGCCTCAACGTTGCGCTGCCTGGAGAAGTATGTGCAGGCAAAAACCCTGTTTGAAGAGATCCTTGCCCGCTGGCCGCAGGCTACGGAAGTGCGGCTATTTTATGCTTTGTGTCTGCACAATCTCGGTGAACATCAACAGGCGGTCAGCGTGCTGCTCAACTGTATTGCGCAACACCCGGATGCGCGCACGGTGCCTTACGCCGGGGCGCTGCGCGAATATGCACAACGCCCTGAAGGTTGAGCTACCGATGTTGTTTCTGCGCTTGCCACAGTGCTATTACGCTGAGGAATACCGTCACCATCAGATACAACCCCGGTGCGAAGTGGCTACCGGTGGCACTGATCAGCAGCGTACAGATAAACGGCGCGAAACCGCCAAACACCGTCACCGCCACGTTATAGCTGATCGACATACCGCTGGCGCGGGTCGAAACCGGGAAGATATCGGCCATCAATGACGGAATGGTCGAGAAGTAGATCGATTTCAGCAGTGCCATCCAGCCTACCAACAAAGCCAGTGACAGCGACGTGACATTCAGGCTGGTCAGCCAGAAGGCGGGCAGTAGCGTGAACGCCATCAGCACCAGCGCTACCCACAGCAACTTCACGCGGCCCACACGTTCAGCCAGCAGGCCGCCAATCGGCGTGACTACCGTCAGGATCACCCCGGCCAGTAACGTGGCGCTGTACGCGGAGGACGGCGGCAAACCGAGGCTTTTCGTCGCCCACGTCGGCACGTAGTTGAGCATATAGTTGATCGCCGTCGAAACCACCATCAGACCAATCGCCAGCAACACCAGTCGCTTCTGCGCGCCGAGCAGCAGTTTCACCGGATGCGCAGGTTTTTCTGCCTGAGCGTAAGCTGCCGATTCATGAACATGGCGGCGGATCCATAGCCCGACCGGGCCAATCAGCAGACCAAAGGCAAACGGAATTCGCCAGCCCCACGCCTGCAACTGCTCCGCTGTCAGCCACTGCGCCAGCCCCAGACCAAACGCGGAGGCCAGCAATGTGCTCGCGCCCTGCGTGGCAAACTGCCAACTGGCGATAAAGGCTTTGCGTTCGGGAAAGTGTTCCACCAGAAACGCCGTCGAACTGCCAAACTCGCCGCCCGCCGAAAAGCCCTGAATCAACCGCGCGACCAGAATCAACAGTGGTGCGGCAACGCCCAGCGTGGCATAGCCGGGCATAAACGTGATCATCGCGCCACCAAGCATCATCAAATTGATCGACAGCAGCAGCGACGCCTTGCGCCCGTGTTTGTCGGCATATGCCCCCAGCACAATCGCGCCCAGCGGGCGGATCAGAAAGGCAACGCCAAAACTGCCAAAGGCCAGCAGCAGCGACACCGTCGGGTTAGCGGTCGGGAAGAACGCATGCGCGATATAGCTGGCAAAAAAACCGTAAACCGCAATATCAAACCACTCCAGCGCGTTGCCAATACAGGTGGCAAAAAGGGTTTTATAGAGGCTCGGGCGAGTACTGCCCTGCTCCATTTCACGAGCCAGCGTACTCATTGTGCACCTCCAGCCTGATGCAGGCGATGGCGCGCCAGCAGTTCTGCGCCCTGCTCGCCTAAATCCCAGAATAAACGTGTCATGATCGCCAGCCCTTCGCGGGCGATGGCGACCGGCAGATGCTCATCCGGCGCATGCTGGCCACAGGCCGGATAAGAGTGCGGCACCCACAACGTCGGCAGACCTAAAATTCCGGCGAACACATCGTTGGGCAAGGAGCCGCCGAGATTTGGCAGCAGCGCCGGTTTGTTGGCGCAGGTTTCCGCCATCGCCTCCAGCACCCAGTGTACTAGCGGATCGGTCGGGTCAAAGCGGGTTGCTGGCGTGCCACGCACTTCGCTGATGGTGACCATTGAAAAGCCGTGCGCATCAAGATGCGCACGTAGCGCGTGTTCCAGTTGTTGCCAGTCCGTGCCGACAACAAAACGTAGCTGGCAGACCGCCGTCGCCTGGCCGGGTATGGCGTTCATCGGCTGTGCCGGGTTGCCAGTGAGGAACGACAACACTTCCAGCGTGTTCCAGCCAAATAGTTTCTCGGCAGCGGTTAAGCCCGGTTCGCCCCAGTTTGCATCGATAGCCGGATCGTTTTTACCGCGCGCGGGCGTGATCTCCGCGAGGATCGCTTTCAGTTCCGGCGTCAACGCGGGCGGTTTCAATGCGGCAATCTGGATTTCTCCTTTGCCGTCCACCAGGCTGGCGATGGCGTTCGCCAGTTGCGTACCAGGGTTGCTCAGCAAGCCGCCCCAGTTACCGGAGTGGTAATCTTTGGCACGGGCATCAATGGTCAGACGGAAGTTGGCGCAACCGCGCGAGCCAAGAAACAGTGTCGGACGATCGGCGCTCAGGCGCGGGCCATCAGAGGCGATAAACAGGTCGGCGTTAAGGCGCGTTTTTAACTGCTTGCACACCTCTGCGAGCCCCGGCGAGCTTATCTCTTCGCCCATCTCGCACAGCCAGACGCAGTTAAAACCCAAACGCCCGTTCCGTGCGTGATACACCTGCGCCAGCGCCGCCAGATTCACCGAGTGCTGGCCTTTGTTATCCGCCGCACCACGCCCGTACCAGTTTCCATCGAGTTCGGTCAACGTCCACGGCGAAAGACCTTCGGCCCAGCGGGCATCATCACCAAACACCACATCGCCGTGGCCGTAGCACATCACCGTCGGCAAAGCGGGGTCTTCCTGATAGCTGGCGAGCAAAAAAGGCCGTGCCGCGTTCACTGGATTGGCGATGATTTCAGTCTGAAAACCCATTTCGTGAAACGCCGGAACAAATGCCTCGTCGTAATAACGGCGTAATGCTTCGTCGCGATCGGTGTGTTGACTCTCGCTGGGGATCGCCACCCGTGCGGCAAGTGCCTCTTTGAAGTGGCCGCTATCAAACCACGCCAGCGCCTGCGCAATAATTTGTTGTGTTGTCATATAGTTTGCCCTGTCTGATTTGCTGCCGGTGGCGCAAATATCTGTTGTTGTCTTTTTGTTCTAAACCAGAACAGAGCGTTGCCACAATAATAATAATTGCAATTTGGCATTGCTTTTTTGATAAGGGTAAACTGCACAATCCCAGGGCAAAGGAGGAAATCACGATGCTGACCAATGAACTGCGCTACTTTTTCGCGGTGGCGACTTCCGGCTCGCTGAGTACCGCCAGCGAGCAACTGTTTGTCGCGGGCTCTGCCATTAGCCGACAGATCCAGAAGCTGGAAGCGCGACTTGGCGTCACGCTGTTTGAGCGCCATGCGCGCGGGATGGTGCTGACCGATGCCGGGCAAATTCTGGCTAATCATGTGCGTAAAAGCATGCGCGACATGGAGTTTGCGTTGGCGGAAATTCAGGGGCTAAAAGCGGTACGCAAAGCGCTGGTGCGCATTGCCTGCACCGACGGCATGGCGTTTGATCTGTTGCCCGGCTTGCTGGCACGTTTTCGCCAGCAGCATCCTGGTGTCAATTTTGATTTGCAGGTTGGCACAGCGTTGCAGGTAGCGCAGTGGATCCGCCATAACGAGTGCGATATCGCGTTTCAGTTCAGCCTTGCGCCGGAGCGCGAGGTGGAGATCATTGCCGCATGGCCCGCGCCGGTTTTGCTGTTGCTTGATGCCGGACATCCGCTAACGCAACAGACGAGTGTCACCCTCGACGCTCTGCATCACTACCCGCTGGTGCTGCCGGAAGCCGGAACGACGATTCGCCAGTTGTTCGATCTCTCCTGCCGGATGGCGGGCACCTTTCTGGAACCGGCGTTCAGTAGCAATAACTTCTCGGCGTTGTATGAGTTTACCCGCCATACCGCGCAGGCAATTACCGTATGCAGCCATTTCAGCGTGCTGTGGCGCGCCCGACTGGATGCAATGACGCTGAAGGCCATCAATAACACCTCGCTCAGTCAGCGCACGCTACAGATTCAGGTCCCGGGCGGCCGACACCGCCCGGCAGCGGTAGAAACTTTTCTGCAAATGGCCACGCAGATGCTCGCCGAGGAGCACAGCAAATGGATGGCGCAACTGGCGTAACGGTCAGTGCGCCACGTCAGTCAGCCCGTCGATAATCACCTGTTTCATCCCCTGCGAACAGGGTTCCACGCGCCCACGCACGCCATAGACCTGCGCCAGACTTTGCGGGGTGATCACCTCATCAGGTTTACCGTTAGCTAACAGCTTGCCCTGCTTCAGAATCAATACATGGTCGCCGTGGCGCAGAGCGATATTGATATCGTGTACCACCACCACCGTGACAATGTCGCGTTGCTGCGTTTCGCGCTTCACCAGATCCATGACATGGAACTGATAGTTGAGATCCAGCGCACTCAGCGGCTCATCCAGCAGCAGCAGCGATGGCTGGCGGATCAGCGACTGTGCCAGCCCCACCAGTTGTTTCTGCCCGCCGGAAAGCTGATCGAGAAAATGCAGCGCCAGATGTTCGATTCCGAGTTGGCGCAACAGCGTCATCACTTCCGCCTGCTTTGCTGCGCTGTGCAGGCCGCCAGAGGCGCGCTGGGCGACGATGATCGACTCCAGCACATGCAGATGCACGCCCGCCGGTAACGACTGCGGCAGGTAGACCACCTGCTCTGCTCGTTTGGCAAACGGTTGGCTCAGCAGGTCAACATCATCCAGCAGCAACTCGCCCTCGGCTTTGTTCAACCCGGCCATCGCCCGTAGCAACGTCGATTTCCCGCTGCCGTTCGGCCCCAGCAAAATAGTGACTTTGCCGCGCGGCAGTTCAGCGATATTCAGATCGTGAATAATCTGCCGTTTGTGATAGCCCGCACCAAACCCGCGCAGGCTCAGACCACTGTGGCTCATACACTCCCCCGGTGACGCACGATGATGGTGATAAAGAACGGTACGCCCACCAGAGAGGTGACAATACCGACCGGGATAATGACGCCAGAGATCAGATTTTTCGAAACGATGGACGCCAGCGACAGCACCAGCGCGCCAAGCAGCGCACTACCCGGCAGATAAAAGCGGTGATCCTCGCCAAACAGCAGACGCGCAATATGCGGCGCCACCAGGCCGATAAAGCCAATCGGCCCGACAAATGCCACCGACAATGCCGACAGGATACTGACGCGCAGCAGCGTTGCCAGCCGCAGACGGCGCACGTTAATCCCGAAGCTGATGGCCCGGTCTTCGCCGAGGCGCAGCGACGTGAGCTTCCACGCGCTGAGCATCGACAGCGGCATAATCACCGCCAGCGCCAGCAGCAGAATGCCGAGTTTCTCCCACGAGGCGCGGGCAATGCTGCCCATCGTCCAGAACACCAGCCCCTGCAAAGTATCTTCGTTGGCAATAAATTGCAGCATCGACACCAGCGCGTTAAAGGTGAACACCAGCGCAATGCCGAACAGCACCACACCGGAGGTCGCTACCTGCGTCCAGCGGGTGATGCCATCCAGCAATAGCGCCGCCAGCAGTGCGAATATAAAGGCGTTTGCCGAGATAAACCATTGCGCCGGAATGCCCGGAATACCAATACCGAGCACGATCGCCAGCGCCGCGCCGAACGCCGCCGCCGACGAAACGCCAAGCGTAAACGGGCTGGCAAGCGGATTATTGAGAATGGTCTGCATCTCCGCACCGGCAAGGCCGAGCGTCAGACCGACGATAATCGCCATCAGCGCGTACGGCATGCGAATATCCCAGACAATCACCCGCGTTCCGGCATCGACGCTGCCCGGATCAATCAGCGTATGCCACAGCGTATCCAGCGGCAGGCCCGACGGGCCAAGGGTAAAATCGAGCAACATCGACGCCATAATCAATACCGCCAGCACCGCCAGCAGGCTGACGCGGCGGCGCAAAATCGCGCGGTAGTTGAGCATCAGGCCGTCGGTCTGCGATGCCCCCGCTTCAAGGGTTGTACTCACGGTTATTTACTCTGCTGCCAGCTAAAGACGAAATTGTCGTCCGGCAGTTTGGTGAAGTTTTTGATGATGTGGTGATACGTCGCATCCGGGTTGAGATCCGCGAAAGCCTGCGGATAGATATCTTTCGCCAGATACTGCATCCCCACAATGTTGTACGGATGGTTATAGAAGTGGTGATAAACGCCATAAACGTGTTTCGCCGCCACAGCCGGGATCTGGCCAACGCCGGTACGCTGCAACAATACCCGTGCCTGGGCATTCACCTCCTGCGGCGAGGTTTTCAGCCCCAGCGGCAGTACCTGGCTGTTACCGCGTTTCGAGCCAGTCATGATGTAAACATCCGGGTTTTCGCTAATCACCTTCTCCAGCGCGATAAAACCGCTGGCGCCCGGCAGCAATTCAGAACCGATATTTTTCGCGCCGACAGCTTCCACCAGCCCGCCCCAGCCGCTGTGACCATGGGTAAAGCAGCAGGTATCGGTGTTACCGGCCAGTGCTTCAACAAACACTTTCGCCTGCGGTTTGATAGTCGCGGTTTTTTGTTCGATGGCAGTTAATTGCTGGCGATAGTAGGTGGTATACGCCGCTGCATTGCTCTCGCGGTTCAACACTTTTCCCAGCAGATCGACGCTGGAAGCGGTATCTTTCAGCGGATTGACTTCGTAATCGATAAACAGCACCGGAATATGCAGCGCCGCCAGCTTGCTGAGCACGCCGCTATCTGCGAGCGCCGGTTTAGCCCGTAGCTGGGCGACCATCAGATCCGGTTGTTTGGCCAGCACGCTTTCCAGATCGACGTTACCTTTATCGCTAAAGCCCATATCCATAATGCCGGTCGCTTCCGGCCACTGGGTTTTCAACATCTCCCAGGTGGCAACATCCTGTTTTTTCGCGAGGTTGTTCCATGCCACCAGCCGTTTAAACGGATCGTCACGATCGAGCAGCGCCATCGACATAATGTCGCGGCCATCCTGCAAGATCACACGTTGCGGCTCATGCACAATGGTCACTTTTTGGCCGGAAAAATCGGTCACAGTCAGGGGATATTGTGTAGCGTGTGCCAGCAACGGAACGGCGAGAAAAGCGGCGAGAACCAGCTTACTGATGGATTTTCCTTGCATAAAAACAACCTTGCTGAGAGTTGGATTGTAATGATTCTAATAATTATTATCATGTTAAACTAAATGAATGCCGGGAGCAGATTTGAACGCTGTAAGCAGCGGCCCCGAAGGGGTAAGGCTCAGGGATGAGCCGAATAAAAAAGCCAACGCACATGCAGCTTGAAGTAAGTGTTATTTCGGCTGAAACGCGCCGTTTGCCACCTCCGCTGGCGTTACTACGCCACTGTCGAGCACCCAGCCGCTGATAAGCGCCGCGGGTGTCACATCAAACGCCGGGTTGTAGACCTGCGCACTCTCCGGCGCCCACTGCACTGCGCCGAAACTGCCCGCCACGCCAGTCACTTCCGCAGCCACACGCTGCTCAATCGGAATCGCATCGCCATTCGGACACAGTGGATCGAGCGTGGTCTGCGGAGCGGCAACATAGAACGGCACATTGTGGAACTTCGCCAGCACCGCCAGTGAATAGGTGCCGATTTTGTTCGCCACATCGCCGTTGGCAGCAATACGGTCAGCGCCGACCCACACCGCATCCACCTGCCCTTTTGCCATCAGGCTGGCGGCCATCGAATCGGTAATTAACCGGTAAGGCACGCCCAGTTCACCGAGTTCCCATGCCGTCAGACGGCCGCCCTGCAGCAGTGGACGGGTTTCATCCACCCAGACATTCGCCACTTTGCCCTGCTGATGCGCCAGCGCAATAACACCGAGCGCCGTACCGACACCCGCTGTCGCCAGCCCGCCGGTATTGCAATGCGTCAACAGGCGACTACCAGCTGTGACCAGCGCGCTGCCCGCCCGCGCAATGCTGTCGCATAGTTGTTTATCTTCATCGACCAGCCGCAGCGCTTCCGCCGTCAGTGCCGGAACAAACGCCTGCTGCGCCAGAGCCTGCTTCATGCGATCAAGGTTGTTCATCAGGTTGACCGCCGTCGGGCGCGCAGCGCGCAGCGTTTCCAGCGCCTGCGCTAACTGGTCGCGGTTTGCTCCCTGTTCAGCAAGCAGCGCCAGTAACAAGCTGGCGGAGAGGCCAATCAACGGCGCGCCGCGCACGCGCAAAGCGTGAATATGGTCGACAAGTTCCGCTACCGTATCCGCCGACAGCCAGCGTTTCTCCTGCGGAAGCGCCTGTTGGTCGAGAATAAATAAATGATTGTCGGCGACTCGCAGGCTGGTGGTCTGTAATGCATGCATATCGTTAAATCCCTGTTGCGTTGTTGTGTCGTATTGTGTCAGGATGACATTCAGATGTATAGACGTCTAAATGGCTTAATTAGCAAAAAGAGGATCGAGGCAATGTCGCAATACCGTACCTTTTCCGCCCGTGATGCCGTGGCGTATGCACAACAATTTGGCGGCCTGGACAACCCGTCTGAACTAGTGGACGCGCAGGAGGTGGGCGACGGTAACCTCAATCTGGTATTTAAAATTTTCGACGCACAGGGCGTCAGCCGTATCATCGTGAAACAGGCGCTGCCTTACGTGCGCTGCGTTGGCGAATCCTGGCCATTGACGCTGGACAGAGCCAGGCTGGAAGCGCAAACGCTGGTGGAACACTACCAGCACAGCCCGCAACATACGGTGAAAATCCACCACTTCGCCCCGGAACTGGCGGTAATGGTGATGGAAGATCTCTCTGACCATAAGATCTGGCGCGGCGAACTGATCGCCAATGTCTATTACCCGCAGGCGGCCACGCAACTCGGCAACTACCTGGCGCAAACGCTGTTCCACACCAGCGATTTCTCCCTGCATCCGCATCAGAAAAAAGCGCAGGTGGCGCAGTTTATTAATCCAGAAATGTGCGAGATCACCGAAGATTTGTTCTTCAACGATCCGTATCAGATCCACGAGCGCAACAATTATCCGCCGGCGCTGGAAGCGGATGTTGCCGCCCTGCGCGACGACGCGCAGCTCAAACTGGCGGTCGCGGCGCTGAAGCACCGTTTCCTCTCTCACGCCGAAGCCCTATTGCACGGCGATATTCACAGCGGATCGATTTTTGTGGCCGATGGCAGCCTGAAAGCTATCGATGCTGAGTTTGGCTATTTCGGGCCGATCGGTTTTGACGTCGGTACAGCCATTGGCAACCTGCTGCTCAACTATTGTGGTCTGCCGGGGCATCTGGGCATTCGCGATGCCGCCGCAGCGCGCGAACAGCGCCTCGACGATATTCAGACGCTGTGGGCAACGTTTGCTGAGCGCTTCCAGGCGCTGGCAACGGAAAAAACCCGCGACGTTGCGCTGGCGCAGCCCGGTTATGCTTCTGCTTTCCTGAAAAAGGTGTGGGCCGATGCGATTGGTTTTTGCGGTACTGAACTGATTCGCCGTAGCGTCGGGCTGTCACATGTAGCGGATATCGACACCATTAAAGATGAAGAGATGCGCCACGAATGCCTGCGTCACGCTATTTCGCTCGGCAAAGCGCTGATCGTGATTGCCGAACGCATTGATAGCGTGGAAGAGCTGATCGCGCGGGTGCGCCAGTATTCGTAACGCTCCGGCCTGACATATAGCCCGGATTTGCAGGCCGGATAAGCGTCAGCACCATCCGGCAAAACAGCCAATCTGGCATCTGATGAATTGTTCCGTTCACTACGAGTTTGGCAGACACATAATCTGTTGTGGAACGTGAACGGGAAAAGGGGGCGCCGCCGCGCTCCCCCTTTTCAATCCCCCGCGGCCCCGCGGGGAAATCGGTGCTGCGCACTGCACTCACCTCCCGCACATCTGCCTGCGGTCGGCTCGACTCGACATCGTGTCTCGACTCGCCTCTGGCCGCCTTCCCTGGCGTCCAGACCTTGTCATCTGAGCTTCGGTTCGCCGATTTCGAGCGGGGACACAACCCCATCGCTGCATGACTCATGCATAAAAATGGCAAACATGTTGCTGCAACGTAGGCTGAATCCAGCCTGTGATTTATCCCAGATACTCAATCACTGACAACCCACCGTTATAATCGGTGCTGTAGATAATCCCCTGAGCATCAACAAACACATCGCACGACTGGATCACACGCGGGCGTCCTGGCCGGATATCCATCATCTTCGCGGGCGCAGCAGGCACCAGCGCGCCAGTTTCCACCGGACGATACGGGTTGGAAATATCGTAAGCACGGACACCGGCGTTCTGGTAGGTGGCGAAAATCAGCGTCGAACTGATAAAACTGCCGGGACGGTTTTCGTGCAGATTGTGCGGGCCGAAGTGCGCCCCTTTTGCCACATAATCCGTCTCGTCAGGCTGCGGGAAGGTTGAAATGCTGACCGGGTTCGACGGCTCACGAATATCAAACAGCCAGATCAGCTTCTCGCCATCTTCCTGATTGTCGAGCACTGCTTCATCCAGCACCACCAGCAGATCACGATCCGGTAGCGGTAACGCAGTATGCGTACCGCCGCCAAACGGCGGGCTCCAGTTTCGATGGCTGATCAGCTTCGGCTGGGTGCGATCTTTCACATCCAGCAGCGTTAAGCCGCCATCGCGCCAGCTTCCGTAGGCGGTGTCACCACTGATAATCGCATGGTGCAGCGCATAGCGTTTTCCTTCCGGCCATGTTGGTATTTCTCCGACCTGCTGATTCATGCCCGGTAGCCACCAGCGCCCGGCGACCTGCGGCTTACGCGGATCAGCCAGATCGATGGTCAGAAAAATATAGTCGGTAAAACCGTCGATCAGCGCCGATACATAAGCCCAGCGCCCGCCGACGTACCAGATGCGGTGGATACCAATGCCATCAAGCGACAGAAAGCTGATCTCGCGCGGTTTATCCGGCGTAGAGATATCAAAAATGCGCAGCCCGGCGCTCCAGCCTTTATCCTGCACATCGCTGACTGTGTCACCTACCGAGCGGGTGTAGTAAACCTTTTCATCGGCAAAGCGCGCATCGGCGAAGAGATCGCGGGCATTAATCACCAGCAGCAGATCGTCATGCGCCTGTAAGTGCACATTCCAGGTGCCCGGCGGCGCAGGTACGTAGCCTGCGGGTTTCGGGTTTTTCGGGTCGCGGACATCAATAATAGAAAAACCCTGCGACACCATATGGCCGATATACGCAAAGCCGCGATGCACCATCAACTGGACACCATCCGGGCGTCCCCCCTGATCGCTGTGCCCAATCAACCGCATATTGCGGCTGTATTCGGGACGCGGAAGTTCAGTTGCCATGATTAATCCTATCCACTGCCGGATGTTAAAATGCCGGATGGCGGCTGCTCCTTATCCGGCCTGTGTATTATTTGTTTTTCGCTTCCAGCGTCGCGAACCACGGCGCAATAAAGTCTTCTGTCTGGCCCCAGCCCGGAATGATTTTGCCAAGCGACGCGACGTTCACCGCACCCGGCTGGCTTGCCAGCAGCGCCTGCGGGATTGCCGCCGCTTTAAAGTCGTAGGTTGCAGGCGTCTGCTCACCGGCAATCTTGTTGGCAACCAGGCGTACGTTAGTCGCGCCAATCAGCTTCGGATCCACCGCCACACTCACTTTCCACGGGCTGTTAGCTTCGCGCATCAGTTGCAGATCCTGGTTGGAAATGTCGATGCTGTAGAGTTTGATCTCCGTGCGACCATTCTCTTTCAGCGCCTTATACGCGCCCTGGCTGAAGGCATCCCAGGTGCCCCAGATAGCATCAATCTTACCTTTCGGATATTTGGCCAGCACCGCGCCGACCTTGTTAGCCGTATCGCCCTGCACATCGGAAGATACCGCGCCGATGGATTCCAGCTCTTTAATGCCCGGATTGGCTTTCAGCAGCTCGGTGTAAGCCGCCTGACGACGCTCCATCGGCGGGAAACCGGCGACCCACAGTTTGATAATATTGGCTTTGCCGTTGAAATCTTTTACCAGCGCGTCGAACGAAAGTTTGGTCAGAGAGGCGTCATCTTGTTGGGTGACGGTCACGCCAGGAATCTCCCCGTTAACAGCGGTATCGAACACAGACACTTTGATCCCGGCAGCCACCGCTTTTTTAATCAGATCGGTGGAATAGGGATCGCGGCCCTGCGACAGGATGATGCCGTCATACTTCTGGCTGATCGCCTGGTTTACAAAGTCCTGGAATTTGGCATCGTCGCCATTGCTCAAAAAAGTACTGATTTTAAAGCCGAGTTTTTTACCTTCCTGTAAGGCGCCGGAGACGAACTGCGTAGTGTTATCGTCAGAGCCAAGGTTACGGATCAGCGCAATGCGCACCGGGCCGTTGTGATTGGCGATGGCATCCGGCACCGGTGCTGGCGTAGTCGCATGGCCCGGAAGCGCGCTCAGTAACCCCAGCGCTAACAGTGAGAGTGCAATTTTTTTCATGTCTGTTTTCCCCTGAAAATTAACGACGCTGGAAGTAAGTCAACGCAAGAGCACCGGCCAGCACCAGCCCCTTAATAATGTCCATCGCATAGTAGGGCACCGACAGCATCACTAGCCCGTTTTGCAACACGCCAAGGATCACCGCGCCCACCAGCGTACCGAGCGCATTCGGTTTGCCGGAACCGGCGAGCGAAAAGCCGATCCACGCCGCTGCCACGGCATCCATCAAATAACCGCTGCCCGCATTCACCTGCGAAGAGCCAATGCGCGAGGCGAGCAGAATGCCGCCAAGGCCCGCCAGCAACGAGGCAATAACGTACGCCGCCACTTTATAGCGCGTGGTGCGAATACCCGAGAGGCGCGCCGCTTCCGGGTTACCGCCAATGGCGTACATCCGGCGGCCGTGCGTAGTTAGCGACAGGCCAAGCTGCGCCACTACCGTCACCACCAGCATAATGATCACGATCGTCGGCACCTGGCCAAGCAGACTAAAAGCGGCCGGAATCGTCCCTTCCGCCATATCGCCGCTCGGCAGCACCATATTTTCCGTGATCGAGCCGCCGTAGCTGTAAGTCATCGCTACGCCCTGAATAACAAACAGGCTGCCGAGCGTTGCCAACATGTCGGGAATACGCAGCACCACAATCAAAAAAGCATTGAACAGGCCGACCAGCGTACAGAGAGCCAGGGTAATAACGATGGCCTCCGTCGTGCCGAAGCCGTACCAGACGAACAGCGAAATCACCAGCGCATTCGCCAGCGAAGCCGTCGAACCCACGGAGAGATCAAAGCCGCCGATAGTCAGCGAAATCGAGACGCCCACCCCAATCACCGTCACAATAGCGATTGAGCGTAAGATGTTGATAATGTTAAACGGGTCGAGGAAGTTGTTCGACGCGAGGCCAAAAATCGCGATCAACAAGACCACGGTGAGCAACATGCCCCATTTATACAGAAAATCAAAAAACTGCTGGCGGGGCGTTACCGCCGCATTGACTGACAGGGCCTTACTCACAGCGCCGTTCCTCCGGTGGAATAATAAAGTAATGTCTCTTCACGGGCCTCCTTACCCGCCACTTCTGCTACGATGCGCCCGTCCCACAGCACACAAATCCGATCGCACAGTCCAACCAGCTCGGCGAATTCGCCCGATGCATAAATTACGCCTTTCCCTTCCCGAGCCAGTCCGTCAATCAACTGGAACAGATCGGTCTTTGCTTTCACATCCACGCCTTTGGTCGGCTCATCGAAAATCACGACGTTAGCGTTGCCACGCAACCATTTCCCAATGGCAACTTTTTGCTGATTACCGCCAGAGAGGCGGCGCAGCGTCTGCGCCGGGCCGGTAGTGCGAATGCCGACGCGGGCAATCACCTCTTCCGCCCAGCGCCAGGCCAGGCGATGACCAAACACTCCCCAGCGTGAAAAGCTGTTACCCGCGCTGATGGCGAGGTTCATGCTGATCGGCTCGTCAACAAAGATGCCCTCTTTGCGCCGCTCTTCCGGCACCAGCGCCAGACCGCGTATCACCGAATCGGCCGGATCGTGCGGCCGCCACGGCTGGTTATTCAGCTCGCCACGATTGATGCGGCTTTTAGTTGCGCCAAACAGCGCCTTACACAATTCGGTTTTCCCCGCGCCCGCCAGCCCGGCGATGCCCAGAATTTCGCCTTTGCGCAGGCGCAGCGAAATATCTTTCAGCAGCCCTTCGTCGTGCAGACCGTCAATACTCAGCAGCACCTCATCGCTGTGCGGCGGGCGCGCAGGTGGATAGATATCGCTTAATTCGTGACCGAGCATCTTCTCGACAATCTCTTCGCCGCTCAGCTCCGCCATTGGCCCGGATTCAATCAGCTTGCCGTCGCGCAGCACCGTTAAGGTGTCGCAAATCGCTTTCAGCTCATGAATGCGGTGCGAGATAAACACCACGCCAATGCCCTGCTTCTGCAGGCGTTTCACCACAGTGAACAAGCGCTCACTTTCATGCTGATCGAGCGGTGCGGTGGGTTCATCAAGAATTAAAAAACGGCAGTGGTGTGACAGCGCCCGCGCCAGCAGTATTTGCTGCTTCTCCGCCAGCGTGCAGCTATCAATGGAGCGCTTTACATCAAGCTGAACGTCAAGCTGCGCCAGCGCATCACGCGCCTGCTGGCGGATCTCACGCCAACGGAAGCGGTGCCCGTTTTCCGCCAGCGTATCGAGCATGATGTTTTCGGCGATGCTTAAACCAGGGATCAGCGCAACATCCACTTCCTGTTGCACCAGATGAATACCGAGTTGTTTGGCATCGCGCGGGGTGCGAATGGACACCACCTGATTGTTGATGCTGATTTCACCTTCATAGTGATCGTGCGTGCCACACAGCACCGCCATCAGCGTCGATTTCCCCGCGCCGTTTGCCCCGGTTAAGGCATGCACAGAGCCGCCGTGCAGGCAGAAATCCACTTGCGACAGCGCCCTGAAGCCGCCAAAGGCCAGGCTAATGGTGCGCATTTCGAGGTGGTTACGGCTCATGGTGCATGAATTCCTGCAATTAATAGATTGATTTAACGAATTTTTCACAGCCTCGCTTGACTGGCAACAACGGAAAATGCATAAGATAAAACAAAATATTATTAGCCATCTGGATGTCCAGACATAACATCAGGTTAGCAAACACGCACAAGGACACTACACATGAGCAACACTGATATTCGCGTCGTACCCGGCCCTGCCAATTATTATTCCCATGCCGGAAGCCTTGCGCGTTTACACGACTTCTACAGCGCAGAGCAGCTCTCACGCGCGGTGTGGATCTACGGCGAACGCGCTTTTGCCGGGTCCAAAGCCTTTCTGCCGCAAGGGTTCAACGCTCCGGGCGCAAAACACATTCTGTTTCAGGGCCATTGCAGCGAACGCGACGTGGCCGAACTGGTTCAGCAATCCGGCGATGACCGCGCGGTGGTGATTGGCGTTGGCGGCGGAGCGCTTCTGGATACCGCCAAAGCGGTGGCGCGGCGCCTCGGTTTACCAATAGTGGCGATCCCGACCATTGCTGCGACCTGCGCGGCCTGGACGCCGCTGTCAGTGTGGTACAACGATGCCGGGCAGGCGCTGCATTTTGAGATTTTCGACGACGCCAATTTCCTCGTGCTGGTCGAACCGCAAATCATCCTCAATGCCCCGGCGGAGTACCTGCTGGCGGGCATTGGCGATACGCTGGCGAAGTGGTATGAAGCCGTGGTACTGGCGCCGCAACCGGAAAATCTTCCGCTGACCGTCCGGCTGGGGATTAACGGCGCACTGGCTATCCGCGATGTACTACTGGAAAGCAGCGAACAGGCGCTGGCTGATCAACAGCGCGGCGAAGTAACGCAGACATTTCGTGACGTGGTGGACGCCATTATTGCTGGCGGCGGTATGGTTGGCGGGCTGGGCGAGCGCTATACCCGCGTGGCGGCGGCACATGCCGTGCATAATGGCCTGACGGTACTGCCGCAAACGGATAAATTCCTGCACGGCACCAAAGTCGCTTACGGCATTCTGGTGCAGAGCGCCCTGCTCGGCCAGGATGATGTGCTGGTGCAACTGATCGACGCGTATCAGCGCTTCAACTTGCCTACCACGCTGGCGGCGCTGGAGGTAGATATCAACAATCATGCCGAGCTGGATAAAGTGATTGCTCACACTCTGCGTCCGGTGGAATCCATCCACTACCTGTCGGTAACCCTCTCCGCCGACACACTGAGAGCGGCGTTTGAAAAAGTCGAAGCGCTGTCGCGCTAATAATAATGCCGGATGGCGCTGGCGCCTTCCTGGCCAGCCCGGCGGCGAAGCAGATTACTGGGGCCGATATTGTAGTGAATGGCGGGGCCAACGCGTAACGTCAGCAGCAGCGTGCGCCGCCTTTACCACCGTAGCGCGCATCCTGACGATCGCGGAAAAACGCCTCGTAGGTCATCGGCGTCTGATCCGGGTGCGTGACGCGCATATGCTCAACGTAGTTGTCGTAGTCCGGCACACCAACCATCATCTTCGCCGCCTGGCCCAGATATTTTCCGGCTTTTGAGAGTGTATCAAACATCTTTTCCCCCTGAGAAAACCCTCTCCCGCGAGGGAGAGGGGAAATCATTAATGGGCGCTTTTTGCCTGGCCGACAATCTGCTCAAGGTTCTCCGGCATCGGCTCGTACGGCGTCTCTTTCGCCGTCGGTTCATTCACCCTCAGCGCCGCCAGCGCGGTTTTCAGCGAGTAAAACGCCAGCACCACCACAACCACCATAAAGAAGATGGTCAGCCCGGCATCAAGACGGTTATTAAATACCAGTTGCGCCAGTTGCGACTGAGTATACTGCGCCGGAATATTACCGCTGTCGATCATCGTCTGGAACTTATTGGCGATCGCCAGGAAGCCGACTTTGCCATCCGGGCTGAAGGCTTTTTGCCAGCCAGCGGTCAACGTACACACCAGCAACCAGGCGGTCGGCACTAATGCCACCCATGCATAACGCTGGCGTTTCATTTTAAACAGCACTACCGCGCAAAGCATCAGCGCCATGCCTGCCAGCATCTGGTTGGCGATACCAAACAGCGGCCACAAGGTGTTGATGCCGCCGAGCGGATCAACCACGCCCTGATGCAGGAAGTACCCCCACGCCAGTACGCACAGCGCCGTCGCCAGCAGGTTGGCAGGCAGCGATGCGGTCCGTTTCAGGTTCGGCGAGATAACGCCCAGCAGATCCTGCAACATAAAGCGCGCCGCGCGCGTACCGGCATCAACCGCCGTCAGAATAAACAGCGCTTCAAACAGAATGGCGAAGTGATACCAGAACGCAACGTCCATCATGCCGCCGAGCGCGCCGTGCAGGATGTACGCCATCCCCACCGCCAGCGTCGGCGCACCGCCCGCCCTTGAGATGATCGACTGTTCGCCCACTTCATTGGCAATCTGCGTCAGCGCATCCGGCGTAATGGTAAAGCCCCAGCTACTGACCACCTGCGCCGCTGAGGCGACAACATCCGCCGTGCCTGCGGGTGCCAACACTGCCATCGGGCTGTTCATCGCGAAGTAAACGCCCGGATCGATGATACACGCCGAGACCAGCGCCATGATCGCCACAAACGACTCCATCAACATACCGCCGTAACCGATAAAGCAGGCCTGCCCTTCGCTGGCGAGCATCTTCGGCGTGGTGCCGGAAGAGATCAGCGCATGGAAGCCGGACACCGCGCCACAGGCGATGGTGATAAACAGGAACGGGAACAGGTTGCCGGTCCACACCGGGCCGGTGCCGTCGACAAACTTGGTCAGCGCCGGCATGGTCAGCGTCGGGCGCATAATCAAAATGCCAATCGCAAGGCCAATAATAGTGCCAATTTTCAGGAAGGTGGAGAGATAATCACGCGGCGCCAGCAGCAGCCACACTGGCAGTACCGAGGCGACAAAACCATAGCCCACCAGTATCCACGTTAGTTGCACACCCGTGAAATCAAAGAATGGCGCCCAGGTCGGGCTGGCGGCAACCCAGCCGCCGGAAATAATGGCAAACACCAGCAGCACGAGGCCGATCACCGACACTTCTCCGATACGTCCGGGGCGCAGATAGCGAATATAAATACCCATAAAAATGGCGAGCGGAATGGTGAATGCTACAGTGTAGGTGCCCCACGGGCTGTGGGTCAGCGCTTTGACGACAATCATCGCCAGTACCGCGAGGATAATCACCATGATCATAAAAGTCGCCACTAGCGCAATCACGCCGACGGTCGATCCCATCTCTTCTTTTACCATCTCCCCGAGTGAACGCCCATCGCGGCGGGTCGAGATAAACAGCACCATAAAGTCCTGCACCGCCCCGGCCAGCACCACACCTGCGAGGATCCAAATCATACCAGGCAGATAACCCATCTGCGCTGCCAGCACTGGCCCTACCAGCGGCCCTGCCCCGGCAATTGCAGCAAAATGGTGACCGAACAGCACTTTTTTATCCGTCGGCACATAGTCGAGGCCATCGTTGTGCCGTACCGCCGGGGTCATGCGCGTGGGATCAACCTGCAGCACATTTTTGGCGATATAGAGGCCATAAAAACGGTAAGCAATAAGATAAATGCAAACGGCAGCAACCACGATCCACAGCGAGTTGATCGGTTCGCCGCGATTGAGCGCGATATAGCCGAGGGCAAAGGCTCCGACGAGGGAGAGTATTGCCCAGATAAGGTATTTCCCTGGGTTGTTCATAGCGGTTATCCGTGTGAGAAACAGAGAGATGTTACATTTTGTGTCTATATCAACCCGCGGCTTTTAACAACTTTGGAACATAGGAAATTTGCCCTGCAACCAGGTATTTACATGATTGTGTTAGCGGGATCGCAAGAATGCCCTCTCCTGTCGCGACTGTCTCTTGATCAGATCTTCTGATCAAGAGACAGTCGCGACAGGAGAGGGATTAATTAGCCGAGCACGGCGGTACTCAGGCGGCAGGTACAGCAGCGGCGCCCCTGTTCGTCAAACACCACAATTTCCCAGCTCTGGTTTTGCCGTCCCAGATGCAGCGGCTGGCAGACGCCGCGCACTTTCCCCTCGGCAACCGGGCGGTGATGCGTGGCGTTTAACTCGGTGCCAACAACGCACTGGCTGTCACGCGTCATCATATAGCCCGCCATTGAACCGAGCGTTTCCGCCAGCACCGCCGACGCACCACCGTGCAGCAAGCCAAATGGCTGATGGGTGCGGGTATCGACCGGCATTTCGGCCTCGATAAAATCATCGCCGATGCGGGTATAGAGAATGGCCAGATGCGCCACCAGCGTGTTGTCACTGCTGGTATTCAATTCTTCAAGCGTTAAGTGACGTTTCCAGATCATCTACGCCCCCAGCGTTGAGCCGCCATCCACCACAATATCCTGCAGGGTGATATGGCTGGCCAGATCGGACGCCAGAAACAGTACGGTGTTCGCCACTTCCTGTGGCCGGGCGATTTTGCCCAGCGGAATGCCGAGCTTGAACTGCTCGCCAAAGCCGCGAATGCGCTGCTGTTCGGCATCATCGCTCACCCACAGCGTGCGTTGCATATCGGTGTCCGTCGAACCCGGAGAAACGACATTACAGCGCACGCGGCTTGCCGCCAGCTCAAGGCCGACGGTCAGCGTCAGGCTTTTCAGCGCGGCTTTCGACGCGCCATAAGCGCTCATGCCGATGCGTGGCGTATGAGCCGCATCGGACGCCACCGTAACGATCGCCCCGCCCTGCTGACGGCGAAACTGCGCCATCGTCTGTTGGAATAGGTTGAACGCGCCGCCGACATTCACGGCAAACATGTGCTGCCAGGCTTCCGCACTCAGCGCATCTGTCGCGCCCATATGCAAAATCCCGGCGGCATTGACCAGCACGTCCAGCCGTTCGCTCTGCGCCAGCAGGCGTTTGCAGACGGCTTGTGCCTGCGCGGCATCCGCAATATCCACCGTTTCACAGGAGAAGGGATAATCACTGCCGGGAAAGGCCAGATCGAAGCCGGTAACCTGCGCGCCCGCCACAACAAAGGCCAGCGCGGTTGCATAACCGATGCCCTTCCCGGCGCCGGTCACCCACACGGTTTTACCGGAAAAATCCAGGCTGGCCATTATTTCACCTCGCGCGAGAGCAGCGCCCACCACGCATTGATGGTCGGTTTTTTCGCCAGCATGACAAAATCGATATCACTGTGGGCTTTGCGCCAGCGAGCGGCCAGCGCCATCATGCGCACGGAATCCAGGCCGTAGTCGATCAGATTCTCGTCATCCAGCGGCTCGTCTGATTCATCCAGCAGCGGCAATACCACCGCGCGCAGCGCCCCTTTGCTGCCCGGCACCGGCAACAGTTGCTGGGTGAGCACCACGCGACCGGAACGCCCGGCGACATATTTCAGCGACATCAGATGTTCTTCACGGCTGAAATCCGCCAGCGCATCGGCCACCATAAACGGTTTGATATCGCGCATAAACGCATCCGTGGCGGTAGTCATGCAGCCAATGTGCGAATAGACCCCGGTGATCAGCAACTGGTTGCGTCCGCTCTCTCTCAACATCTGCTCCAGCGGCGAGCGATGAAACGCGCTATAGCGCCACTTCACCAGTACTGTATCGGCTTCATCGGGGGTTAGTTCGGCGACAATTTTCTGCTGCTCCGGCGAACGGGTCAGCCCCGGCCCCCACATATCATTCAGTAACGCACGGTCCTCATCGCTCTGCTCTTTCGGCTGCGCGGTGTAGTAAACCGGGATGCGGTGCTGTTTGCAGAACGCGCGCAGCGCAGCAATGTTCGCTACCACCTGCTGCATCATCGGGCTACTATCGCCCCAGAAGCTGACAAAATAGTCCTGCATATCATGAATCAGCAGCGCCGCGCGCTCCGGTTCAAACGGCCAGTTGACTTTGTTCTC
Organism: Pseudomonadota bacterium; assembly: GCA_018261615.1. Lineage (GTDB taxonomy): Bacteria > Pseudomonadota > Gammaproteobacteria > Enterobacterales > Enterobacteriaceae > Kosakonia. The sequence goes on along the minus strand of JAGTSE010000009.1, from coordinate 90,696 downwards.
CGGGATATCGGTCGCAGCAGGCAGTGCGTAACCCTGTAATTTTGGAATAGCCATCTTCTCTCCTTTACGCGGTGGCGCGCTCGGCCAGCCACTGACGTAACTGTTTCTTATCCACTTTGCCGACCGGCGTCAGCGGCAGTGCCTCCAGGCACTCCACGCGATCCGGCAGCTTATATTCCGCGACGCCCTGCTCACGCAGGAAACGACGCATTGCAACGGCACGTAGCGGTTCTTTCACCACCAGGCACGCGCAGCTTTTTTCCCCCAGCAGGCTGTCTTCCATGCTCACCAGTGCGGCATGGATAACCGACTCATGGCGCAGCAGCAGGTTTTCGATCTCCTCGGCAGCGATCTTCTCGCCGCCGCGGTTGATCTGATCTTTTTCCCGTCCCTGCACGGTGATGTAGCCCTGCTCATCCATTGAAATAAGATCACCGGAGCAGTAAAAACCGTTTACATCGAAGGCGCTGGCGTTGTGCTCCGGACTGTTGAAATAGCCACGGAAGGTGTACGGCCCGCGCGTCATCAGCCGCCCGACATGGCCTGACGGCAGCCGATTGCCATGTTCATCCGCCACCCACACTTCATCATCCAGGCACATCGGGCGACCCTGCGTATTTATGATGCGATCAAAGGGATCATCCAGCCGGGTGTAGTTCACCAGCCCTTCGGCCATACCAAACACCTGCTGCAACTGGCAGCCGATCTCCGCCGGAATACGCGCTGCCAGCGTTGCTGATAGCCGCGCGCCGCCGACCTGTAACAGTTTGAGCGATGCCAGTTGCGCATTGCTGCCCCACTCAGTGATCGCCTGCAACCACAGGCTCACCGCAGGCGGCACCAGCGCAGTGGCGGTAATCTGGTGTTTTTCGATCAGCGGGAAGCAGAGCGTGGCGCTCGGATCGGCGGCCAGCACCACGCAACCTTGCGCAAGGAAGACGCCCAGCGCGCCGGGAGAACTCATCGGGTAGTTGTGCGCTGCGGGCAGTGCGCATAAGTAGCGGGTTTGCGCGGTGAAATCGCAAATCTCGTTGCTGCGCGCAATGCTGTAGTAATAATCGTTGTGGGTGCGTGGGATAAGCTTCGGTGTGCCGGTACTGCCGCCGGAAAGCTGGAAAAACGCCACTTCATCGGCCGGTGTCGGCGTGGCGACGAAGCTATCTGCCGGGCGGGCAATCGCCGCGTCCAACGAGCGTTCGCCCTGTTCGCCGCGCAATAACACGACGCGAACGGAATCCAACGTATGAATAAAAGCGTCGTTGGCAAACAGCGCATGATCGCGATCGGCAATCAACAACGTCGGTTTGATCTGTGCGGAATAGGCGCTCAGCTCGCTGCGCTGATGGCTGAACAGCGCATTCACTGGCGCAACGCCGAGTTTCAGCAGAGCAAACAGCGTGATGTAGAACTCTGCTACATTGCCCAGTTGTACCAGCGCAGTCTGGCCGCGTGCGATCCCCTGAGCCTGTAAGCTGTATGCCAGGTTATCGGAAGACTGATGCAACTGGCGGTAGCTCAACGGGCGCTCGCCGTCGATCACCGCCGTGGCATCGCTGTGTGCATGGCGGGTCAAAATGTCAGTGAGCGCCAGATCCTGCCAGTACCCTTTTTCGCGATAACAGCGGGCGAACTCTTCCGGCCAGCGGGTAAAAGGAATGCTCATCTTCGCTCCTCAGTGCAGGCCAAATGCGTTCAACATGGTGGTCAGTTTCACCCCGGTTTCGCGCCACTCCGCCAGCGGCGAGGAAGCTGGCACAATACCGGCACCGGCAAACAGACGGACATTGTTTTCATGAATACGGGCGCAGCGGATAGTCACCACCCATTCGCCATTTCCTTCGTCATCGCACCAACCGACAATGCCGCCGAACAGTTCACGGTTGAACGGTTCCAGCTCGGCAATCAGTTTTTTTGCCGCCTGATGTGGGAAACCGCTCAGCGCCGGTGTCGGGTGCAGCAGGCAGGCGAGCGTCGTGGCGTTTTCCCCCGCCAATGCTGTGCCTTCAATTGGCGTCGCCAGATGCCATAACGTGGGCGTGGTCACCAGTTGCGGGAAATCTGGCAAGGTCAGAGAGCGGCTGCGCGGTTGCAGCACTTTTTTCATCGCCTGCGTCACCAGCTCGTGCTCGTGACGGTCTTTTTCCGACGCCAGTAACTTGTTGCCTGCTTCGCGATCCAGCATGTCATCCGGCTGGCGACGAGCGGAACCGGCCAGTGGCAACGAACTAAAATGGTCGCCCTCTTTGCGCAGCAGCAGCTCCGGGCTGGCGCCCAGCAGCGCGCCGCCATCCGGCAACGGAACGTGGAAGTTGAAACTGGCCGGGTTCTGGGCAATCAGTCGCTCCAGCAATACGCCACTGTCAATGTGGCTGTCGGCGGCAATATCTATCAGGCGGGAGAGCACCACTTTGTCCACTTCCGGCGTGGCGGTCTTCTGCGCCGCGCACGCCACCATCTGCATGAAGGTATCCTGTTCCGGGATTTCACGTTGCTTGACAATATTCGGCATGTTGCTGGCGCTGAAATAGCGGGCAGAACGCTGGCGCGCCGGGCGGGAGAAGGTTTGCCATGACGCCGGAATAAACAACGCCGAAGGTTGCGTGGTATCGAACGGGATCGCGCCGACCATCACCGGCCGGACAACGCCCTGCGCTTTCGCATCGGCAAAAGCCTGCGCCAGTTTAGTCTGGAAGGCGCTCTCTGGAGAATCACCGCCGACGGCGGGTTCAGAGAAACGGGCAACGTATCCAGAGGTTATAAAACTGCGGTACGGCGACATAAACAAAAACTGATCTGCGGCCAGTGTCTTCGCAGACTGCTGGATATCCTCAGCCAGGGACATATCCATATCATCCTCCAACAATAATAAGTGAGATTAATAATGATTATCATTTGTATTTTGTTTGGATAAGATAAAAAGTTATTGCCCGCGCTGTCAACAGCATATTCTTCTTCTGCGCCGCTAGTGCTTGCATCTCCTTCATACAATGATGAAAATGAGAAGCATTAACCTCAGAGAAAGCAGGACGTAATCCGTGAGATTTTCTTTTTTGTTTCGCAGCTTCTTAGTGATTCTGGGTATTTTTGTTTCAGGATTAACCTCAGCAACCGCCGCCGACTGGCCTCGCCAGGTCAGCGACAGCCACGGTACGCACCAGCTCGACAGCAAGCCGCTGCGCATTGTGTCAACCAGCGTCACCCTTACCGGATCGCTGCTGGCGATTGACGCACCGGTGATTGCCAGTGGTGCGACCACGCCGAATAATCGTTTTGCCGACGCACAGGGCTTTCTGCGCCAGTGGGGCGACGTGGCGAAACAACGCAACGTCGCGCGTCTTTACATTGGGGAATCGAATGCCGAGGCCGTTGCCGCGCAGATGCCGGACCTGATCCTCATCAGCGCCACCGGCGGCGATTCCGCCCTTGCTCTGTACGACCAGCTTTCTACCATCGCGCCGACGCTGGTCATCAATTACGACGATAAAAGCTGGCAGGCGCTGCTCATCCAACTGGGTGAAATCACCGGCCAGGAAAAACAGGCCGCTGTGCGCATCAGCGAGTTCAACCAGCAACTGGCCGACGTCAAAGCGCGGATGAAACTGCCTCCGCAGCCAGTTACTGCGCTGGTTTATACCCCCGCCGCGCACAGCGCCAACCTGTGGACCCGCGACTCCGCGCAGGGCAAGTTGATGCAGCAACTGGGCTTCGCCCTTGCGCCGTTACCGGCTATGCTGCAAACCAGCCAGAGCCAGGGTAAACGCCACGATATCGTGCAACTGGGCGGAGAAAACCTTGCCTCCGGGCTGAACGGTGAAGCGCTGTTCCTGTTCGCCAGCGATCAAAAAGATGCCGACGCGCTGAGCGCGAATCCGCTGCTGGCGCATTTGCCTGCGGTACAGCACAAACGCGTTTATGCCCTCGGCGCAGAAACCTTCCGCCTGGACTACTACAGCGCCACCCGCGTGTTGCAGCGTTTAGCGGCGCTGTTTGGTTAAACTGTTTACCGGATGGCGGCAGCGCCACCCGGCAGTAAGCTTTCTATGCGGCAGGTTGCGTCTGACGAAAACGTCGCAGCTCGCCGAGCATCATCACCAACACTAAACCGATCGCCGCCAATACCAGCCCGCTGATGCTCGCCGATGACGCGGGCGTCATCATCGTTCCCATCGCCCCCAGTAGCGCCGCGCCAATCGCATCGCCCGTCACGTTCTGCGCGGTCCACAAGCCGTTGATGCGCCCGAGCATCTCTTCCGGCGTCTGGGTTTGCAGCAGGGTGTATTGCAACAGTGAACTCACGGCGGTCAGCCAGCCGCATAACGCCAGCAGCAGCACACCGAGCGCCCACACCGGCATCAGGCTGAACAGCCCTATCGCGACAAAAGCGCCGACGCTGGTCATCAGCATAATCACGCCTGGCCGTTCGCTGTGCGCCAGTTTGCCGCTGGTCAACGCCCCGATCGCCGCGCCAAGCGGTAATGCGGCATACAGCAGGCCGATTTCCGCCGCCGACATGTTCCAGCTCATCGCCAGCGCCGGATAAAGCACGCGCACCGCGCTGGCCATGGTTAACAGCCCGCCGAGCAGCGCGATACTGCCAATCAACGGGTTACGAAATAAAAATTGCAGCGCCGTCAGCAGCGATTTCAGCGGATGCTCGCGCGGCTGTGGCGGTGGCAGCAACGTGGGCAGGCTGAATAACGGCAGCAGGGTGATAAACGTTCCTGCCGCTGCCAGACCGTAGTTCCACACCACGCCGCCCGAAGCCAATAGCAAACCGCCGCACATCGGTGAAATCACCGATCCCAGACGCACCGTCAGCATGGTGATCGCACCCGCCTGCATCAGGTTTTCCCGCCCGACCAGCGCAGGCGTTGCCGCCAGCAGCGCGGTCACGCCAAGCGCGCCGAAAAAGCCGTCCCACAAACCAAGCAGATAGATCGCCGCCAGCGAAGGCTCCGCCAGTTGCGCGTTCAGACACAGGCCGATAAACCCAACGCCGCAGGTGGAACGCGCCAGAAAAATCAGTTTTTTACGTTCATAGCGATCCGCCAGCACGCCGCCAAACATCAGGCCAATAAACATTGCTGAACCGGTCAGCGTGACCGATAACCCCACCTGCCAGCTGGAATGGGTCATGGCCTGAATCTGCACCGGCACCGCTACGCCAAGCAGACCCAGCGATAAAATCGAGATAAAACGCGCCAGAAACACCGCGCGAAAAACCGGATGCGTGCGCAGCAGGCTAAGGTTCAACAGCCAGGATTGTTGTTTCATCACAGCGCCTTAAATACGTACTTTTTATGTCCATATACCGGCTTCGCATGGTAACATATCAAAACAAGATCGATAACGATAATTACTATCATTATCAAATTTGGGACGTCTTATGTCGTGTTCTGCTTTTCCGGCGCGCCCCTTTGCTCTCGCCGGACTATTGATACTGCTTGTTGTCGCTGCCGCACTCAGTCTGTTTATTGGCGCCAAACCGATGCCCGCCGCCGTGGTGATCGACGCGTTCTCCGGGGTCTGCCAGAGCGCGGACTGCACCGTAATCCGCGATGCGCGTCTGCCGCGCACGCTGGCAGGTCTGCTGGCTGGTGGCGCGCTGGGGCTTGCCGGCGCGTTGATGCAAACCCTCACCCGTAATCCGCTGGCCGATCCCGGCCTGCTTGGCGTTAACTCCGGTGCCAGTTTCGCCATTGTGCTCGGCGCGGCGCTGTTCGGTATTTCGTCTCCGGCGGAACAATTACTGCTGGCGTTTTGCGGCGCGCTGGCCGCGTCGCTGCTGGTGGCCTTTACCGGTAGCCAGGGCGGCGGGCAACTCAGTCCGGTGCGTCTGACGCTGGCGGGGGTGGCGCTTGGCGCGATACTGGAAGGGCTCTCCAGCGGGATTGCGCTGCTGAATGCCGATGTCTACGACCAATTGCGATTTTGGCAGGCCGGGTCGCTGGATATCCGCACCCTGCAAACGTTGAAAATAGTGATGATTCCGCTGCTGCTGGCGGCGGTGATCGCGCTGATGCTGAGCCGCTCACTCAACAGTTTGAGCCTCGGCAGCGATACCGCTACGGCGCTTGGCAGCAAGGTGGCGCGCACGCAATTACTCGGATTAGTGACCATCACCGTGCTGTGCGGCAGCGCGACGGCGGTAGTTGGCCCGATTGCTTTTATCGGTCTGATGATGCCGCACATGGCGCGCTGGCTGATGGGTGCGGATCATCGCTGGTCGCTGCCGGTCACATTGCTTGCGACACCAGCGTTGTTGCTGTTCGCCGATATTATTGGCCGCCTGATCGTGCCCGGTGAACTGCGGGTATCGGTGGTCAGCGCCTTTCTCGGTGCACCGGTGCTGATTGTTCTGGTGCGCCGCGCGCGCGGAGGTGGCCTGTGATTTCGCCATCCCGTCGTTTAGTCGCCAGTTGCCTGCTGATGGTGTTTGGTACCGTGCTGATGGCGGTCTGGAGCCTGCGCAGCGGCGCAGTGACGCTGGAGTTGACCCAGGTGATGAATGCATTAACCGGTGATGCGCCGCGCGCGCTTCAACGGGTGGTGATGGAGTGGCGTTTACCGCGCGTGCTGATGGCGCTGCTGGTTGGTGCGGCGCTCGGCGTCAGTGGCGCGATTTTTCAATCGCTGACGCGTAACCCGTTAGGCAGCCCGGATGTGATGGGCTTTAACACTGGCGCGTGGAGCGGCGTGCTGGTGGCGATGGTGCTGTTTGGTCAGCATTTAACGGCCATTGCGCTGACGGCGATGGCCGGCGGTATTCTCACCTCGCTGGTGGTCTGGCTGCTGTCCTGGCGCAATGGCATTGAAACCTTCCGCCTGATTATTGTAGGCATTGGCGTACGTGCGATGCTGGTGGCGTTCAATACCTGGCTGCTACTGCAGGCGTCGCTGGAAACCGCCGTCACCGCCGGGCTATGGAATGCTGGCTCGTTGAACGGCCTGACCTGGGCGAAGACACTGCCTTCTGCACCAATCATTATGCTGATGTTTGTATGCGCAGCCCTGCTCGCCCGCCGGATGCGGTTGCTGGAGATGGGTGATGACAGCGCCTGCGCGCTCGGCGTCAGCGTCGAGCGTTCGCGCTTGCTGTTAATGCTGGTGGCGGTGGCGCTGACGGCGGCGGCTACCGCGCTGGCGGGGCCGATTTCATTTATCGCACTGGTGGCGCCGCATATCGCCCGGCGCATTAGCGCTACCGCCCGTTGGGGCTTAATGCAGTCTGCCCTGTGCGGCTCGCTGCTGCTATTGCTGGCGGATTTTATCGCCCGGCAAGGGTTTACGCCTTATCAGTTGCCGGTGGGCGTGGTCACCGTCAGCCTTGGCGGTATCTACCTTATCGCCTTGTTAATTCAGGAGTCCCGCAAGAAATGACCGATTTATCTTCCCGTTTGCACGGCGCAGATTTAACGCTGGGTTATGGCAAAAAAATCATTGCTGAGCAGCTAAGCGTTGCCATTCCCGACGGCCATTTCACCGCCATTATCGGCCCCAACGGCTGCGGTAAATCAACGCTGCTGCGCACTCTGAGCCGCCTGATGACACCTGCACAGGGGCATGTTTATCTTGATGGCGATCAGATCCAGCGCTTCGCCAGCAAAGAGGTGGCACGTCGCGTCGGGCTACTGGCGCAAAACGCCACCACGCCGGGCGATATCACCGTGCAGGAACTGGTAGCGCGCGGGCGCTATCCGCATCAGCCGCTGTTCACCCGCTGGCGTAAAGAGGATGAAGACGCCGTGGCACGGGCGATGAAAGCCACCGGCGTGGATTCGCTGGCCAGCCAGAGTGTCGATACACTCTCCGGCGGCCAGCGGCAGCGGGCATGGATTGCAATGGTGCTGGCGCAGGAGACGGCCATCATGCTGCTCGACGAACCCACCACCTGGCTCGATATCAGCTACCAGATCGATCTGCTGGAGCTGTTAAGCGAGCTGAACCACGAGCAGGGTTATACGCTGGCGGCGGTGTTGCATGATTTGAATCAGGCCTGCCGCTACGCCACGCATCTGATTGCGCTGCGCGATGGCAAAATTGTCGCGCAAGGCGCGCCAAAAGAGATCGTTACCGCCGAACTAATAGAAGAGGTCTACGGCCTGCGTTGCATGATCATTGACGATCCGGTGGCGCATACGCCGCTGGTGGTGCCGCTGGGGCGCAGCGGAATTTTCCCCTAAGGATAGGTCACTCCAGAGGTATTGTTCCGTTCACCTGGCATTCAAGAGTTTCAGAAACGCACTAACACGTGAACGGGAAAAGGGGAGCTACCAGGCATTTACCATTTCCTATTTCCCATTTCCCGACAGCGACACCATTTTCTCCGACGCACAAAAATGCTGAAGCGATGGTTTTTGTCCCCGCTGAAATCGGCGAGCCGAAGGACAGATGACAAGGGCTGGACGCCAGGGATGGCGGCCAGAGGCGAACCGAGACACGACGTCGAGTTGAGCCGACCGCAGACAGATGACCGGGAGGCGAGCACAGTGCGCAGCACCGATTTCCCGCGGGGCCGCGGGGATTGATAAGGGGAGCGCGGTAGCTCCCCTTATCCCGTTAACGGGAGATAAAGCGTAAGTATCTGCCCGTCTTCTGGTGAACGGAACAGTTCCACGCTATTCCCAAAATGCCATTCTTTTGGTGAACGGAACCATTCCACCAACGCCGGAGGGCAGCAGCGCCTTACCCGACCTACATATTCACCTTTATTCCCCCAATATCTCCCTTAACACCGGCCCAATACGCTCAAACGCCTGAGGCGAAATAATATCGACATGGGCGCAATCCTGACGATAAACCTCCAGTTCCCGCACCCACGGTGCCCAGGCGTTGTGCGGATCGGTGCCTGCGGGCAACGTGCGCTCGGCAACAAACAGCGTCGCCTTACCGTCAAACGGCAAGCTGTGCGCTGTGGTCAGCAAACGCACCGCGTCGGCGTAGTTACCTTCGATAGTCGAAAACAGCTCGCCGGAGCCTTGCCCCTGTCGGGCGGCAAGAAAGGCCTGCCGCTCACGCTCAATCTCTGCCAGCACTTGCGGATCCAGCCCGTTTGCCTCTTTCTCCGCCCAGTTTTGCGTCTCCGGCGGCCAGGTGTCGAGCAGACCAAGGAAAGCCACCTCTTCGCCCCTCGCCCGCAAACGCGCGGCAATGGCCTGCGCCAGCGTGCCGCCAAGCGAGTAACCGAACAGGTGATAAGGGCCGTGCGGCTGCTGCGCCAGTAGCGTGGCAAGATGTTGTTCGCAGGCTTCATCCAACGTCGCCGCCTGCTGTAGCGGCCCGAAAGGTCGCGGCGACTGAATCCCGGTTATCGACCAGCGCGGCGCAAGGTAACGCACGAGCACGCTGAACTGCCAGGCAAAACCGGAAGCCGGATGGAAGCAGAACAGCGTCGGGCCGTCGCTTTCGCGCAGCGGCAGCAACGTTTCCATCCCGAAGCGCTGCGTCTGCTCCGCCGTCAGGCTCTGCTCCAGCAGCGCGGCGAGTTTCTCCACCGTAGAAGCGACCATAATCTGCCCCGGCGTCACTGGTCTTTGCTGCTCGCGGCTGAATTGCGCCGCCAGACGCATCGCCAACAGCGAGTGGCCGCCAAGCGCAAAGAAATCGGCCTGCGCATCCTGCACCTCGCAGCCCAACAGCGCGGCAAACGCCTGCGCCACGTGCGTTTCCATACCGGCGTTCACCAGGCGACCACGGCGTATCACCGTCAGTTCCGGCAACGGCAGCGCTTTGCGATCAAGTTTTCCGTTCGCGCTCAACGGCAAGGCGCTCAGTTGCAGCAGGCGCACCGGCACCATATGCGGCGGCAGTTGTCCGCGCAGTTGATCCAACAACGCGGCGGTATCAAGCGGCAAACCTGATGCGGAAACTACATAACCCACCAATTGACGTGCATCGCCGCCGCTGACCGCCGCCTGATTAAAGACGCAGGCATGGGCTACCGCCTGCGCCACATCCGCCAGGGCCTGCATCGCCCGATCAATTTCCCCCAGTTCAATACGCTGGCCGCGAATTTTCAGTTGATCGTCGCTGCGCCCCAGATATTCCACTGCGCCATTTTCCAGCCAGCGTGCCACATCGCCAGTACGGTACATGCGCTCGCCGGGGGCGAACGGATCGGCAATAAAGCGGCTGGCGGTCAGATCCGGACGGCCGAGATAGCCCTGCGCCAGTTGAATGCCGGTGAGATAGAGATCGCCCGCCACACCCGGCGGCAGCGGGCGCATCATGGCGTCGAGAATACGCAGCCCGGTATTCCACACCGGGAAACCAATCGGCACACTGTTGCCGCACACCTGCGCCAGCGTTTCGCCGTGCGCCGGATACCAGCTCACGTCCACTGCCGCTTCCGTCGGGCCATACAGGTTATGCAACGGCGCACCGGTCAGTTGTTGCCATTCGCGACACAATTCCGTCGGCAACGCTTCGCCGCTGCAGAACACCTGTTTCAGTGAACGACAGCTCTGCTGCGCACTCTGCGGTGTCAGCGAAGCGACAAAGGCCGCCAGCATCGACGGTACGAAATGGGTCGTGGTCACGCCATTTTCGGCAAAGAAAGCCTGTAAAGCCTGCGGATCGCGGTGCGCTTCAGGTTCAGCCATTACCAGGCTGGCCCCGGCGATAAATGGCCACCAGAATTCCCACACCGAGACGTCAAAACTGCACGGCGTTTTCTGCGCCACCACATCCTGCGCATTCAGCGGATACTGCTCCTGCATCCACAGCAGACGGTTGACGATAGCGGTCTGGCCGACCATCACCCCTTTCGGTCGCCCGGTCGAGCCGGAAGTGAAAATGATATACGCCGTCTGTTCCGGTCGCGCCAGATTGAGTGCGTCACTGCCCTGTGCAGCCAGCGGCTGCTGGTAGCAGAAGTGTGCAAGCCCCGGAATATCGCTAAAGCGAGAGAGTTGATCTTCTGCGGTGATCAATAATTTTGGCTGAGCATCTTCCAGCATCATCCGCAAACGCTCGTCCGGGTAGCCGGTATCCAGCGGCAGCCAGGCGGCGCCCGCCTCGACAATGCCGTGCAGCGCCAGCGTCAGGAAGACCGAGCGCGGCAACGCCACCGCTACGCTGTCGCCGGGCTGCACGCCAAGCTGACGCAGATGCTGCGCCAGCGCGACAACCTGTTCGCGCATTTCACGGTAGCTGAACTGCCAGCAGGCATCGCGCAATGCGGGCGCGTCCGGGGTTTTCGCCGCCTGCGTCGCCACTAAATTGCTTAAGGTGGTGGTCGGCAACCTCCTGCCGGTATCGTTAATGTTTGCCAACTGTTGTGCTTCGTGCGGGGCAAGCAGATCGGCATCACCGCAGCGCAGCGCCGGGTTTTCGGCAAACTGCGCCAGTAATTGGCCCAGCCGCGCCACATGGCCGTGCAGCGTGGCCTCATCGTAACGGCTGCGGTTCGCCAGTATTTCAACGGCAAGGCCGCCCTCGTCATCCGGGAACAGCGCAATCTCCAGATCGTTTACCGGCCCGGTAGCCAGCGTGTGCGTGGTGCCATAAATACCATCGACATCCAACAGATAATCAAACATTTTGACGTTGAATACCGGGCCAAACAGCGGCTCATCACCTGCGGCGCGGCCCGCATCGCGGACAATCTGCTCGGCATCGTAACGCTGATGGCGGCGCATTGCTTTCAGGCTGTCCGCCAGTTGCGCGGCCAGTTCCGCGAGGGTTTGCGCGCCATCGATATGAATGCCTAATGGCAGCACGTTAAGTACCGGTCCGCTAGCGGTCAGCGCGGCGGAGCCCATGCGGCGCATAAAAATAAATCCGGCTGCGTAATCCATCCGCCCGCACAGGCGTCCGAGCCACAGCGCCACCAGCGCAAGCCCCAGATCGGCGGGCTGGCTGTTCGGCAGCGCGCGGGTTAAACGACGGAAATCATCAATATTGAGCGCAACGTTCAGGCGCAGGATATCGGTGGTCGCTGCGCGTCCCGGCAGCGGTGTCGGCGAGAGTGAAACCGGCGGCGGCAGTTCGCTGCGCTGTTTCGCCCAGAAAGCGGCATCGTGCTGCCAGCCGTCGCTGTCACGATAACGCTGATACTCTTCCACCACTTGCGCAAACGGCGTAAAGGGGGATGACGGCGTTTCGTCGCCACGTCGCCAAGCGCTGTAAATTGCGGCGATCTGGCGGGTAATGGCCGGGAAACTGAAACCATCGACCAGTAAATGGTGATATCGCTGATACCAGTACCAGCGCTGCTCGCCCACGCGCAGGAGTTGATGGCAGACCAGCGGTTTACCGCTCTCGACGCGCAGGTTTTGCGCCAGATCGGCGCGCATCATGTTCAGCGCGGCGGCATGCGCATCGTGGTGGGCGCGTAAATCGGTGATGGCGGGCAGTGCAAACTGTTGCGATGCATCCACCCACTGCCAGACGTCACCATTATCTTCCACAAAACGCATGCGTAGCGTATCGGCCTGCGCCATACCGATGACAATTGCCTGCGCCAGCAGCGCGGCATCGATATCGCCCTTCAGTTCAACATCGCCATTCAGTTCAACATCGCCCTTCAATTCAACATAATGCGCCACGCTCCAGGCGTTAGGCAGCGACGAGAGTTTTTCCGCCATCCAGATCCCTGGCTGGGCGGCGACCAGCGGTAAACGTTGCGTCATTGGTCGCTCCTTGCTACCACATAGTGTGCCGGGGTTAAGGTCTGCCAGTGAGCATCAAGCCACATATTGCAGGCCTCCTGCGGCTGCGGTTCGCACACCACGCGCCAGCCGCCAGGCAATGCACACTGTGCAGGCCACAAACTGTATTGCTGTTGGTCGTTTTGCAGAATATAAAACCGCCCTTGTGGATTATCGAAGGGGTTAGTGAATTCCATAGCAAACTCCTGTCATAGAAAGGCGCGTCAGCGGGCGCGGGTCAATGGCTGCCAGAGCGTAATCAGCCCGGAAGTCAACCCGCCGCGCCAGCAAAGCGCATCATGTCCGCCGTCAACCTGACGCCAGAAAACTGGCTGCTGTAGACGTTGTAACAGAGAAAAAAGCGCCTGATTAGCGCGAAAAATAAGCGGTTCGCGCACACCTGCTTCCAGCACAATGCGCAGACCGGAGGGGTGCAGTTCACCGCGTTGAAGTTGTTGGATAATGAGGCCGTCCTGCTCTGCACCGCGATGAGGCCACCAATAAGAACCGGACTGGCTCAATACGCAGCCAAAACGCTGCGGCCAGTGCAGCGCGGCATAAAGTGAAGAGAGACCGCCAAAACTCTGCCCGGCCACCACAGTGCGCTCAGCACTATCGCTGAACGGTGCCAGTGCCTGCACCTGAGGCAGCAGCTCTTCCTGCACCGCCAGCCAGAAATCGGCATTGCAGGGCAGTTCGCGCGTGCGGTGCGCGTTATCAATCACATCGATCAGCACATAGACCGCCGCTGGTAATTGTCCCTCATTGGTGAGCGTGGCCAGCGCGGGCCAGACCGGCATACTCTGCGCCCAGAATTGCCCGTCGAGCAGCACCGCCAGCGGGCGTTCAGCGGCGTTTTCCTCGCCGGTGGTGTAGATCCACACGCGGCGAGTGTTGTTCAGCCGCTGGCTATGCCAGTGCAGTAATTGCGGTTCATTAAAAGGGGTATCAGATGCCAGCCAGCCCGGCTGTAGTGGCGCATCGGGCATTTCCAGCGCGGAAACCGGATGACCACGCCCGCCGAGCCAGCTTTGCGAGTTAAGCGGATCGGCAATCGCCTGCGCCAGCAGTTTGCGCCAGCCTTCGCGCAGGGCGGCGTGATCTGGCGGAATGGCAGCAAACACTGCAGGGGAAAAATCGTCGTGATTTTGTGAAGGCATCAGGCAATAGCTGCCTCTCCAGCCCGCTTCAAGGCGGATCTCCCGGCACCAGACATCGGTACCGGCAATGCGCTCAAGCGATTGCGGTCGGGCATTTTGATGATGATCGGTCACGCCGGTGATATAGAGCCAGACCCGTTGAATGGGGGACGTGGTTTCCGTGCCTGCCGGATCCCGCCACCAAAACGTGACGCGGTATTCACCCGCTTCCTGCACCCATTCTGGTCCCTGTTTTGACTCCCACCAGGCATCACTTCCCGTTGTTGACGTCACGTCTATTACCCCAAATATGCTGTGGAAATTTTTGCTTGCACCTCGAAATTTATTGATAATATTATTGATAACAATTTGCATTTGCAATAGCGTATTGACGCGCTGTGGAAAGCGCGTCTTTCACTGAATTGGCCACCGTTGTCGATGCTGCTCAGAGTTGAGTCGCTCGCTTTGTGCTGGCTCCATGATGCCGCCTCCTCTCCCACTGGGAATGGATTAACCGGGAAGCGGCGATGAGATGAAAAGCAGGTAAAACAATGAATAATAAAATCAAGACTTTGACCTTATTGGTCAATCTGGGGATCTACGGTGCTGCTTTGCCCGCTATGGCGGCAGACAGCAATACCACCAACTCCACCGCGAAGGATGACACCATCGTCGTTACCGCCGAGCAGCAAAATTTGCAGGCGCCGGGCGTTTCCACTATCACCGCTGACGAAATTCGCAAAAACCCGCCGGCGCGCGACGTTTCTGAAATTATTCGTACCATGCCGGGCGTTAACTTAACCGGTAACGCCACTAGCGGTCAGCGCGGCAACAACCGCCAAATCGATATTCGCGGTATGGGCCCGGAAAACACCCTGATCCTGATTGATGGCAAACCGGTTACCAGCCGCAACTCCGTGCGCCTTGGCTGGCGCGGCGAGCGTGACAGCCGTGGTGACAGCAATTGGGTGCCGCCAGAAATGATCGAACGCATCGAAGTTATCCGCGGCCCGGCAGCGGCGCGTTACGGTAACGGCGCAGCTGGTGGTGTGGTGAATATCATCACCAAAAAAGATAAAACAAACGAATGGCACGGCGCGTGGAACACCTATTTCAACGCACCGGAACATAAAGACGAAGGCGCCACCAAACGTACCGACTTCAGCCTGAGCGGCCCGCTGGGCGGCGATGTCAGCTTCCGCCTGTACGGCAACCTGGCAAAAACCCAGGCCGACGCGTGGGATATCAACCAGGATCACCAGTCTGAACGTACCGGGATCTATTCCAACACCATGGCCGCCGGTCGCGAAGGTTCGATTAACAAAGATATCAATGGCGTGGTGCGCTGGGACTTCGCACCGTTGCAGTCGCTGGAGTTCGAAGCCGGTTACAGCCGCCAGGGGAATCTCTACGCGGGTGATACGCAGAATACCAACAACGACAGCAGCACCAATAACTACGTGAAAGAGAACTACGGCAAAGAGACTAACCGTCTTTATCGCCAGAACTATTCTGTCACCTGGAATGGCGGCTGGGATAACGGTGTAACCACTAATAACTGGCTCCAGTATGAGCACACACGCAACTCGCGTCTCGGCGAAGGCCTGGCAGGCGGTCTGGAAGGGTTATTCAACACCAATAAGTTCACCGATATCGATCTCTCGGACGTGATGTTGCATAACGAAGTGAACCTGCCGCTGGAGCTACTGGTCAATCAGACGCTGACGCTGGGAACTGAGTGGAACCAGCAACGGATGAAAGACATGGCGTCGAATCAGCAGGCTTTCCAGGGCGGCCCGATTTCCGGTCTGAGCAGCACCAACCGTAGCCCCTACTCCAGCGCCGATATCTACTCGGTGTTCGCGGAAGACAATATGGAGCTGACCGATAGCACCATGCTAACGCCAGCTCTGCGCTTTGATCATCACACCATTGTCGGCAATAACTGGAGCCCGTCGCTGAACCTGTCGCAGGGTCTGAGCGATGACTTCACGCTGAAAATGGGTATCGCCCGCGCTTACAAAGCGCCGAGCCTCTATCAGACCAACCCGAACTACATCCTCTACAGTAAAGGGCAGGGTTGCTATGCCAGCGGCACCGGCGTGGGCTGCTATATGATGGGTAACGACGATCTGAAAGCGGAAACCAGCATCAACAAAGAGATTGGTCTGGAATTCAAACATGAAGGCTGGCTGGCCGGAGTGACCTGGTTCCGCAACGATTACCGCAACAAGATTGAAGCCGGTTATTCACCGCTGAGCCAGACCTCTGTCGGCAGTACCAAAACCGATCTCTATCAATGGGAAAACGTGCCAAAAGCGGTGGTGGAAGGTTTAGAAGGCACTCTGAACGTGCCAGTCAGCGATGCGGTAACGTGGAGCAACAACTTCACTTACATGCTGCAAAGCAAAAACAAGACCACCGGCGAACGTCTGTCGATCATTCCGGAGTACACAGTAAACTCCACCCTGAGCTGGCAGATTGTGCCGGATATTTCTGTTCAGTCGACCTTTACCTGGTACGGCAAACAGGAACCGAAAAAGTATGACTATCAGGGCAATCGCGTGACCGGTTCCGCCACCAATGAAGTCAGCCCTTACAGCATTGTTGGCCTGAGCGGCACCTGGGATGTGACCAAATACGTCAGCCTGACGGCCGGTATCGATAACCTGTTCGATAAACGCCACTGGCGCGCGGGTAACGCCCAGAGCACCGGCGGCAGCACCGGCTGGATGTACGGTGCTGGCGCAGAAACCTATAACGAGTCGGGCCGTACCTGGTATATGAGTGTGAACACCCACTTCTAAGTTGCACCCGCCCTCTCCCTCAACGGAAGATCCCCCGCTTCCCGGCGGGGAGAGGTTAGTCGAGGAAACGCCATGCACACCACGCATCACACCGTGTCCCTCGCCGGTCATACGCTTCATCTGATTGATTTTCTTCCCGCGACGTTTACCCACACCGATCTGCTCTGGCTGCCACATCACGACGCGCTTGCCCACTGCGCGTTAAAGCGCCAGACCGAGCATCTGGCCGGGCGTATCGCCGCGCTGCACGCATTACAGGAGCACGGTTTCAGCACGATTCCGGCCATTGGCCTGGCAGGTGAACCCTGCTGGCCGCAAGGTGTATCGGGTAGCATCAGCCACAGTGGGCAGCGCGCCGTTGCCGTGGTGGCACCGCATCCTGTCGGCGTTGATCTTGAGGCACAGTTCAGCCCGGCGCTGTGCAATAAACTGGCCGCAAGCATTGTTAACACGCAGGAACAGGCGCTGCTGGCCGCCTGCGCCCTGCCGTTTACACTGGCGCTAACGCTCGCCTTCAGCGCGAAAGAGAGCCTTTACAAAGCGTTTTCCCCGTTGGCGCGGCCCTTCCCCGGCTTTGCCAGTGCGCACATCACGACCATTGACGAACAGCATCTTGAGCTGCGTTTTCTGGCGGAATTCTCCCAACAACTGATTGATAAAAAAGCAAACGTCTACTGGCAAGTCGACCATGAACAGGTGATGACGCTGGCTGTCGGTTTACCGTTCGAATGGTGACCTTTTTCTTTTAATAATGCACTTTACCGACACCCGCGCCGCCGCGCACAGTATCGGCATGGTGTACCAGGAGCTGAACCTGTTTGAAAACCTCAACGTCGCGGAGAATATTTTTCTCGGCCGCGGGCAGCAAAAAGGCGTGGCGGTGATGGAAGGTAAGGTGATGGAAGGTAAATAGACCAGCTTGCCCGGCTCGCACGATGCGAGCGGGCATTTTTTTATTAAAACGCTTCCCATTCGGTATCCGGCGCTTTGCTGGCGCTGGCTAACGTCGGTTTTCCTGCTTTCGGCGCCCGGGATGCCGGTTTGCCGACGGCACCTGACGCAGCAACATCGCCCGGCAGCTTAAACACCGACACGATTTCGGTCAGTTGGTAAGCCTGCTGCTCCAGCGAACCAGAGGTAGCGGAGGACTCTTCCACCAGCGCGGCGTTCTGCTGGGTAACACCATCCATTTGCGAAATCGCCGTGCCGACCTGACCTATCCCTTTACTCTGCTCGCTGGATGCCGACGCGATCTCACCCATGATGTCCGTCACGCTAGTGACTGAGCGCAGGATGTTATCCATCGATTCGCTGGTCAACGTCACCTGGTCGTAACCGTTGTTGACGTTAGCCACTGACTCGTCGATCAGCGCTTTGATCTCTTTCGCCGCACCGGCGCTGCGCTGCGCCAGGTTACGCACTTCGCTGGCGACGACGGCAAAACCGCGCCCCTGCTCACCAGCGCGCGCGGCTTCCACGGCGGCGTTCAGCGCGAGGATATTGGTCTGGAAAGCAATACTGTCGATCACGTTGATGATGTCGGTGATTTTTTGCGAACTGTCGGTAATGTTCTTCATGCTGGCGATGACTGCCTGCACCCGTTGTTCACCGGTGTTTACCGCTTCCGACGCGGTTTTCGCCAGTTGGCTGGCCTGATTAGCGTTGTCAGCGTTCTGTTTCACTACCGCGCTTAACTCTTCCATGCTGGCGGCGGTTTGCGTCAGCGCCGCAGCCTGCTCTTCGGTGCGCGAAGAGAGATCGGTATTCCCGGAGGCAATTTCGCTGGCGCCCTGGTAGATTTCTCCGGCACTGTTACGGATCTGGGCGACGGTTTTCACCCAGTTCTCCTGCATCGTTGCCAGATACGGGATCAACTGCCCGACTTCGTTGCGCCCCAGATCCCTGGTCGGTTTATCCAGACTCCCGACCGACAGCACCTGCAAATGCTGTTTCACCCATTCCAGCGGACGTCCCAGGCACAGCGCCAGGTAACGTTCCGACAGCACCAGCATCGCCAGGCCAATGACCATCGCGATAATAATGATGGTGCGCGTCACCGACACCCAACTGGCAATACGCCCATTCGCCGCAGATTTCAGATCGTGAATCTCCTGGTTGTAAGCGGTGATAGCCTGCGAAAAACCACTGCGCAGCGGGCTGAACTGATCTTTCGACAGTTGTGTGTAACTCGCGGCGTTGTTCTCCTTGATGGCGGCAAACATTGGTGTAATGGCCTGGTTAAACAGCGTCAGTGAGCTGTTGTAGATATTGTCCGTGGCAGTGGTGCTGATATTGGCGTGGTCGGTGACTTTAAACTGATTCAAGCCGCCTTGCAGAAAGTCGATATCTTTGCCGATTTGATCAATGGTTTGTTGGTAGTTTTGGGTATCGTTATTTGCCTGGTAAACCATCGCGCGATCCATCAGCAGTTTCACCTGATAGTAGCGGTCACTGGCGTTATTGATAATGTCGCCGTTCACCTGCTGAACATTGGTGAGTTCAACTTCGTTCGTTAAGCCGCTTAATGCATGCAGTGAGAAAAACGACACACCGCCCCAGAGCAGAGTGAAAATAATCAGGATCGCAAGCATCACGACCTTGATTTTTAAATTTCGAATAAAGTGCATAAAAACCTCGGGAAATTGCTGTGAAGAAAAGAAATAACAGTCGTACAGCGCTGCTTAAATTTCCATCGGCGTTCCGGCGGAGTTAATTAAGATTAAAAAGAAGTAAGGCAATAGCTTTTATTTAAAACAGTGATAACAACCATAGCGGGTGTCATGCCGGGAAATGCCCGCTGACGCTGCGCGAACCGGACTGACGTGATTACAGCGATGAATAAGCGATTTTCAGGCATAACTATTGGGAAGGGACGTCGCCACGCTCAACGATCGCGGCTGGCGCGCGCTGCGCGGCAACGATATCGCGATGCTATTGCAGGATCCGCGCTACGCGCTGAACCCGGTGAAAAGCGTGCTGGCACAGTTGGATGAAGCGCTGACGCTCCACCAGCGGCTAAACCGTAAGCAGCGGCTGGAGAAGATC
Source organism: Pseudomonadota bacterium (assembly GCA_018261615.1). Classification (GTDB taxonomy): domain Bacteria; phylum Pseudomonadota; class Gammaproteobacteria; order Enterobacterales; family Enterobacteriaceae; genus Kosakonia. The sequence goes on along the minus strand of JAGTSE010000009.1, from coordinate 71,055 downwards.
AACGAGGCGTTGCGGGCCGTAGCGCTGGAACCGACAGTGCTAGATGCTGCCGACGCTGGATCGCAGCCATGGCTTTTTGCCTCGACGATAGCGGCTTCAACCTAATCATCCCAGTCATAGTCGGGACTGACGATCAGCTCATTACGTCCATCGCATAGCCGCAAGGTCAACACGCAATGGCATGCAGACAGCACGAGGGGCTGATTGTCTTCCTGACGTTCGCTCACTATGCACCACGGCTGATGGTTATTGGCCGCAGCATAGAATACTTCAGTGACCGTATTACCCTCAGTATCGAGGTTGTGGGTCATTGTCACGGCCAGTTGAGACTGAGTGATCTCCACCCTTTCAATTTTGCGACACAGCAGGTTATCAGGCACGGAAAGCTGTATCACATCCCCGGCCACCTCTCTGCACCAGACCAAAAAAGCCTGTGCTGCGTACTCATTTTCCAAACCATCTCCTGCTACTCGTCACCACTGCATCTGTACGCCCAAATACACCGTGGGATGAGGGACCGTCACATTCGCCGGCACCGTTCCGCAACCGCGCAGCAGCGCACCTCTGAACACTATATTCATGGCTGTAGCCCCTTATCCATATTGCAGCGCATACGATCCCAGCCCTTATAATTGATGACTTCCGGTACGCGGGTTGGCAAATTCTGCCAGTTAGTAAGGAACTGGGCAGTCAGTTGGTCGATTGTTTTAGGCGGAATGTACGACATTCCCCAGGCGGCTCCTGCAAATCCTGGACGCATGTGGTGCTTATTGCCATACACATCGATATAGTCAATTCCTTTTCCCCCGGGCAATATACGCGGGTCATCGAACGGCTTTGAACTCATGTAGAGATTGCCCTGACGGGTCAGTAGAAAGCCCTGGTCATTAATGACAGTAAACGAGAGGACATTTTCTCTGGAAGGACTGGACGAACCATCCGGCTCGACCTTATGAAAACCGGTATTAAATGGTGCTACGCGCCAAGTCTTACCATAATCTTTTGAAACCAGAAAAGCAGATGAGTCCCAGGACGGAATAGCGATATAACGCTCTGATGGATGTACGAATTTTTCTCCAAAGGCCCGGTAAAATTGACTTACCACTTCCGAACGAATACCCCGCACCGGGTCAACGTAGAACAACGCCCCTTCACAGTACCAGCCCTGTAACTCAAGATAACGATGATCGTCGAACCGGTAAATCACCTGGCTCGGCGGTTCCTGCGGCTGCGCGCATCCGGTCATCAATACCAGCCCCGTCAGTGTTGCCAGGCTCACACATATATTTGTCATGCAAACTTCCTTTTCTCAGTTTTCCAAACCAGCTTATGACGCTCGTCACCACTGCATCTGTACGCCCAAATACACCGTGGGATGAGGGACCGTCACATTCGCCAGCATTTCCGCAACCGCGCAGCAGAGCGCCTCTGAACACTATATTCATGGCTGTAGCCCCTTATCCATATTGCAGCGCATACGATCCCAGCCCTTGTAATTGATGACTTCCGGTACGCGGGTCGGCAAATTCTGCCAGTTAGTAAGTTCCGAGGCGGTTAAGTTTTTCATAGTCCTGGGTGGAATGTACGACATTCCCCAGGCGGCTCCTGCAAATCCTGGACGCAGGTGGTGCTTATCGCCGTCCTCATCGACATAATCAATGCCGGCTCCGCCCGGTAAAATACGCGGATCATCGAACGGCTTTGAACTCATGTAGAGATTACCCTGACGGGTCAGTAGAAAGCCCTGGTCATTAATGACAGTAAACGAGAGGATATTTTCTCTGGAAGGACTGGACGAACCATCCGGCTCGACCTTATGAAAACCAGTGCCAAATCTTGCTACTCTCCATGTAGCCCCATAGTTTTTAGATACCAGAAATGCACTGGTATTCCACGAAGGTATTGCGATATAACGCTCTGATGGATGTACGAATTTTTCTCCAAACGCCCGGTAAAATTGACTTGCCACTTCCGAACGAATACCCCGCACCGGGTCAACGTAGAACAACGCCCCTTCACAGTACCAGCCCTGTAGTTCAAGATAACGATGATCGTCGAACCGGTAAATCACCTGGCTCGGCGGCTCCTGCGGCTGCGCGCATCCGGTCATCAATACCAGCCCCGTCAGTATTGCCAGGCTCACATATATATTTGTCATGCAAACTTCCTTTTCTGCTGAATGGGTGAGGTTTTAAAGCCGCCAACTGGCGGCATAGGCCATTGCAGGTTTGCCATCTCCTGATGATGCACTTCCGGATAACGAGCCGGGATCACCCGGGTAGCATTCATAAACTGGTTCACCACACCAAATTTACCTTTTGGTAAGACCTGATCAGGCTTGTTCATGAAAAGCTTGGTATCAGGCTCCGGTAGTTGCCCTGACCTGTAATAGTTTCTGGCGGGAGAATCCGTCAACCACGATCTCCAGTCTGCAAGGCCTAATAGCTCCTGCCAGAAAGCCCCATGGTCGTAATCAAACGACTTACAGGGGCCAATTGCCAGGTCGTAGGCCATTGCCAGTTCAGGTACTTTAGGTGACATGACAATGGAGGAATGCTGGCTGAACATCACATCATCAGAACTGGTAAAAAGTTTATGCAGCTCGGCCTCGGTCAGATTGCGCCGAACGACTATCTTTTTGTTAGCATCGTTAACGCCAGTGACTTCGCCGCTGACAATATCCATGTTTCGCCAATACTTGAGCAGGTCGATTTCCTTTCTGGTGAGGACGTGGCCAGGCTGAAGATGCTTGAAGGGAGTGAACTGAGGGCAATCAAAAACTTCCTCTTTCGTGCGCTGGGTGTTACTGGCGGCTTTTGCGTTGTACGACACCATTTCATCATTACCACCGACCGGCGCTTTATAGGCCTTATCCTTATCCGCATTAGCATCGAGCGGATCAAGTTGCCCCATCAGCGTAAAGATAAACGGCTCAGGCAGAGCTTCGCCAGTGGGAACCACATCATGAAAATTCCAGTTGGCATTTGTCAGCGAAGAGTAGGTGAAATCGCCCTTGCCTGCTGCCGGTTTGCGGAACGGTTCGCCGTCCGGCGCATGGCCGACGCTGCTGTTCTGAAAAAAGACTCGCTGGCGCAGATTAGGGATTGTCTGGGCCAGTTTTTGCGGTACGCCTCGCCAGCCAAATCCCTGAATGGGCAGTAATGATACCGTGCCATCATTCGGACAAAAGTAGTTATAGACCTTGCCGAAATTATTCCGCTGATTTAACGGATTGTCATACCAGCAGCTGCTGAACTCCTTACGCGGAAGAGCCATCGTATCGAGTAGCGCTTTCTGATCGTCGGCACTCATCAGACCGTCGCCGCTGGCCGCAAACTTATCATTTGTCGCCATCAGACGGCAAAAATTCTCAAAGGTCTGCTGTCGGGCGGCATCAGTTTGATGATGGCCTGGTTGGCCGCTTTCAAGCCAACGATTCTCCAGAGAGTATGGAGAGTGATTGAGGATCACACAGTCAGCCGGAAGCTCCCCCTCCTGCTTAACCAGCATATTTGCCAACATGGTGATGATGGTTCCCTGGCTATGCGCAACGACATTAATCGTGTCTTTGGCGGTCGGCTTATTTTGGCGAATGGCTAGTATCAGGTTTGCCAGCCTCTGTGCGGCATAAAACTGGTAAATCCGGTGTGGGTTGCTATAAACAGGGTGGGTAAAATCACCGCCGTTAGCCAGCTCAATCCGGCTCATAAACCCAACGACGCCCAGCGCTGCACCACCGGCTCCCGGCCCCAGCATATCTGGTATGTTGGTCGTAGCATTCGCAAAGGTTCCACCTCCCCAAACGTTATTTAAATCCAGGGTGTTGTGAAAGCAGTCCATGGGATACTTGCCGCCGAAGCGCTTGAGAATTTCGGGGTCATTTTCGCAATAGGCATCATACGGTAAGGGAGTTTGTGGACTGTTGTAGCTGCTTCGCATTGCTTCGCTATATCGGCGCTGATCGTCATCCCAGACAGGCTTATCAACCGGGCGATACCCCCAATAAAAAGGGATAACTGGCGAACGCGCAGCAGCACGGGTGCATACCATCTGTTTTTTCTGTGGGTCGGCACACTCCTCCATTTTCCCTTCGGCATTGCGGATTGTGTAGGTTTTTTCCTCCCACTCATGGGGCCACAGATCATCACGGCCAAGCCTTTTCTTAAGCCCCTCGATAATGCCGCGTTCCTGGTTCTGATAGGCCTCACCCACATCGTTAACGCCATGTACCAGAATAACGATGCCGGGCATCGGTCGGTGAACGGGGCAGTTGGTGGTGTACATCTTTTTGCCAGCGTTCACCGGCACACCGATACACTGAGTCGCGAGAAAACGCTTGTTGTGCGCCCCGTTGCTCTGTGGATCATGAGGTTCTGGTGTCTCATCAAACGGATTCGCATTCGACACTTCAGATGACTCACTCATACGGTTCCCTCCGGGTTTTCAATGTCATGCACTAATTCCAGTGACCATGTGTCCAGCTCAGACGTATTCAGCAGCGGAGACTCACCATTTTCATCAGTAATGCCATCAATGACTTCGTCTTTCTTATGCAGTCTGAAGCGCTGCCGCTTGAGAATATGATCGGGGTCGCCTGGTGCATGCAGCCGGAACTGTTGCGCCAGTTCTCCCTCGGCAAAGGAGGGTTTCACATGATCGAGGCTCGCCTTTGCCATGTAATCGACAGCAGGTGCTCTAAACCGAATGTATTGTGGAGCGATGAATTCTATTTCCCCATGTTTGAGGCGAATGCCTGCGCCACCACACATGAGCAACAACTCATCTTTCGCATTCAGCACAATCTTGCCCTGCGAACTGGTCAGATTTATATTCTGATTGGCAACGGCGGTGATTTCACCTTTCTGCGCGGTGAGCCGGATAGCCCCTTTAGCGGCGGTAAACACCATCCCTGCCTTGCGCACGAATACTGAGAACACCTCGCCTGCGGCCAGCGTCATACGCTTGAATGCGTTAACGTTCATATCCTGTTTAGCTGTCGTGGTCAGGTTCTTCCCGGCATGTATCAGCGCAGATTCAGGTGATGTGATGGCCACGCCAGCCTCACCATGCATTGATAACGTGGCCTGCTCCTGTTTAGCCACTTTCTGTCGCAGCTCTGTCACCGGCGCGAGATCAGCGGAAGGCGTGTCTGCAATTTCGGTACTGGCCTGCAGCGAACGAGCCAGTTGCAACGCTGATTCCAGTTGTGCAATCGTGGCCGCCATATCATTTTGTTTACCGATCGCTTTCGGCTACGCTTCAGTCGTTATGTGAAAACCTTCAGCCGACCGCAGCGTGGCCTGCTTGTCAGTACGCAGCTCAACGCCTTCACCACGCGGTTTGCCAGCGGAATCGACCAGGTGGCCCAGATTCAGTTGCGATTTGCCGTATTCCGTCGCGACCTTGATATGCTCCTGGCCGTGCTTGTCCTCCATCCGAAATTTGTTGTTGCGCGGAGTCCTGATGACGTTCCGGGTGCTGTTGAGCTCTGTCACCAAATCGGGATTAATTTCGTCATGGAAGGCATGGGCGATAAACGGGCGTTCAGGGTCGCCATTTTCAAACGCAATGCCGACCTCCGTGTTATCGAGCAGTGGAAAATGGATGCCATAAGTATCACCGGCATATTGCCTTCCTAGCCGGACGGGCATACTCTCCATGCCCTTTTTCCATTCGGCCTGATCAAAGTTAAACCGGACGCGATATCGCCCCTGATTATCTATTCGTGACCGCTGGTCATTGAGACTGATTCCCGATACTCGCGCCGGTATTGTGCCGGTTATGACCGGGCGAGGTAAGCGCTCCGGTCGGAAATTCCAGATCTCACTGTAAGGAACCCCGCTAAGCTCACTCTGGAAACTACTTTTGCGCGATCCCGCAGACAGCATGCGTGTCACGACCATTCCTTCCACGAATGCCGCGGGCGCTCCACCGCTGATATCGATATCGTAACCAGGCACAATCATGGGATCGTCAGTAGTTGCTTCCAGTACAATCATCTTTGTCAGCAGATATTCATGACGTATACGGGCATAGTGCCAACTGGTTTCAGCCTCTTGTCCTCGTCTGTTGCTCCATCTGTCTCCCGCACTAAGATGAATATCCCCGTAGTGATATTCTCCACCGCTGACCAGTTCTGGCTGACGGGATAAATCGGCCAGTTCCTCCAGCGTTCGGAACATTTTGCTCTCGCGGTAGTTATAGTTTCGTACACTGACGGATGCAGGAACGACAGCATGCCGCGTCATCAGATTGCGCACGGTAAACAGATCACCGGTCGTTCCCGCAGGATTGATAGCCGCAATTTTGTAGCGGTGAATATAATGCGCCCCTGAATCACCAAAAAACATGACAACAATATGGTCATGCTCAGGATGCAGCTCAAAGCGAAACCAGATACCCACTTCTGACAGCAAACGGCGAATAAAGGCCAGATCCGTTTCTTTCCACTGGACTATCATCTCTCGCTGCGGATATGCCCAGAAAAGCTCATCAAAATTGATTTCGTACCCCTCGAAACCATTCTCTTTTAATATGCTTTTGACCAACTCCGGTACAGAAACATTCTGGTAGATGGCGCTTCGGTAGCGCATATCCAGCAACGCCAACGGATGTTCCAGCACGGCTTCATACAATGTTTCATCTGCGCTGCTGCTTATCCTGTTAATTGATGTAATCACACCAGGTATTTTGCGCAGCACTGTCCATTTATCGCGGTCGGGAAGGTATTTCGACCATTCTGGGTTTGCCGCACGGAGGGTAAAGATGGCTTTTTTCTGCACGATATGAAAGGCGTCATCGCCATTGCTAGCAGAGGTAAAGCGAATTGAGTAACGGTAAGGAGAACTCAGCGCTTCCTCGCCGGTGAATGATTCCACATCGGCAATCAAATCTGAGCGGCTGATGTTGAGCAGGTATTTGTTCAGACTTTCTTCTGGGTTGAATAGCACTGATTCATTCGAAAAACGAATTTCGCTTCCATTCATAAGCATCCCTTGCAGTCACATGACTGACCTTTCAGCAATAAGAAATTTGCATTAAGTTCATATCAGGTGACAAACTATACAACTTAATCCCTTTGTTTTTGAAAGGTTAACTGTATATATATGCGCCAATGCATCTTTTGGATGCATTTTAAGAAATTTCTCGCAAGGATGATTTCGGATGAACCAGCCATTTATAGTCGTCGGAGACACCACCACTCATGGCGGTACGATCTGTCAGGGGATATATACCCACACAATTGACCGCGCTCCTATGGTCGTTACTGGTCATAAGTTCAATTGCCCGGAGTGCGGCGTAGAAGCCACGCTCATTGGTTCCAGCCACGTCACTGTTAACGGACAACGACGAGTGCTACAAGGCGACAAGAGTACATGTGGAGCGAAAGTCCTGAGTCGTTATAAAACGAGCGTCTCAGAAACCGGGGCTAAGGGCTAAGGATTTGCGCATGCGCAAATCCAGAGGCGCAGGAATGATTAATCATCGCGGCAATTACGTTCAAATCCCCTGCATCCTCTTGCCGCCCACTCAATATTGAGTACGACATAGCGCTCACGCAGCAGCGCGAGCTTTAGCTGTTCATCAAACTGTTCGATGTGCAAGAAATAACACAGGATCTTGAGCGCGTTAATTCGGGCGATTTCAATTTCCGCATCGCGACGTAAGGTAATCAGATTATTAAAGCTTGAGCACATACAAGCGACAGGGGTCAGCACTCTTACCTTGTCATCCATTTCTGGCATGTCAGGGCCGGTGGCTTCCACATAAAACGGGGCAGTATTCAGCGGAATTTCAAAGTGCTCCCAGTTTGCTGGTAAAATATCGACTGGCCGCACATTATTATGACCAATGTTTGTATCCCAGGAATCAATAATGCAGCCGCCACGAATTCATCTGATTACCTCCTTGTGTGAAAGGAAAAAACCTGCTCATTCCCGATTCCCCGGAGCTGGATATACAGGAAGGCGCGTCACCTGAATCAGCCTTCAGACGATGGCTGGAACAAACACCCCGATCCGCAACAACATAGTACTCCCTGCTATCAGTCTGTATCGAGGGGGTACTGGTCTACAGCCAAAGTAATCCAGCACTTAACACAAAACCTGGATTTGTCGGTCATTTCTGCCGTAATGGGCTTTCTGCATAGCAGCCAGTCCTTCACGGAGGCGAATGATGAGCATCGTTGATATCGCGCAGTTGCAAGTCACTTTTGCTGAGAAAACGATGGTGAAAGGCGCCAGTTTGCGCGTGGAAGAAGATGAAACCTTCAGTCTGATTGGCGCGTCCGGCTGCGGAAAATCAACTCTGTTGCGCGTGCTGGCAGGTTTGCAACGTGAATGGTAGGGCCGGTTGTCGCTGTTCGGCCAGCCGGTGAAAGCCAGAACGCGTTATCAGGGTGCGCTGCGGCTTACTGCTGTTCGTGGAAGGTATCGAGTTTCTGTTTTTGTTGCCCCTGCGCGTCAAAGTTATCCGCGTTCAGCCACGCAGAAATGGCTACGTCGCGCAGCGGCCACTCGCTGTCCAGCATTGATAAATAGTCGGTTTGGCGCCAGAAAACTCTGACGCCAGGGGGATTATTTCGCGAAGTTACCAAATTGCGCTAAAACACGGTCAAAAATGGTCAGTCCTTTATTCACTTCTTCCGCGCTCATGGTACAAGGCGGCACAACGTGGATGCGGTTTTCCACGATAAAACTCAAAATACCGGCCTGTGTGAGCGCCGCTTTGATGGCCCCCATCTCTGCCGCCGCCAGTGGGGTTTTGCGTGGCCGATCGCTGACCAGTTCCATGGCCTGAAACATGCCACGCCCGCGCACGTCGCCAATCAGCTTATGTTTCGCTGCCAGCGCATCAAGCCCCGGACGCAGAACACCATTACCCACCAGCGCCGCATTCTCCACCACTTTCTCCTCTTTCATCGCATCCAGCGTGGCGACAATCGCCGCCATCGCCAGCGGATGGCCGGAGTAAGTCAGACCGCCCGCGAAGAAGTGATCGTTAAAGTAGTGCGAAATAGGTTCTGAAATCAGTACGCCACCTGCGGGCGCATAACCGGCGTTAACACCTTTTGCGAAGGTGATCAAATCCGGCACGATGCCATCCTGTTCAAAGGCGAACCAGCTACCGGTGCGGCCAAAACCGGCCATCACTTCATCAAGGATCAGCACAATACCAAACTCATCGGCCAGTGCGCGTACGCCCTTCATATAGCCTTCCGGCGGCACCAGAATACCCGCCGTTCCCGGCACGGATTCGAGCAGGATCGCGGCGATAGACGTCGGCCCTTCGACCTCAATCATGCGTCGCAGGTGTGCCAGCGCGCGTTCGCACTCTTCTGCTTCCGTCGTCGAGTTGAATTCGCTGCGATAGAGGTACGGGTTAAAGAAGTGCACATGCCCGCGTGAATATTCGTTCGGTACGCGCCGCCAGTCGCCGGTGGCGGCAATCGCGCTGCCGGTATTGCCGTGATAGGAACGGTAGGCGGAGAAAATCTTGTCGCGCCCGGTGTAGAGACGTGCCATACGGATGGCGTTTTCGTTGGCATCTGCCCCGGCGTTGGTAAAGAAGACTTTGCTGAAGCCTTCCGGCGCCAGCGAGACAATACGTTTGGCCGCTTCACCGCGCGTCAGGTTGGCCGTCGCCGGTGCGATCGTCACCAGTTCGTCGAGTTGCGCTTTCATCGCCGCCAGCACGCGCGGATGCTGATAACCAATATTGACGTTCACCAGTTGGCTGCTGAAATCGAGATACGTATTACCTTCATAGTCCCACAACTCACAGCCTTTCGCTCCGGCAATCACCATCGGGTTAAGGTTGCCCTGCATCGACCATGAATGAAACACATACGACCGGTCCAGTTGACGTACGTCGTCGTTGGTTATCGCCATCTCGCTCTGAAGTGCCAGTTTCATATCCTGCTCCTCTCATGCCGTTATTGTTGTTCGTATCATGCGGCGCGCGGGCAAACCCCGGATAGAGCCAGTCGTGTTAGCAACATGTGACACAGGTGTCACACCGCGACATAACAACTGGCACTGTCTGGCACGGGCGGGCGTTTTTATAGTGACGTCACAACCCCGCACAGGAGAAGACGATGAGTGAAGCAAAGAAAGTGGTGTTTATTACCGGCGCAACCTCCGGTTTTGGCGAAGCGGCAGCACAGGTGTTTGCCGATGCAGGCTGGTCGCTGGTGCTGAGCGGGCGTCGTCTGGCGCGCCTCGAAAGCCTTAAAGACCGCCTTCAGGGAAAAGTACCAGTGCATATTATTGCGCTGGATGTCCGCGACAAAGATTCAGTGAAAAACGCCGTAACAACGCTGCCGGCTGAGTTCGCCGATATTACCGCGCTTATCAATAACGCCGGGCTGGCGCTGTCGCCACAACCTGCGCAACGCGTGGATCTTGAAGACTGGCAGACCATGATCGACACCAACGTGACCGGGCTGGTCAATATGACCCACGCCCTGCTGCCCACGCTGATTCAACACGGCGCTGGTGCTTCTATCATCAATATCGGTTCGATTGCCGGGCAGTGGCCCTATCCTGGTAGCCATGTGTATGGCGCAACCAAAGCATTTGTGAAGCAATTCAGCTATAACCTGCGCTGCGATTTACTCGGTACCGGGGTGCGCGTGACCGATCTGGCGCCGGGGATTGCGGAAACGGAATTTACGCTGGTGCGCACCAAAGGCGACCAGGCCGCATCGGATAACCTCTATCGCGGCACCACGCCGCTGACCGCGCAGGATATTGCCGAACAGATGTTCTACATCGCCACTCTGCCGGATCATATGAATATCAACCGCGTGGAAGTGATGCCGGTACGCCAGGCCTGGCAGCCATTTGCCATCGACCGCGACTGACTGAGTTACCACCCTCTTCCAGCGGGAAGAGGGTTTGGCTGACATACAAAACAAAACGCCCCGGCTAATGCCAGGGCCTGATGTTTTAAGTGTATCTCACGAACTGCTAAGGTTTTACCCCGCCCGGCGCTTATCTCCGGCACTCACATTAATGTGGCGTTAGCTCTGTAAGGGGTGTGGATATAGTAGTTAATCAGATTAATCCTGGCAATACGTAAGGCGTACGGCGCGAAAGATGTATGACGTCGATCATTCTTTTCGCGCCACTGGCACGCAGAAATACGACAACTGTCACTAACCACGCGCGCTGCGCCTGTTTATGCTGCCGTTTCCCGCCTCAATCCCCCTTACTGCCCCATCACAAAGCAAACACGTCGACATCTGCACTAAATTGATGAGCAAAATTCATTATCTTGCCGCCAAATACCGTAAAAATGCGCGAATTAACCCCTGGCACAAAAATGGCATGGAGAGAAGAAACCTAACCAGTTAGTCAAAAAACAGGGGGAGCAGGATGAGCCAGGTGATGTTTGCTGAGAAGAGCGCAGTGGTGCCCTTAAAGACCGCCAGCGCCACAGCGCGACCCGCCATAACCGTTAGTCAGGCCAGTGTTATCTATCCGGCGGCGGATAAACCCGTACACGCGTTACAGGACATTAATCTGACGATTCGCCAGGGTGAGTTTGTCTCGTTTATCGGGCCATCCGGCTGCGGCAAAACCACCCTGCTGCGGGTCATTGCCGATCTTGAACCGATTACCTCCGGCAATGTGCTGGTGAACGATATGTCACCGTCGGAAGCACGCCAGGCCGGAGCTTATGGTTATGTCTTTCAGGCGCCGGTGCTGCTGCCGTGGCGCACCGTGGTGGCTAATGTCAAATTGCCATTGCAGATCCAGGGCGTACCGCCAGAGCGCTGCGATGAGATCGCCCGTGAGCAGCTTTCACGAGTTGGCCTGAAGGGTTTTGAGAAAAAGTACCCGTGGCAGCTTTCGGGGGGCATGCAACAGCGTGTGTCTATCGCGCGGGCGCTCGGCTTTGAGCCGAAGATTTTAATGATGGATGAACCCTTTGGCGCGCTCGATGAACTAACCCGCGACAACCTCAACCAGCAGCTTCAGCAACTGTGGTACAACGAGCAGCGCACGATGGTGTTTGTCACCCACTCCATTGCCGAAGCAGCCTATCTGTCGACCAAAATCGTAGTGATGTCACCGCGTCCGGGGCGCATTGTGAAGGTGATCGACTCCCCGCTTCCGGCACAGCGCGATTTGGCGATCCGCAATACGCCCACGTTCCTGGCGCTGGCGCAGGAGGTACGCGAAGCACTGGTGGAGGGGCATCATGATCACTGACCGGCGTCTTATTGCGAACGCGCTGCCGGTGGGCATGGTGCTGCTGGTTGCGCTGATGCTGTGGTATTTGCTGGCACTGGCGCTAAATGCGCCCGGAGTGATTGACCGCGTACTGGCGCCGCGCGGCGCGTGGAATTATCACGACGTGATGCAGGCGGCGCTGAATGCCAACCGTCCGCTGTTGCCCGCGCCGCACCAGATTGCCATGGATATCTGGAGCAGCATCACCCAGTGGCCGCTCACCTCGCCGCGCAACCTGCTGTTGCATACCTGGGTCACGGCCAGCGCAGCGCTGACGGGTTTTGCTATGGGCGTGATACTCGGCGTGGTGCTGGCGGTGTGCATTGTTCACTCGCGCACACTGGATAAAGCCCTGCTGCCGTGGATCGTCGCCTCACAAACCATTCCGGTGCTGGCGATAGCACCCATTGTGCTGATCATTCTGGGCAGCGTCGGCATCACCGGCATGCTGCCAAAAGCCACTATCGCCATGTATCTCTGTTTCTTCCCGGTCACCATCGCCACCGTGCAAGGGCTGCGCTCGCCGCAAAAAATGGAAATGGAACTGATGCACACCTGGGCTGCCCGGCGGGTCGATATCTTCTGGACAGTGCGCCTGCCCTCTTCGCTGCCGTATCTGTTTCCGGCGTTTCGCGTGGCGATTGCCAGCGGGCTGGTTGGCACGATGGTGGCCGAACTACCCACCGGGGCGCAGGCCGGACTGGGCGCACGCCTGCTGACCGGCTCCTACTATGGCAACACCATTCAAATCTGGTCGGCGCTGGTGATGGCCTCGCTGCTTGGACTGGCGTTAACCGGACTGGTCACGCTCACGGAACGGCTGGTGATGCGCCAGCGTAAGGGGGGATGATGAAACGCACTGCGATACCTGGCACATTTTTGCTGGTCGGCGCGCTGCTGTTGTTGATGCTGTCGCTGATTCAGTTGAGCGGGCAAATGCCGTTATTGGCTCCGCTGCTGCTGGTCAATGTACTGCTGGTGCTGTGCGCGCTGGCAGGTTGCACCGCCACCTTCAGCCATCTGCGCGGCGGCCTGTTCGCCGTCACTTTGCTGGCGAGCGTACTGTGGCTGGCGTGGCAACCGATTCACGGTCTGACGCTGTGCGCCGTGGCGCTGCTGGCAATGGTCAGCGTGCAACGTCTGGCCCGTTCAACGCTTCCGGCAGCCAGCGTCGCGACACTGCTCGGCCTGTGGCTGCTGTGGTTCTGGCAGATTCTGGTCACCGGTTTTGCCGTTCCGCAGGTCATTCTGCCCGCGCCGCTGGATATTCTTGCCGCGCTGGTCAACAGCGTTCCGCTACTGGCTGGCGATGTGCTGCAAACGGTCATCAAATCCGTGCTGGCAGGTTATCTGCTCGGCAGCGGTCTGGGGATTGGCGTGGCGATTCTTATTGACCGCCTGCCGTTTTTACAACGCGGATTACTGCCGGTGGCCAGCCTCACCAGCACCGTACCGCTGGTCGGCGTCGCACCGATTGCGGTGATGTGGTTTGGCTTTGACTGGCCTTCCAAAGCCGCGGTGGTAACGCTGGTGACCTTCTTCCCGGCGCTGGTCAGTACGCTGGCCGGATTAAAAGCCAGCGGCAAGCTGGAGCAGGAGCTGATGTATTGCTACGCCGCCACGCCAGGACAAAGTCTGCGGGTGCTGCGTCTACCTGCCGCGATGCCGTTTATTTTCAGCGCCCTGAAAGTGAATGCCACGCTGTCGCTTATCACCGCGATTGTGGCGGAATTTTTCGGTTCGCCGACCGCCGGACTGGGCTTTCGCATCTCCACCGAGTCAGCGCGCATGCATATGCCGGTGGTGTGGTCAGCGATTGTTGTCGCCTCAGTCGCCGGTTCCCTGTTCTACAGCCTGCTGGTTCAGCTCGACCAGCGCGTGAATTTCTGGCACCCCACACTACGTGGGAGCGCCGCTCAGAAGTAAAACAATGATTAGCACCGATGTAGGCTCACTAACCCGAGGAGTTCTCTAATGATAAAAAGTTTCGCTTTGCGCCGGGGTTTGTTGCTGGCGGCAATGTCTGTACTGGCCTTTCAGGCGGCGGCAGCCGAGAAAGTCACACTGCAACTGAAGTGGCTGCCGCAATCGCAGTTCGCTGGTTACTACGTGGCTCAGCAAAAAGGGTTTTATCAGGCTGAAGGGCTGGATGTCACCATTAAACCTGGCGGCACGGATATCTCCCCGGTGCAGGTGATTGCCGGTAAATCCGCCGATGTGATTGTCGACTGGCTGCCAGATGCGCTGGCCTCGCGCGAAGCGGGCGTGCCGCTGGTGAATATCGCCCAGGTGTATGATCGCTCCGGGATGATGCTGACCTGTAAAAAATCGAGCGGCATCAAAACCCCGGCCGATTTCAAAGGTAAAACTCTTGGCGTCTGGTACGGCGGCAACGAATACCCGTTCTTTAACTGGATGAACAAGCTGGGCCTCAAGCCGGGTAAAGACATCACCATTTTAAAACAGGGCTTTAACGTTGATCCTCTGTTGCAGGATCAGGCCGCCTGTATTTCGACCATGAACTACAACGAATATTGGCAGTTGATCGACGCCGGGCTGAAGCAAGACGACTTAATCACCTTCCCGTATGAGGATCAGGGCGTTTCCACACTGGAAGATGGGCTGTATGTCCTCGGCTCCGATCTGAAAGATCCGGCGTTCGTCAGCAAAATGGCGAAATTCCTCAAAGCGTCGTTTAAAGGCTGGGATTACGCGGTGAAACATCCGAATGAAGCGGCGAAAATCGTGGTGGCAGAAGATGCCTCCGGCGCCGCCACGGAAGAGGTGCAGACTCGCCAGATGGAGAACGTGGCGAAGCTTATCACCAATGCCAATACGCCGAAAGTCGGCTATCTCGATCCGGCCGCGTACCGCCGCACCATTGACGTGTTGCTGCACAGCGGCGGCGATACGCCGGTTATCAAAAAAGATCCGGGCGACAGTGGTATGACGCATGAAGTCTGGGACGCCGCCGCCAAACTGAAATAACCCCCGCCGCCAGGGAGGGCGGTTTTCTCACGGAGCACACTATGAATGAGGTTCTTCTCCCCGGCGTGGTGGAGTCACCCGATAAGGGACGCATTCGTCAGGATAACGAAGCCATTATCCTGCCAGCGGCGGAGTGCGTATTTGCCCGCTACGGCTTTCGCGGCGCGACAATGCAACAGATTGCCGACGCCGCAGGTCTGCCGAAAGCCAACCTGCACTACTACTTTGGCAACAAACACAATCTCTACCTGCGGGTACTGGAAAACATTCTCCACGACTGGTTGTCGCCACTTGCGGGGATCTGCGCCAGCGCCGAGCCGAAAAGCGCGCTGGCGGAGTATGTCGGGCGTAAAATCCACTTCAGCTTCAGCCGCCCGGAAGCCTCCAAACTCTTTGCCAACGAGCTCCTGCAAGGCGCGCAGATTGTACATCCGTTACTGAAAAGCGAACTTCGACAATTGGTGGAAGAGAAAGCGCACATTCTCGATGGCTGGGTTGCCGCCGGCAAAATGCGCGCGCTGGATACCACGCACTTCTTCTTTACCGTCTGGTCGATGACGCAAACCTATGCCGATTTCGATATTCAGGTGGAGGCTGTCTGCGGCGAAGATGCCCACAGCGACACGATGCAAGCGCGCGCCACGCAGCATGTGCTGAGCGCCGTCTGGCGTATCTGCGGGCTGGAATAACCTTCTTGCTGCCAAATGCAGCAAAAATCGGCGAAATTGGGGCAAAATGCACCAAAATGCGACAATCATTTTAGTGCAATCGATCCTGAAGATCCCTGAACCTCTGATTTCTTCTGCCCTGCTGCCGTTGCCGTCAAAATGGCATACAAATCGCATGGCTATTTCTGAAAACTTAACCATCTGGTCAGGATTATTCAGGAGGCACGATGAACACACTCGATACGCCGGGGATCTGCCCCGGTCGGCTGACGCCTGCGGAGTATGCCCGTGCGTTCAGCGATGGCGACCCCGCGCTCTCTTCTACTCAGGCGGTGCTGGAAGCGGAACGCTGCTACTACTGCTTTGATGCTCCCTGCACCCGCGCCTGCCCGGCGGAGATCGATGTGCCGAGCTTTATTCAGCGCATTGCGCAGAGTAACGATCGCGGCGCGGCGGAAGTGATCCTGCGGGCCAATATTCTTGGCGGCACCTGCTCACGCGTCTGCCCGACTGAAACCCTTTGCGAACAGGCCTGTGTACGTAATGCGCAGGATGGCCGTCCGCTGGATATCGCCCGTTTGCAGCGCTACGCCACCGATCGCTTTTTCGCCGCACCCGGCAAACCGCTGTTTACCCGCGCCGCCAGCAGCGGCAAGCGCGTGGCGATTGTTGGCGCCGGGCCTGCCGGGCTAACCGTGGCGCATGCGCTGGCGCTCGCCGGGCATGAGATTGACCTGTTTGATGCCCGCGCGAAAGCTGGCGGTCTGAACGAATACGGCCTGGCCCGTTACAAAGTGACCGGAGATTTTCCGGCGCAGGAAGTGGAGTGGCTGCTGTCGGTGGGCGGTATCACCCTGCATTGCGGCAAAACGCTGGGCCAGCACTTCACGCTGGCGCAACTGCGCGCAGAGTATAACGCGGTATTCCTTGGCCCCGGTTTAGCGGGCGTGAATGCGCTCGACAGCGACATGCCAGAGCCACACGGCGTGCGCGAAGCCGTCGAGTTTATTGCCGAGCTGCGCCAGTGCGCCAATCTCAGCCAGATGCCGGTGGGCCGCAATGTGGTGGTGATTGGCGGCGGGATGACCGCAGTGGATGCCGCCGTGCAGGCGAAAAAACTTGGCGCGCGCGAAGTAACCCTGGTTTACCGCCGTGGCGAAAGCCAGATGAAAGCCTCCTTGAAAGAGCAGCAGTGGGCAAAAGAGTGCGGTGTCACATTGCGCTTTCTGGCCGCGCCGCTGCGTTTTGAACAGCAAGATAACCGTTTGACCGGCGTGACCTTTTCCCTGATGCAACAGACCGATGCAGGGCTGACGCCTGGCGGTGAAACCTTCACGCTGGCGGCGGATATGGTGCTGAAAGCGATTGGGCAAAGCTACGATCCGCGTCCGGCGCAAGGTGTGGCGTTAAGCGGCGGGCGCATCGCCGTTGATGAGGAAGGACACACCTCGCTGCCCGGTGTCTGGGCCGGTGGCGACTGCTGCGCAGGCGGGCTGGATCTCACCGTCGATGCGGTTAAGCAGGGCAAAAACGCCGCCCGCTCCATCATGCTGGCACTGGCTATTTCGCAGGCCGACGCCGCCAATGCCACCTTTTACCAGGAGCCTTCTCATGGCTGATCTGCACAGTAATTTTCTCGGGATTCACAGCCCCAACCCATTCTGGCTGGCTTCGGCACCGCCGACCGATAAAGAGTACAACGTCGAACGCGCGTTCCAGGCTGGCTGGGGCGGCGTGGTATGGAAAACGCTGGGGCTTGATCCGCACGTCGTCAATGTCTGCGGGCCGCGCTACAGCACCCTGCGCGGCGCGGACCGCCGTATTATTGGGCTGAACAATATTGAGCTGATCACTGACCGCTCGCTGGAGACCAACCTTGAAGAGATCGCGCGCATTAAGCAACGCTGGCCGGATCGGGCTGTGGTGGTGTCGATCATGGTGCCCTGTGAGGAAGAAGCGTGGAGATGGATCCTGCCGCAGGTAGAAGCGACCGGCGCGGACGGCATTGAGCTGAACTTCGGTTGCCCACACGGCATGAGCGAACGCGGCATGGGCACAGCAGTCGGCCAGGTGCCGGAGTATATCGAAATGGTCACCCGCTGGTGCAAGCAGTATTGCCGCCTGCCGGTGATCGTCAAACTGACGCCGAACATTACCGACATCCGCTACCCGGCGCGGGCGGCAAAAGCGGGCGGTGCCGATGCAGTTTCGCTGATTAACACCATCAGTTCGGTGATGGGCGTTGATCTCGACCAAATGCTGATGACGCCGCACACAGGCAATCAGGGTTCCCACGGCGGCTACTGCGGCCCGGCGGTGAAACCTATCGCGCTGAATATGGTGGCGGAAATTGGCCGCGACGCGCCAACGCGCGGATTGCCGATCTCCGGCATTGGCGGTATCTCCACCTGGCGCGATGCCGCCGAATTTATCGCGCTGGGCTGCGGCACCGTTCAGGTCTGTACGGCAGTGATGGTGCATGGCTTCCAGATTGTGCGCGACATGATAAGCGGCCTGGAAAATTATATGGATGAGAAAGGCTTTCACACGCTGGAGGATTTTCGCGGCATGGCGCTGGGCAGCGTTACCGACTGGCGCTATCTCAACCTTAATCACGTCGAAAAAGCCGTCATCGACCAGACAAGCTGCATCAAGTGCGGGCGCTGCCACCTGGTATGCGAAGACACCTCGCACCAGGCGATCTCCACCAACCTGATGGGCGAGCGCCACTTCGCCGTACGCGAGGAAGATTGCGTTGGCTGCAACCTCTGCGCCTCGGTTTGCCCGGTAGAAAACTGTATTTCGCTGCGCCACCTGCAACCCGGCGAAGTGGATAAACGTACCGGAAACGTGGTTTCCGACCAGTACGCCAACTGGACAACCCACCCCAATAACCCGATGGCGGCCACGGCGTAAACCGGGTCAGGCACAGGAGAAGAGCATGTGTAATGTGTTGATTAAAGGCGGCACGGTAGTCAATGCAGACTGCCAGCGCCGCGCCGATGTGTTGTGTGTTGATGGCCTGATCGCCGCCGTTGGCGACGCCTCGCAGTGGGATCTTCCGGCACATACAGAAGTTGTCGAGGCTGGAGGCCTGTACGTGATGCCCGGTGGTATCGATCCGCATACCCATATGAATTTCCCGTTTATGGGCACGACAACAGTCGATGATTTCTACAGCGGCACCGCCGCCGCGCTGGCGGGCGGCACCACGACGATTATCGATTTTGTTATCCCCAATCCGCAACAACCGCTGATGGAGGCGTATCAGCAGTGGCGCGGTTGGGCAGAAAAAGCCGCCGCCGACTACAGCTTCCACGTCGCCATTACCTGGTGGGATGAAAGCGTACGAGAGGATATGGGCCAGCTTGTACAGCAGGAAGGGGTGAACAGTTTTAAACACTTTATGGCCTACAAAAACGCCATCATGTGTGACGATGAAACGCTGATGAACAGTTTTCGCCGCTGCCTGGAGTTAGGCGCCATGCCAACGGTGCATGCGGAAAACGGCGAGATGGTGTATCTGCTGCAACAGGAGATGCTGAAACAAGGGATCACCGGCCCGGAGGCACATCCACTCTCGCGCCCGCCGGAAGTGGAAGGCGAAGCCGCCAACCGCGCCATTACCGTCGCCAGCATTATGGGCGTGCCGATTTACGTCGTGCATGTCTCCTGCCGGGAATCAGCAGAAGCGATTGCCCGCGCGCGCGGTCGTGGTCAGCGCGTTTACGGCGAAGTGCTGGCGGGCCATCTGGTGGTGGATGACAGCGTTTACCGTCACCCCGATTTCGCCTTCGCCGCCGCCCATGTGATGAGCCCGCCGTTTCGCGATAAATCGCACCAGGCTGCACTGTGGCACGGTTTACAGTCCGGCCAGCTTCATACCACCGCTACCGATCACTGCACCTTCTGCGCCAGCCAGAAAGCCGCCGGACGGGATAATTTCAC
Source organism: Pseudomonadota bacterium (assembly GCA_018261615.1). GTDB lineage: Bacteria > Pseudomonadota > Gammaproteobacteria > Enterobacterales > Enterobacteriaceae > Kosakonia. The sequence goes on along the minus strand of JAGTSE010000009.1, from coordinate 51,212 downwards.
GAAGATCCCGAACGGCTGCGGCGGCGTGGAGGAACGTATGGCGGTGCTATGGGATGCAGGCGTTAACAGTGGCCGTCTGACGCCGAGTGAGTTTGTCGCCATCACCTCTGCCAATACCGCGCAGCTTTTTAACATCTACCCGCGTAAAGGTGTGGTCACGCCCGGCGCGGATGCCGATCTGGTGCTGTGGGATCCGCTGGGTAGCAAGGTGCTATCTGCTGCGACCCATCATTCACGCAACGACTTCAATATTTTCGAGGGCCGCGTCGTCACTGGCGTTCCGGCCTATACCCTCAGCCAGGGCGTGGTGGTCTGGGCTGACGGTGAACTGCGCGCGCGTGAAGGCGCAGGACGCTATATCAAACGCCCGGCCTTCGGACCGGATTTCAGCGCCGCTGCGGTCTGGGAGCGCCATCGCGCGCCACAGGCCGTGCAACGTTAATTTGGGAGAAAAAAGATGAGTGAAACGATCTCCGCGCCGGACGCCGTGGTTGCGACGGGCGACCTGCGCATTAATGGTCAGCGTCTGTGGCAATCGCTGATGGATCTGGCGCAAATCGGCGCGACACCGAAAGGCGGTTGCTGTCGCCTGACGCTCACCGACCTTGATCGCCAGGGGCGAGATTTGGTGGTCGGCTGGGGCAAAGCTGCTGGGCTGTCGGTGGAAATAGACCAAATCGGCAATGTCTTTATGCGACGTGCAGGGCGAAATAACAGCCTGCCGCCTATCGTCGCCGGGAGCCATATCGATACCCAGCCGACTGGCGGCAAATTCGACGGTAATTTTGGCGTGTTATCCGCACTGGAAGTGATTCGCACGCTCAACGACAACGGTATTGAAACCGACGCGCCCGTCGAAATGGTGTTCTGGACTAACGAAGAGGGGTCGCGCTTTGTTCCGGTGATGATGGGTTCTGGTGTTTTTGCCGGGATCTTTCCTCTGGAGCAGGCCTATGCAGCGACCGATACCGCAGGCAAAACAGTACGCGATGAATTGTTCAAAATTGGCTATGCGGGCGAGCATACGCCAGGCCAGCATCCGATTGGCGCCTATTTTGAAGCGCATATCGAGCAGGGGCCGATTCTGGAAGAACAGGATGTCGCCATCGGTGTGGTGCAGGCGGTACTGGGGATCCGCTGGTATGACTGCACGGTCACGGGTATGGAGTCACACGCTGGCCCAACACCAATGGCGATGCGCAAAGATGCGCTGCAAGTGGCAACCGGCCTGATGCAAGAGGTGATCGCCATCGCCAATCAGTTTGCCCCGCACGGGCGCGGAACGGTGGGCATGGTGCAGGTGCATCCTAACAGCCGTAACGTGGTGCCGGGCAGCGTCACCTTCTCCATCGATTTTCGCAATATGACCGATGCAGAGGTCGATAAGATGGATACCGCGCTGAAAACCGTTATCCAGCAAACAGCGCAGAAAACCGGGCTGGATATCGCTCTGCGCCAGGTGTCGCAATACCCGGCTGCGCCCTTCCATGCCGACTGCAAGGAGGCTGTACGCCGGGCGGCGCAGCAATTAGGTTATTCTCATATGGATATTGTTTCCGGTGCCGGACATGATGCCGTATATATGAGTATGCTGGCACCGACCGGAATGATCTTTATTCCCTGCAAAGACGGCATTAGCCATAACGAAATTGAGTATTCATCGCCAGAACAGGTGAGCGCCGGCGCCAATGTGTTATTGCACACGATGCTGGAAAAAGCCGGTGTCTTGGCGCGCAATACCTGATGCCAGCATGGGAAATAGCCCGATTGTCTGCCGTCGGGTTATTTTCTTGCCTCAGTTGCCGATAAATATCGCAATGCTGTATGATTCTCCCATTCTGAATTTGACTTAAATTCCTCAGAAGTTTACAAAAGATACAGCCTTCCCCAGCTCCGACTTGCGTCTTTTCCGTTTTCGTCCAGGCTTCCATTTTACCCTACGGAAAAATGGCGGGGATTGACCAGGTCAAACTCGCGTATTACCGACTTTTTAAAAGATTTGCAGGCATCTGTAAGTGGAGTTTCGCATGTTCTCTTTTGTCGCCCGCCAGGCGATTTTTGATGCAAATATGAACACAGTCGGTTACGAGTTGTTGTTCAGAGACAGTATGACGAACCGCTTTCCCGACGTAACGCCGGAGTACGCGACTGCTCAAATTATAGTGGAACAATTTCTCGGCTCGCCACTGGGCCGTCTGAAAGAATACAGCGCTATTTTCGTCAACTTCCCCTATGAATTGCTGGTACAGGGCATGGCGGAAACATTGCCGAAAGACAGAGTGATTGTGGAAATCCTCGAAACGGCCAAACCGACGCCGCTGCTGCTGCGCACGGTAAAACAGCTCTCTGCGCACGGTTTTCGCCTTGCACTGGACGACTTCGAACCTGGTGATGCCTGGGATGATTTTCTCCCCTACATCAACATCATTAAATTCGATGTACGGGTAAACACCCCAGAAGAAATAAGCGGCTATATCAAAGACAAAGACGCCTTACTAAAAGATACGGTGTTTCTGGCAGAAAAAGTCGAAACGCAGGAAGAGTATGAGTGCTTTAAAAATATAGGCTGCACGTTGTTTCAGGGCCATTTTTTCAGCAGGCCGGTAATCCACTCCGCCAACAAGCTGATTCAGAACCAGGCCATCACCCTGAAGCTGATGAAAGAGGTGAATGCCGATTCACCGAATTTCAATAAGATCGAAGCGTTGCTGAAGCAGGATCTGGCGCTGTCGTTCAAAATCATGCGTTATGCACAAAATATTGTCTTTAACGCCCGCGGCATTAAACATATCCACAGCCAGTCGTTAAAAGACATTATTTTCTATCTTGGCGCCAATGAGTTGCGCCGCTTCGTGCTGGTCTCCTGTCTGACATCGGTGAATAAAGATGAGACCGATGATATTTATCGCCAGAGCCTGATTCGCGCCAAGTTTTGCGAACTGGCCTCGGCGCATTCGATCAGCCGCCACTCCGCAGACGATGCCTTTATCGTCGGTCTCTTTTCACAGCTCGACAGCATTTTTGAAATGCCGATGGCGGATCTGATAAGTCAGATTGATATTTCTGCCAACGTCATGCTGGCGCTGCGGGAAAAGAAAGGCGCGTTGTACCCTTACCTGCGCCTGATCGAACTCTACGAACAGCATCAGTGGGAAGAGGTAAGCGCCCTTGGCCACCGTCTGGGTTTCAACCGCAGCATGATTGCGGAGCTGGTTAAAGCGGCAACCAAATGGACCGACGATATTCCTTCTGACAGCCTCTGAGGCCATCTGCTCCAGCCAGCGTTTGTGGCAGATAATAAATAATCTGAAGCGCAAGCCGGAGCAATTTGATTGACCAGAAGATTTTACTCGTTATGGTTTTGCTGGTTTAAAATTCGCCAGGGCTGGCATCAATGCCGATGATGTTGTGGCTGTAGGTATGGTTTACCAGTTCTGATTCTGCACAGAGGCGGCGCTCGCCGCCTCTTTTTCCCCCGCTAATTTTGTATTCTTCTCTGTGCGTAACCTCTTTTTATTAAAAGAATTGTTGAGTTTTGTTATCTGACAAGTTCGTAATTTTCAGGTCAGAATCTTGTCAGCTTCACCGCGTAAAATAGCAGCTGTAAAGACGATTTTTTACTTCTGTATAGTATGAGGTGATTAAGATGAAAAAAGTTACAGCAGCGCTTTTCGCAACGGCTCTGGTTATTTTCTCAACAGCAACATGGGCAGCAACACAAGTGACGTCCACAGCCGGTTTGAACGAGATTGGTAGTGTCTCCGTCTCCGGTGCCGATACCTTACGAGACCTGCAACACCAGTTGCGGCAGAAAGCAACTCAAGAGGGTGCCAGCAGCTTTAAAATCGTTTCTGCCGGAGGCGATGATAAATATTTTGGCGTTGCGACGCTGTATAAATAAGCCGCAGGCCGGCGCTCCGGCAGACGGTGAATGAAAAGGGAGGCCAGCCGTGCCTCCCTTTTCTTTTCGCACGCTGAAAAGCCGTTACGCGATCCGCTTGCCTGCGGCATCCACAACCAGCTCGCCATCTTCTTTCGTGAATGTCTCTTTTTGCTGACCGGGCAGAATATCCAGCACCACTTCCGAAGGGTGACATAGCCGAGTACCCACGATCGGCGCTTCTGACACAACAAGCTGTCAGCGCGGAGTCTCCTCGCTTCGGCATGAAGTATATGACGACTAGTTTTACCGCTTTTCAGTCTCACGGTTGCCCGCCTCGCGCTTCAGTGCCAGGGTAAAGCCGAAGGTATTGATCCCGTTTACGCTGGTGGCGAACACATCACCCTGATGCATATTCGCCACTGCGCGGACAATTGACAGCCCCAGCCCGTGGTGCGTATCACTGCGGGTGCGGGAGGCATCCACTCGATAGAAACGTTCAAACAGCCGTGCAAGGTGGTTTTGCGCAATCTCCTCGCCGTTATTCGACACTGCGACATGCGCCAGTTCACCGATATTTTGCAATTGCACAATGATTGTGCTGCCCTGCGGCGCATGGCGAGCGCTGTTTTCCAGTAAATTCGCCAGCGAACGGTGGAACAGACGGCGGTCAATGGATGCCGTTACATCCCCTTCGACCTGCACCTGAAGATTCTTCTCGGCAAACGAAGGCTCGACATACTCAAAGGTTTTGTAAGCCTCTTCGCGCAGAGAAACCGTGGTGAGCTGCGTGGCATGTTCGCCCGCCTGAGCATGGGATAAAAACAGCATATCGTTGACGATGGAGGTCATGCGCTCCAGCTCTTCGAGGTTGGACTCCAGCAGCTCCTGCAACTCCTCGACGGAACGCTGACGCGACAAGCCAAGCTGCGTCTGGCCAATCAGGTTGGTCAGTGGGGTGCGCAATTCATGCGCTACATCGGCATTAAAGCTCTCCAGTTGGCGCCAGGCGATCTCCTGTCGCTCCAGCGCGCCATTAAACGAGACCGCCAGCGTTTGCAACTCGTCCGGCAAAGTGTGTGCTTGCAGACGCTGGCCATGATTACCCGGCGCAAGCTGGTGCGCCTGCTCACTCAATGTATTCACCGGACGCATACCGAAACGGGCGATCAGGTAACCCAGCAGCGCAATCAGGAAGACACCGATACAACTGACCAGCACCAGAGCACGGGTAAATTCATACAGCGTGCCCATATAAGGCGTGGAATCGATTGCCACCACATAGCGCATCGCCGGGCGTTCGCCGCTCGCCGGGATTTCGCGGGAGTAGAGGAACAGCAGACAGGACGCTTCCGTTTCGCCAGGCGCGGTGCTGAAACCCTCTTTCAGCGAAGTCCAATCAATGCCTTTCGGCGGCGGTCCGCCCATATCAAAGTGGACATCATCGGCCACCAGCCAGTACTTCACGCGCCCGCCCTCATAGGAGGAGAGCGTGTTAAATTTGACAGCCAGGGATTTCCAGCCGTCGATCGACTGGCGGTTTTCTACCCACGGCGCCATCAACGATTCGCGAAATAATAATTCGTTATGCATCTGGCTTTGCAGCGACTCATATAACGAGCTTCTGAGCACAACGCCAAAGGTGACGACGACAAACACATATGCCACGGCGAACATCAGCGCCATGCGTCCGGCAATCGAGCGTTTACACAGAGAGAGTGCGTTCAACTGTCCTTACTCTCCACGCGGGTTTCCAGCACATATCCCATACCGCGCACCGTATGCAGTAGCTTAACGGGATAGGGATTATCAACTTTCGCGCGCAGGCGTTTAATCGCCACTTCGACCACGTTGGCATCACTGTCAAAGTTCATATCCCAGACCTGTTCAGCGATCATCATTTTCGACAAGATTTCGCCCTGATGACGCGCCAGCAAGCTCAGCAGCGCGTACTCTTTCGCCGTCAGTTCCAGACGGTCGCCACCGCGCGTTATGCGCCGTGCCAGCAGATCGAGGTGCAGATCGTGAATATGCAACTGGGTAATGTCCGCGCCGTCGCCAGGTCTGCGGCGCAGCAGCGCCTGAATGCGCGCCACCAGTTCGATCAGTGAAAAAGGTTTTGGCAGATAATCATCCGCGCCGTGGCGCAGCCCTTTTACCCGCTCTTCAACCGAGCCGCGTGCCGAGAGCATCAGCACCGGCGTCTGTTTACAGGCGCGCAGCCGCTCCAGAATCTGATAACCGTCCATGCCGGGCAACATGATATCCAGCACAATCGCGTCGTACTCGTACTCCAGCGCCAGGTGCAGCCCTTCAACGCCATTATCAACGACATCCAGGGTGAAACCCTGTTCGCTCAGCGCACGATTAATATATGACGAGGTCTTTTCCTCGTCTTCGATGAGTAATAGCTTCAAAAGGGCGACTCCTTCAACGTTCCGGCACCTGCCGCAAACCTATTCATATACCCTAAATAATTCGAGTTGCATGAAGGCGGCAACACAGTGACAAATTCGTCGGGAACGAATTTGCCCAACCGAAGGTTGGCCTCCGGTGAGAGACAGGATGTCTCTCAGTAATCCCCAGGAGCTTACTCCAGTAAGTGACTGGGGTGAGCGACAAATCTGCCGGGAGCAGATTTGAACGCGGTAAGCAGCGGCCCCGAAGGGGTAAGGCTCAGGGATGAGCCGAATAAAAAAGCCAACGCACATGCAACTTGAAGTATGACGGGTATAGCCGCAATTTTACCGCTGTTGGGCTGACATTTAGCTGACATTTTTTCACCGTTTTAGCGACAAAATACAACCTGATGATTAATCCCATATCGTGACGTCAATTTTGCGCTAGCCTTGATGGTACCGACGCCATACGCCCGGCGGCATATGGTATTTACGGGCAAAGGTGCGGGTGAAGGTTTGCTGTGAGTCATAACCATAACGCGTAGAAATGGTGATGATCGAATCTTCCGTCGTCAGCAACGCTTCGGCGGCGCTTTCCAGCTTCTTATTGCGGATATAAATCCCCAACGGTATCTGCATTACTTCCTGAAAAAGGCGCTGTAAATGCCATTTTGAATAACCGGCCCGCGTGGCGACATCGCGAATTCTGAGCGGTCGCTCGAGGTTTTCATCGATCCACTGCTGGATCTCATGTACCACCATCTGTTGCATACCCATCGTGAAAGCCTCCTTATTAAGGAGCTTTCACCTTAACGCAGGGATACTGACTCAAAAGTGACGCGAAAATGATAATCCTGTCAGTTTTGTTACCCCTGCCGGGCAGGGGTAAGGTTTTCAGGCATCAGCAAGCCGTGCCGTGTTGAACGGCTGCGGCGAATTTTCCCGCCGGGCGTGTTCGGTGCGGAAAACACTCATCAACGTCACCAGATTCCGTGACTGATCGCGCAAATGATCGACCGCCGAACTGGAGGCGCCCACCAGCGCGGCATTCTGCTGCGTCACCTGATCAAGTTGGGCAATCGCATCGTTCACCTGCGCAACGCCCAGTTCCTGCTCCTGGGTGGTCATGCCGATTTCGTTAATCATTTCCGCGACATGGTGCGACTGCTTAACCAGCTCGCCGATGGTGAAACCAGCATTGTTGACCAGCGTTGCGCCGTTATCCACACAATCAATACTGGCCTGAATCAGCCCTTTGATCTCTTTCGCCGCCGTGGCGGAGCGCTGCGCCAGTGAACGCACCTCCCCTGCGACCACGGCAAAGCCGCGCCCGTGCTCACCGGCACGCGCCGCTTCCACCGCTGCATTGAGCGCCAGGATATTGGTCTGGAAAGTGATGCCATCGATAACGGTAATGATCTCGCCGATTTTGCGCGCGCTCTGGCTGATCTCGTCCATGGTGCGCACAATGTTGTCGATCGCTTCTCCGCCTTTGGCAGCAATGTCGCTGGCGGCGGTAGCCTGTTGGTTGGTGACGCGAACCGTGTCGGCATTCTGGCGAATGGTCTGGCCGATTTGCTCCATTGATGCCGCCGTCTGTTGCAGGCTGGCCGCCTGCTGCTCCGTGCGCTGGCTGAGATCCATACTGCCCGCCGCCACGCCGCTGGCGCCTGCCGAGATCGATTCGCTGCTCTCACGAACCTGCGCCACAATGCGGTTGAGGCTTTGACGCATCGACTCCATCCCGGCCAACAAGCTGTGGCGATCGCCTGCCGCCAGCGTCACCGGCATTGCCAGATTGCCCTCGGCGATATCGTGTACCACACGCAGTGCATAAGCCGGTTCACCGCCCAATTGCCGCTTGATAAGCCGCGTGGCAAACCAGGCGATCAACACGCCAAGCAGCGTTGCCGCTGCGGCCAGCATCAGCAGCAGATCGCCGGATGCGCGCGCACTGCCGGTGGTCTCCGCCGCTGCCGTGGTCGTGCTGGCCTGCTGGCGCTGGATCATCAAGGTGATTTCATTAAACAGTTGTGCCTGAACCGGTTGCAGTTTATCCACCGCCATCGACTGGGAGTCGAGCATCTGGCCATTTTTCGCCATGCTCACTGTCTGGCGCACAACCGTGACATATTGCGCCTGCGTCTGTTTAAAACGCTCCAGCATCTGCTGGATATCGCTGCCCTGAATATTCTGCTGTAACTGTTTAACCAGCATGTTGATACGCTGTATTGTCGCCTCGGTGACCTTCTCTTCGACATCCTGTTTATCGGCGTCATCCTGAAACACCATAATAAAGGTCGCTTTAGTGGCGTTATTTAACGTGTCCTTTAGCTCCTGCATCACCAGCAGGTTAGTCAGGTGATATTTCTCGTAATATTCAATGTGCTTGCTGGTGTTGAGTAATTCTGTCCGCCCATAAATCGCCACCAGCAAACTGATCACAATAATGGCGGCAAAACCGGTGCCTAAAAGCGCACCAAGAGAGAAGGGTTTGATGACTCGCATAGTATCCCTCGTAGTGTTTTAGCGAATTCCGCAATCTGAGCAATGCGTGCGATTTCACTATACGAAGGCCATAACCTTACGGAAAATATGAAATTACGATGGGATCGCTGGATGGCGGTAGCCCCTTATACTGCCTACAGATGGCCGGTTTAATCGCAGGGCTGATAGCGCCAGCAAGTCGCGCAGGCAATAAAATGCAAAGGTCGCTCCATCCAGTAATAAAGAAGAAGCCGGATACGCCGCCGCTGCCCGCGGTGACACGCGGTTCGAGCATTTGTTGCTGAAATGCTGGCTCCTGATTACTTATTATCGGTTCACGTCCCCGAGGGATTTGCTACGTTGCCTGGCTGTAAGGCACGGTGCAATCAATGATGATTTTGCAAGCAAGACCGCCCTACTGACGGCCTTGCATGCGGAATAACGAGATGCAATCAGCTCTGCCACAAAACCTTGTCAGCATAAAGGTCAACTTTTCATGGGGGCCAAACAGACGGGCAAAACGAAAGTACTGGCCGATGTTATCCATTATGCCCGGAAGCAGGGAGTCATCCTGGCTCCCTTTTTTTCTCAGGCAACAACATTAATTACGGTCTTAATTCACCTCACCTCGACGGCGTGGTGGTGGTAGTGGTGGTGGTACTGGTCGACGTGTTACTGCCATTGTCCCCGCCGCCGATTGCCAGCAATGTCAGCCCGGTGACAGCGGCAACACCCGCGACACCAACCCATGCCGAATTTCCAATAGCGATGTCTGAAGCATTACTTCCTGCGGCAGAGCCTTCGGCTACAGGTGCTGCGTGTGCCAATCCAGAAATAATAAAACTAACAACCAAAATAATGCGATGCAAATGCGTCATGATCCAACCCTCATATTTTATTGGAACCTTTCGCACTTTAAATCGCCATCACAAAATAAGATCGCAAATTAAGACATTCCTCGACAATATGGAAACAATTGGGAGATTCCTCAGTTCAAATTAATTATCTAAGCGAAGCGGCAATAACTTGCATAAAACAAAAATAAGAATATCCTCAGTTAACAACTTTTTGGCAATATGATACAGATCAAACTAGAAAGAAAAGAGAAGAAGGATCAAAAGCAGAAACCATTTTTTACTCGCCAATTTTTTACACACAGTTTCATACGAGCCGGGAGAATGTTAATATGGGAATAAATATAGATATCGTATTGTTCAAAATTAATTGTTCTTATACCAAAAAAGGTATAATTCAATTAGTGAAAGAAATTAGAAATTGCAGTGAAATACAGATTGCCATTAACTTCAGTGCGCCTTTTTCCAATCGAGGGATGCTGGTTGTGACTAAAGGTCATTTTTCGCCGTTTACCATGGTACATACACCTATAATTGTAATCCCCGATAAAATACAAGTAGATATTTTATTGGATATTTTAACTGAATTTATAAATGGGCGCGTCAGTAGCCATGTAAAAACCATTCGACTAGGCCGTCGAGAAATCGCAATATTGAAGGGAATGATCTTCGAGAAGAGCGATGACGAGATATCCAACCTACTGAGTATTAACAAAAAAACAGTTTCATCCCATAAAGACAACATTAAAAAGAAAATCTCAGCCAACTCCAGAATTGATATTTTTTACGCTTTCAGTATTTTTCCATTCAAAGATTTTGGACTGGCAGAAAATGAGGGGGAAATAATGCCATACCCTCAACAAAAAATACAAAATAGGAGAGTGGTGGCCTACAACTGATTATAACTAACAAGTTGAAATAAAAACGTAATACTCACAACGTAAACCATAATAATTCTGTATCAAAAAAATGTTCTGTACCTGTTTACGTTCGAGACAGACAGTATAAAAGCATAATAGCAGTGAGGCTATCGTCGGTGATATTTCTTAGTGTTGCCGACGTTCCTGGAACGAATCACTTTAAAATGCTTATAGAATGAAAACACAATTATAACCAGCAGTACACCAATCACAGTCAGCTCGATGATGATCATTTTGTGCACTCACCAGAGAGAGGAGGCTTTATTAACTGCCGAACAGCGTAGCGCGTCAATAGCTGATACAGAAAATAAGACTAGCCTCACTACAACGTTATTTTGAAAACACTTATTCATTTAAAAACAAGAGAAAATGACTATGCCTACTAACCTTTGTAGTATGATAGCTCTGCGCTACTATTATCTGCGTATTTTACGCCGCCATTCCTCGCTCAATGCTGTTGAAGAAATTTATGAGCTTAGGAGCCAAAAGCTAACCGGAATAGAGTTGGAAGCGTTGATCAGCGCCAGCGATCATCGCCGCGCCGAACTTGTTCACCACTGCCGCTGGCTGAAAGTTCCGGCCAGCGCATGGCGCAATGTGTAGGTTGCTGAGCGTCATTTATTCACCTTAGAGCCTCTCCCACCAGGCGTATATTGTTGCAGCCAGTTTGGACACGGACAGCGCGCAACAACCGAAGCGTACACGCAGTACGTGAGGATGACTCTCTTCGCTCGCCCTAAAGGGCCGCCGCAAGCGGCGTTCAAAATGCCAACACATTTTGTGTGAACACTGCCCAGGACCAAAATGGCAAATAAAATAGCCTACTGGGATAGGCTCTTAGTTATGCAAAAAAAGTCTTATATCAGTGGTAAATCTTTTTAGTCGCCTGCCGATAGCTTAAAAGTCTTTTGTGACATTGACGTTGAGCAGGGCAAAAAAAATGAAAAGACATCCCCTTTCTTGCAGGGCGTTAAAAGCAGCAGGTTATGACCCAAACTCCAGCGTGCTGGAGCTTGAGCACAGTAATGGCCGCGTTGAGCAGTATCTCGGCGTACCACCGAAGACCTGGCAGGGTTTTTTGATGAGTCAACAGCAGGAAGCATACTTCCGCGAAAATATTGCCAGTAGTTACTTAAAAATCACCGTTGAACCGGCGAATCGCAGCCGTTTTTAGACTGTAACACGGTCATTTTTATTGTTTTTGTGTTAACGTTGTCTCCCCGCGCAGACGACGCGGTTTCCTGTAGACTAAGGCTTTTGACAACGTAAGAGGGTATATGAGAATTGGTATTGCCTTTCCGGTGCTGGTTTTTATTGTAGCGGTCGCTTTCCTTGCCTGGTTTATCCTCGGCGGCTACGCCACCCCTGGCTCCTGACGTCTTTCCCCATGCAGACAGCGCATTCGCGAAAGCCGTATCCGCTTACAGAAAATAAGTAAAGCCAATGGAATGAATGAGCCTGCCGCTCCGTTAGCGGGTGTAAACTACCGGGCAAGTACGTTTACCGGAGTGGTTCATGAATATCATTGAAATCATCATGTCGGCGGGCAAGGTTTCCGTGGATGTTGCGCTCTATACCTTGCTGCCGATCATGGTGGTGATGCTCATCATAATGAAGTATCTGGAGGAAAAAGGGGTTCTGGATGGCATTGTTCGTCTCACCTCCCCGGTATTAAAGCCTTTTGGTATCAGCGGAATGGGTATATTCGCCCTGATTCAGCTTAATTTCGTCAGCTTTGCCGCACCGCTCGCCGCGCTGGCTATTATGGAGCGCCGCGGAACCTCTGACCGCCATCTCGCCGCCACGCTCGCCATGTTGTTCGCCATGGGTCAAGCCAATGTATTTTACCCTCTTACTCCGTTCGGCCTGCACTGGGGCATAGCGATTGTGATTTCGCTGATTGGCGGTCTTGCCGCTTCAACGCTGACCTGGTACGTCACGGGACGCAGGCTCTCTACCGACAGCCTGCACAATGAAGAGGGCGAACTGAATAAAGATAAGCCTCGAGCCGGGCTGATTTCGGTGATTAACGGCGCTGGCGCAGATGCGATTCGCCTGTCGCTGGGGTCGCTGCCGATGCTGCTGTTATCGCTGACGGTGGTGGGCTTACTGAAAGCGGCAGGCGTGGTGGAAGCGCTGACCTCACTGTTAACGCCAGTGCTGGCGTTCTTCCATATTTCCACGGTATATGTGCTGCTGGCGTTGACCAAATGCCTGGCGGGCGGCACGGCCTATTTTGGCGTGGCCTCAGAGATGGTGCAGCACGGTCAACTGACGGCGCAGCAGATCAACGCCTCGGCGGGCTTCCTGGTGCAAACCCTCGATTTACCGGGGATCGGGATTTTTCTCGGTATCGCCAGCCGCTTTGTCCGCCTGTTCCGCTTTGTACTGCCCGGCGCGATTGTCGGTATTCTGATCCGCACACTGTTACATGTGTTGGTGTTTTAACGCGGAAAAAGCACAAGGGCACGATTTGTGCCCTGTTTAGTCTGCGCTATTTCCCCAGTGCGGCAGCCATTCCGGCGCTGCATTTCATTGGCTCGAATTCAACAACCTCGTAATCGGCTACACCTTCACGGTAAAAGGGATCTTCTTGCAGCAGCGCATCCAGCGCCGTGCGGGCCAGCGCGCGGGTTAAAATCACGCCGCCGCTGCGCGGGTTCATTGGCCCGGCAGCCAAAAAATAGTCCTCTTTAAAGCACGCGTCGAGATACATGCGATGCGCCTCAACGAAGCGATCAACCTCGCTTAACGGTTTTTTATATTTCAGCGTTACGATAAACATGCGCAAACTCCTCGCTATGAATAGTGGATTATCAACACGTTACGATGCAGTATTCATGAGGGTTATATTGCGGTTAAATATCCTTCCAGGCTATTGCCATTTTTAACCCAGTTGAGACCAGATTTGTTGTGGACATCAAACTGCTGCGATCGTTTACCGTTGTTGCCCAGCTTGAACATATCGGCCAGGCGGCTGAAAGGCTGAATATCTCATCATCCCCACTGAGCCGACAAATTCAGATGCTGGAAGATGAATTAGGCGTCATGCTGTTTCATCGCGACAAAAAACGCCTCCATCTGACCACCGAAGGGGAAAAATTTCTCGACGAAGTGGGGCCTTTTATCCAGCACTACGATCGGCTAAAAGATCACGCCAGACATCTGGGTCAGGCCAACGCCGGACGCATCGATATCGGCTATGTTGAAGCGGCCATTCACTCACGCCTGCTGCCCGATGCACTGGCAAAATTATCGCTACCGCCAGGAATCGATATCAAGCTGCATTCGATGCGCTCAAAACAGCAGCTTGAGCAGCTACAGGCGCGGTTAATTGATGTGGCATTCTTATACACGCTGCCGCCGTCAAGCGACGCACAGTTTTGCCACAAAATCGTCCTTACCGAGTCGGTTCTGCTGGCGATGCCGAAAGCGATAGCTCTCCCCGCGCCCATGCCCGCGCAGCTTGAACACTATCCCTGGATAGCCGAGCAGGAAAACCTGAACCCGGCAGCGCGCGCGCAGTTACTTCGCGCTTGTCAGGAAAAAGGTTTCACCCCGCGCATCAGCCTGGAAGTTTCCGGCCCGCTGGCTGCGCTCTCTTGTGTCGAAGCGGGGCTGGGGTTCACCTTTATTCAGCAAAGCCTGGCGCGCATTGCGTCGGAGAATGTGGCATTAGTGGCTCTGCCATGGCTACCGATGGAGATCGCACTACACCTGGTATGGAGAAAAAACGAAACAAAGCCGCTGGTGCGACGTCTCCTCGCGGCTTTCGATTAGTGCCGCTCACCGGGCCTGGGCGGATTCATTCCTCCAGGCCCGGTGAGCGTAGCGCCATCAGGCAATAGGTTATTTCTTCACCGTATCTTCGAGGAAGAAACGACCGAGCGGGTTCTGGTAGAAACCTTCAATATTTTTCCGACTCACGTTACGATACGGGCTGTAGTAGAGGTCGATCCAGTTCACATCGGCTTTGGCCATTTTTTGCAGATCGATATACATCTGTTCGCGTTTTTTGGCATCCATTTCCACGCGAGCCGCAGCGACCAGCGCTTTCACCTTGTCATTCTTATAACGCGTCATGTAGTTCATGTTGGTATCGTGACCCAGCACAAAGGTGGTTTTCTGATCCGGGTCGAGAATATCGTTGGTCCAGTACATCACCGAAATATCGTATTCGCCCGCCACCAGCATGTCCCAGCTCTGGCTGGGATCGACTTTTTGCAGATTCACCTTCACACCCGCTTTCGCCAGTTGCTGTTGCAGCAGAATGGCGATCTGCTCATCCACTTCATCTCCGGCGTTAACGACATAATTCAGCGTTAAATCAGAGGCGCCAGCGTCTTTCAGCATCTGTTTGGCTTTTTCCGGATCGTAGGCGCGCCGCAGGTTATCGCTGTAGTGATACAGCGCGCCAGCCGGGATATAGGCGTTCGCTACCTGGCCGTAGCCAAAGGTCACGGTTTTCACGATCGCATCTTTATCGATGGCGAAGTCCAGCGCCTGACGTACTTCCACTTTACCGAGCGCGCCGTGCGAATGGTTGATCAGCAGGTGATCTTCACGGGTTGACGGATCCAACTCCACCTTCAGATTGTTGTCTTTTTGCAGTGATGCAATACGCGAGAACGGCACCGTCAGCGCAGCATCCAGCTCTCCGGCCTGCACTTTCAACATGCGGGTGTTGTCATCGGGAATGGTCAGCCAGTCCACTTCGTCGAGGCTGACGTTCTTCGCCTGCCAGAAGTTCGGGTTCTTCACCAGCACGATTTTCTCGCCGCGCACCCACTCTTTCACGCTAAACGCGCCGGAACCGACCGGTTTTTCGGCAAACGTCTCTGCCCCTTCTTCCTTCAGCGCTTTTTCCGAGATCACCGATGCATTCGGCAATGCCAGTTGTGACAGGAACGGCGCAGACGGCGATTTCAGCGTGACGACCAGCGTGCGCGCATCCGGCGCTTCGGCTTTGTCGATAATGCGGTACGAATCGCGCCACAATGAACCTGCATCGTCACGAATACGCAGCAGACTGAACGCAGCATCGCTGGCACTTACCGGCGTACCATCAGAGAATTTAGTGTCGCGAATTTTAAAGGTGTAGACCTTGCCGTCAGGCGAGATGCTCCAGCTTTCCGCCACGCCCGGCTCCAGTTTGGTGCCGGTTTTATCCACTCGCACCAGCGGATCAAAAACGTTGGAAAACACCCAGTTGTCGGCGTTTTGCGCCGATTTGATCGGGTCGAACGTGGTGCTGTCTTCGCGACGGCCAATGGTTAATACACCTGCCGCCTGCGCCATTTCGCTGACCACACTGAGCGCCAGAAAAACGCTGGCCGCCAACAACTTAACATGCCTGTGCTTCATCAAAAGATCTCCTGCTCAAAGGAAAAACAGTCTCATCGCCTGTGTGGGTCAACACACAGGAATATGCGTGATCGGCAATCTGCCGGGTTGGAGGTAACGCGCCGGTGCGACACTGCGCCTGCGCATAGGGGCAGCGCGGATGGAAAGCGCAACCCTGTGGAATGGATAATGGGCTGGGCGGTTCGCCGCCGAGCGGCTCCGCAGGCAGTGGTTTATCGGGATCAATTTCCGGGATCGCCGCCACCAGCGCTGTGGTATAGGGGTGCCGTGGCTGGGTGAATACCGCTTCGGACGGGCCTTCTTCGACAATGTGCCCGAGGTACATCACCGCCACGCGATCGCACAGGCGGCGCACAATCGCCAGATCGTGCGCGATAAACAAAATCGCCAGCCCCATCTTTTCGCGCAGCTCCATCAGCAGGTTAACGATCTGCCCCTGAATGGAGACATCCAGCGCCGCCACGCACTCATCTGCCACAATCAACCGTGGCTCGATCGCCAGCGCGCGCGCAATTCCGGCACGCTGGCACTGCCCGCCGCTAAGCTGGCCGGGTCGAGACTTCGCTTGCTCCGGGCGCAACCCGACTAACGTCAGCAGTTCAGCCACCCGCGCATTCACGCCGCTGCGCGGCACTTTCTGATGCACGCGCAACACTTCCGCAATGCTGTCGCCTATGGTCTGGCGAGGATTAAGCGAGGCGAAAGGATCCTGGAAAATCATCGCCGTTTGCAGGCGCAACCGCGCCACGTCGCTCTTCAGCCCATGAGTAATGCGGTGTCCATCGAAGCGAACCTCTCCCGCCGTCACCCGCTCAAGCTGCAATAACGCCCGCCCCAGCGTGCTTTTACCACTGCCGGATTCGCCCACCAGGCCGAGAGTTTCCCCGGCGTGAATAGTCAGCGAGACGTTGTTAACGGCGTGCACCTTCCGCCCGGTGCCAGGCAGGCCGCCGGAAACCGGAAAGGTCACGCTGACGTTGTCCGCCTCTAACAGGGGCCAGTTTACTGATGTCGTCATGCTCCCTCCCGTAGGCTAAGTGGTTGTAATGCGTGATGGCAGGCCGCCGCATGCGACAGTGTGTCGCGCCCCTGCCGCAGCACGGGCTGTTGCTGACAAGCCGCGCTGGCATACTGGCAGCGGGGATGAAAGCGGCAACCGGCCGGGAAGTTATCCGCCACCGGCGGCTGGCCGCTGATAGTCACCAGACGCCCCTGACCACCTTCGCTGGCCGGCTGGCAATCAATTAATCCACGGGTGTAGGGATGCAGAGGTTGCGCCAGCACATCGCGCTTACCGCCCACTTCGCAAAGCCGCCCGCCGTACATTACGGCGATGCGATCGCAGGTTTGCGCCACTACGCCGAGATCGTGGGTGATCATGATCACCGCCAGCCCCAGTTGCTGACGCAAATCGCTGAGCAGACGCAGGATCTGCATCTGCACGGTGACATCCAGCGCGGTGGTTGGCTCGTCGGCAATCAGCAACGATGGCTCAGGTGCCAGCGCCACGGCGATCATCGCGCGCTGACGCATGCCGCCGGAAAATTCATGCGGATAGTTATGAATGCGGTTTTGCGGATCGGGAATACCGACCTGGCGCAGCAGTTCTTTGGCATCTTCCCGCGCCTGTGCGCGGCTGGCGCCGAAATGACGGCGGCGGCTTTCAGCAATTTGCTCGCCAATGGTCATCACCGGGTTGAGGTGGCTGGCCGGGTTCTGGAAAATCATCCCCATTTCGCGCCCGCGCACCGCCGACATTTGCGCTTCACTTAGCGACAGTAAATCGCGGCCGCCCAGCCGCACTTCGCCGCCGGTAATGGCCAGCCCCTGGCCGGGCAAAAGACGCATCAATGCCCGACAGGTCACGGTTTTCCCGGAGCCGCTCTCGCCGACCAGGCCGAGCATCTCTCCGGCATTCAACGTAAATGAGACCTTATCTACCAGCGCGATATCCGGCTCGCGGGTAATAGTCAGCTCTGAGACAGTCAGCAGTGTCATACGCGCGCTCCCAGTTTATCGCCGAGGCCATCGGCCAGCAGGCTGAAGCCCATCGCCAGCAGCACAATCGCCAGCCCCGGAAAGGTGGTTATCCACCATGCGGTGGTGATAAAGCTCTGTCCCTCTGCCACCATCACGCCCCACTCCGCCGTAGGTGGCTGCACACCCAGCCCAAGGTAGCTAACCGCCGCGCCGTTCAGCAGCACCAGCACGCAGTCAGACATAGAGAACACCAGTGCGCCGGTGATGGCGTTCGGCAACAGATGGCGGAACAGAATGCGCGCATGACCGTAGCCAAGGCTGCGCGCCGCAACAATGAAATCCCTCTGTTTTAGCGTCAGCACCTGCGCCCGCACCAGCCGGGCGTAAGAGACCCAGCCAACCATCGCCATCGCTATGTAGAAACTGCCCAACCCCGGTCCAAGGATGGCGATGATTGCCAGCATCAGTACCAGGAAAGGAAACGCCAGCACGATGTCGATCAGCCGCATAATGGCCGCATCCACCACGCCGCCGAGATAACCGGACAGCGCGCCGAGCGTGGTGCCGAGCAAAAAGGGGAAGATAACCCCCAGCAGGCAGATTTGCAGATCCACCCGCGCGCCCCACAGCACACGCGAGAAGATATCGCGGCCAAAGTTATCGGTACCGAACAGGTGCGCGCCGCCGGGAGCAAGCAGGTTCGATGTTGCATCCTGCGTAATGGGATCAAACGGCGCCAGCCACGGAGCAAACAGGGCGATAAACAGCCATAGTCCGACAATCACTATCCCGGCTCGCAGCGCGTGCTGGCGTGGGATCGCCCGGCGGCGTAACCCGGAAATCACGGTGAGAGCACTCATAATTTCACCCTCGGATCCAGCGCCACGGTCAGCACATCGGCCAGCAGATTGACGGCCACGGTCGCCAGCGCAAACACCATCACCACGCCCTGCACCACCATGTAGTCGCGGCTAAAAATCGCTTTCACCAGCAACTGGCCCAGCCCCGGAATCGCGAACACGCTCTCAATCACTACCGTGCTGCCAATCAGCCAGCCAATATTCACCGCCAGCAGGTTTAGCGTCGGCACCAATGAGTTGGGCAAAACGTGACGCCAGAAGATACGATTTTCGCGCTGGCCCCGTGCCCTGGCCGCCACCACATAATCACTGTTCATCTCCATCAGTAGGCTGGCGCGCAGGTTGCGGATCAATACCGCCGCCAGCGCCAGCGCTACCGTCAGGCACGGCAGCACCATATGGTGCAGTTGGTCGACAAAATCGCTGCCGTAACCGGAGACCGGAAACCAACCGAGCACCACGCTAAAAATGATGATCATCATGATGCCGAGCCAGAATGCCGGAAACCCCAACCCGGCGGTGGTGAACAGACGGATCAGTTGATCCGCCACCCGCCCCCGCTGCCGCGCTGCCAGCGAAGCCAGCGGAACCGTCAGGATCACTGCCAGCAGCACGCTGCCCAATACCAGCCACAATGTCGGTTCGAGCCGTGAGTTAATCAGCTTCAGGGTATCGACGCGGTAGACAATCGATTTGCCCAGTTCCCCCTGCAATAAATTGCGCAGGAAGTAGCCATACTGCACCCATAACGGTTCATCAAGACCAAACTGCGCACGGATACGCGCCAGCGCCTCTGGCGTACTGCGTACGCCGAGCAGAATCCTCGCCGGATCGCCGGGGATCGCCCGTACCATCGCGAAGGTGATAATGCTGATCCCAAGCAGTACGGGCAGCAGTTGCAAGGGTCGAAATAACAGAAAACGGTAACGATGCATCAGCGAACTCCCATGGTGCATACGGTGGTGAATGGTTAAAAAATCGCTCCGCCGTAGTGCACTCCTACGTCATAAATTTGCGCCCGGTCAGCCTTAGCGGGCGTTTTCTTTACGCTAACGACATCATTCGGTGCTGGATAGTTAGCAAAAATACTAGTTTTACCCTTCCCGCAGGACGGCACCGGAATTGCATGCTTTGGCGAAGCCACGGGGAAATTGCACAAACCGTGCCCGTGGCATGGCACCGTTTACCCTGAGGGAGTTCATTATGCGCATTGATATCGAAAGCCCTGGTGCAACCAACGCCGCCAGGCTTGAAGAGGCTTTTGCCGGGCTGTTCGTCCGGACGCAGGCGTTGGGTTTTGATGCGGTGATTTACGACTACACGCCGGTGCCGCGTTCGCTGGAAGGCGCGCTGATTACGCCATCGCTGCTGGAGATGCGCAATGTGCCGGATGATATGCGCAGGCTGTGGTGCGAGCGCGGCTACTATCAGGTCGATCCGGTTCAGCATTTTGCGCTGGAGAGTTGCGCGCCGTTCGTCTGGTCTTATCAACGCCCGGATCGCAGCGCATTGCAGGGACGGCTGGGTGAGAACGCGCAAGAAGTGACGCACTACATGCGCGATAACAATATGCCCTGCGGTGCCACCGTGCCACTGCACCTGCCGAATGGCGGTTTTGTCACGCTAACCGGAATTGTGACCGACCAGCGGGAAGAGCGGGATATCAGCGAAACGCTGGCCCAGCTGACCTTTCTGGCACACCGCTTTCAGGAGTCGGCGTTTCCGCTGTTTGATGTCTCAATGCTCACCTGCCGCCATATCAAACTGAGCAACCGCGAACGCGAATGTCTGGCGTGGTCCGCCGAAGGGCTGACGGCGAAAGAGATAGCCCGCAAGCTGCACCGCTCGGTCGCCACTGTCACGCTTCATCTGAACACCGCGGCGAAAAAGCTCGGCGCGACCAACCGCGTGCAGGCTGTTGTCCGTGCCTTGCATTACCGTTTGCTGGACAGTTAAGAACTAGCATTTTTGCTAGTGTTCAGCGCAAGCAGTGACGTTCTAACCTGAAAGCCAGTTCACTTAACAGGGTAAACGTCACTCATGTACACCATTCGAGAAGGCTATGTCCCTTTCCGGGGATATCAGACCTGGTTTCGCATCTGCGGCGATCTGCACAGCGGTCAGACACCGTTGGTGGTCGCACACGGCGGCCCCGGCTGCACTCACGATTATGTTGATGCGTTCAAAGATATCGCCGAAACCGGGCGCGCCGTGATCCACTACGATCAACTGGGTAACGGACGTTCCACCCATCTGCCGGAGAAAAGCCCTGATTTCTGGCAACCCTCACTGTTTCTCGACGAACTAAATCATCTGCTGCAGGCGCTGGAGATTGCCGACAACTACGCGTTGCTGGGGCAATCCTGGGGCGGAATGCTGGCGGCAGAACACGCGGTCACCCAGCCGCAAGGGTTAAAAGCGATGATTATCGCCAACTCACCGGCATCAATGGCACTGTGGCTGGAAGGCGCGGCGAAACTGCGCGCGCAGCTTCCGCCGGACGTGCAGCAGACGCTGCTGGCGCACGAAGCGGCGGGCACGCTGGACAGCGCTGAATACAAAGCGGCCAGCCAGGTGTTTTACCAGCGCCATGTCTGCCGTCTCTCTCCCTGGCCCCAGGAAGTGCAGCGCACCTTTGATGCCATGGACGCCGATCCGACGGTATATCACGCGATGAACGGCCCGACGGAATTCCACGTTATCGGCAGCATGAAAGAATGGACAATTATCGACCGTTTGCCACAGGTGCGCGTACCGACATTACTGATTTCCGGGCGCTATGACGAAGCCACGCCAGAAGTGGTGCAGCCATTTATGGACCATATTACCGGGGCGCAATGGGTGATTTTCGAATCATCCAGCCATATGCCCCATGTTGAAGAGCGGTCGTTGTGCATGCAGACCGTCAGTGATTTTTTGGCGAAAACCTGTTGACACTCCTCCCACACCAGGTGGATTGTGTTTGTTGTTTTTAAGCGCCGACCAGGCGCTTTTTTTGTGCCTGCCTGTGGGCCAGCAACACCGGGCATTAACGGCACATCAACGATTCGCCCCCGGTGCGCATTGCTGAATAGAGCGAACAGAGTGCCTGCAAACTTTTGGTGCCGGTACGCTTCATCAGGCTATTGCGCTGCACGCTGACAGTGGTCGGGCTGACGCCGCGTATCCGTGCGATATCCTCCACCGAATGCCCGCGCAGCAGCAAACACATAATTTGCTGCTCGGCGCTGGTGAACTTAAAGGCGCCGTGAATATAGCCGGGCGGCTGGTTTTGCTGACAAAGCAGGATCATCACTTCCAGCGCCTGACGCAGCTCGTGCACCTGAACATTTTCTGCGAGGCAGAGTTTCACCAGCCCAGGGAAAAGTAGCGTCAGTGAATCGAAATGGCGTTCAGAGGAGATGAAAATAGAGTAATGCGGCGGCGGTCTGGAGAAAAAAAGTGAATACATTTCCACGATATCCATTCCCGCGGTCACATATATTGCGGCACCTTCGCTACAAAAACGGCTGCCTTTTTCCCTGCCCAGTTGCCTGAGTATTTTCTCAATACCATAGATGAAAAGGCGATCCTTTCCATAGATTGTCATAGCGGCTCCAGAGGATAATTTTTATATTTCCCGCTCCGTTAACGGAGGCATTTTTTTCCTGAGTGTTAGGGATGCGTTAAGGCCGATCAAGCCTGGATCACTGTCTTGTTTAGCTTTCATTTAGTTTGTTGATGACATCCAGTCTGGTTCAGCATTTCGTTCTCTCCTTGCTGTGCTCAGTGTATTGCATTTTTCTCCCAACGCTCGCAATTTATTCCAGGAATAAATTTATTCACTTATTTATTTACGACAGTCAAACAACAATATTTTTCTTTCTTTTTCACCTTGCCATGAAAAGTTATCCCATTGTTTAAAAAGGATTTATTATAAATAAGATTATCTTTAATTCCATCATTTGAATAATTTTTCATCTCTATTTAAATGTTCGATCTCAGTCTCAAAACGCCATTTCAAATTGTGTAAAAGTTCGTTCCACTTGTTTAAAATGGATGTGAAAGCAGCAAGATTAAGGCATCCAATTAACCCTGAAAAATTTGCTTGATAACGTATTCTGTGTGGTGAATCCCCCTCAGCGGCGGGGTCATGCTGATATGAGGTTATCCTCAACTATGTTTCATTTTTATGGGCGAACTGGAGAGATCGGCCTCCAGTTCACCGGGAGGCACCCGGCACCACACACCACATTAACGGCACAGTGATTATATTCGTCAGAATTATTACGCCTGCTAATTATACCAATTTTTATCAGAAGGGAATTTCACATTCTCTCTGAATTAAAACTATCTGCATTTTTTGCGGAGAACCTTCTGTACCTTTGGATTAAAATAATAGGGGCTATTATGTTGCGCACGTTGTTATTAACTACCATACCGTTGTTCAGTATTGCGGCTCATGCGGTGACTTTTGATTATCGTCATGAAACAAATGACAGTGGAGGTAATAACCACAAAGATCGTTTATTAATGTCGCACCGCTTTGCAAATGGTTTTGGTTTATCGCTGGAAGGGAAATGGAAAGGCTCACAAAATAAAGACAAGGCGTATAACGAAACCGTCAGTAATGGTACGGAAGTGGTTGCCAGTTATGTTTATAAAATTAATCCGACCTTCCAGATTGAACCGGGTTTTTCACTGGACAGCAATTCAACCTCGAACAACTATCGCCCGTATCTGCGCGGCAAGGTCAACTTCTCCAGCGATGTCGGAGCAACGCTGCGTTACCGCCCTTACTTCAAGCGTAACTCCAACAACATCGGCACCACAAAAGACACCAGTGAAAACGGCTACAACCTGACTGCCGTCATTTCGTGGAAACTGTTCGATGATTATCAGCTCGACTACGAACTGGATTATAAACACGCAACTTCTGCTGGCGTGCTGATTGCCGATAATGAAAATTACGACTGGACGCATGATGTGAAATTAACCTACAAATTTAATAAAAACTGGTCGCCGTATGTTGCGATTGGTAATGTATCCGGCAGTAAATATACGGACGAACGTCAAACTCGTTATCGCGTCGGTGTGAAATATAATTTCTGATAATCCGGATATAAATAAGGATTTCGGCAGAAATCCTTATTTTTAAAGAGGCGAATAATGAAACTGTCAAAAATGACTCTGGCATTAACGATGTTGAGTACCTTCTCCTGCGCGGCCATTGCGCAGGAGAGCGCGCGCTTGAGCAGCGTCAAAACCTTTGCCGACACAGTGATGGCGAAAGCGAGCGCGCAAAAGCAGACCAGCGTGCCGTTGCTGGCCGATGGCGTTGATCCGCGCAGCGGCAAGCAAATGGAATGGATCTTCCCGGATGGGAAAACCGCGGTGTTGTCTAATTTTTCCGCGCAACAGAACCTGATGCGCGTACTGGTTGGGTTAAGTAACCTGAGCGGCGAGGCAAAATACAAAAAGCTGGCCGAAGATAACGTTCGCTACTATTTCCGCCATTACCAGGACAAGAGTGGGCTGCTGCTGTGGGGCGGACACCGCTTTATCGATCTCAACACACTGCAACCGGAAGGGCCAAGCGAGAAAGAGAAAGTCCACGAACTGAAGAACGCCTACCCCTACTATGATTTGATGTTTGCCGTCGATAAACCGGCGACCGAACGCTTTATCCGCGCGTTCTGGAATGCGCATGTTTACGACTGGAAGATGCTGGAAACCAGCCGTCACGGGGAATATGGCAAAGCGATGGGCAAACTGTGGAATAGCGAGTTTGAACAACAGCCGCCGTTCTTTGCCACCAAAGGCCTGAGCTTCCTCAATGCCGGGAACGATCTGATCTACTCCGCCTCGCTGCTCTATCAACACGATGGTGACAAAGGCGCGCTCATCTGGGCAAAACGGCTGGCGGAACAGTATGTCCTGCCGCGCGATAAAAAGACCGGGTTGGGCGTTTATCAGTTTACCCAGGCGTTAAAACGCGCCGAAACCAACGACGACAGCGATACCAACTCAAAATATGGCGACCGCGCGCAGCGCCAGTTTGGCCCGGAGTTTGGCGCGGATGCGCTGGAAGGCAATATGATGCTGAAAGGCCGCACCAGCACGCTCTATTCGGAAAACGCGCTGATGCAACTGGCGCTGGCGAAATCCCTCGGACGCGACGGGGATGACATCAAAAGATGGACGCTGGATGGACTGAAAGCTTTCGCCAAATATGCCTATGATGCGAACAGCAACACTTTCCGTCCGATGCTGGCAAACGGCAGCGATTTGTCGGGTTATTCCCTAAAACGTGACGGCTACTACGGCAAAAAGGGTACCGTGCTGAAACCCTATCCTGCAGGCAATGAATTCCTGCTCTCTTACGCCCGCGCCTGGACGCTGGAGCCGGATGCAGAGATATGGAAAGTGGCGCGTGGGATTGCCCGTAGCCAGGGGTTGGGGGATATTGGCGAACCCGGCGGAAAAAACCACAAACTGGAGTTCAACACGCAAAACAGCGAGCCGTACGCCATTTTTGCGCTGATCGATCTGGCGCAATCAACTGGCGATAAAAACTACCTCACGCTGGCGGATAAAGTGGCAGACAACATTATTGCCCACAAACGCCTGAATGGCTTTTTCGTCGATGATCAGCAGTATATCTACGCCAATATCGACAATATTTCCCCTTATGCCTTGCTGGCGCTGGAAGCGGCGATGCGCGGTCAACCGGATGCGGTGGCACCGTTCCTCAATGGCGCAGGGTTTACCGAAGGCGCATACCGGCTGGATGACGGTACGGTGCGCTACTCCACCCGCGACGACGAGTTGTTCAGACTCAAGCCGGGTGAGCAGTTAAAACCTAACGGCAAGAAGTAATTGAACGGCCTCTCACTGCCAGCCAGTGAGGGGCCATCTCGTTGATTTATCCCTGAACACCCCGGTAATAACCTGCACAATCCTGCCGCAAGCGCTGCGAAAAGGAGAACCGATCCCCTGAGCACAACGGCCCTATCCTGCTGATCGCGCGGTGCTTTGCGAAAATGACGAAAATATATCCCTGTGCTAGATTTTTCCTACATCAACCATCAGAGGAGCGGAGCATGAAATTCAATGATGAGCACACGGGACTCATTGGATTAGCCATTGGCGCAGCAGTAATTGGGCTGGTTTCAGAAAGGAAGGCAATTAACCGCGACAGCATTGTGCAGGAGATCGAACGGCAAGGCAGGAGCCGGGGTGATGGGGTTGAAGATGAGGTTTTTCTGGAAGCAGCGGAACTGGTACGCAAAGGTGTTTAGCTCCGATTTGCGCTTTCAGGCAGGCGAGCCAGCTGCGGTCAGGCTCGCCTGAATTGATTATTTTACCGTGCCTTTTACACCGTGCGGTTCCGCATGACGATACTGCGGCGCAATAGGCACCGCGCCATGTAACGCTGCGGCGGCATGCCACGGCCAGCGCGGATCGTAGAGCATACCGCGCGCCAGCGCAATCAGGTCCGCGTCTCCCTGTTGCAGAATATCTTCTGCATGCTGAGGTTCCGTAATCAGCCCAACGGCGATCACCGGCATACTGGTCTGCTGACGCAGCGCTTTGGCGAACGGCACCTGATACCCGGCGCTCGCTTTAATGCTCTGCAACGGCGACAGCCCGCCGCTGGAGACGTGAACATAATTGCCGCCCGCCGCTTCGATTTTCTTCGTCAGTACGACGGATTGCTCCACCATCCCCCTTCAATCCAGTCGGTGGCGGAAATACGGATGCCCACTTTTATCGGTGAATAGTGGCGAATATCATCCAGTACCACGCGCAGCGCCTGTTGTGTCTCATCATCCCACAGTCCCAGATCCTGCGGCGAAATACGCCCTTCCAGTTCTACGGCAGTGGCTTCAATAATCAGTAACCCGGCACCGGAAAGCGCCAGGTTACCTAAATGAATGCGGTGCCAGGCGGCCGCTTTCCCCGCCTCGGCGGAATACTGGCACATCGGAGCGATAACAATGCGGTTATCCAGCGCAACACTGCCCACGTTTGCTTGCAAATTTCATTCCTGTTAACGTTATTCCCATATGATGAGAATTCTCTGGTGAATAACGTTTCCCCCATCGTGAAAATAATCCACTCATTTTTAATTATTTAGTTAGCGTGAACACGCACTTCTGCTGCCATCGTCAAAGCCGGAACAGGTTACTCTTCCGGATTTTTTGCGCGTTAAACCCGCGCTGTTATATATGATGACAAAATCTCCATCGCTTCTGCATAATCCTTTCACGATGCGGGTTTATGATTAACGCGGTTGAGTTCGGCGGGAATGGATCCAGCAGAAATCAACTGTGGTGCAATACCACTCCTTCATAAAAGTAGTACTCCATCCCCCCTTCCAAATCCCAACCGCAGCCATGCGGTGGAGGGGGATTCCCCCTTCACTGCATTCTTTTATTAATAATTCCCTTGATTAAGGACTTTATGCTCAGCGGTCTCTCATTTTCCTTACATATATTATCCATATTTTCTTCATTTTAACTGACACATTATTTGTTATTTTCTCAGCGTTCTTTGTTGAGTGCAGAGAACATCATTCCTAATAAACTCTTCCCCCTTCCCCCCCGTTCAGGAAGGGGGCTTTTTTAAGACGAGAGTCAAAAATACAATTACACCCCTCGCAGACAAACTTTTGATATTAACATTCCAATAAAGTTCCTTGTGAACATATTATTTTTACCAGCGTTGTATATCCATGCTTTCTCCATTATTTCCCCATGATTAAATGCAATCCTGCATTTCTATTCGCAGCCGTTCTCTTTGAAAATATCTCTTAGACGAAACTTTCATGCTAAAAAAACACAATATCATTGCCGGTTTATTGTTGTCTCCTTGTGCTTTGCATGCCGCCACCTCTTTGAAAATCAATGATATTCATTTTGAAGGCTTGCAACGCGTTACCGTTGGAGCAGCCATGCTCAGTATGCCGATCAAAGCGGGTGAAGATGTCACCAATGAAGATATCAGCGAATCGGTACGTGCGCTGTATGCCAGCGGCAGTTTCGATAATGTGCAGATCCTGCGCGAAGGCGAAACATTACTGGTAAAGGTCAAAGAACGTCCAACAATCGCCCAGATTAGCTTCGCCGGGAATAAAGCGATCAAAGATGATGTGCTCAAAGAGAACCTACGTTCCAGTGGTATTCAGGAAGGCTCGGCGCTGGATCGAAATAACCTTGCAGAAATAGAAAAAGCGCTACAGGACTTTTACTACAGCGTGGGAAAATACAGTGCTCAGGTTCATTCCGTGGTAACGCCATTACCGCGCAATCGCGTTGATGTGAAATTTGTTTTTCAAGAGGGGCTTTCCGCCAAAATCGTCCAGATTAATATTATTGGCAACCATGCATTCAGCGATAAGATCTTGCTGGATCAGTTGCAATTACGCGATCAAGTACCGTGGTGGAATGTGCTTGGCGATCAGAAATACCAAAAGCAAAAACTTGAAGCCGATATCGAAACTCTCCGCAGCTATTATCTCGATCGTGGATTTGCGCGTTTTGCGATTAATTCCAGCCAGGTCAGTATGACGCCAGATAAAAAATCACTGTATATCACGTTGAATATTTCCGAGGGCGAGCGCTATCAGGTCGTCAGCACACGGGTGAACGGCGAGCTGGCGCAGCGTAATAAAGAGGTGGATGCGCTGGCGCACACGCTGCAAGGACAAATTTACAGTGGAGCGAGCATTACCCGTGTCGAAGAGGCGATCAAAAAACTGTACGGCAAGGATGGTTATGCCTGGCCACAGGTCAATACCGTGCCGGAAATTGATGACAGAAACCGTAGCGTCACGTTGCGGATTAATGTCAATGCCGGGCGTCGCTACTCGGTACGCCAGATCCGTTTTTCCGGCCACGATACCTCGCGTGATTCGGTACTGCGCCGGGAAATGCGCCAGATGGAAGGCGCATGGCTGAATGATGAGAAAGTGCAACAGGGGAAAGCGCGGCTGGAACGCACCGGCTATTTCGAAACCGTGGAGAGCCATATCACACCGGTTTCCGGCCAGCCGGATCAGGTAGATGTCGAATATAAAGTGAAAGAGCGTAATACCGGCTCTTTTAATGTCGGCATCGGCTACGGCACCGACAGCGGTATCAGTTACCAGTTGGGCGTATCTCAGGATAACTGGCTCGGCACTGGCAACACCGTCAGTTTTAACGGTACGCGCAGTAGTTACCAGTCTTATATTGAACTGGGCGTTACCGATCCCTGGTTCACTGTTGATGGGGTAAGCCTCGGCGGCAAAATTTTCTATAACAGTTACGATGCCACTGATGCTGACACCGGTAGCTACAATCAGCAAAGCTATGGCCTCAGCGGGAATATGGGCTTCCCGGTCAGCGAAAATAATACGATTAATCTCGGGCTGGATTATGTCCATAACCGATTAACCAATATGGAACCGGAGCTCACCACCTGGAATTACCTTAATTCACGAGGTATCTACCCTAAAGTGGTGAGCAAAGATGAAGACAGCAACGCGGAATATAGCGCCAATGACTTCTTTGCCTCGCTGGGCTGGGGCTATAACTCGCTGGATCGCGGCTTTTTCCCCCGTTCCGGCAATAAAAGCAGCTTAACCGGAAAAATAACCGTTCCGGGCTCCGATAACAGCTATTACAAAATCAGTTTCGACAGCGCGCAGTATCTTCCATTAAACAGCGACAAAAATTGGGTGTGGATGGAACGTCTGCGCGCAGGATATGCCAGCGGGCTGAATGGTAAAGAAGTGCCGTTTTATGACAACTTCTACGCTGGCGGATCTTCGTCCGTTCGCGGCTTTTCCTCGAATACTATTGGGCCAAAATCGGCTTATTACCGCTGTAACGGATCAGAAAGTAGCTATAGCGGATGCCCGCTGGAAAACTCGGATGATGCAGTGGGCGGAAATGCGATGGTGGTGCTGAACAGCGAGTTTATCGTCCCGACGCCATTTGTCGGCGATAAATATGCCGACAGTTTGCGCACCTCATTATTCGTCGATGCCGGAACGGTGTGGAATACCTCCTGGCATAACACCGCACAAACGCTGGCTGCAGGTCTGCCAGATTACAGCGATCCTTATGATATCCGTTTTTCCGCAGGTATCGCTTTACAGTGGATGTCGCCGCTGGGGCCTCTGGTCTTCTCTTATGCCCAGCCCTTTAAAAAATATGCGAACGATAAAGCTGAACAGTTCCAGTTTAATATTGGCAAGACCTGGTAACGCAGCTTACGCCATTACCCGGCAGAATAAAAAAGGATGGTATGAAGAAAAAACCACATATGACCGTCAACAAAGTGGATTTCTTTGATTTCCGCTATGAGCTGGAGCGCGCCGTACTGGCGACGGAGCAAGATTATTCTCAACAATGTTTGACGCGGGCGAAATTCCTTAGCTACTTAATGTGTCGGAATCTGAGCCATCAATATGTGGTAATGTTTGACGAAACATTCAGCAGTGCTGAAATCGCAGTTAACGAAACTACCAACAAGAAAGAGAAAACTCGCCTCTTCAGAGACAATTTTTTTCGGTTAAAACAGGCGCTAAACATGGAATGACGGGCTTTTGGGAGCAATCTTACCTGTGTACGGATGAAAAACGGGAAGTTGCGCATTATTTCCTCAACAAGCCAGGCGGCATTAACTACGGCTCAACATTAAAATAATCCTTAAAGGATATGGTCTTTCCCCGTATATCGCTGGTTAAATTTCGCCTTATCCGCATGTATCAGGTTGAGCATGCTTACAAAAGTGAATTTATATTTGCTAAAAAATATAAATCAGTATTGATTTTTATCTCATGATCACTAAAAATTAATTCCGATATAATTTACATTTCTCTGCACACGGAGTGACGCTATGTCAGAAGCATTAAAATCATTAAATAACATTCGCACCCTGAGAGTTCAGGCTCGTGAAGTTACGCTCGAAGCACTGGAAGAGATGCTTGAGAAACTGTCTGTTGTCGTTGAAGAGCGCCGCGAGGAAGAATCTTCAATTCGCAAAGAACAAGAAGAGAAAGAAGCCAAGTTGGCGGCTTTCCGTCAAAAACTGTTGGATGAAGGAATCGATCCAACCGAGCTTTTATCCTCCCTGAAAGGGCAAACCACGAAGTCTAAATCTGCTCGTGCGCCTCGCCCTGCTAAATATAAGTATATTGACGAAGACGGCAGCGAAAAAACCTGGACCGGCCAGGGTCGTACACCGAAAGCGATTGCAAAAGCCATTGAAGGCGGCAAAAAGCTGGAAGACTTCGAACTCTAAAATGTATCAGGGGCAGCGCACCTGCCCTTTTTTTTTGCTTCTGCCTTTCCCCTCAGCTTTCTTTATCTGACCTTTCCCCATCACCGCCGCCGTTTATCTCTTAAGTAACCTCTGATAGCGCTAACTGTCGCACAGAACAATCGTCGTGCGACAGCGGAACGATCATAACTGCCATCGGGCGCTTATTTAGCTTTTCCCTGAGCATGCTCCGTATCAACAACATTTTCGTCTACGCTGGCGGCAGGGTTTATTATCCGGCACACAATTAAATGCCCATCACCCCATCCGGGGAAAATGTTAATAAATCAGGCCACCTAGTGTAGCACCATGAAAATTAAAGAAATAATTCAGCTTATTTATCTGATGCGTAGCTCTGCATATGAGGAATACTCAACTGACAGCAACAATGTTCGCAGTTGTTTTTTTCCCGATCTGGGTGGTTAATTCTGTTGGTGAAGGCAAATATTGCTGAAAAACAGAGTCTGCGCAATGCAATGTCGCGCATTCATCAAAACCACGCAACGTCATACATCTTTCACGATGCGACTAGCAGGTCTCGATCAAAGACCAGCCCTGGACAAGATTAAGCAGGGGCATCGACTGGCCATCCATCAGGCAGTCGTTACAGTAATCACGCCTGACCTGCTGACATTCACTCGCGCGGATATGGGTTTTCAACAGCTGCATATTGTTGAAAAAATGTCGCACATGCAGCCGGGTGTGCAGATCCTCTGCATCGATAAATAATCTCGCCGCTGAACTCTTCGTTGCTAAAAATAGTGCTAAAGATAACTTTTGCAGCTCGAAGTAAATGCTTTTATCTACCATGATGCAACTATGATACTCATTTCACTGGTGATCCGAACATTGATTTTAAATGAAACATTACCGCAGGCGATTCGTTTATCAATGAACCAATTATGATACTCATCTCACACAAAAAAAACGCATCAATAAAATTAATGCTTTCTTAATGTTTTAAAGAAATTAAAGAATGAGATGACTCTCATTCTCATTTTAATGAGTAACGAAGCTAGCTGTGTATATAAAAGAATAAAATCGCCGCGGCTTCTTCTAATACTGTGATACTGACCGAAGAGGCCATCTGGCAAACGCAATAGGTGAAGTGCATCGCTTCTCCCATCTCTTACGGATCGCAGTAGCTCCCACTGCACCACCGCGCGCTAATATTGATCGCAGAAATAAATATCATGCTAACAATGGTACGGATTGACAAAGATACTGCTTATCGGAACCGAGAGCGATTTTCAGGTGGTCAACTCTATTTTTATTTCCAAAAGGATGCGCAATTTTATTGTCCTGGTGCTGACGAAAGCATTGTCAGAACGGCGCAAATCGCAGCTTTAATATATTCAATGCCATCTGCAAGGGTGGACGCCACCAGCTGAACGCAATTCGCGCCCGCTTTCCCCACATCTCCTACCACGCGCGGATTATCCAAATCGTAGCCCCGGCCAGTCGCCATATCAAAGACCACCGCCTCCCCTGGCGATAGAAGGCGTTTGATTCTCTTGCCGTTGAAAAACCAGCATACTGGCGAATCGTCCAGGATTGAGCGGTATACATGGTAGTGCAGCCCGCGAGTAAAAAGCGGCGGCCCTGGCAGTGACCGGCTATAACGGCGGCGGTAGGGTATACAGCTCCGGAGCCGATCTGCACTTTGGCACCGGCAAGCTCACCGTGGATGTAGCCATACGGATGGCAGCGTCGGTGCCACGCCGGTGTCCGATACCGCGAATATCGGTGCCGGAGTGGCGCTGCTACAGAATGAGGACCTAAGTCTCAGCACACGTTATGACCTTTCTACTGCGCCGCACTTCGACGCCCAGACAGTCAGCCAGCTTGTAAATGCACGCCCAAAATACCCACCAGGAGGTATTTACACCATCCAACGCAAGAAAATACTTAGAGCCTAACCCATTAGGCTCTTACTATTAATAAACAACATATTGATTTTGCATGCGATAAATCCACCACCAGCAAAGCAAGAATATAAAATATATTTAAAACCAGCGTTTCATATTATTTTTCACCGATGCAAAAAAAAAGTATCAGCCTTCAGAAAAAGCATTTCTCATAACATCTCAGGCCACTAACTCAAGAAAAAATCAATATTTACGTGCGCACAAAAATTAAAAACAGAATGAAGTTTGATAACTATCACAAAAAGGTATCAACGGTGATATTTGCATTAAATAAAACGCATCACAGGCCGTTAATGTAAAAAAGCCGCGTATTTTTTTCATCACAAGAAAAGGTGAAGCATGCATGTTCTCGATGATAAAAACCTGCCTTCATTGGCAGGCAATACGCATGGGATACTCAAACAAACAGCGACATTGATGCTGGCGCTGATGACATTCATCTTCTTTACCATCCTTTTCACCCTTATCCAGACAAAAAGCGACCTGCAGAAAACTGAACATCGGCAGAAAATACATTTGCTGACTAAAGCACTTGAAAACAGGCAGGAAAGCTTACGATTACACCTTGCTGATTACGCCAACTGGGATGAAGCTTTTCATAATCTGACCAGCACCGTGAATGTGCACTGGGCATGGGACAGGCAGAATCTGGGAAAATCGCTTTTTAATAAGTATCAATATGAAGGCGTTTTTGTCCTGTCGCCGGATGGCGTAACTCGCTATAGCGTGCTGGAGGGACAGCCCGGACAGGTTTCCTTTGAAACTTGGTTAGGCGTAAATCTGACCAACACGTTAATGACAACATTAGCCACTAACCAGGGCGCAGCGTTCTCCCGGCTGATCACTATCCATAACCAGCCCACGCTCGTCGCCGCATCATGGATCACACCGGAGGATTACACTGCCAGCGGGATAAATCCTTCAGAGCATGCGGTGATGATCTTTGTCGATAAGCTCACGCCACAAAAGTTTCAGCAACTTGGCGACGAGTACGAAATCCAGGGGTTACGCGCTTTGTCGCCTGAAGTGGCATCAATGCGTAAAGATGCGATGTTTCTCACGGCCGGAAATGATCGCATTTATGTCGAATGGCAGAGCAAAAATCCCGTCGAAACACTGTTAAGCAAAGTGCTGCCTTTACTGGTGCTGTTGATGGTGGTTTCCGTTCTGTTCGCCATCAGTTTGATGCGTAAAGCATTAACGAAAGCGCGCATGCATGATGAAAAAACCTTTCTGCTGGAACAAAGTCGCGCAGCGTTATCCGCCAGCGAACAGCGTTTCAGAGATATTGTTGAAACCACGACGGACTGGATTTGGGAAGCTAATGAAAACTTTGATCTTACCTGGATTTCAGCCCGCTTTCCGGTGATCACAGGCCATCGAATTGACCAGTGGCTGGGGCGCCGCTTTACCGATTTTTTAGTCGATGGTCAGCAAACCATCAGCCACTGGTTAACGCTGCCGCATCCGGGCGATTATTTAACGTTGTCGCACTGCCGTTATGTTTCCGCGCTCGGCAGCCAGCGCTACTGCAATATCACGTTAAAAAGAATCACCCTGCCGGATGGCGCGATCGGCTTTCGTGGTACGGCTTCGGACGTGACGCTGGAGGTGGAGTCCAATGAACGTATTCGCTTCCTCTCCTATCACGATGAGTTAACGGGTCTGCCGAACCGCGTCATGATGCAAGAGTTCCTCGACGGAAAACTGCACTCACGCAGCGAAGCAAATAGTGCGCTGGTGATGCTCAGTCTCGATCTGACCGATTTTAAACTGGTCAATGATATCTACGGCCATGGCGCTGGCGATAAGGTACTGGGCGAGGTGGCTCAGAGATTACGCAACTGTTTACGCGCAACCGATCTGGTCGCACGCCAGGGCGGTGATGAATTT
Organism: Pseudomonadota bacterium; assembly: GCA_018261615.1. GTDB lineage: Bacteria > Pseudomonadota > Gammaproteobacteria > Enterobacterales > Enterobacteriaceae > Kosakonia. Next base: position 16,356 of record JAGTSE010000009.1, on the reverse strand, counting down.
ATTATTATCGCACCCGCGATTCATAAAAAAGAGGATATCCGAACGCTCTGCCAGCTTATTATTGCTGTCATCAGCGAGCCGTTTATCGTGTTCGGCAGTGAAGTCTCTCTCGGCGTCAATATCGGCACGGCGCAATCGCCACAAGATGCCCTGACGGCCAGCGATTTATTACGCTTCTCAGAAATTGCTCTGTATGAAGCCAAAAATCTAGGTAGTAACAATTTTGTTTTATATCAGGCTGACATGGCGAAACAGATCGTACAACGACGCGAGCTGGAAAATGAGTTACGGGAAGCAATTAAAGAAGATCAATTATTTCTCGTATACCAGCCTCGCTTCGACATTCATGCAGGCCGTATTAACTCTGTCGAAGCGCTGGTGCGTTGGCTGCACCCGCGCCACGGGTTACTGATGCCGGACCAGTTTATTCCGCTGGCCGAGGAGTCAGGAATTATTACCGAACTGACGGATTGGGTGCTGGTCAATGCCTGCCGGGACATCGGCAGGGAATTTAACCATATATCTGTATCAGTCAATATTTCCCCGATGGAATTCAAGGCCAGCGATGTTATCACACGCATTAAAAACGCACTGGCGACAACCCATTTCCCGGCAGTGCGTCTTGAACTTGAAGTTACTGAAAACGTGACATTATGTAGTCCCGAAAACGCACAGACCATAATGCAGGAATTAAAAACCTTAGGTATCCGACTGCTGATTGATGACTTCGGTACCGGCTATGCCTCGCTTTATTACCTGCACAGTTTTCCTTTCCATGGCATAAAAATCGACAAGTCATTTATCTTCGCGATGAACGATTCACAATCGGCAAAGAGTATTGTGGAAAAGATCATCGGGCTCGGCAAAGATTACAACCTTGAGGTAACCGCTGAAGGCGTTGAAACACAAGAGCAATTGCAGCAATTAATAAAATACAAATGTGACGTTGCACAAGGATATTACATAGGTCGTCCAGTCTCATTAGAGGCGGTCAGGGATAACCTGCACATTATTGAATGTAATATCGAAGCGAGGTGTGATGCGGCCCTATAACAATCAACAATAATTGCAGTTTGAGAATGAACTCTTTTTCTGGCGGCACGCCACAGAGCCGCAGAAAAGCTTACCCAATACGTAGTGGGGGAAATACGATGAAAATACTTCGTGATATAACAATCAGAAAAATGGTTTTACTCATCCTGGTGCTGTTCAGTTGCATCTGGGGCATCGCCACGGCGATGACATTATTTAACTTCGCTAATATCGAAAACTTATTAACGCAGAATGCCACGCAAAAAAGCTCATACTCTTATCTGGTTAAAGGCAACGACCAATATTTCCGCACCGTAACACGCATGCTGCGCACCATGGATTACCGCCAGACCGGTGATGATGCCAATGCAGATAAGACGTTGATTTCCGCAGGCAAAGCGCTGGAGATCAGCCAGGGTATGCTGGCGAAGTTCCGCCAGAGCCGCCATCCCGGCGTCAGCGATGAGGTTGTTCAGAGCATGGTTCAGGACTGGGAAACGCTGCTGAACAACGGCATTATTCCTATGTATAAAGCCGCGCAGGATAAGCAGGCCGATCAGTTCCGCGAACTGTTTCGCAAAACCTATCCGCCGCTGAGCGTGCAATTTGGCGTGGCCGCAGAAAAATATACCCAAGCTATTCAAAATGATGACTTCTTCGCACAAACCACGGCGAAAGTGAGTTTTAACGAACTGGTACTGATCAGCGCGTTAATCGCCGGTATTGTGACGCTGTTCTTAACCGATCGTTATCTGGTCAATTATCTGGTTAAACCGCTTGAAACCATTACCCGACACCTCGAGACCATTGCCAGCGGCAAGCTGCACACCAGGCTTGAGGAGTTTGGTCGTAACTGCGCCGGTCGTTTGATCCCCTTTATTCAGAGGATGCAGGAAAATCTTTACAGCACCGTGCAGGCGATTCAGGGTAGCTCAGCCACCATATTTACCAGCACCAACCAAATCCGCACCGGGAACGAAGATCTTTCCGGTCGCACGGATCAACAGGCCGCGGCGCTTCAGCAAACCGCCGCCAGTATGGAAGAGCTGACATCGACGGTCAGAAACAACGCGCAAAACGTACGCGAAGCACAAAAACTTGCTGGAAACGCAAGACAGGTGGCGAAACAAGGCGGTGATATTACGTCGACGGTTGTCGCCACGATGCACGGTATTTCGGAAAGCTCGCAGAAGATTGCAGATATCACCAGCGTAATAAACAGCATCTCTTTCCAGACCAACCTGCTGGCGCTGAATGCGGCAGTGGAAGCCGCACGCGCCGGTGAACAGGGACGAGGCTTTGCTGTCGTCGCCAGCGAAGTGCGCTTACTTGCACAGCGTAGCGCCCAGGCCGCTAAAGAAATAGACGCGCTGATTAGTGAATCCGTTAACAGAGTGCACACGGGCGCAGAGCAGGTGCAAGAGGCCGGAGAGGCAATGTCGACAATTATCAGTACTGTGGGTCAGGTCAATGCATTAATGGGAGAAATCACCATTGCTTCCGACGAGCAGAGCAAGGGCATAGATCAGATTGGCCAGGCGATGACAGAAATGGATCGGGTGACACAACAGAACGCGGTACTGGTTCAGGAGGCCAAAGCAAATGCCATCGCACTTGAAGAAGAAGCCGGGAGATTAAACAACGCTATTGCGCTCTTTGATTTAGGAGGTCACCCCGTGAACGCCCTTTCAGGGCAGGCAACCAAAACCGCCACGGAGGCAAATGCTCCTCCGCGCAAAGTAACCCGTAATGCGACTGCCAACGAAAACTGGCAATCATTTTAAACCCGACGCGCTGCGGCGTTGATTGCACGACGCCGCCAGCCAGGCCGACGCTTTAGCATTGGGAGAAACAACGTGAATTTCCAGATCCGATATGCAAGTAGCGAATTGACTGACCCTGTGCTGGCGGTTGCGGAATTTGCCAGACAGATGGTTCCGGACGAACCCGAGACGGTTATTTTCTTCTGTTCCCCGGACTATGACCTGAATATTCTGGGCCGTGAGATGCAAAAAACATTTCGCTGCCCTTGTATTGGATGTACCTCATCCGGGCAGGCCGATGTGGAGTCCTCAATCGCGGCAATCAATAAAGATGCTACTGGGGTGGCACGATGAGTGGCGCTACACTCTCGCCGCGTCATTGAGTCAGATCGGCTGTGTTAGCATTCCTGCTGACATCGTTCAGGCTGATGCCGCACAGCGTAAATAGACGGCGGAAGAGGAAACTGCTGCACGAACATCCGGACGTTGCTGGCCGACTGGTGGCGCCAATCCCGCGTCTTGAACTGGTTGCGGCGATCATTCGTCACCAGGCGAAAGAGGCTCCTGCCGACGCGCCGTTAGAAGTGGTACGCGGCGCTCAGCTACTGCGCCCCGCGAACGCCGTCGAAGAGCCCATCCGGGTGCGCGGCCTGCCGGGTAAAAGCGCGCCCTGAAGATGTTTCCCGCCGGGAGAGCATTTTCTGCCCGGCATCTATCCGCTCAAATCCCATGCTCAACGGTCGTCAGACGTGACTTGACGACCTGGTCGCTGTCGCATTGCAGGCAAGAAGGCCTGACATCATAAAAATCCCACGCGGGACGATAAGCGGGCTTGAAGTCGCGGCAAGCATTAGTACCTGGATCATTAAATTTCTGAATCAGGAGACAGAAATTTGCGATTAGTAAATTATATGAAGATAAGTTATAACATACATAAGGGATATGACTTATGACAAGCACTAACTTCTTTCACTGGCAGAAACGATGTCGTGTCTGCCAGTTTTATTTTCCACTTCGCTTGCCACACGCCGAACGAAGCGGAAAACAAAAAAGGCCCGCCAAAGCGGGCCCGGAAAAATTATGCATAACGTCAATTATCAAGCCTGATGTTCAATGGCTTTTTGTATATTTTCAATCGCAATTTTACGTGGTTTCTCGCTCTCCGGGATTTCCTGATAAATGGAAACCTGCAAAATCCCGCTTTCCAGTTTTGCATTACTGACTTTGGTATGCTCCGGCAAAGTGAAACTCAAATGAAAATCAGAACGGCGGATGCCTTTATATATCCAGCCCTGCTCATCCTGAGATTCATTTTCAGAGCGCTTACCAGAAACATTCAACATTCCGCCGACCGTCTCGATTTCGAGTTCGTCTTCTTTCCAGCCTGGTACGCTTACATTTAACAGATAATTGCTTGCATCGATTTTTTTCAGGTCATAAGCGGGTAATGAAGTGACCGGAGCGTCGCCCGTTAACTGGCTAAACAGCCTGTCGATACGATTAAAACGGTCAGCAAAAACAGAATCAGAAAAGCCCGGAAGTGCTGACAATGTTCTGAGTGCCATAATTAACCTCCTGAATCATCAATTCAAAAGCTCAACATAAAGGCAAGCTTTGCTTGTCCGATCCAATAGATAATTCCTTCCATCCGTTTTTCAAGGCCACAAAATAAAAATTTTTTGCGTATGCGTCCCGGGCAACCGCGACGGCAGATACCAACCGGCAGGGATACCAAACGGGTGAAAACAACGGGCTGATCAGCACAGCAGAAAGATAAGGAGAGATTAAGCGCCCTGCTCCCCCTGAGCGAACATCTTATTGCCGACCAGTTCGGAGTGATCCACCAGCGGAACATTTACCTGGTAAGTGCTTGCTGTGAACCATGGTAAGAGACCAACACTATTTTGCTGGCTGTGTGCGCTACCCATCCGAACTTTTTAGCTCACTTCCTGATTTCCCTTCAGTTTCTGTGACCTCCGGGTCCAGTTTGGTGATGGCTTCCTCTGGTTTTATTTGTCTAACTGAACGATATTAAATATTCACATAGCAGGGGTACTCGCGGCAGAGCATTTCTTGTTTGCCGATGAGTGCCATAGTATTTCGTAAGGAGAGATTATGAAGCCAGTAGAAGAAGTGATTAATGATTTGCAGTGTCGTGCTTTAGCGTATGAAATCATTTTTCAGTCCATTTGTTCAGAACTGCCTCAATTGTTCATCGATAAAGCCAAAGCGAACATTGAGCTTAACTTCAAAGCATTTGAATCTGGCACACATTCTGAAGCCGGGAAAGCAAAGCTTGAAGCGGCGAAAGCGGTTGCCTCCAGAATTATAGGCTCGAAGATTTAACTCTCCTCCTACACTGATCCTGAGGTGGAGAGGAATCAACAATAACGCCTTCTCCACTTTGATCCTTCGCTGTTTTGATCCCCGCCCAGCGAGAGCCTCTACCACAACGCAGAAGTTTGAATTGAAATACGTTGTCCTCACGAGATTATTTTCTATATCAATCATCTTACGCAACGAGTAGAAGGTGGCGTGAGAGACAAGATCAGCCTACGGCAATTTACGGCCTGAACCCCCGGCTTCGGCCTCGCGGCGAAGGCCAAAGATCTGTTCGTCGGAAAAAACTTCATCATGGGAATACCCTCACGTTACTGATGAAAACATTACGAACATCGCGGTGTGTGAATCAATAGGGAGCAGATCATGGCTACTATTTGTACTGTAAAACTTGTTGCTGGTCTAAAGTAAAAAAAAACCTGCATTTTAATGCAGGCTATCAAAGGTTTTTACGTGCTTTTTTATTTTCTCATCTGATTTATACGCGAAAACATAGTCTCTATAACCACCAGTACACGATCAAACATGGGTTAGAGGAATAAAAAACTTCAAGGATTGCTACAGGTATTTTCTGGCAGCATCCAGTATTTCCTGTGACGTCAGTTCCCTGTCTGAAGATACATGTACAAGACCATGCTCTGTAGCCAACGAAGGAAAACCAGCAGACATTATCTGAAGATGTATTTCTTCACCGTTTGGGTACGCCTCACGGATAGAGGTAATACCTTTAAGAACGGTGATAACCTTGCAGGGTTCAGCATTAAAAAAAACAATAACTTTTTTCATATGCCACCATAATTTTGTTAACTGGTTGTTCTGGAGATACCTGTATCTGGACGTAAATACACACGCTCCCGTCATAATCACTTAGTTAAACATTCATGAACGGGCTGTTCCAAAAATTGAGAACATGTGTTTAGATTTGTCCCAAAAGGCTCTCAACTTCCCATACCTGTTGCAGTGATTTATTCAAATCAATACAACCACTCTAAAAAACTCATTCGTTCAGGATGATGAGTGATAAATGAATAAAAAAGCCACTTAAAATCGAAGAAGTGATGCTTGTGGAGGTTGCCTTACCTCTTACGCACTTTAATGTTTTTACAAGCAGTTAGCTTCTGCTTTTAGACTGTTCATGCAGCAGACCTGCACTTCATCACATCGGTCAACACACTCATACATAAGCAAACAACAATGTACTGACCTGATGTTAAGAATAATCTGCATTTCACTAAATTAATTTATGGATCTGTCTACTCAGGAATAATCCTTCATCGTTGTCGCAGATCCACAAATATTTATTTATCGCAAAGTATTACGTTTGCAGCCGCAGGGCCTTTATCACCACTATATATTGCGAATTCAACTTTCTGGCCTTCAAATAAAGTTTTGAAGTTATCGCCATTAAGCGCAGAAAAATGAACAAAAATATCTTTACTTCCATCGAGCGGAGAGATGAAGCCAAAACCTTTGTCTTCGTTAAACCACTTTACCATGTCTTTAATCCTTGAGGTCATACTGACTCCAGTTACACATTAGTATTAGTAGTAAACGTATAGTATTAAGCGTATGGACTCAAAAAAGGGGATATCAGCGATAGCGCCAGGTAATGAGGACTGCACGGAAAATGTTTTACGTTCGTTTGTAGATCGAACTGATGAGCTCATTAAGGCACGGGAAGTCATAATAAGCAAATTATATTTTAGCCATCCAGATATCCTGAAAGAAAAATTAAAAGTGGCATTAAATTTATTTCAACGTATAGTTATTATGTGTTTTCAATAAAAGGAATTGACTTGTCCCGTAAAATGACAGGAATTGTCAAAAGTTTTGACAGTCTCAGTGGCAAAGGCCTCATCACCCCTTCAGATGGTCGAGAAGACGTTCTGCTTCACATTTCAGCCGTTAACTCCAGCGAATCAGAATTACTCATTCCAGGGATCCGCATCGAATTTTGTCGGATCAACGGTCTTAGTGGTCCTGTGGCTGCGAACATCTATCTTTCCTGAAACGACGTAATCTCCCCCTGTGGTATCCCGCTATTGAATAATTGATGTGGTAGGAAAAATTAAATGATTAAATTTCAATCAAACGTGTTACGGTGAAGCTCATTCATTGAAAGGTTAATCATCATGTTTCTCATCGATTACGCAATGAAATTAATTGGTGGCTCATCGACGTCCTCTGTCATCTGTCCGGTTTGCGGCTTACGCTCATCTCAAATTCTCTCCAGAGTTCGCCGTCAACAGACAATGCTGTGTCCGGGTTGTAAGGCGCTGTTTGTCTTACCACACTCATCCTGACACTCATCCACACATAAATCTGATGTTCTATACTTAAATAAAATTCCAGCAGCTGTTAAATCCCTGATGCCTTACGCTCATCCTGAGAGAACGTTTCTGAACTGATTTCGCAACTGCTCCTGTGCGCTAACATCGCATCAGAGCAACACTATGAAAATGAAACCCTGGGCGTGGTTTGACCGCTCCCGTATTCCGACGAATACCTCCGGACGCGTTAGGTTTCCGGCGAACGATCCTGCAGGTGAAAACACTCTGCGGTCGGAACTCTTTTCGACCGTACAGATGGAACGCTATGGTCAGAAGCTGGCGCGCACGCATAAATTATCGCCGGATAAACCCGCTTACTACCTTCTGAAACGGCTCAGTGACAATGAAGCAGTTATCACGCAAAACTGCTACGAGCTCAATGCCGGGAAAAAAACGAGCATTATGCCCGCCGGGGAATGGTTGCTGGACAATTACTACCTGATTGAAGAACAAATCCGCACTGTCCGTCAGCATTTGCCGAAAAGCTTCGGTAAAGGTCTTCCATCGCTGATGTCGCCGTTGAATTGCCCACGAATTTACAATATTGCATCCGAGGCCATCGCTCACGGTGATGGCCGCTGGGATACCGCCAGCCTGACCAGCTATCTCACTGCCTATCAACAGGTGACACCGCTGACATTAGGTGAAGTCTGGGCCTTACCGGGGATGCTGCGCCTGGCGCTGATTGAAAATCTTCGTCGTATCAGCATGGAAGTGATAAAAGCTCAGCAGGACAGAAACCTGGCAGATACGTGGATAACAAGGATTTTCGAATGCGCAGAGAACGAGCCTGGTGATTTAATCATGGTGGTTGCCGATATGGCGCGCTCCCGTCCTCCGTTAACCAGTGCGTTTGTCGCTGAGCTAGTGAGGCGCCTGCAGGGACATGGAAACGCGCTGACGTTACCTCTTACCTGGGTTGATCAGTGCCTCCGGGAACAAGGGGTCACCACCGACATTCTCATACATAGCTTCAATCAACAGCTTGCCGCCAGCCAGCTATCCGTCAGTAACAGCATCGCGGGTCTGCGATTACTGAGCGAAACGGACTGGGCTGATTTCGCCGAAACGATAAGTGTCGTCGAACAGACATTACGCAATGATCCTGCCGGTATCTATCCCCGGATGCACTTCAATACCCGGGATTATTACCGCCACGTTGTTGAGCTCCTGGCCAGAGACAGTGGTCTCAGTGAGCCTGAGGTTGCTGACAGGGTACTGGTGCTTTCAGGGGGCTGGGCTCCCGACACACAGGAACATCACGTTGGGTATTATCTCGCGGGAGAGGGGCGACAGCAGTTGGAAATTCATCTGTTGGCAAACACCTCCAGGCTCATACGTTTGCGGCACAGTTTCAACAGAATAACTCTGCTATCATGGCTTGGAAGTCTGGCGTTGTTGACCACCGCAATGACCGCGGCAATATTGCACGAAACAGCCATGCAGGGCGCAGACTGGCTGTTGATCGCGGTGATATTGCCTCTGATTATCGCTTTAACTCAGTTAATGAGTGATTTACTCAGTGACGCAACCACCCGTTTTCGCGTTCCTCGCCCCTTGCCGGGGATGGATTTTTCAACCGGTATTCCCGCTGACAGTGCCACCATGTTAGTCATCCCCTGCATGCTGACCAGCCACGAAAGTTTTAGCCAACTCCTCACCAGTCTTGAAGTCTGCTGGTTAGGGAATGAAAACGAAAATCTCAGGTTCGCGCTGCTCACTGATTTCGCTGATTCTAAAAATGAGCCCTCTCCGGAAAGTCACGCGCTGCTCAGACAGGCGATCGCCGATACGCAGGCGCTGAATCGCCGCTACCCCTCCAGCCGCCCACGTTTTTATCTGCTACACCGCCAGCCTGAATGGAACCCCGCAGAGGGAACATGGATGGGCTATGAACGCAAGCGGGGGAAACTGGCATTGCTGAACAGCTGGTTGCGCCATCCGGGGACACAATTCGTCAGCGTTGCAGACATGCCTGCCCACCTTTTACCGGGCCACATTAAATACGTCATTACCCTGGACAGTGATACGGTGCTGCCGCGAGATACGGCACACAAACTGGTCGCAACGATGGCGCATCCACTGAATACGCCAGAGTATGATCCGGTACGCCAGAGGGTTGTCAAAGGGTTCGGCATTCTGCAACCCGGTCTTGCGGAAGAGATACCACGCAACGGTCAGGGGCGTTACGCAGCCTTGCGCAGCATCGTACCAGGCAATAACCCCTATTCGATGATGTCTTCGGATATCTATCAGGATCTCTTTGGGGAAGGATCGTTCGTGGGCAAAGGGATTTATGATGTCGATATTTTTATGCAGGCCACTGCCAACATCTGCCCGGAAAATCTGGTTCTCAGCCATGATCTACTTGAAGGATGTTATGCACGTTCGGGTCTGCTGAGTGAAGTGTTACTCTACGAACAGTATCCTAATAATTATCTGTCGGATGTTGCACGCCGTTCACGCTGGATCCGGGGCGACTGGCAACTGCTTAACTGGCTGAAACCACGCGTCAGAAAAGCCGATGGAACGCGGGAGAAGAATCCGCTGACCGCGCTTTCTTACTGGAAATTACTTGATAATCTGCGTCGCAGTCTGGTAGCTCCCTCTTTACTGGTATTACTGTTCGTCACCCTGCTTGGGGTACCCAATCCGGTTTACTGGCTAGGCGTACTGTCGCTGATATGGCTGTTGCCAGCCGTCCTCTGCATCGCCCATGACCTTCTGCATAAACCTCTGCGTCGCCGCCTGAAGCCGCATCTGTTACTGGTGGGGGCAGGCGCGCTGAAGCGTCTGTCAGGTATTGGTCTTAATTTTGCGATACTGCCGCACGAAGCCGGATATTCTTTGAAGGCGATTGCCGTGACACTATGGAGACTGGGGATCAGCAGGCGTAACCTCAGCCAGTGGGTCAGTCACTGCCAGGACAGCAATCAGGCCAGCCCCACAGTTGCGCGTTTTTATCAGGCGATGTGGCTGAATGTTGCTGGTGGCGTAACGCTGACAATACTGGCCGGACAATTTGCACCACAACTGCTGGGGGTTGCGTTGCCGATCGGTTTGTTATGGTGCGTGGCACCGCTGCTGATGAGCTGGCTGAGTCGCCAGCCCGTGCGTAAGGTGTTTTCTCCAAATCAGGCACAAAAACAGTTGTTACGCCAGACAAGCCGTGAAATCTGGGCATTTTTTGAAACCTTTGCCACAGAAAAGGAGAACTGGCTTCCGCCTGATAACTACCAGGAAATACCGCAACCGACGGTGGCCCATCGAACTTCCCCTACCAATATTGGCCTTTCCCTTATGGCTAACCTGACGGCATGGGACTTTGGCTACCTGCCCGGCGGAGAAGTGCTCCGGCGAGTGTCGCTCACGCTCGACACGCTGGATAAAATGGAGCACTACCGGGGCCATCTCTACAACTGGTATGACACCCGTACGCTGGCCCCCCTCAGCCCACGCTATATCTCAAGCGTCGACAGCGGCAACATGGCGGGGCATTTGTTGACACTGCGTGCAGGACTGTCCGCCATGCGCCATCAGCCTGTTTTAAACAGCCAACAGATACTGGCAGGATTGAACGATACGCTGGATATTCTGGAAAAACAGTGGGGTCAGAACCCGCCTGACAGCCTGCGGCTGCTGCGCAAACACTGCCTGGGTGCGGTGTCGCTCTCTCCGCAGGCGTTTTTCAGCGAGCTGAAAAACATGTGTACTCAGAGCAACCATCTGACAACACAATGCAATCAGGGGTCTCCCCTTCAGATGCGCTGGGCAGGGCATCTGGAGCATCAACTGGTACAGCTTTGCCATGAATGGTCGCTGCTGCTCGGCTGGTTGCCCGCATCCAGGAACGAACAGACGCTGCCGACACTGAGCTGGCTTGCCCGTGCGGTATTTAACGGGGAAGGAACACCTCCGCCGTCAGCGACGGAGATGGCCCGGATGCGACTGAATATTATCACCGAGCTTGAACAGCGACTGGATGAGCATTCCCGGATGGATTTCGCCTTTCTGTACAGCGAAGCAACCAGTCTGCTCAGCGTCGGTTATAACTGTGACACGAATACGCCAGACAAGAGCCATTATGATCTCCTGCCATCTGAAATCCGCCTGACCAGTTTTCTTGCCATTGCGACTAATCAACTGCCTCTTAAAAGCTGGTACGCGCTGGGGCGACTGTTTACCACGATTGATAATGAAACTGCCCTGATGTCATGGAGCGGCTCTATGTTTGAATACCTGATGCCGAATCTGGTGATGCCCACCTGGCCCGGCAGCCTGCTTGATGAAATGAGTCAGTCGGCGGTTATGCGCCAGATTCACTGGGGGAAAGAACGCGGGGTACCATGGGGAGTTTCAGAGTCTGGTTATCATGCTTTTGATATTCAGCATAATTATCAGTATCAGGCATTTGGCGTGCCGGGTCTCGGTCTGCGCAGGGGGCTTGCCGATGACATGGTTATCGCCCCTTACGCCACACTGCTGGCGCTGATGGTCTCCCCACAGAGAGCCTGTGAGAACCTGTTCAGGCTGCAAAAAAATGGCGCACATGGCGAATACGGTTTTTATGAAGCGCTGGACTATACCCCCTCACGCCTCGCAACCGGTCAGCTCTATGCGGTGGTACAGTCCTGGATGGCGCATCACCAGGGCATGGCATTTCAGGCGCTGGCTCATGTGCTGCTTGACGCCCCCATGAATGAACGATTCATGTCCAGTACGGTGTTCCGGTCAGCGAGTCTGCTGTTACAGGAGCGTGTGCCGGATGCGGTCGATCTCTACAGCCCGCGGCGTCATTTTGAATCTCATGAGGGCAGAGTAAAACCCGTTCGTTATGAACCCCGAATTTTCAATGGGGTGGACACACCAGCCCCGGATATTCAGTTACTGTCCAACAGCCATTATCATCTGATGTTGACCGCGGGTGGCGGCGGTTACAGTCGCTGGAATCATATTGCTCTTACGCGCTGGCGCAGTGATACCACGCGCGATAACTGGGGATCATTCTGCTATATCCGCGATATACAGACGGGGAATGTGTGGAGCAATACGTGGCAACCAACAGGTAGCGCCAGCGGACACGACGATGAAGTGATATTTACCGATGCGAGTGCTGAATTCAGACGCACCTTCGGGGGACTCAGCGTCAAAACTCAGGTTGTGATCTCCCCGGAGGATGATATCGAGTTGCGACGGCTCACACTGATTCATCGTGGTCGCCAGCCCCGCTCTCTGGAACTGACAACCTATGCCGAAGTGGTACTGGCACCTGATGCCAGCGATCTGGCACACCCGGCTTTTAGTAATCTGTTTATTCAGACTGAGCTGGATCCTGAGCGTGACGCTATTCTTTGCCACCGGCGCCCGCGCTCCCCGGATGAACCGAGCCCTTGCCTGTTTCACATGATGGTGGTGCATGGCGATAACCGACATAACGTCTCGTTTGAAACGGACAGGGCAAAATTTCTTGGTCGTGGAAGAAACCCTGCTGATGCCCTGGCAATAGAGGCTGGAGGGGCGCTCAGCAACACGTCGGGGTCAGTGCTGGATCCGATACTGGCAATACGCCATGCCATCATTCTACAGCCGGGGCAGTCGGTTACGATTGATATCATTTATGGCATCAGCGAGACCCGTCAGCAGAGCCTGGCGTTGCTGGAAAAATATCGCGATTACCCCATCGCTGATCGCGTCTTTGAACTGGCCTGGTCTCACAGTCTGGTGGTATTACGCCAGATGAACGCCAGTGAAGATGATGCCACTTTGTTTAATCGTCTCGCCAGCGCTGTGCTTTACCCTGTTCAGGAGCTGCGCGCCGAAGGCCAGGTGATCAGCCGCAACCGGCGTGGTCAGTCCGGTCTGTGGGGCTGGGCAATTTCAGGTGATCTGCCGATAGTGCTGCTCAGTATTACCAGCGAGGAAAGTATCACCTCCGTTACCACACTGATTCAGGCACACCGTTACTGGAGACAGAAAGGACTGGATGTTGATTTAGTTATCCTGAATAACAGCCCCGGCGGCTACCAGCAGGGATTACAAAATCAGATTATGGATTTAATTTATGCCGGGTCTGAAGCCAGTCTGCTGGACAAACCGGGCGGGCTTTTTGTCCGTAATGGCGAGCATCTCTCTGCTGAAGATAAGTTACTTTTGATGAGCGTGGCCTGTCTTTATCTTGATGACCGCGCAGGTGGAATTAATGAGCAACTTAACCAACGTGTTCATACCCTGAAACCCAGGGCCAGAGCATTCATTCCTCGTGCTGTGAGGGAACGTAATCAACATACGGACTGGTCCCCCGATATCAGTCAGTTACGCCATTTCAATGGGTACGGTGGATTTTCGCAGGATGGTCGGGAGTATCAGATTGTCCTGCGGGAAAATGCGCTAACACCGGCTCCCTGGTCAAACGTACTGGCAAATTCCCGTTTTGGCAGCGTGATTTCAGATGCGGGACAGGCCTACTCCTGGTATGAAAATGCGCATGAATACCGGTTAACGCCGTGGGAGAACGATCCGGTGAGCGATCGCAGTGGCGAGGCGTTTTATCTGCGTGATGAAGAAAGCGGTGAGTGCTGGTCACCGACGGCTTTGCCTGTTCGCGGACACGGTGATTACCTGACGCGCCATGGTTTTGGCTATAGTGTCTTTGCCCACAGAGAGAACGGCATAGACAGTGAGCTGACAGTCCTGGTCGCCGAAGAGGCACCGGTTAAAATGGCGATCCTGACACTCAGTAACACTTCGGGACGGACACGTAAACTCTCCGTCACTGGCTATGTCGAGTGGACACTAGGAGAATCCCGAACCCGCTCAGCCCCGCACATTGTGACACAGGCCGCCACTATCCCTTGCGGCTGCGGGGTGCTGGCGAACAATTTTTACGGTGATAACGGTGACGAGCGCACTGCTTTTTTTGCCGTCAGCGGTAATGACTGTTCGCTGACAGGTGACCGTCGCGAGTTTATCGGCCGTAATGGTTCCCTGCACACCCCGTCTGCTCTGAAGCTGCGTAGGCTTTCAGGTAAAACGGGAGCCGGTCTGGACCCCTGTGGGGCGGTACAGTCGACGGTTACATTAATTGATGGGGATCAGAGGACGTTAACGTTTATCCTCGGCGCAGATGAGAATCATGCACGCGCTCAGGAGACGCTTGTGCATTATCTTAATGAGGACACGGTCCGCCAGGCGCTGAACCGGGTGCATGAGCACTGGCACAATGTGCTCGATAAAATCGTGGTTAACACCCCCGATACCTCCGTGAATTTGCTGGTCAACGGCTGGCTGTTGTATCAGACGATAGCCTGCCGCCTTATGGCTCGCAGTGGTTATTATCAGTCTGGCGGTGCATTTGGTTTTCGCGATCAACTGCAGGATACGATGGCACTGAGCCATGCCGATCCGAACCGGATGCGTGAACAGATAATATTGTGCGCATCACGGCAGTTTATCGAGGGGGATGTGCAACACTGGTGGCACCCTCCACACGGCAATGGTGTACGTACCCGTTGTTCTGATGACTATCTGTGGCTTCCGCTTGCCGTTTGCCACTATGTGGAAACAACGGGGGATAAGGATGTCCTGGAAATACATATCCCTTATCTGGAAGGGTGTCTGCTTCTGCCAGGTGAAGAGTCTGTCTATGACACGCCTGTCATCAGCAACACCGAAGAGACTCTCTGGTTGCACTGTGTCAAAGCTATTCAGCATGGACTGAGGTTTGGGGAACATGGTCTGCCGCTGATGGGGGCGGGTGACTGGAATGACGGGATGAACCGGGTTGGTATTGAAGGTAAAGGTGAAAGCGTCTGGCTGGGCTTTTTCCTGTACGACATTTTGCAGCGGTTTGCGGAGCTGGCGGAGCGCAGGCAGGACGACAGTATCGCCTTGATGTGTCGTTCGCAGGCCCTGAGCCTGCAAAACAATCTCGAAACCCACGCCTGGGATGGTGAATGGTACCGGCGCGGGTATTTTGACGATGGTACTCCCCTGGGCTCGAAAGCCTCACAGGACTGCCGGATTGATGCGATTGCGCAGAGCTGGTCTGTATTGTCCGGGGCCGCAAGCCCGGTTCGCTGCGCACAGGCCATGCAGGCGCTGGATAAGTACCTTGTAGATAACGAAGGGGGATTAATAAAACTGTTAACCCCTCCTTTCGATGGTCATGGTTCTAACCCGGGTTACATTCAGGGATATCTGCCTGGTGTTCGGGAGAACGGGGGGCAGTATACACATGGCGCCATCTGGGCAGTGATGGCATTTGCCCGAATGGGGAATGCAGAACGAGCCTGGCAACTCTGGTCAATGCTCAACCCGATCAACCACACGCTGGATGCAGAAGGAGTTGCGGTCTATAAAGCAGAACCCTACGTTATGAGTGCTGATGTCTACAGTGTCGCTCCCCATACCGGACGAGCAGGCTGGAGCTGGTATACCGGTTCCGCAGGTTGGGCCTGGCGTCTTCTTACTGAAGAATTACTGGGGATAAAACGTTCCGGTGCTGACTTTACTGTTCATGCCCGGTTGCCGGAGGAGTGGCAGTCTTTTGCTATGACATACCAATATGGCGAAAGCCATTATCAGATTAGTATTTCGTGCGGTAACGGAGAATATCGGGTCACTCTGGATGGTCACATTCTGCCTGACGACAGAATTCCTCTGCTGAATGACAGGCAAAACCATACGGTTGAAATCATTCAGAACTGACGCTGGCTTAAAATGCGCATTAACGCCTGCCGTGACCCTGTACATGATTCTGTGTAAATGCCTTTCTCAGTAGTGACCGTCCAGGTGGTCACCGAACTCGATAATAAAGCGGCTCATTGCCATACGCCAGTCCCTCAGCGGCATCGTCCATTTCTGTGATGCCGCCTGGATTGCCAGCCACACCA
>JAGTSE010000055.1 GCA_018261615.1 Pseudomonadota bacterium | reverse complement strand
TGGCTAAGTAACATAAAAAAATCCGTAATCCCTGTGAGATTACGGATTCTTACACAGCCACTGGATCGTTCAACCGATCCTTAACTGATCGGCATTAGACCTCAGGGTCGGCTTTTTTACGCCTGCCGTACGGGCTGGCGCATACCTCCCAGGCCCGGCATCACTTCGCGCATCAGTTGCAAAAATTTTCGCAATCGCGCCGGATAGTACCGCGCCCACGGATAAACCAGATGCACCGGCAGCGGTGCCGCCTGCCATTCCGGCAACAGAGCGATCAGTTTTCCGCTGCGTATCTCTTCGTCCACCACCCAACTGGAGATAACCGCCAGACCAAGACCACTAATCGCCGTATTCCGCGCAGCGTACAGGCTGTCGGTAAACAATCTTGGCGAGATCGGCACCTGCTCCGCATCACCGGTTTGCTGATGCGTCAGATGAATTTCATGCTGATAAAAAGTGTTCAGCGCTATCCACGGCAAAGCTGAGAGTTGTTGCGGGGTCTCAATTGCCGGAAAACGCGCCAGCAAGGCCGGAGAAGCCACCAGGCTGCGGGGAACCTCTGCCAGCAGCACCGACACCGTTGCCGGATCCACTTCTGCGCCAACGCGAATAGCACAATCGATGTTCACGCTAAGAAAATCGACCGTTTTATCGTTCAGCATCCACTCGACAGAAAGCTGTGGGTGTCGCTCCAGAAATTCGGTGAGCGGCCCAAGCAACTGCTCTTGACCAAAAGCATGTGGCGCACGCACGCGTAAAATACCAACAGGTTCATCGTCGGACTGACTCAATTCATCTTCCAGAGCTACCCAGGCATCCGCCACCCGTTTTGCATGTTGATAGCAGCGTTCACCATCATCAGTCAGTTTCATCGCATGGGTGGTGCGCAGCAGCAGCTTCACACCGAGCAGGGTTTCCAGCGACTGCAAACGGCGGCTGACCGTTGCCTGCGTCGTCACCAGTTGACGTGCCGCCGCCGACAGCGAGCCTGCTTCCACGATACGGATAAACGTCCGCATCAAATCCACTCTGTCTATACGCTCCTGACGCCTCATATTTATATTGCCTATACGTTTCACGTATAACCGTTTTACCACTCCGCTAGCTACCGCGCCACAGCGCATTAGATAAGAATGTATTCACTGCGTAGCACGTCTACGAATTCATAAAAAACATATCGGGGAACACAGTATGAACCGTCATTCTCTTTCGACAGATGTTGTTGGCTGGGTCATTTTAGCGCTTGCGCTGGGCGCGGGATTTAGCGTGGCGTCTATCTACTATTCGCAGCCGCTGCTACCGCTGATGGGAGGTGATCTGCACCTGACCGTTAACGGCATGGGGTTGGTTCCCACGCTGACTCAGGCCGGTTATGCGCTGGGTATTTTGTTTTTACTGCCGCTGGGCGATCGCCATGACCGTCGCCGTCTCATCCTGATAAAAAGCGTGGCACTGGCCATTCTGCTGCTGGCCTGTAGCCTGACCAGCGACCTTCCCTCTCTGCTGATCGTCAGCCTGATGCTGGGGATGGCGGCGACAATGGCGCAGGATATTGTCCCGGCGGCAGCCATTCTGTCGCCAGCGGGTAAGCAGGGAAAAATGGTCGGCACGGTGATGACCGGCTTACTGCTGGGCATTCTGCTCTCACGTACGGTTAGCGGCTTCGTCGGCGCAGCATTTGGCTGGCGGGTAATGTATCAACTCGCTGCCGTCAGTATTGCCCTGATTGGCATGCTGATGTGGTCCGTGCTGCCGCGTTTTGCCACCCACTCGACGCTGAGCTATCCGGAACTGATGAAATCGATGGCACACCTGTGGCAACGTTATCCTGCACTGCGCCGTGCGGCTTTCGCCCAGGGTTTCTTGTCCATCGCTTTTAGCGCTTTCTGGTCTACGCTTGCGGTGATGCTGCTGGAGAAATATCAGTTGGGCAGCGCCGTTGCCGGTGCATTCGGTATTGCGGGCGCCGCCGGTGCACTAGCCGCGCCGCTGGCTGGTGGTTTGGCAGATAAAGTCGGCGCTGAAAAAGTAACGCAGCTTGGCGCCGGGCTGGTGACACTCTCCTTTGCCCTGATGTTTTTACTGCCGGCATTGCCGCTACACGCTCAGCTTATCCTGATTGCGATCTCTGCGGTCGGTTTCGATCTCGGTCTGCAATCCAGCCTCGTGGCGCACCAGAATTTGGTGTACGGTCTGGAGCCGCAAGCGCGTGGTCGCCTGAATGCGTTACTGTTTACAGGCGTGTTTATCGGTATGGCGGTGGGGTCTGCACTGGGCAGTAAACTCTATTCCGTCGCCTCATGGCAGGGTGTGGTAGTGCTGGCAACATTCTCTGGCTTTATCGCGCTGGTCATTCGCCTGGTCGACGCCCGTCGCATCCAGAAAGCGGCACAGAAAGTATAAAGCAAAAAAATGCCCGCTCCGGTAACAGAGCGGGCATACGAAACATGTCCCAGTTTCAAGACATGCTCAAAATGAAACTATTACTTGTTAACCTGGAACAACGACATTCCCTGCATATCGGAAAATGCTTTGTAAGAAGCCTGCAATGCGGCTTGTTGCATGGTGTAAGACGAAATCACCGAGTTCCAGTCCACATCCACCAGATCACTTTTCTGCTGTGTCAGCCCCAGCGAGCGGTCATTACCTAACGAATCAAGACTGTCCAGCTCATTCAACTGCGTACCCAACTGCGCACGTACCGTCAGCACGTTGTTCAGGGAGTTCGTCAAACCACGGCTGGTTTTATCAACCGCAGCCTGCGCGGTAGCTTTGGCCGTCTCATTGCCGGAAACCGGCGTATTCAGCGCGGCGATGGCCGTATCCAGCATTTTAAACAGATCAGTTTCCGAGGTACCCGGCGCACCCGTTGCCGGATCCGTCGGTTCAGGCGTGGCGTTACTGGTGATGTGGTTAAAAATCTCATCCCCGGTATGGGCAATGATCATGCTACGGGAAGCATCAACCTGCTGGGTGATGTTTTGCGTGCCGCCGCTGTAAGTACCGGTAGAATCATACGGCGCCGTTTCAGTTTTATAGCCGCCGAAAATATAACGTCCATTACCGTCAGTGCTGTTCGCAAGGTTCAACAACTGATCGCGATAGCCTTGCAGTTTGCTGGCCAGCGATGCGCGGTCATCGTCGCTGAGCGAGCCGCTACCGGCCTCAACAATGGTAGACTGCGCGCCCTGAACTGCGGTCGTTACCTGTTGCAACACGCTCTCTTCCAGCGACACTTTTTGCTCGGCAAAAGTACGCGCCGTCGCATACTGGGTGTTCTGCGCCTGCGCCTGAGAGATCACCACGGCCTGCGAAGCGGCGATCGGATCGTCAGACGGACGGTTCACTCGCTGCCCGGTAGACATTTGCTCACCGTAGGACAGCCATTTACTCTGCGCATTGGTGACGCCGCGCATGTTTTGTTCATACATCATTTGCGTGCTGATACGCATCATTCACCCCTTACTTAGCGAATTCCCAGCAGCGCATTAAACAGCGTGCTTGCGGTCTGCAGAACCTGGGCGTTAGCCAGATAATATTGCTGATAACGTTGCAGGTTACCGTACTCTTCATCGAGGTTAACCCCGGAGATAGACTGCTGCTGGTTGCTGAGCTGTGTCACCACGTTGGTCTGCGTAGTGCTGCTGGTTTTCAGCGTAGACGTTTTGTTACCTACATCGCTGACCAGCGTGGCGTACGCATCGTTGAACGTTTTGTTGCCGCCGACTTTC
This sequence comes from Pseudomonadota bacterium, assembly GCA_018261615.1. Lineage (GTDB taxonomy): Bacteria > Pseudomonadota > Gammaproteobacteria > Enterobacterales > Enterobacteriaceae > Kosakonia. The sequence goes on along the minus strand of JAGTSE010000055.1, from coordinate 20,141 downwards.
GTCGCCTTTTGCAGATCCAGCATCGCCTGGCCGTTACGGTTATCGCTCGCGCCGTCATTAGCGGCTTGCGCCATGGCGATCTTCGACTCGTCCGTTACTGCCACGCTCATATTAACGACAGCATTGCTCACCGGTTTAACGGTAAAACTGTCATTGGTACCTGGCCCGGTCGTACCGCCGACGGTAATTTTCAAACCGTCAAAGTTCAGCGTGCCGTCAGTCGCGTCCGGCGTAACAGTAAACGAGGTATTGTTGGACAAGCGGGTGACATTCCAGTTTGTGCCATCGTAAACCACTTTGTAATCGGTCGCCTGTACCGCAGAGCTGTCGCTCACGGTTGCCGTCAATGTGGCATCACCGGTGTTTTTCGAGTTATTCAGCGTTGTTGGGGAACCAATGGTAAAGAAATCAGTACCCTGCGTGCCGTTGGCGTCATAACCCTGCGTGTGCTGCTGGTTAAATGAATCGGCAAATGACAGCGCCAGTTGACCCAACGTGTTACGCGTCTGATCCAGATCCTGCGAACGGAATGCCAGCAGGCCACCCAATGAGCCAGTGGTGATCAGTTTTTCCGGAATTTCGATATTGCCAGCGGTGTTATCAACATACGCCACTGTGGTACGTGACGGATCGGCGCTCGAAGAGACCGCCGCCAGCTGGCGAGAGGTACTGCCCTGCACCAGCGTATAGCCGTTCGCCATGGTCAGGTTGTAGGTATTACCATCCTGCACGTTAACTTCCACACCCACGATCTTGTTCAGTTCGCTAACCAGTTGGTCGCGCTGATCGAGCAAGTCATTCGGCGATGCACCCGCGCCAACGCCTGTAAGACGGGAAATCTGGTCGTTCAGCGAGGCAATCTGCTTGGTGTAGTTGTTGATCTGATCAACGCTTGATGAAATAGACAGGTTAATCTGTTTGTCCTGATCGCGCAGATACTGGTCAGCTACCTTGAACTGGTTAACCATGCTGTCGGCTTTGCCCAACAGCGCCTGACGTGACGCCGGATCTTCAGCGTTGCTGACCAGCGTTTGCAGGCTGGAGAAGAAATCCTGCATGCTGGTCGCCAGCGAATTGGTGGTGTTTGAAAACACATCGTCGATTTTCGACATCTGCTCATAACGCGCCGTCAGCCCGCTACTCTGGTTTTGCGCCGCGCGCAACTGGTTGGTGATAAAGGCATCATACTCACGCTGAACGCCAGTAACGTTAACGCCATTACCGATATAGCCGCCTGCACCCAGCGTACTTTTCGCTGCTGAAAGCACCGTCGTCTGGCGAGTGTAGCCCGCCACGTTATAACTGGAAATGTTATTACTGGCAGTATTAAGCGCGGCCTGGGCTGCGCTGAGCCCACTCATGGCGCTATTAATCAAACTGGACATGGAGGTTCCTTATATACATTCAGTCATGAGTCCCGTTGACGATTATCGGCAACCAAGGGCGAAACTTGAGATCTTTCAGAACAGATTTTGGGTGTCAGTGCTATACGCTTTGCTGACCTTTTCACCCATCGATTTCAACTGCTGAATCATGGATGTTAGTTTGCGAGCATAGTTAGGATCGGTCGCATAACCGGCATTTTGCAGCGCTTGCGCACCCTGTTCTGGCGTTGCGGCAGTGGTGACCGCCGCGTAGCGTTTATTGCGCGTCAGCATACCGACATAGTCGGAGAGCGCTTCAAGGTATGAGCTGTAAACGCGGAATTTGGCTTTCACTTTCACCGCTTCACCGTTTTCATATTCGGTGGTGGTAATTTCCGTGGTCGGCCCCTTCCAGCCGGGCGTGGCTTTAACGCCAAAAATATTAAAGCTCGGTGCGCCGTTTTCACGCGGGATCTGCCGCTGGCCCCAGCCAGATTCCAGAGCCGCCTGTGCCAGGATCAGGTGATGCGGAACCCCACTCTGCTCACTCGCCAGACGGGCAGGAAGCGATAATTGCGCCAGGAAGTCTTTGCTGTCGCCGGAAAGCGGTTCATCACTGCTCTCCGGCGCTTTGGGCATCGCTTTACGTACCAGTTGCGTCAGCGCCTGGTTCTGATAGGTGGTGACCGTTTCCAGCGGGAACTTCATCGGTACCTGCTGTGCTGCTTGCTCCGCAGGCGCAGTAGTTCCCTGCTGAGCGGCCATCTGTTTGACCATCATATCTGCCAGCCCCAGACCTTTACCGGCCGTCATCTGCTGGGCAATTTGTTGGTCATACATGCTGGTGTACAGCCGGGTTGAGTCACTGCTGAAAATGCCGTCTTTCGGCAACGTTTCACGCATGCTTTTCAGCATCATCTGCACGAACATACCCTCAACCTGACGGGCAACGGGACGCAAATTGGCCTGCGGATCCTGTCTGGTTTCGGTTTTCAGTTCGTTCAGTGATTGCGCGTCCCAGGCTGCGCTCGACAACAACCGGCTATCCGTCAGCATTAGATGATCTCCAGTTTCGCGCGCAGGCAACCTGCACTTTGCATGGCCTGCAGGATAGACATCAGTTCCATCGGCGAAGCACCCAGTGCGTTAAGTGCGCGCACGACGCTATTCAGGTTGGCGCTGGCGCGAACACTTTGCAGCGAGCCACCGCTCTGGCGCAAATCGATCTGCGTCTGCGGCGTCACTACTGTCTGACCACCGCCAAACGGTGTATTCGGCTGGCTGACATTAGCCTGCTGGTTGACCGTGACAGAGAGATTCCCCTGCGCGACAGCACAGTTATCCAGCGACACTTCTCGGTTCATCACCACCGAGCCGGTGCGCGAGTTGATGATCACTTTTGCATCCTGCTGGGTAGCGCCAACTTCAAGGTTCTGAATATCAGCCAGCAGACGAACCTGCGAACTGCCGCCCGTGGAAACGCGGATTTGTACGGTACGGGCATCAAGCGCCGTTGCACTACCATAACCACGGCTGCGGTTGATAGTATCGGCAATCTGCTGCGCCATAGAGAAGTCTTCCTGGTTCAGTTGCAGGTTGATGGTATTCCCTGCGCCGAACTGCGTCGGCAACTCACGCTCGATCACCGCGCCGTTGGTAATACGTCCGCCGTTAAGCTGGTTCACCTGCACACTACTGCCGCCTGCTGAGGCACCTGCGCCGCCAACCAGAATATTCCCCTGCGCCAGCGCATACACCTGGCTGTCGACCCCTTTCAGCGGGGTCATCAGCAGCGTACCGCCGCGCAAACTTTTAGCGTTACCCATTGAGGAAACCACCACATCGATGGTTTGCCCCTGGCGGGCGAATGCCGGGAACTGCGCCGTGACCATAACGGCCGCGACGTTTTTCAGCTGCATGTTGGTGCCGGTCGGCACCGTAATCCCCATCTGCGACAACATGTTATTCAGTGTCTGCGTGGTAAAGGGGGTCTGCGTAGTCTGGTCACCGGTGCCATCAAGGCCAACGACCAGGCCATAGCCGATCAAGGAGTTTTCTCGTACGCCCTGTACGCTGGTGAGGTCCCGGATGCGATCGGCCTGGGCAACAGATGCCACCAGTACCAACGCCATTGCCAGATATCTAAACATAATTCACCCCGGTTACATCGGCGATAAGTTGAGGAAGAAACGTTGCAGCCAGCCCATATTCTGCGCTTCGTTGATGTAGCCATTGCCCACATACTCGATACGCGCGTCCGCCACTTGCGTGGACGGAACCGTGTTGCTGCCGCTGATGGTGCGCGGGTTTACGACACCGGAAAAGCGGATGAACTCTGTGCCCTGGTTAATGGCGATCTGTTTTTCACCCACTACATGTAAATTACCGTTGATCAGCACTTGATCGACCGTAACGGTCAGCGTGCCGCTAAATGTGTTACTGGCATTTGCGCCACCTTTGCCGTTAAAGGTATTGCTACCAGAAGAACTCAGATCGGCGCGGGAGTTGCCGAACAGTCCTTCGAGATAACGCGGCGTGGTATCCATGCCAAAGCTGGACTTGCCATCGCGACTGGCATTCGCTGACGAGCTCTTGCTGGCGCTCACGTTCTCTTGCAGCACGATAGTCAACGTGTCACCAACATTACGCGGACGACGGTCTTCAAACAGCGGCTGATAGCCATAGTTAATTGGCTGCGCAGTTTGATAAATCGAACCATTCACCATCGGCACCGGACCCGGAATGGGCTGGGCGGTGGTCGCCCCCTGCACTAACGGTGTAGACGGAACCCAGGCACATCCTGTCAGGGTTAATGCGACTAAAGCCATAATCGGGTAGCTGCGCACGGCGTATTTTTGCATTGCATTCATCTTCAAAATCAGGGTTCCGGCGCGGCGCTTACCGCGCCGGAAAACGCCTTAGAGTTGCGTCAGTTTTTGCAGCATCTGATCGGTGGTCGATACTGCCTTACTATTAATTTCGTAAGCGCGCTGAACCTGGATCATATTCACCAGTTCTTCCGCCACGTTTACGTTTGAGGTTTCCACATATCCCTGATACAGCAAACCCGCGCCGTTCAACCCAGGCGTAGTGGCGTTTGGTGCGCCAGAGGCCTGCGTTTCGGTGTAGAGGTTTTCACCGATGCTTTCCAGACCGGTGTCATTCATAAAGGTGGTCAGGTTTAACTGGCCAACCTGAACTGGCGCAGCCGTCCCTTGCTGGGTCACACTCACCACACCATCGCTGGCAATGGTGATGCTCAGGGCGTTTGCCGGGATAGTGATAGCAGGTTGAACCTGATAACCGCCAGCCGTTACCAACTGACCATTCTGGTCGACCTGGAAGGAACCGTCGCGAGTATAGGCGGAAGTTCCATCCGGCAGCGCCACTTCAAAGAAGCCCTGCCCTTTAATCGCCACATCTTTACTGTTGTTGGTCTGAGACAAGTTGCCCTGGCTGTGCAAACGTTCAGTGGCAACCGGGCGCACGCCGGTACCAATCTGCAAACCAGAAGGCAGCGTAGTCTGCGCGGAAGACTGCGCACCAGGCTGACGAATCGTCTGGTACAGCAAATCTTCAAATACCGCACGCTGACGCTTAAAACCATTGGTACTGACGTTCGCCAGGTTGTTGGCGATGACATCCATATTGGTTTGCTGGGCGTCAAGGCCGGTTTTTGCGATCCATAATGAACTGATCATATGTAGTCCTATTTATTAGCCCATTGACAGCAACTGGTTGGCACGTTGCGCGTTATCATCGACGCTGGAGATCACCTTCATCTGCATCTCGAAACGACGCGCGCTGGCGATCATGTCGGTCATGGCCGCCACCGGTTTAACGTTACTGCCTTCCAGCACCCCGGACATGACGCGTACGCTCGGATCGTCCTGCAACGTCGTGCCACGCGTCGCTTGTGCGGCCTGGGTCAGACGGAAAATGCCGTCATCGCCGCGCTGCACTTCTTGCGGGTCGGCTTTCACCAGTTTCAGTTTGCCAACCGGAGCAACGGTATTGGCCGGATCGCCCGGGTTCAGCGAGGAGATCGTACCATCAGCCGCAATCGTTATTTGCGAGCCTTCAGGTACGGTCAACGGCCCGGCATCACCCATCACCGGATGACCCTGGATCGTCAACTGGCCGGTCGAGCTCACCTGGATGTTACCGTTGCGGGTATATCCTTCAGAACCGTTCGCCGTCTGTACTGCCAGCCAGCCGTCCTGCTGCAACGCCACGTCCAGCGGACGCGAGGTGTAATCCAGTTGGCCTGGTGTCATATCGGCGCCAGGTGTTGACGCGACCACCAGCGTACGGGTAGGTAGCGAAAGCCCTTCTACCGGCACTGCGCGCAGCGCATTAAGCTGTGCACGGAAACCCGGAGTGGACGCATTCGCGAGGTTGCTGGCCGTGACAGCCTGCTGATTCAGCGTCTGGCTGGCAGCGCCCATCGCGGTATATATTGCGTGATCCATTAAGCCATCCCGTCAGACGATTAACGCAGGTTAACCAGCGTGTTAAGGATCTGGTCCTGGGTTTTGATGGTCTGTGCGTTCGACTGATAGTTACGCTGCGCGACGATCATATTCACCAGTTCTTTACTCAGATCCACGTTCGAAGCTTCCAGCGCTCCGCTGGTCAGGCTACCGAAGTTACCGGTGTTTGCCGTACCGAGCAGCGCCACACCGGAAGAAGCCGTGGCAGACCAGACGTTGTCGCCTTCGGACTTCAGACCTTCGTTGTTGGCGAAGTTTGCCAGCACAATCTGACCCAGCAGCTGTGTCTGTTCGTTGGAGTAGTTACCTACAACGGTACCGTCATCATTAATCTGGTAGCTCACCAGGTCACCCGGTTTGTAACCATTCTGGGTGGTCGCAACGATGTTGTTGGCGCCGGTGTTTTGCTGCATGGAGTTCAGAAAGCTCAGGGAGAATGTCGCCGGGGTTGCGCCGTTAACGGTACCGGTGGTGATGTTCGCCGTGGTGCCGCTGGTCAGAGCGCCATTTGCGTCAAACACCATCGTGCTTGCCAACGTCGCAGCGCTGCCACTTACGCTACTGTCCTGCGTGTAAACACTCCAGTTGTTCGCCGTGGAGCTTTTCACGAAGTAGACGTTCATGTCATGCGCGTTACCCTGGCTGTCGTAAACGGTAACAGAGCCTTTTTTGTTGTAGGTATCGGCGTTAGTCGGATCAAACGGGGTCACTGACGGAGTCGCATCCGTAGAGTTCAGGTTGATCTGCATCGTTGCCGTGGTGGTGGTTTTCGCCGCCATCAGGGTGTTCGGAATAGTAATGGCAGCTGGGTTCGCACCGGTCTGAATCGTCGGTGGTGTCCCCGTTGCCGGATAACCGGTGACTTGCATGCCTTGCAGGTTAACCAGGTTGCGATTTTCGTCCAGGCTGAACTGGCCGTTACGGCTGTAATACACAGAACCGTTGCTGTCGACCATACGGAAGAAACCGTTGCCGCTCAGCGCGACATCAAGACCGCGACCGGTACTGGTAGTCGTACCGTCGTTAAAGTCCTGGGTAATCCCGGCCACCTTAACACCCAGACCGACTTTAGAACCGGCAAACATATCGGCAAAAGACGCAGTCCCGGATTTAAAGCCATATGTGGCGGAGTTGGCGATGTTGTTACCAATGACATCGAGGTTGGTGGCCGCAGCATTCAGGCCGCTGACCGCTTGTGAAAAGGCCATGACTTACTCCTGATAAGTGTTAAGGCTTAGATAATCTGCCGTACTTCGTCGAGTGTGGTTGTACCGTAGGTACCCAAATCTAAAGCATTGCCGCTGGAGTTGAGCGTGACGCCCTGTACCATGGCAAATTGCAGCGGTTGCGCAACCAACTGCGTTGAGCCGGTGCTGGCGGAGATGGAAACTTTGTAAGAGCCATCCGGCGCTGTCGTCCCATCGGTCAGCTTGCCATCCCAGCTAAAGGTATGAACGCCAGCCGACAGCGCACCAATGTCAATCGTGCGCACCACGGTACCGTCTTTGCTCGTGACGGTAGCGGTGACTTTGTCGGCGGCCTGAGTCAGTTCAACACCAAACGGCGTAGAGGTTCCGCTGCCTACCAGCACCGTCTGCCCTGGGATCATAACGCCGTGACCAATCAGGTTAGATGCCTGCAATGACTGGCTGTTATCAATCTGCCCGGAAATCGAACCCAGCGTGGTGTTTAGTTTTTCAATCCCGCTGAGGGTACTGATTTGTGCCAGTTGCGACGTCAGCTCGTTGTTTTGCAGCGGGTTGGTCGGGTCCTGGTTTTTCAGCTGTGCGACCAACAGCGTCAGAAAGCTACTCTGCAGGTCAGAAGCGCTGTTAGTGCCTGTAGTAGTCGTACCTGTAGTAGTCGTACCTGTAGTAGTCGTACCTTTAGTGCTGGTCGATGAGACACTACTGTTAGCAGTGGTGTCATTCACGTTCACGGCGATAGACATGCGTGTCTCCTTTACTGGCCAAGGGTGAGCGTTTTGAGCATCATGCTCTTAACGGTGTTAAGCACTTCGACGTTTGCCTGATAGCTGCGTGAAGCGGACATGGTATTCACCATCTCACCGACCACATCAACGTTCGGCATTTTGACGTAGCCATTAGCATCAGCCAGCGGATTGCCTGGTTCATAGACCAGTTTGTCCGGTGCCTGACTTTCGACCACATCTGATACTTTCACGCCGCCGGTCGCCTGCCCCGGTGCAGCGTCAACCTGGAAGACAACCTGTTTAGCGCGGTAGGGTTGTCCATCAGGCCCGGTTACGCTATCGGCATTCGCCAGGTTACTGGCGGCGACGTTCAGACGTTTTGATTGCGCGGTGAGCGCAGAACCGGCGACATCAAAGATATTCAGTAATGCCATTTACTTAGTTCCCCTGTTGCAGAACGCTCATCATGTTTTTGATCTGCCCGCCCAGCACGGTCAGGCCGGTCTGGTATTTCACGCTGTTGTCAGCGAATTGCGTACGTTCGCGATCCATATCCACGGTGTTACCGTCGAGTGAAGGCTGATCAGGAATGCGGTACAGCAGATCGGCGGACGGCGTGGAGATGTTTTGCGCCGGAATATGGCGGGAAGATGTCAGCGTCAGCGCAACACCGCTGTTTTCAGCACGCCCGCGCTCCATGACTTTTTTTAATTCGCTGGAGAAATCAATATCACGCGCCTGAAACCCTGGGGTATCGGCGTTGGCAATGTTTGCCGCCAGAATCTCCTGGCGCTGGGCGCTCAGGTTCAGCGCTTCTTGTTGAAAACGCAGAGCGGCATCAAGTTTATCGAGCATAGCTCCCCCACTGATGACAATTATTTAGCCAACAGCTTAAATCCCCTCAGGCAAACTTATCGCCGGAATAAGGGCAAAATGCGTCGCTATTTATTGCGTTGATAGATTTGACATACAGTTAAAATCTCTGCATCCCATCAACAGGCAGGAGTCTGCGATGAATACGTTGAAAAGCGGTTTAGCCGCGACCTTGCTGTTTTTGAGTCCGCTGACACAGGCGAGCGAGCTGCAAGCTCAGCTCACGTCATTTTTTGCTCAGCGCCTTGCTGGCTTTAGTGACGAGGTAGTGGTAAATATACGTACCCCGCAGAACATGTTGCCCGCCTGCGATCAGCCCGCACTGAGCGTGGTCGGCGGCGCAAAGCTATGGGGAAACGTAAGCGTTGTCGCAAACTGCGCGGGGGCTAAGCGCTTTTTGCAGGTTAGTGTGCAGGCAACAGGCAATTATGTAGTGGCGGCGCAATCTGTTGCGCGTGGCAGCACGCTGCAACCCGGCAGCGTGACATTAAAACGCGGTCGTCTCGATCAATTGCCGCCGCGCACTATGCTGGATATCAATCAGGTGCAGGATGCGATCAGCCTGCGCGATCTCGCTCCCGGGCAGCCGATTCAGCTCTCGATGCTGCGTCAGGCATGGCGGGTAAAAGCTGGACAGCGGGTACAGGTTGTGGCATCGGGAGATGGCTTTAGTGTGAACGGCGAAGGACAAGCGCTGGACAATGCCGCCGTGGCGCAAAATGCCCGTGTGCGCATGTCTTCAGGCCAGATTGTCAGTGGTACGGTGAACACTGATGGGAATATTCTGATTAACCTATAATCTTTTTAAAGAATTTATGTTGCCTGCCGATAATTAAGCAACGACTAAAGATATCAGGCCCGAAACGCCGGGACACCTCGATGAGGACAACACTATGAGCATTGATCGTACATCGCCTCTGAATCCGGTTAACACTGTTCAACAGCGTGAAACCAACGATGCCCAGTCGCAGAAAGCACGTCTGGAAAAAGCCGCGACGGCGAACAGCACCAGCGTCACTATCAGTGGCGCGCAGGCGAAGCTGATGCAGGCGAGCGCGAATGACATCAATACAGAACGCGTTGAGCAACTGAAAACCGCGATTCGTAATGGTGAACTGAAAATGGATACCGGCAAGATTGCCGATGCCCTGATTAACGAAGCGCAGAGTTACTTACAGAGTAAATAACAGAATGAATCGACTGTCAGACATCCTTGATCAAATGACAGTTATCCTGAGCGCTCTGAAAGACGTGATGGATGCTGAGCAAAAGCAACTTTCCGTAGGCCATGTGAATGGCAGTACGTTACAGCGTATTACGGAAGAAAAAAGTTCCTTGCTCGCAACGCTGGATTACCTGGAGCAACAGCGTCGTTCGGCGCAGAAAGCTCAGCACAGCGCTAACGACGATATTGCCGATCGCTGGCAAATTATTACGCAGAAGACACAGCATTTGCGCAACCTTAACCAGCACAATGGATGGCTGCTGGAAGGGCAAATTGAGCGTAATCAGCAGGCGCTGGATGTACTGAAACCTCATCAGGAACCGACGTTGTACGGCGCCAACGGTCAAACCGCTTCCGCTAACCGCAGCGGCAAAAAAATCTCGATTTAATCGCCAAACATTTTTTTGCCAGGGGTTTCCCCTGGCAAAATTGTTTATGCCGCCCGACGAGCAAACTCTTTCAGTTTAAAACCCAGCAGCGCCAGCGTGGCGAAGTAAGCTACCACGCCTACCCCCACAACCGCCATCAAACGCAGCAAGCGATATGGCATCGTACCCTGTGACCATTCCGGCATGACATAGAGTATGCCCACCAGCGCAGCCGCCATCACCAGCACAGCTATCACCAGACGCAGCAGAAAGCTTTTCCAGCCTGGCTGCGGCGTGAAAATATCTTGTTTACGCAACTGCCAGTAAAGCAGACCGGCGTTAAGGCATGCCGCCAGACCGATCGACAGTGACAGCCCGGCATGTTTCAGCGGACCAATAAAAGCAAGGTTCATCAACTGCGTCATCAGCAGCGTGATAACGGCAATCTTCACCGGCGTTTTAATGTTCTGCCGCGAATAGAAGCCCGGTGCCAGCACCTTCACAACAATCAGGCCCATTAAGCCGACGGAATAAGCAATTAATGCCCGCTGGGTCATCAGCGCGTCAAAGGCGGTGAATTTACCGTACTGAAACAGCGAGACGGTCAACGGTTTTGCCAGAATACCCAACGCCACTGCGCTCGGTAGCGCCAGCAGGAAGCACAGGCGCAGCCCCCAGTCCATCAGGCGACAGTACTCATCGTGGTTGCCGCTGGCAAAACTTTTCGCCAGTGACGGCAGCAAAATCGTCCCCAGCGCCACACCCAGCACACCAGATGGAAACTCCATCAATCGGTCAGCGTAATACATCCACGATACCGAACCGGAGACCAGAAACGAGGCGAAAATCGTATTGATGATTAACGAAATCTGACTGACCGAGACCCCCAGAATGGCTGGCCCCATCTGTTTCACGACGCGAATGGCTCCGGCATCGTGAAAACTTACGCGCGGTAATACCAGCATGCCGATCTTCTTCAGATGTGGCAGTTGATAAACCAGTTGCAGCACGCCGCCCACCGTCACCGCCCATGCCAGCGCCAGCACTGGCGGATGAAAGTACGGCGCGGCAAACAGCGCAAAGCCAATCATACTGACGTTGAGAAATGTCGGCGCAAATGCCGGCACCGAGAAACGGTTCCAGGTATTGAGGATCGCGCCCACCAGCGACGCCAGCGAGATCAGCAGAATATAAGGAAAGGTAATGCGCAATAGCTGTGAGGTGAGATTGAATTTATCCGCCGTATCAGCAAAACCCGGCGCAGTGACCAGAATCACCCACGGTGCCGCCAGCATCCCGGCGACAGTCACCAGCGCCAGCGCCAGCGTCAGCAAACCCGAGACATACGCCACAAACACCCGCGTCGCATCCTCGCCCTGCTTGCTTTTGTACTCAGCAAGAATGGGAACAAATGCCTGAGAAAACGCCCCCTCAGCAAAGATACGCCGCAACAAATTTGGCAGTTTAAAGGCCACAAAGAAGGCGTCAGTTGCCATACCCGCGCCAAAAACCCTTGCCACAATAGCGTCGCGCGCAAAACCCAGCACGCGAGAAAACATCGTCATCGAGCTGACGGCCGCCAGCGATTTTAATAGATTCATTCTGGATTCCATAAGGCACAACGCCTGCAATGCAGGCGTTGGTATACAGCGAAGCGCTTAGTCTACAGGGAAAAAGGCGAATTACTATCACCAGATGTTACAGGCGGTTATTCACTCATCGCCTCACGCCAGAGCTTTTCCACTACGCGTTGAGCCAGTATGGCCTGTTCGCCCGCCGTTTCCGGAACCGTCTGATTTTGCACGCATTCAATAAAATGACGCACGCAACCGGCAAAACCACGCTGCTCCAGCACGCTCTGCCAGCCAGCAACCGGACGCGCCACTACGCCCTGCCCACGCTCTTCTCGCCATTCACGCATATCGGTGATATCCACCAGCGCACCATCAGTAACAGCCTGAATCCACTCGCGCTGGCTTCCCGCCCGCCGATGCATACTGGTGGTGATTTGCTGGTGATCCAGTGAGAAGTGGTGTTCGGCATAAACCATTGCGCCATCATCATCCGTGAGCAACGTACCGCTTTGTAACGCCGCCGCGCTTCCCGCCAGCCACAATGCGGTATCCACCACATGCAGATAATCGTCGAGCAGCGTGAAGCGTAAATCCTGCGGCCCCACGCTGTCGGTGCGGTGTTTATCCATCCGCAGCGACGCCGCCTGCGGCATCTGCTGTTTCAGTTCGCGGTACAGCGGCGAGAAACGGCGGTTAAAACCGACCATCAGCGTCAGCTTTTTCCGCGTGGCCAGTTCGATAAGCCGCTCGGCATCCTGGAGGTTTTCGGCCAACGGTTTATCGACGCAAACATGCACGCCAAGGTTCAGTAACTCGCTGACCACGCTGTAGTGCGAAGCCGTCGACGTGTGGACGAAGACCGCATCACACTGCGCGGCTAATGCTGCCAGCGAATCAGCATACGGAATGCGCCAGGTTTCGCATACCCGCAGGGCTTTTTCCCGCGTTGGCGACCAGGCCGCGGTTAGCGTCCAGTCGGTCGCAGCGCCTACAACTGGCAGCCAGGCTTTTTGCGCAATGCCGCCAAGGCCGACCACTCCAACACGTAGTTTCGTCACGACTAATCTCCTAAATGTGCGAGCAGCGAATCCAGACGCTGTTTCAGCTCTGCCACTTCCTCTTCCAGCGCCTCAACGCGCGCCGCCAGTGATTCTTCCTGCGGGCTGACCGCCTCAATAACATTTTCCAGCGTCTGCACATCGCTACTGAACAGGTGCATATAGCGGCTTTCGCGCTTGCCGGGCTCCCTGGGCAGCCGTACAACATACGGGCCATCTTCCCGCGTCGCCAGCAGTTCCAGCGCCGTTTCCACTTCCGCCATATCATTAAAGCGATGCATGCGTTCCGCACGGCCACGCAGTTCCCCCGGCGTTTGCGGCCCGCGCAGCAGCAGCGTAGTGATGAGCGCCACTTCTGCCGGATTGAGTTTCAGATCGCCAAATTCAGAGTTGCAAAAACGCTGCTCGTATTTCGTTACACGATTACCAAAACCGCTGACGGTGCGCAGATAGTGCCGCTTCACCAGTTCATCCAGTACATCCTGTACCTCATGTTCGCTGAGGTTCATGACGGGTTCACGGTTGGTCTTCTGATTACTGGCGGTAATCACGCCGTTGATCGACAGCGGATATTGCTCCGGCGTGGTGATCTGCTTTTCCAGCAGGCAGCCGATAACGCGCGCTTCAACCGCTGAGAGTTGATACTTCATCGTTGCTCCTTAGCGACCCGGGGTCCATTCTTGCGCGGTGAGCGCGGTAAGTACGTGATCGCGCCACTGCCCGTCGATCAGCAAATACAATTTGGCGTAGCCCTCTTTCTCGAAACCCAGCCTCGCCAGCAAATCGCCGCTACGTTTATTATGCGGCATGTAATTTGCCATGATGCGGTGCATATGTTGCGTGCGCTGCATGTAGCGGATCGCCGCCGTCAGCGCTTCAAACATCAGCCCTTGTCCCTGCCATTTTTGTCCGATGGAGTAGCCAAGGTAACAAGCATGAAACGAACCGCGTACCACGTTGGAAAAATTCGCCACGCCGACGATCTCTTTTTCCTCCGGATCGAGCAGCGCGAAATAGAAAGCCGACCCCTGCTTATGAAATTCATTGATCATGCTAAGACGAGCCTGCCAGCCGGAAGGATAGCAATGACTTTCATCACGCACGGGTTCCCAGGGCTTTAGAAATTGCCGATTTTCGGCGTAATAATCCGCCAGGCGCCAGGCATCGCGCTCATGCACTAAACGAACCACTAATCTGTCTGTAACTAAGCGTACTTTCGGCACGTTACTGCGGTAGCCAAACATGCATTACTACTCCTTCCATTTCACCACACTTTTAACCCCTTACCTTTACTATACATTTGCGCAGCCACTCTGTGAAAACAGCAACATGGCATTTTCCACTTTGCGAACCATTTTCGATGAAAACTCTGAATCAAAGCCGGTTTTTGATAAAAAAATATTGTCACCGCGAATCTGGGAAAAGATCGGGTGAACCCGCAGAATAAGAATGTCTTATCTTTCTTAATTTCCCGGAGGGGAAATGGCGCGCATATCGCAGGCAAGGAGCCTGGGTAAATATTTCCTGCTTGTCGATAATATGCTAGTGGTACTCGGCTTTTTCGTTGTCTTCCCACTCATTTCTATTCGTTTTGTTGATCAGCTCGGCTGGGCGGCATTGATGGTCGGTATTGCACTCGGCCTGCGACAATTTATTCAGCAGGGTTTGGGCATTTTCGGCGGCGCAATTGCCGACCGTTTTGGTGCCAAACCGCTGATTGTCACCGGCATGTTGATGCGTGCGGGCGGTTTCATCGCTATGGGCGTGGCGCATGAACCCTGGCTACTGTGGCTCTCCTGTATTCTTTCCGGTCTGGGCGGTACGCTGTTCGATCCGCCGCGCTCCGCGCTGGTGGTCAAACTGGTGCGCCCCAACCAGCGCAGCCGTTTTTTCTCTATCTTGATGATGCAGGACAGCGCCGGCGCGGTTGTCGGCGCATTGCTCGGCAGCTGGCTGTTGCAATATGACTTTCGTCTGGTGTGTGCCGTCGGTGCGCTAATGTTCGTGCTCTGTGCCGCGTTCAACGCCTGGCTGTTACCGGCGTGGAAACTCTCTACGGTAAAAGCTCCGGTGCGTGAAGGGCTGGCACGTGTGCTGCGCGACAAACGGTTTGTCACCTACGTACTGACGTTGACCGGCTACTATATGCTGGCGGTACAGGTGATGCTGATGCTGCCGATCATGGTCAACGATATTGCCGGTTCACCGACGGCAGTGAAGTGGATGTACGCCATCGAAGCCTGTTTGTCGCTAACGTTGCTCTACCCTATTGCCCGCTGGAGCGAAAAACGCTTTCGTCTTGAACATCGTCTGATGGCCGGGCTGCTGGTAATGTCATTCAGCCTGCTGCCGGTTGGAATGGTAGGGACTTTGCAGCAACTGTTTACGCTTATCTGCACGTTCTATATCGGCTCAATTATTGCCGAACCTGCGCGCGAAACCTTAAGTGCGCAGCTAGCAGATGCCCGAGCACGCGGCAGTTATATGGGTTTCAGTCGTCTGGGGCTGGCATTTGGCGGCGCGCTTGGTTACGCCGGCGGCGGGTGGTTGTTTGATGTCGGCAAAGCCTTAAACCAGCAGGAATTGCCGTGGATGATGCTCGGCCTGATCGGTCTGATAACTTCAATGGCGCTGCTGTGGCAATTCGGCCAGAAGCGCATTCGTCCGCAGATGCTTGAACCAGGCGCCTGATTTGAGCCATGCAATGCTCTTTTCCATGTGATAACTCGCCTTCGACGAGCTTTCTACACCGCAGGCGCGCGCCTGGTATTGTCGCGAAGAAACAGGCAGCAATCGGTAATTTCGACGCGCATCTCGCCCACTCTGGCGGACTGGTGAAAAATATTAACGACGATCTTTGGGCGCTGGACAAACTCATTGTCAAACCGAATGCGGTCAACGGCGAGCTCTCCGCGGACGATATTCATCTTTTCCTGCTGCTGCGTAACCTTACTGTTATCGCCAGAATTAACTGGCCGAGCCAGATAGCGCACTACCGCGTTAATATGGCCAGGCAGATCCAGGTTAACCCACTTTCATCGATGGCTATTTAGCAGGCTCACGGTGGAAACATGCGTTTCCACCAGTCATTCAGCTTTTTCCTCTAGCCTTTGTACCGTGCCTGACGCATCCTACGCACCGGCTTTGACGCTTTCAGAATCACGTTGAGGAATTATGAAGAAGATCTTTTTTGCCGCAGCTTTACTGCTGAGCGGCGTGTTGGTGGGCTGTAACCAACTGACCCAATATTCGATCAGCGAACAGGAAATTAACCAGGCGCTGCAAAAACGCAATGATTTTGCGAAAGACATTGGTCTGCCTGGCGTGGCTGACGCGCACTTTGTGCTGAATAACCTGGCGTCAGAAATTGGTCGTGAAGAGCCGAACAAAGTGATGCTGACCGGCGATGCCAACCTTGATATGACATCCCTTTTCGGTAACCAGAAAGCAGTCATCAAGCTGAAACTGAAGGCGTTGCCGGTGTTTGACAAAGAGAAAGGCGCCATTTACTTGCAGGAGATGGAAGTGGTGAAAGCCGACGTGCAGCCAGAAAAAATGCAAACGGTGCTGCAAACGTTGATGCCCTACCTGAACCAGTCGCTGCGCAGCTACTTTAATCAGCGCCCGGCTTACGTGCTGAAAGAGGACAGCAGCAAAGGCGAGGCGCTGGCGAAGAAATACGCCAAAGGCATTGAGGTGAAACCGGGCGAAATTATTATCCCCCTCACCGACTGAGTCACAGGGCGCTGCGGGCGCCTTTTTTTCAGGAAAAAGATGCAAACGAAAACGTTTCCGCTTATCCTTAGTGCCCGGCAAAAAACACCTGATTCTCACCAGCCGGAGCACTCCAATGACACAATCCCAGGTTTTGAAAATCCGCCGTCCTGACGACTGGCACGTCCACCTGCGTGATGGCGATATGTTAAAAACCGTGGTGCCGTGGACCAGTGAAACCTACGCCCGCGCCATTGTCATGCCCAATCTCGCTCCCCCTGTAACAACTGTTGATGCTGCGCGCGCGTATCGCCAGCGCATTCTTGATGCCGTGCCAGCCGGACATGATTTCACTCCGTTAATGACTTGCTATCTGACCGACAGACTGAGTGCGGATGAAGTGGAACGTGGGTTTAACGAAAACGTCTTTACGGCGGCAAAACTTTATCCCGCCAATGCCACCACCAACTCCAGCCACGGCGTCACCGGCATTGATGCCATTATGACGGTGCTGGAGCGCATGGAAAAACTGGGTATGCCGCTGCTGGTGCATGGTGAAGTGACCCACGCCGATATCGATATCTTCGATCGCGAAGCGCGTTTTATTGAAACGGTGATGGAGCCGCTGCGCCAGCGCCTTCCGGGGTTGAAAGTGGTATTTGAGCATATCACCACCAAAGACGCGGCTGATTATGTGCGCGAGGGCAACGAGCGCCTGGCGGCCACCATTACGCCACAGCATTTGATGTTTAACCGTAACCATATGCTGGTTGGCGGCGTGCGTCCGCATCTCTACTGCTTGCCCATCCTTAAACGCAACATCCACCAGCAGGCGCTGCGAGAGTTGGTCGCCAGCGGATTTGAGCGCGCTTTTCTCGGCACCGATTCCGCACCGCACGCGCGGCACCGGAAAGAAGCAAGCTGTGGTTGCGCCGGTTGCTTCAATGCGCCAACTGCGCTCGGCAGCTACGCCACCGTGTTTGAAGAGATGAACGCCTTGCAACATTTTGAAGCGTTCTGCTCGCTGAACGGACCGCGCTTTTACGGACTGCCGCTCAATGAGGACTTTATTGAGCTGGAACGCATAGAAAGCCTCGTGCCAGAGAGCATTGCGCTGACGGACGATACGCTGGTGCCGTTCCTGGCGGGTGAAACCGTTCGCTGGCGCGTTAAGCAGTAAAAATTTTACTGCCCCCTGTTGTAAAGACACCTTATTTACTGTACATATATACAGCAAACGCACAGGGGGCTATTATGCGCATTGAAGTGACTATCGCCAAAACCACACCTTTACCGCCAGGTGCTATTGATGCGCTGGCGGGCGAATTATCCCGTCGGCTCA
This sequence comes from Pseudomonadota bacterium, assembly GCA_018261615.1. Classification (GTDB taxonomy): domain Bacteria; phylum Pseudomonadota; class Gammaproteobacteria; order Enterobacterales; family Enterobacteriaceae; genus Kosakonia. The sequence goes on along the minus strand of JAGTSE010000055.1, from coordinate 2,197 downwards.
ATAATTATTATCCCGAACACGATAACAAAATCACCGTTCGCTATGCTGCGGCTAATAACTTGTCGGTGCTTGGTGGCGCAAAAGAAGATAAAGATCGCATAAGTGAAATTTTGCAGGAAACCTGGGAAAGCGCCGACGACTGGTTTATCAACAACTAATTTTTCTTTAAGTTTGCTCTTATTGCCGGGTCGCCCCGGCTTTTTTGTCTGTTTTTTACGCTATTCATTAATTCTATAATTCTTTAGTAAAAATATGTGTCTAAAGTTTCGTTTTCTTATTCAAAAAAATCAAACAGTCTAAAAAACATGTTGCAGAGTGTTTATTTATTCGATCATCTCCCCCATATGTTGATATACTAAAAAGGCTTCAAATAAAACACGCATTGAACCTCGAAAGTCGTTGTCTAAATAAACACGCTAATATGGGGGTTATGATGGTAAAGAATAATGAAGTCATCCAGACCCATCCACTGGTCGGATGGGACATCAGTACTGTGGATAGTTACGATGCCCTGATGCTCCGGTTACACTACCAGACCCCAAACAGAGCCGCTCAGGAAGAGACTGAAGTCGGCCAGACGTTATGGTTAACGACAGATGTCGCCCGCCAGTTTATATCGATTCTCGAGGCGGGTATTGCCAAGATTGAATCAGGCGATTACCAGCAAGATGAGTACCGCAGGCATTAGTCTTAATGCTGACCTTCATCCCAACAGGCACCCTTCAGGGTGCCTTAATTATTTCTGCCCTTGTATAACGCCGCCAGGTTAATTACCCTCCTGAACACGCTTTTTCCTGGAGAACCCCATGAAATATGACCTGATTATTATCGGCAGCGGATCTGTCGGCGCAGCGACCGGCTATTACGCTACCCGGGCCGGGCTAAATGTACTGATGACCGATGCCCATCTCCCACCACACCAGCAAGGCAGCCATCATGGCGATACACGTCTCATTCGCCACGCATATGGCGAAGGTGAAAAATATGTTCCGCTGGTGCTGCGCGCCCAACAGTTATGGGAGCAGTTAGCCAGCGAAAGCGGTGAGGCAGTGTTCGAACGGACCGGCGTACTCAACCTCGGCCCGGCTGATTCCGAGTTTCTCGCCAATGTCGCCCATAGTGCTAAGCAGTGGGATCTGGCGGTAGAAAAACTGGATGCGCCTTCGCTAATGGCCCGCTGGCCCGAAATCACCGTACCGGAAGATTACATCGGTCTGTTCGAAGCCGATTCCGGCGTGCTGAAGAGCGAACTGGCGGTAAAAACCTGGCTCCGTCTCGCCCAGCAAGCCGATTGCGCGCAACTGTTTAACTGCCCGGTTACTGCGCTGCGTCATGGCCCTGAAGGCGTTACCATCGAAACAGCGGAAGGCGAGTTCGTCGGCAAGAAAGTATTAATTAGCGCCGGCACCTGGGTACGTCGGTTAATTCCAACGCTTCCGGTACAACCCGTACGCAAGGTTTTCGCCTGGTTTCAGGCAGACGGTCGCTACAGCAGCAAAAATCACTTTCCAGCCTTCACCGGTGAAATGCCGAATGGTGATCAGTATTACGGCTTCCCCGCCGAAGACAACGCGCTGAAGATGGGGCGGCATAACGGAGGCCAGCTCATTGACGAGGCGCAACAGCGTACGCCTTTTGGCGATGAAGTGGGAGACGGTTCGGAGTGCTTCGGTTTTCTGCGCCAGTTCCTGCCGGGCATCGGCGGTTGCCTTTATGGTGCTTCATGTACCTACGATAACTCGCCGGATGAAGATTTTATTATTGATACTTTGCCGGAACATCCTGACACGCTGATTATCACCGGACTGAGCGGCCATGGATTTAAATTCGCGCCAGTGTTCGGCGAAATCGCTTGTGCATTTGCGCAGGGTAAATGCAGCGACTTTGATTTAACGCCTTTTTCCCTGTCACGCTTTACCCGATAATCCGTCGGCGGCCTTATTTGTGGCCGCCTTTATTTTTCTGCGGAGAGATCATGCGTCGTTTATTCAACTACCTTATTAATAACGTGCGTGAGCATTTGATATTATATATTACGCTGTGGCTACTCGTTGCGCTTATATACCCGTCATACTTCAAGCTGCATGTGCGTTGGCTCTCCTCGCTCACCCCAGTCACTTACTGAAGTAAGCTCCTGGGGATTACTGAGAGACATCCTGTCTCTCACCGGAGGCCAACCTTCGGTTGGGCAAATTCG
>JAGTSE010000054.1 GCA_018261615.1 Pseudomonadota bacterium | reverse complement strand
CCGGGACGACGACCACGGCACTACCCAAGAGCAGTAAAAAAGAAGCCGCAACGCTATGCGTTACGGCTACCTTCAAAAGCTTAACTGACAAGCATTAGACCCTGAGGTCGGCTTTTTAGCTGTCAGACGATTAGTCAACAGATGGCGGCTTCGTTGCCGGTGCAGTGGCAGCGTGAGTGGCGCTGTGACCGCCCGCGGAGCCTTTACCTTCAAAATTGAAGCCCGGACGAACCCAGTCGCTGTTACGCGGCGCTTCCGGCATATAGGCCGGTGCAGGCGCTTTGGTCATCGGCGCAGTGGCTACTTTACGGGTGACGACGTGTGCCACAGTTTCTTTAACTGGTTCAACAACTGGTTCTGCAACCGGAACCGGGGCTTGTTCGTGAACGGCCGGAGCGGTTTCGACGATCGGCGCTTCCTGCGCTGGCGCGGCTTCTTGCGTAATCTCTTCGGCGACGACATGATCTTCTTCGGCAAGCAGTTGCGGCTGCTCATCAACTGGCGCGGCGATAACCTCCGGATGGGTGGTTTCTACCTCAACGGTTTCAGGCTCAGCGGCAGGCTGTTGCGGTTCCACCGTCGCGACTGGCGCTGTCACTTCCGTTTCAGCAGTTGGCGCTATAACTTCAGCTTCTGCTGCGGGTTGTTGCTCAACCACTTCGGTTTGTTGAGCGCTAGCCAGTGTGGCTTCAGCCACCATTGGTGCAACATCCTGTTCAACGGCAACGTTCTGTTCTGCCGCGATCTCTTTCGTCTGCTCTTCCTGAGAGCGCGCAACGGGATAGCGGATCCATACCTTACCGGAAGCCATTTCAGGCGAAGCACATGCAACAGTCAGCGGCATGGCTGATTGCAACGGATAACGCTCATCACGGTAGCGACGACGGCGCTGGCCACTGACGCGCAGATGACGCGGAGAACGACGAGAGCGGCGAGGCATTGAATTTTCGCGCGTTTCTGCATTCCCGTCCTGATCAGGTCTGGTTTCCACAACGGCCGGGAGCTCGACTTTTGCCACTTCAGTACTCTGAGCGATCGTCTCTTCGGCAGCATTCTCGGATTGCGCACTTTCAATACGAACTTTCTGGCTCAGTTGACGCTGTTTACGACGCGGCATCACCTGTACATTCTCTTCCTGTTCAGTTTCCTGCTCAGGCTGATCGGCACGGTTCAGTTCTTTCACATCCTGCTGCGCCTGACGTTTGTCATCGTTACGGCGACGATTGCGTTCACGGCGTGGCGGTTGCTGCTCATCGCGCTGTTTGGTTTTTTCCGTCTCTTCGACCGCTACTGGCTCATGCACTTCGCGAGTATCTGCGTTCTGCTGCGATTTCTCGCGGCGATTACGGCGGTTCTCTTCACGACCTTCGCGGTTTTCGCGATTCTCACGACCTTCGCGCGCCTCGCTGCCTTCAGCGCGGCCATCACGGCGTTCGTTACGATCGCGACGATTGTTCTGACGCGGTTTGCGACGCTCCTGCTGGCGATCTTGCTTCGCCGGTTTTTCCTCTTCTTTGGCTTCGACGGCTGCCGGGGCTTCTTCACCCGCAAACAGGCCTTTCAGTGCCGAGAAGAAACGGCTGAACAGCCCCTGTGTTACAGGTTGTTCAGCGGCGGCAGGCTCAGCTTTAGCCGCAGGTGCAGCAGCAGGCGCTTGCGGTACAGGCGGAACATCCGGCATGACGAATGTCGCCAGCGCAGGCTGCTCAGGCAGTTTACGCTCGGCATACTCTTCTTCCGACGGCAGCGCCATCGCTTCTTCGTGCAGCTTCGGCAGCAGGTAGCTCAGGGTTGGCGTCTCTTCCCCTTTACGCACGCGCAGTACGGAGTAGTGAGGCGTATCCATCTGGTCGTTCGGCACGATCACGCAGCGTACGCCGCCCTGACGGGATTCGATAGCGCTGACCGCAGCACGCTTTTCGTTCAGCAGATAAGAGGCAACCTGGACCGGCACAATCGCGTGCACTTCCTGGGTGTTCTCTTTCAGCGCTTCTTCTTCAATCAGTCGCAGAATCGACAGCGCCAGCGATTCGTTATCGCGAATGGTACCGGTGCCGCTACAACGTGGGCAGACGTGATGGCTGGATTCGCCCAGCGACGGACTCAGTCGCTGACGAGACATCTCCAGCAGGCCAAAGCGGGAAATATGGCTGATCTGAATACGGGCGCGGTCCTGACGTACGGCTTCGCGCAGACGGTTCTCAACAGCGCGCTGATGGCGAACCGGCGTCATATCAATGAAGTCAATAACAATCAGGCCGCCGAGATCGCGCAGGCGCAACTGGCGGGCGATCTCATCGGCTGCTTCCAGGTTGGTGTTGAAGGCTGTTTCTTCAATGTCGCCACCGCGGGTTGCGCGCGCGGAGTTGATATCAATAGCCGTCAATGCTTCCGTGGAATCGATAACGATAGAGCCGCCGGACGGCAGACGCACTTCACGCTGGAAAGCGGATTCAATCTGCGACTCAATCTGATAGTGGCTGAACAGCGGGATTTCACCAGTATACAGTTTTATTTTGCTGCTGAAATCCGGACGACCCAGCGCAGAAATGTGCTGGCGGGCCAGCTCAAGCACTTTCGGGTTGTCGATAAGGATTTCACCAATGTCCTGGCGCAGGTAGTCACGGAAGGCGCGAACGATAACGTTGCTTTCCTGATGGATCAGGAACGGCGCAGGACGACTTTCAGCAGCTTTCTGGATAGCTTCCCAGTGTTTCAGGCGGAAACTCAGATCCCATTGCAGCGCTTCGGCGGATTTACCCACACCAGCTGTGCGTACAATCAGCCCCATGCCATCCGGCAGTTCGAGGCTGGAGAGGGCTTCCTTTAATTCAGTACGGTCGTCGCCTTCAATGCGGCGAGAAATGCCGCCTGCGCGCGGGTTATTCGGCATTAACACCAGATAACTGCCCGCAAGGCTAATAAACGTGGTCAGCGCAGCACCTTTATTGCCACGCTCTTCTTTATCAATCTGGACGATGACTTCCTGACCTTCACGCAGCACGTCTTTGATATTCGGACGGCCATGAGCGTTGTAATTGGTGGGGAAATATTCGCGCGCGATTTCTTTGAGGGGGAGAAAACCGTGTCGTTCAGCACCGTAATCAACGAAGGCGGCTTCAAGACTCGGTTCAATGCGGGTGATTTTACCTTTATAGATGTTCGCTTTTTTCTGTTCGTGTCCCGGACTTTCGATATCCAGATCATACAGTCGCTGCCCATCCACAAGGGCGACACGCAACTCTTCTTGCTGAGTTGCGTTGATTAACATTCTTTTCATCGTAACTTACTCATTATTCTTACATTGACGACTAAGCTGCGGGCAAGATAACGCCTTTCCGGGGAGAACCGATGGCCTCGAGACTATTCACGTCGCCAACCTCACGGTTGTCGCTCGCTTAAGAGGCGCAGTGTGTCGGTTGCCTGTATTTCCTGTGGAAAATACAGCGCAATTATCAGGGGAACAGCCTGGGAAAAACTCTCCAGAGAAGATTCCATCTACCGGTAAGGACTGCAACCCGCAGCCCGCTAACTGCCTGAAAGCTCAATACGTCTTACGCCATTGCTGCGTGTATGATCGGACAGGCAAAACTGGTCATTCCGCTTATTTGCTTGTTTCAACAAGATTCAACACGGAAAACTGCAACATTATTCCCTGCGAGCCTTCTTATAGCAAGCTGACTTTTACCATTTATCACCCGGTTACTCACAGTTTTTTCACCTCTGTACGGAGATTGGTTTAATAACCACCGAATCAGAGGAATCTAACGTCAGTAACCAGGCTCAAATGTAAATATAAGCATAGAAAAATGAGTGGCGCTAATCATCATGGCTATTTAGAATCGCCTCCCATGAAAACTGAGACACCATCCGTAAAATTTGTTGCTATTTCCGCTGACGAAGCGGGGCAACGCATCGACAACTTTTTACGCACCCAATTAAAAGGGGTGCCGAAAAGCATGATCTACCGCATTCTGCGTAAAGGCGAAGTGCGGGTGAATAAAAAACGCATCAAACCGGAATATAAACTGGAAGCTGGTGACGAAGTGCGCATCCCGCCGGTGCGCGTCGCTGAACGTGAAGAAGAGGCGGTTTCACCGCATCTGCAGAAAGTGGCAGCATTAAGCGACGTTATTTTGTACGAAGACGATCATATTCTCGTCCTCAACAAGCCCTCCGGTACCGCGGTACACGGCGGCAGCGGCCTGAGTTTTGGCGTAATTGAAGGTCTGCGCGCACTGCGTCCGGAAGCCAGGTTCCTCGAACTCGTTCATCGTCTCGATCGTGATACTTCCGGCGTTCTTTTGGTGGCCAAAAAACGTTCGGCGCTGCGTTCGCTACATGAGCAACTGCGCGGCAAAGAGATGCAGAAAGATTATCTCGCGCTGGTTCGCGGGCAGTGGCAGTCACACGTAAAAGTGGTGCAGGCACCGTTGCTGAAAAATATTCTGCAAAGCGGTGAACGCATTGTGCGCGTCAACAGCGAAGGCAAACCGTCGGAAACACGGTTTAAAGTGGAAGAGCGTTACGAGTTTGCGACGCTGGTGCGTTGTAGCCCGGTAACCGGTCGTACGCACCAGATCCGCGTACATACGCAGCATGCGGGTCACCCGATTGCTTTTGACGATCGGTATGGCGATCGTGAATTTGACAAGCAACTGGCAGCAACCGGTTTATCGCGTCTGTTTTTGCATGCGGCGGCGCTGAGATTTACTCATCCAAATAGCGGTGAGATATTGCGTATTGAAGCGCCGCTCGATGATGAACTGAAACACTGTTTGCAGGTGCTGCGTAGCGCTAAATAAGCATTTCCCCCTCCGGTGCGAGGGGGAAAGAACAGGTTATGGCTTCAGCCACTTATCCAGCCACGGAAAGACTTCGTCCTGCTGTTCACGGTAAAAAACATGTCCCAGTTGCGGCCAGGTGCGCGTGGCGAGTTTGTCGTCGGCGTGCTGCGATTTCCAGACGCGGTGCGCTTTGGCAAAGGCCTCCTTTACCGCTTCCTGCGGGAACAGTTTGTCCTGGCCGCCGCTGAAGATCAGCATCGGTTTAGGCGCGGCGATACTGGCAATGTCCGGGATGTCCATCTGTGCAGGCATCCCCGGATGGAGCATAAAAAAGGCGGACTGGCCGCGCAGCACGTTATTGCCCGGCAGCATCAGGCCGTTATACGTACCAAACCATGAGATTACGGCGGTCGCTGCCACTTTGTCGCTCAGCGCGGCCAGTTGCCAGGCGCGAAAACCACCCATCGAGAAGCCCAACACGCCCACGCGTTGACTGTCCACTCCTGCATATGAGGCGATAAAGTCTACCGTGCGTATATCTTCATAAGCCACTTCGCCAGCCAGAGAACGACCAAGGTTGAAATAGTTACTGGCCAGCGCTTGCTGCTGCTCATAGACCATTGGTCCGCGATCGCCCCAACCTGGGCTGTCAATGGCGATGACGGCATAACCACGGCAGGCCAGTTCATCACCGATAAATTTTCCACTGAAAAATTTGTCAGCCCAGGCTTGTGCGCTGGCGAGCTTTCCAGCGTCGCCCCAGGGACGGATCAGCTTCTCTTTGCCGATATCAAATTTCGAACCGTGATCGTGTAGCAGTACTATTGCGGGGTGAGGTCCCGGCGATTTCGGCATCAGCAGTAGCGCCGCAATACGATTGTCGTCGGTAATATTAAGCGCCAGTTTTTCTGCGGTATAACTGCCACGATCTTCTTTGCTGAGTATTTCTGGCACAAAAGGTTTCGTCGAGTTCGGGGTAAGCAATGCTGCGCGGAACAACTGGCGGCTAAGGGTTTGCCACTGAGTAAAATCTTTATAGTGGCCGGAGAGCCAGGAATGGGGATAGCGCATCTCTGTTTTCAGCGTTTGCCATGAAGCGGGGAGGTTGTCTTCAACTACTCCCTGCGTTTGCCACGGCGCCTGCGCAATAGCATTCCCGGCGCCGAAAAGCGTCAACAGCAGCGCCATCTTATTGAATATCTTCATCACCACCCTTAAATTAAAGCAGCGTTTTAATAATGGCAATGAATGTAACGTTTGCTCAAAAAAGAAACTGTGATCGCTAAAGCATTAGCTTAACAAGGGGTTACACTGTTCACGGCGGAGCATTTGACACAGCGCGATCAGCGGCAAACCGACCAGCGTGTTGGGATCTCGGCCTTCAAGACGCTCAAACAGCGCAATGCCTAAACCTTCACTTTTGAAGCTACCTGCGCAGTTCAGCGGACGCTCTTTACGGATATAGTCATCGATTTCCTGCTCGCTTAAGTGACGGAAATGGACATCGAAAGGCTCACATTCAGTCTGCAAATGACCAGTGGCCGAGTTATATAGCGCCAGTCCAGTATAAAAGGTGACAATATTTCCGCGAGCTTTCATCAATTGCTGGCGAGCATTTTCTTCCGTATGCGGCTTGCCGGTTATTTCACCGTCCAGCACACACACTTGATCGGAACCGATGATCAGATGCTGAGGATATTTCTCCGCCAGCGATTGCGCCTTTTCCTGCGCCAGACGCAACACCAGATGACGCGGTGCTTCACCTGCATACGGGGTTTCATCAGCCTGCGGCGCGGCGCAGGCAAACGCTAAACCAAGCTTTTCCAGAAGTGCGCGGCGGTATGGAGAGGTCGATGCGAGAATAATTTGCGACATATTTTTTTCACCAAATATGGCTTAACAATGAGAGGCATTTTAAACTGTAGGCCGCAATGTGTGCGAATTATTGGCGAAAGGCAACCGTAGGCTGCCTTTTTCTTTGACTATATGACGTTACAAAGTTAATATGCGCGCCCTATGCAAAAGGTAAAATTACCCCTGACTCTTGATCCGGTTCGTACGGCTCAAAAACGCCTCGATTACGAGGGTATCTATACCCCCGAACAGGCGGAGCGCGTCGCCGAATCTGTGGTCAGCGTAGACAGTGATGTGGAGTGCTCCATGTCGTTCGCTATCGATAACCAGCGTCTGGCGGTTCTGACCGGCGATGCGAAGGTAACGGTATCGCTCGAATGCCAGCGCTGCGGGAAACCGTTCACCCACCAGGTCTACACGACGTATTGTTTTAGTCCTGTGCGTTCAGACGAACAGGCTGAAGCACTGCCGGAAGCGTATGAGCCAATTGAGGTTAACGAATTCGGCGAAATCGATCTGCTGGCGCTGGTTGAGGATGAAATCATTCTCTCCTTGCCTGTAGTTCCGGTGCATGATTCTGAACACTGTGAAGTGTCCGAGGCGGACATGGTCTTTGGAGAATTGCCTGATGAAGCGCAAAAACCAAACCCATTTGCCGTATTAGCCAGCTTAAAGCGTAAGTAATTGAGGAGTAAGGTCCATGGCCGTACAACAGAATAAACCAACCCGTTCCAAACGTGGCATGCGTCGTTCCCATGACGCGCTGACCGCAGTCACCAGCCTGTCTGTAGACAAAACTTCTGGTGAAACCCACCTGCGTCACCACATCACCGCCGACGGTTTCTACCGTGGTCGCAAGGTTATCACTAAGTAATCACGCGCAAGCGTGATTAAGCTTAGTGAGGATTTCCCCGCGAAAGCGGGGATAGACCGAACCAGGCTGCGACGATACCTTGACACGTCTAACCCTGGCGTTAGATGTCATGGGGGGCGATTTTGGTCCTTCCGTGACAGTGCCTGCAGCTTTGCAGGCACTGAACTCTAATTCACAGCTCAACCTTCTTTTAGTCGGCGATCCCGACGCTATCACGCCATTACTTGCCAAAGCTGATTTTGAGCAACGCTCACGTTTGCTTATCATTCCTGCACAATCAGTTATTGCCAGTGATGCCCGGCCCGCACAAGCGATCCGCACTAGTCGCGGTAGCTCGATGCGTATGGCGCTGGAATTAGTGAAAGAAGGACGTGCCCAGGCTTGCGTCAGCGCAGGCAATACCGGCGCGTTGATGGGGCTGGCGAAAATGTTGCTCAAACCGATTGAGGGGATTGAGCGTCCGGCGCTGGTGACGGTGCTGCCCCATCAGCAGAAGGGCAAAACTGTCGTGCTGGATCTCGGCGCGAACGTGGATTGTGACAGTAGGATGCTGGCGCAGTTTGCGGTTATGGGGTCTGTGATGGCCGAGGAGATCCTGGGTATCGCTAACCCGCGTGTAGCGCTGTTGAACATTGGTGAAGAAGAAACCAAAGGTCATGACAATATCCGTGATGCAGCGGCTCTGTTACGATCGGTTCCCTCAATGAACTACATTGGTTATCTGGAGGCGAATGAACTTCTGACTGGCAAAACGGATGTGTTAGTTTGTGACGGTTTTACTGGAAACGTCACATTAAAAACCATGGAGGGGGTTGTCAGGATGTTTCTTTCGCTGCTGAAACCACAGAGCGAAGGGCAAAAAAGGTCGTGGTGGCTGATTTTATTAAAACGTTGGTTACAAAAAAGCCTGAGCAGGCGATTCAGTCACCTCAACCCCGACCAGTATAATGGCGCCTGTCTGTTAGGATTGCGCGGCACTGTGATTAAAAGTCACGGAGCAGCGAATCAGCGAGCCTTTACCGTCGCGATTGAACAGGCAGTGCAGGCGGTGCAGCGGCAGGTTCCACAGCGAATCGCCGCTCGCCTGGAATCTGTGTATGCGCTTTCGGCATCATCCGCCCAGGGCGACGATAACCGGAATGTGTGTATATTACCCAAGAGTGACTGAGCGTACATGTATACGAAGATTATTGGTACCGGCAGTTATCTGCCTGAGCAGGTTCGAACAAACGCCGATTTGGAAACAATGGTGGAAACCTCTGACGAGTGGATTGTCAGCCGTACAGGGATCCGTGAGCGCCGTATTGCTTCGGCAAACGAAACTGTCTCAACCATGGGCTATGAAGCCGCTAAACGCGCGCTGGAAATGGCCGGCATCGATAACGATCAAATTGACCTGATTATTGTTGCGACAACTTCTGCAACGCACGCTTTTCCGAGCGCGGCGTGCCAGATCCAGAATATGCTGGAAATCAAAGGTTGTCCTGCTTTCGACATCGCCGCAGCATGCGCTGGGTTTACCTACGCGCTGAGCATCGCCGATCAATATGTAAAATCCGGCGCGGTAAAACATGCGTTGGTGATTGGCTCTGACGTGCTGGCGCGCACATTAGATCCAAACGATCGCGGTACAATTATTCTGTTCGGCGATGGTGCAGGTGCGGTGGTATTGGGCGCTTCAGAAGAGCCGGGCATTATCTCAACCCACATGCACGCTGACGGCAGCTATGGCGAGCTGCTGACGCTGCCGAACCTCGACCGCGTGAACCCGGAAAGCTCGACTTATTTAACGATGGCGGGCAATGAAGTGTTCAAAGTCGCGGTGACGGAACTGGCGCGTATTGTTGATGAAACATTAGCCGCTAATAATCTTGAGCGAAGCGCACTGGACTGGCTGGTACCGCATCAGGCTAACCTGCGTATCATCAGCGCCACGGCGAAAAAGCTTGGTATGACGATGGATAACGTTGTAGTTACGCTTGATCGTCATGGCAACACCTCTGCGGCTTCTGTTCCCAGCGCACTGGATGAGGCGGTACGCGATGGGCGTATCAAACCTGGCCAACTGATTCTGCTTGAAGCGTTCGGCGGCGGGTTTACCTGGGGTTCCGCGCTGATTCGTTTCTAAGCATAAGGATAAGAAGATGAAGCAATTTGCTTTTGTTTTTCCGGGGCAAGGTTCCCAGACCGTCGGCATGCTGGCGGATATGGCGGCAGCTTACCCGGTTATTGAAGAAACATTTGCCGAAGCCTCTGCGGCTCTGGGTTATGATCTCTGGGCGCTGGTACAGCAAGGCCCGGCAGAAGAACTGAATAAAACATGGCAGACCCAGCCTGCGCTCCTGAGCGCATCTGTCGCGCTGTGGCGCGTGTGGCAGCAGCAGGGTGGCAAAACGCCGGTACTGATGGCTGGGCATAGCCTTGGCGAGTATTCTGCGCTGGTCTGCGCTGGTGTTATCGCTTTTGCCGATGCTGTACGTCTGGTTGAGCTGCGTGGTAAGTTCATGCAGGAAGCCGTACCTGAAGGTACTGGCGCGATGTCAGCTATTATCGGTCTTGATGATGAGTCTATCGCAAAAGCGTGTGAGACTGCGGCTGAAGGTCAGATTGTTTCACCGGTGAACTATAATTCCCCAGGCCAGGTGGTTATCGCAGGCCATAAAGAGGCCGTTGAACGTGCTGGTGCAGCCTGCAAAGCCGCTGGCGCTAAACGCGCGTTGCCGCTGCCTGTCAGCGTGCCGTCTCACTGCGCATTGATGAAACCGGCTGCCGAAAAACTGGCCGTTGAACTGAACGCTATTACATTTAATGCTCCGCAGATCCCGGTTATTAACAATGTGGATGTGAAGTGCGAAACGTCGCCGGAAGCCATTCGCAGTGCGCTGGTGCGTCAGTTGTACAGCCCGGTGCAGTGGACGAAAAGCGTTGAGTTTATGGCATCGCAGGGCGTTGAGCACCTGTATGAAGTTGGCCCGGGTAAGGTTCTCACCGGTCTGACAAAACGTATTGTTGGCACTCTGGCAGCATCGGCTATCAATGAGCCGGCTGCGATGTCAGAAGCACTCGCGCAATAAAAGAGGAAGACCCATGAGTTTTGAAGGGAAAGTCGCGCTGGTTACCGGCGCAAGCCGTGGAATTGGTCGTGCCATTGCTGAGACGTTAGCCGCTCGCGGCGCAAAAGTTATTGGTACCGCGACGAGCGAAAATGGCGCGCAGGCTATCAGTGACTATTTAGGTGCGAAGGGTAAAGGTCTGCTGTTGAACGTGACCGATGCCGCATCTATTGAATCGGTTCTGGAGAACATTCGCGCTGAGTTTGGCGAAGTTGATATTCTGGTTAATAATGCCGGAATCACTCGTGATAACTTGCTGATGCGCATGAAAGATGATGAGTGGAGCGATATTATCGACACTAACCTTTCATCTGTTTTCCGTCTGTCAAAAGCGGTAATGCGGGCTATGATGAAAAAGCGTCATGGGCGTATTATCACTATCGGTTCTGTGGTTGGTACCATGGGAAATGCCGGTCAGGCCAACTACGCTGCGGCGAAAGCGGGTCTTATCGGTTTCAGTAAATCGCTGGCGCGTGAAGTTGCGTCCCGCGGTATTACAGTGAACGTTGTTGCTCCGGGCTTTATTGAAACGGACATGACGCGTGCGCTCTCAGACGATCAGCGTGCGGGTATCCTGGCGCAAGTTCCTGCGGGTCGCCTTGGCGGTGCTCAGGAAATCGCCAGTGCGGTTGCATTTTTAGCCTCTGACGAGGCGGGTTACATCACTGGTGAAACTCTGCACGTCAATGGCGGAATGTATATGGTCTAACCACGATTAAAATCATTTGCGTTATGAGGGGGAAAAGCCTCAAAATAGCGTAAAATCGTGGTAAGAACTGCCGGGATTTAGTTGCAAATTTTTCAACATTTTATACACTACGAAAACCATCGCGAAAGCGAGTTTTGATAGGAAATTTAAGAGTATGAGCACTATCGAAGAACGCGTTAAGAAAATTATCGGCGAACAGCTGGGCGTTAAGCAAGAAGAAGTTACCAACAATGCTTCCTTCGTTGAGGACCTGGGCGCTGATTCTCTTGACACCGTTGAGCTGGTAATGGCTCTGGAAGAAGAGTTTGATACTGAGATTCCGGACGAAGAAGCTGAGAAAATCACCACCGTTCAGGCTGCCATTGATTATATCAACGGTCACCAGGCGTAAGTGAACATCTCCAGGCGGTCATTCGACCGCCTGAGTTTTATCTAGTGTTATCCCTCGAATCTCTTTTTTATCCCTCCCTGGAGGACGAACGTGTCTAAGCGTCGTGTAGTTGTGACCGGACTTGGCATGTTGTCTCCTGTCGGCAATACCGTAGAGTCTAACTGGAAAACTCTCCTTGCCGGTCAGAGTGGCATCAGCCTGATCGACCATTTCGATACTAGCGCCTATGCAACCAAATTTGCTGGCTTAGTAAAGGATTTTAACTGTGAAGACATTATCTCGCGCAAAGAACAGCGCAAGATGGATGACTTCATTCAATATGGAATTGTGGCTGGCGTTCAGGCCATGCACGACTCCGGCCTGGTTATCACGGAAGAAAATGCTTCCCGTGTTGGTGCCGCGATCGGTTCCGGTATCGGCGGTCTGGGTCTGATTGAAGAGAACCACAGCTCCCTCATTAAGGGCGGTCCGCGTAAAATCAGTCCGTTCTTTGTACCGTCTACGATTGTTAACATGGTGGCCGGTCACCTGACTATCATGTTTGGCCTGCAAGGTCCAAGCATTTCAATTGCAACGGCCTGTACTTCAGGTGTGCACAACATCGGCCATGCTGCGCGTATTATTGCTTATGGCGATGCCGATGCGATGCTGGCTGGTGGTGCAGAAAAAGGCAGTACCCCGCTGGGCGTCGGTGGCTTTGGTGCCGCGCGTGCACTGTCTAACCGCAACGATAATCCGCAGGCTGCAAGCCGTCCGTGGGATAAAGAGCGTGACGGTTTTGTCCTCGGCGATGGCGCTGGCATCATCATGCTGGAAGAGTATGAGCACGCGAAAAAACGCGGTGCGAAAATCTATGCTGAAATCGTCGGCTTCGGTATGAGCAGCGATGCTTATCATATGACGTCACCGCCGGAAAACGGCGCTGGCGCGGCCAAAGCAATAGTGAACGCGTTGCGTGATGCGGGCATTGAACCAGGCCAGATTGGCTACGTCAACGCGCACGGGACTTCTACGCCGGCAGGCGATATTGCTGAAGTTCAGGCGGTGAAAACGGCGTTTGGCGATGCCGCGCGTAGCGTCATGGTGAGCTCAACCAAATCCATGACTGGCCACCTGTTGGGCGCGGCCGGTGCAGTAGAGTCCATCTACTCCATCCTTGCGCTGCGCGATCAGGCGGTACCACCGACCATCAACCTGGATAACCCGGATGAAGGTTGCGATCTGGACTTCGTACCGCACGAAGCGCGCCAGGTCAGCGGTATGGAGTATACCTTGTGTAACTCCTTCGGCTTTGGTGGCACCAACGGCTCGCTGATCTTCAAAAAAGTCTGACCGTCTTCGCTGTTTTAAAGGCCCGTTTGTCGGGCCTTTTCTATTCAGCTTTCTCCCCTTGTTCTCTGCTTTCCATCCTGCCAAACTGTCCGGCTATACGCTTAAGGAGCCTCTATGTTCTTGATTAATGGCACAGAGCAACGACAGCTTGCGGCCAGTGACCGGGCCATACAGTTTGGTGATGGCTGCTTTACTACCGCGCGTATCCTTGCCGGGCAAATCCAGTTTGCGTCTGCGCATGTGCAGCGCTTGCGTCTGGCATGTGAACGGCTATTTATTCCTTTTCATGACTGGGATCTGCTGGCGCAGGAGATGGCATCGCTGGCGCAAGAAAAAGCCGACGGCGTGGTTAAAGTGATCCTCAGCCGCGGTGGCGGAGGTCGTGGCTACAGCGTGGCGAACTGCGATTCACCGACACGTATTCTTTCTGTTTCAGCCCGGCCCGCACACTACGCGCGCTGGCAGCGGGAGGGCGTTACATTGGCGCTGAGCAATGTATGCCTGGGGCGTAATCCGATGCTCGCGGGGATCAAACATCTTAACCGTCTGGAGCAAGTGTTAATCCGCGCCGGGCTGGAGCAGACCGATGCTGATGAAGCGCTGGTGCTGGACAGCGACGGCTGGATCACCGAATGCTGCGCGGCCAATATTTTCTGGCGGCAAGGGCTGGAGGTTTTCACGCCGCGCCTCGACTATGCCGGAGTGGATGGCATCATGAGGCAATATTGTATGCGACAACTTGCATCTTCCGGTTTTCGCGTTGTCGAAGTGAATGCCTGCCAGCAAGTGCTGGCGCAGGCCGAGGAAGTGGTTATTTGTAATGCGTTGATGCCGGTCGTCCCCGTTCGCCAATGGGGAGAACTGCGCTGGGCAGCGCGTGATTTGTACCAATTTTTAGCCCCACTGTGTGAGCAGATAAATCAGTCATGAAGAAAATGTTACGCGTTGTTCTCCTGCCGCTGGCTGTATTAGTGATTGCTGCAGGGGCCGGAGTCTGGAAGGTTCGTCAACTGGCGGATTCCACGATCCTTACCAAAGATGAAATCATTTTTACCTTGCCAGCCGGAACCGGCCGGGTGGCGCTAGGTGAATTGCTGTATCAGGAAAAAGTCATCAATCGGCCGCGTGTTTTCCAGTGGTTATTGCGCCTGGAGCCCGATTTGTCGCACTTCAAAGCGGGAACCTACCGTTTTACGGCGGGTATGACCGTGCGCGAAATGCTGCAATTACTGACTAGCGGCAAAGAGGCGCAATTTCCGCTACGTCTGGTGGAGGGGATGCGTCTGAGCGATTATCTGAAACAGCTACGTGATGCGCCATACCTGAAGCACACGCTGAAAGATGATGATTATGCCACTGTCGCGCAGGCGCTGAAGCTGGAGCATGCAAACTGGGTGGAAGGCTGGTTCTGGCCGGATACATGGATGTATACCGCAAACACGACGGATGTCGCGCTGCTCAAGCGCGCGCACCAGAAAATGGCGCAAGCCGTTGAACAGGTCTGGGAAGGGCGCATGGACGGCCTGCCGTACAAGGATCAGAACCAGTTAGTGACCATGGCATCCATCATTGAAAAAGAGACGGCTGTGGCCAGTGAACGCGACCAGGTTGCCTCGGTCTTTATCAACCGCTTACGCGTCGGGATGCGTCTGCAAACCGATCCGACGGTGATCTACGGGATGGGCGTGCGTTATAATGGCACGCTGTCGCGCGCCGATCTGGAGGCTCCGACGGATTACAACACCTATGTGATTAGTGGCTTGCCGCCAGGACCGATTGCCACGCCAGGTGAAGCCTCGCTGAAAGCTGCAGCGCATCCGGCGAAGACGCCGTACCTCTATTTTGTGGCCGACGGGAAGGGCGGGCACACATTTAATACCAACCTCGCCAGCCATAACCGGTCAGTGCAGGACTATTTGAAAGTGCTTAAGGAAAAAAATGGGCAGTAAATACATCGTTATTGAAGGGCTGGAAGGCGCCGGTAAAACTACTGCACGTGATGTCGTCGTCGAAACGCTGAAAGAGCTGGGCGTCAGCGAGATGATATTTACGCGCGAGCCGGGCGGTACGTTGCTGGCGGAGAAGCTGCGCAGTCTGGTGCTGGATATCCGCTCCGTTGGTGACGAAGTGATTTCTGATAAAGCCGAAGTCCTGATGTTTTATGCCGCGCGTGTTCAATTGGTGGAAACGGTGATCAAACCAGCGTTGGCGCGCGGTTGCTGGGTCATTGGCGATCGGCACGATCTTTCCACTCAGGCCTATCAGGGAGGCGGTCGTGGGATCGATCAAGGCATGCTGGCGACGTTGCGCGATGCCGTGCTGGGCGATTTTCGCCCGGATTTAACCCTGTACCTTGATGTCACTCCTGAAGTTGGCCTGAAACGCGCGCGCGCGCGCGGCGAGCTGGATCGCATTGAGCAGGAATCGCTGGATTTCTTCAATCGCACCCGTGCGCGTTACCTTGAGTTGGCTGCGCAGGATGCCTCTATTCGCACGGTGGATGCCACGCAACCACTGCAGGACGTGGTGCGCGACATCCGTCAGACCGTTACCGCATGGGTGCAGGAGCAGGTCGCATGAAATGGTACCCGTGGCTGCGACCGGACTTTGAACAACTGGTCGCCAGTTATCAAAGCGGACGCGGGCACCACGCATTACTTGTTCACGCCCTGCCTGGCATGGGAGAGGACGCGCTGATCTATGCGCTCAGCCGTTTTCTGCTGTGCCAAACGCCGGAAGGGCACAAAAGCTGCGGTCACTGTCGCGGCTGTCAGTTGATGCAGGCCGGAACCCACCCGGATTACTACGTCGTGGCGCCGGAAAAAGGCAAAACGACATTGGGTATTGATGCGGTGCGTGAAGTGAGTGAAAAACTCTATCAGCATGCACGTCTTGGCGGGGCGAAAGTGGTCTGGATTCAGGACGCCGCATTATTAACTGATGCTGCCGCCAATGCATTACTGAAAACGCTGGAGGAGCCACCGGCTCAGACGTGGTTCTTCCTTGCCTGCCGGGAACCTGCGAGGTTACTGGCGACGCTGCGCAGTCGCTGCCGCTTGCATCACCTTGTACCGCCGGCAGAAAGTTATGCCAGCGCGTGGCTTAGTCGGGAAGTGACAGTGTCACAAGATGCTATTCTTAGCGCGCTGCGTCTGTGTGCAGGGTCGCCAGGCGCGGCCGAAGAGCTGTTGCAGGAAGAGCACTGGGTGCAGCGTCAGGTACTCTGTCAGGCGATTGAAAACGCGCTGAATAGCGGTGACTGGTTCGCCATGCTGTCCTCGCTTAACCATGATCGGGTGGCGGAACGTTTGCAATGGGTCTGTGCGCTGTTCCTTGATGCTCTAAAAGTACAGCAGGGGACGTCGTTGCTGACCAACGTTGATATGCCAGTGCTGGTACACAACCTTGCCCGTCGGTTACGCAGTGAGACGTTGCATGCTCTGCTGCATGACGTATTTACTTGCCGTGAACAGTTGCTGAATGTCGTGGGAGTGAACCGCGAGTTGCTGCTCACCGATCTTTTGTTAACACTGGAACGGTACCTGCAACCAGGCGCCATGTTTCCTGTATCCCATCTTTAAGAGAGACATTATGTTCTTGGTCGACTCACACTGCCATCTTGATGGTCTGGATTACACATCTTTGCACAAAGATGTTGATGACGTACTGGCGAAAGCCGCCGCGCGCGATGTGAAGTTTTGCCTGGCCGTTGCCACCACGCTGCCCGGATATCGCAGCATGCGCGAGCTGGTGGGCGAACGCAGTAATGTGGTGTTCTCCTGCGGCGTCCATCCGCTGAATCAGGACGAAGAGTATGACGTGGCGGCGCTGCGTCAGTTAGCCGCGGAAGAGGGTGTTGTAGCAATGGGTGAGACCGGGCTGGACTATTTCTATACTCCGGAAACCAAAGTACGTCAGCAGATCTCGTTCCGCAACCATATCCGCATCGGGCGCGAACTGAATAAACCGGTTATTGTGCATACACGCGATGCCCGCGTCGACACGCTGGCAATTTTGCAGGAAGAGCAGGTTCAGGATTGCGGCGGTGTACTACACTGCTTTACTGAGGATCGTGAAACGGCAGGCAAGCTGCTGGATATGGGATTTTATATCTCTTTCTCCGGCATTGTTACTTTTCGTAATGCGGAACAACTACGCGATGCAGCACGTTATGTACCGCTGGATCGGTTGCTGGTCGAGACCGATTCTCCATATCTTGCGCCCGTACCACACCGCGGTAAAGAGAACCAGCCTGCAATGACACGCGATGTGGCAGAGTATATGGCGGTTCTGAAAGGGGTTTCTATTGAGGAGCTCGCACAGCAGACCACGCAAAACTTTGCCCGCCTGTTCCATATCAATCCCGCCAGATTGCAATCTGTCTGAAATGTCAGCTTATTTTAGTGCTCGTAATTAATAAGCGATCAGAGTAAAGTTCACCGCCATAAAAAAGGCGATGATGGTCGTTTTTTATACGCTGATCATCTCCTTTTGTAAATCTGTGTGAGTTTTAAGACGAGCGCTAGCTGAAACGTGATAGCCGTCAAACAAAGCCTAAGTGATTTATTTTACTCTGTGTAATAAATAAAGGGCGCTTAGATGCCCTTCCCAAGGCGCGGTTCTCCCCCCGTGCCAACGCGTGAAAGCGCAACAAAAAGCACTAATACTCAGGAGCACTCTCAATTATGTTTAAGAATGCATTTGCTAACCTGCAGAAGGTCGGTAAATCGCTGATGCTGCCAGTATCCGTACTGCCTATCGCAGGTATCCTGCTGGGTGTCGGTTCTGCAAACTTCAGCTGGCTGCCAGCAGTGGTTTCTCATGTTATGGCCGAAGCGGGTGGTTCCGTTTTTGCTAACATGCCGCTGATTTTCGCTATCGGTGTTGCTCTTGGCTTCACCAATAACGATGGCGTTTCTGCTCTGGCTTCGGTTGTTGCCTACGGTATCATGGTGAAAACCATGGCTGTGGTTGCACCTCTGGTTCTGCATTTACCTGCTGAAGAGATCGCTGCAAAACACCTGGCAGATACCGGTGTGCTCGGCGGGATCATCTCCGGTGCGATTGCTGCATACATGTTTAACCGCTTCTACCGTATTAAGCTGCCTGAGTATCTGGGCTTCTTCGCGGGGAAACGCTTTGTACCCATTATTTCTGGCCTTGCAGCGATTTTCACCGGCGTGATCCTCTCTTTCATTTGGCCGCCGATTGGTTCCGCGATCCAGACATTCTCTCAATGGGCTGCCTACCAGAACCCGGTTGTTGCATTCGGTATCTACGGCTTCGTTGAACGCTGCCTGGTACCGTTCGGCCTGCACCACATCTGGAACGTACCTTTCCAGATGCAGATTGGTGAATTCACCAACGCTGCTGGCCAGGTATTCCACGGCGATATTC
This sequence comes from Pseudomonadota bacterium, assembly GCA_018261615.1. GTDB lineage: Bacteria > Pseudomonadota > Gammaproteobacteria > Enterobacterales > Enterobacteriaceae > Kosakonia. Next base: position 6,879 of record JAGTSE010000054.1, on the reverse strand, counting down.
CGCGTTACATGGCAGGCGACCCGACTGCGGGCAAACTGTCTGGCGGCTTCCTGTTCAAAATGTACGGTCTGCCGGCTGCCGCTATCGCTATCTGGCACTCTGCTAAACCGGAAAACCGCGCGAAAGTGGGCGGTATCATGATCTCCGCAGCGCTGACCTCGTTCCTGACCGGTATCACCGAGCCGATCGAGTTCTCCTTCATGTTTGTTGCGCCGATCCTGTACGTTATCCACGCTATTCTGGCAGGTCTGGCATTCCCGATCTGTATCCTGCTGGGTATGCGTGATGGTACGTCGTTCTCTCACGGTCTGATTGACTTCATCGTACTGAGCGGCAACAGCAGCAAACTGTGGCTGTTCCCGATCGTCGGTGCTTGCTATGCCGTGGTTTACTACACCATATTCCGCGTGCTGATCAAAGCGCTTGATCTGAAAACGCCGGGCCGTGAAGACGTGACCGAAGACACCAAGGCTGGAGTAAGCAGCGAGATGGCTCCGGCTCTGGTTGCAGCGTTTGGCGGTAAAGAAAACATCACCAACCTGGATGCGTGCATCACGCGTCTGCGTGTCAGCGTAGCTGACGTAGCGAAAGTGGATCAGGCTGGCCTGAAGAAACTGGGTGCTGCAGGTGTGGTAGTCGCTGGTTCCGGCGTTCAGGCAATTTTCGGTACCAAATCCGATAACCTGAAAACCGAAATGGATGATTATATCCGCGCTAACTAAGCCGGAGTCTGGGGAGACTGAGGGAGCCTGCGGGCTCCCTTTTTTATGGTGTGCAGGTCATGCATGACAGTCTGGGGGAAAGCCCCGACGTCTGCCCTGTCAGGTGCTGAAACCGTCCGGACACAACCGTAACGGGAAAGTCCGTTTTCCGGGGATACCCGCATGTTGATTATCCTCAAAGGTAATATTCATAATTGGAATTCTATTTCATTCACGCTGCATTGAAAGGAAAAGGGTTCCTGCGGCAGAGAAGGGCGTAAAGGTGAAAGAAAAAGAGCGTTATGGTTGAAACAACAAGAGAATCTCGATCATACTCTAGGGCACTTAATTGACGATGGCTGCGGGTTCGTTCCGCACCTGAAAAAGGAAAACGTCATGGCCGAAGAAACCATTTTCAGTAAAATCATCCGCCGGGAAATTCCCTCGGATATTGTCTACCAGGATGAACTGGTTACCGCTTTTCGCGATATCTCTCCACAAGCGCCGACGCATGTGCTTATTGTGCCGAATATCCTCATTCCCACGCTGAATGATGCCACCGAAGCGCACGAGCAGGCGCTAGGCCGCATGCTGACCGTTGCGGCCAAAATCGCCCGCGACGAAGGCATCGCCGAAGACGGATACCGTCTGATCATGAACTGTAATCGTCATGGTGGTCAGGAGGTTTACCATATACATATGCACCTGCTGGGCGGGCGGGCAATGGGGCCAATTCTGGCTCATAAAGGTCTGTAAGATGGTAAACGGGCGTGTCGCGCTGTTGCTGGCGGCGCTGGGGCTGGTGGGATGCAGTTCGCGCCCGGCTATTCCGGTCGCCAGCGATCAAACGCTGGTGATGGAGTCCGGTATTCTGGCGGCGGGCATTATTGCGGAATCACCGGAAATGGGCACGCATGAGCTTCAACCTTCCGCCTCTTCCCGATTGTTTAATGAGCGGCAGCAGCCCGTGACGGTGCACTATCGTTTTTTCTGGTATGACACCAGAGGCCTTGAAATGCACCCGCTGGAAGCGCCGCGCAGCGTCACGATCCCGTCGCGTTCCGGCGTGACGCTGTATGGCAGCGCCAACTATCTGGGTGCGCACAGCGTCAGACTTTATCTCTATCTCTAAGGAGTGACACTTGATTAAAACATTTGGACGCTTCGCGCTACTGACTACGCTGGCGGTGTTGCTGTCGGGGTGTATCAGTAATCAACAGCCTGCGCCGGTTGAACAGGCAGGCGGCGCTCAGCAGCCCACGCAGCCACAGCCGCAGCCGACGCAGCCAGTTCCGACAGTACCGTCGGTTCCGACGTTGCCGCAGCAGCCTGGTCCAATCGAACACCAGGACCAAACCGGGCAGCCCGCGCCGCGTGAACGCCATTATGACTGGAATATCGCGGTGCAACCGATGGTCGGTAAAATGTTGCAGGCCAGCGGTGCCAACTCTGGCAGTGTTTTGCTGGTCGATAGCGTAAACAACCGGACCAACGGCTCGATCAACACCGCCGAAGCCACCGAAGTGGTGCGCAATGCGCTGGCCAATAACGGTAAATTTACGCTGATTACCGCGCAGCAGCTCTCGCTGGCGAAACAGCAACTGGGTCTCTCCCCGCAGGACAGCCTGGGTACCCGCAGTAAAGCCATCGGTATTGCCCGCAACGTTGGGGCGCAGTATGTGCTTTATTCCAACGCGACCGGCAACGCCAGCGCACCCGCGTTACAAATGCAGCTAATGCTGGTGCAGACAGGTGAAATTATCTGGTCGGGTAAAGGTGCGGTTCAGCAACAATAAACAGACGCGTGACACTGTGTTATCACGCTATTTTCCGACGTATACTCCTGTCGCCAGCCAGAATAGCGGGTTAAGCGGCGGGAGTTGTCTTATTCACGATGGCCGGGACATGCTGGTGCTACGCCAACATCACCAGGCCGTTTCATCACCATTTCTGCGTCAGTACCGTTTGCTCCGCCGCTTGCCTGCAACCCTCGCGCCGCGTCCGCGGCTCTATACTGGCACCTGGATGGCGGTGGACTTTATACCCGGCGAGATCAAAACGGCCTTACCGCAGCCTGATGCACTGACGGCATTACTCCGTGATTTACATCGTCAGCCACTTTTTGGCTGGCGTATCAAGCTGTTGCCGCTGCTGGAGCGATACTGGCAGCAGAGCGCGCCGACGCGGCGTACTTCCTTCTGGTTGCGGCAGTTGAAGCAATTAAGAAAACAGGGCGAACCGCAGCCGCTGCGGCTTGCGCCGCTGCATATGGATGTCCATGCGGGAAACCTGGTGCACAGCGCCGCGGGTTTGCGGCTTATCGACTGGGAATATGCTGGCGATGGTGATGTTGCTCTCGAGCTCGCCGCAGTATGGACGGAGGATGAGGCTCAGCGCCAGCAGTTGGTTGTGCAGTATGCTCAGCAGGCGGCGGTCGATCCGCTAACATTAGAGCGCCAAGTTCGACGCTGGCAGCCTTGGGTATGGATGTTGATGGCGGGCTGGTTTGAGTGCCGCTGGCAGCAAACGGGCGAACAACAATTTATTACGCTGGCAGATGCGATCTGGCGGCGGTTACAGAACAAAGAATAAGAGAGGTCAGTGTGGGTCCGGTAATGTTGGATGTGGAAGGGTATGAACTGGATGCAGAAGAGCGCGAGATTCTGGCGCATCCGCTGGTGGGCGGCCTGATCCTCTTTACCCGTAATTATCATGATCCTGAGCAGTTGCGTGAACTGGTGCGCCAGATCCGCCATGCTTCGCGTCACCGTCTGGTGGTGGCCGTCGATCAGGAAGGCGGACGGGTGCAGCGTTTTCGTGAAGGCTTCACGCGCCTGCCTGCGGCCCAGGCTTTTGCCGCTCTGCACGGATTAGAAGAGGGCGGACGGCTGGCGCTAGACGCCGGCTGGTTGATGGCCAGTGAAATGATCGCCATGGATATTGATATCAGTTTTGCCCCGGTGCTGGATGTTGGGCATATCAGCACCGCCATCGGCGAACGCTCTTACCATGCTGATCCGGCTAAAGCGCTGGTAATGGCGAACCACTTTATCGACGGCATGCACAGCGCGGGAATGAAAACGACTGGTAAGCATTTTCCGGGGCACGGCGCGGTAACCGCGGATTCACACAAAGAGACGCCGCGCGATCCGCGCCAACTGGCGGAGATCCGTGCGCAAGATATGTCGGTGTTCTGCTCGCTTATTGAGCAAAACAAGCTTGATGCCATTATGCCTGCGCATGTGATTTATACCGATGCCGATCCGCGTCCGGCCAGCGGTTCACCGTGGTGGTTGAAAACCATTCTGCGCGGCGAGTTGGGTTTTAACGGCGTTATTTTTTCTGACGATTTGTCAATGGAGGGCGCGGCAATCATGGGAAGTTATGCTGAACGCGGGCAGTCATCTCTGGATGCCGGTTGCGATATGATCCTCGTCTGTAATAATCGTAAAGGCGCGGTTAGTGTGTTAGATAACCTGTCGCCGATCAATGCAGAGCGTGTTACGCAATTGTATCATAAAGGTTCATATTCTCGTCAGGAGTTGATGGGCTCGGCGCGCTGGAAAGCTGTCAATAAAGCACTGGAGCAGTTGCATGAATGCTGGCAGGAGCAGAAAACCGCCCATTAACCCCTGAGGACGCGATGTCGAAGTGGTGAGGATTCAATGATTATCTATTTACACGGTTTTGACTCAAACAGTCCCGGCAACCATGAAAAAGTGTTGCAGCTACAGTTTATCGATCCGGATGTTCGCCTGATAAGCTACAGCACGCGGCATCCGAGACATGATATGCAGCATCTGTTGAAAGAAGTCGACAAGATGCTGCAGCTCAACGTGGATGAACGCCCGCTGATTTGCGGCGTCGGCCTTGGCGGTTACTGGGCCGAGCGCATTGGTTTTCTCTGCGACATCCGACAGGTAATATTCAATCCGAATTTATTCCCCTATGAGAATATGGAAGGGAAAATTGACCGACCGGAAGAGTATGAAGACATTGCCACTAAGTGTGTCGCTAACTTTCGCGAGAAAAACCGCGATCGCTGCCTGGTGATCCTGTCGCGAAAAGATGAAGCACTGGACAACCAGCGCTCTTCCGATGAGTTGCATCATTACTATGAGATTGTCTGGGACGAAGAACAGTCGCATAAGTTTAAAAACATCTCGCCGCATTTACAGCGAATTAAGGCCTTTAAAACCCTCGGTTAAGCCTCTCCCCGGCAGGTTTTCGTCTGCCGGGCTCCTCTTTTTTCTCCTCTCCTGACGGGCAGTTTTTCGCTGCACAACTACACTTGTTCAATTTTTATGCATGAAAACTTGATTCATATCAATTTTGGTATGACCATTGAACCGTTCGTGATATTCTCGACGTCAAAATGAGGTTGCGCGTGCGTAACCTGTTGTTAATTAAGAGCTATTATTATAACTTTTAATTAACAATTGGTTAATATTTTAGGGGGTCATTTTGACAACACCGTTGAGAAAGATTGTGATCGTAGGTGGTGGCGCTGGCGGTCTGGAACTGGCAACACAGTTAGGTAAAAAGCTGGGACGCGGTAAAAAAGCCAAAATTACGCTGGTCGATCGTAACCACAGCCATTTATGGAAACCCTTGCTGCACGAAGTGGCAACCGGTTCGCTGGATGAAGGTGTTGATGCGCTAAGCTACCTGGCTCACGCGCGCAATCATCATTTCCAGTTCCAGCTGGGTTCTGTGATGAATATTAACCGCGAAAGCAAAACCATCACCCTGGCGGAATTGCGTGATGAGAAGGGCGATCTGCTGGTGCCGGAACGTAAACTGGCCTATGACACGCTGGTGATGGCGCTGGGCAGTACCTCGAACGATTTCAACACGCCCGGCGTGAAAGAGCACTGCATCTTCCTCGATAACCCACACCAGGCGCGTCGCTTCCATCAGGAAATGCTTAACCTGTTCCTGAAATATTCCGCTAACCTCGGTGCTAACGGCAAAGTCAATATTGCGATTGTCGGTGGCGGTGCGACCGGCGTTGAACTCTCCGCAGAGTTGCACAATGCGGTGAAACAGCTTCATAGCTACGGTTATAAAGGGCTGACGAATGAAGCGCTGAACGTCACGCTGGTGGAAGCGGGTGAGCGCATTCTGCCAGCGCTGCCGCCGCGTATCTCCGGCGCCGCGCATAATGAGCTGACCAAAATGGGCGTACGCGTTCTGACCCAGACGATGGTCACCAGCGCCGACGAAGGCGGTCTGCATACCAAAGAGGGCGAATACATCAGGGCAGATCTGATGGTATGGGCGGCAGGGATCAAGGCACCGGACTTTATGAAAGAGATCGGCGGCCTGGAAACCAACCGTATCAATCAGCTGGTGGTTGAGCCGACGCTGCAAACGACGCGCGATGCCGATATTTACGCCATTGGAGACTGTGCTTCTTGCGCCCGTCCGGAAGGCGGATTTGTTCCGCCGCGCGCGCAGGCTGCTCATCAGATGGCCACCCTCGCGTTGCATAACATCCTGGCGCAGATCAAAGATAACCCGCTGAAATCTTATGTTTATAAGGATCACGGTTCACTGGTTTCCCTGTCGAACTTTTCCACCGTGGGTAGCCTTATGGGTAACCTGATGCGTGGTTCAATGATGATTGAAGGTCGTATTGCCCGTTTTGTGTATATATCGCTGTACCGTATGCACCAGATTGCGCTGCACGGCTATTTCAAAACCGGTCTGATGATGCTGGTCGGCAGTATTAACCGCGTGATCCGCCCGCGTCTGAAATTGCACTGATCCTGTTTCTGCTCTCCCGGTTGTCAGCCGGGGAGCAGCATATCCCGCTGCCTGGTGCGTGCATGCCGGTAGGAAAACTCTGAATATCATCCTTCACCCCTCCTCTATCCCTATTTTTGCGTGCTTTCTGATTGGCTTTACTATTGCTGAGGTTGCAAAATTGTTACCAATAGCCAACCAGGGAGAGAATCCTGTGAATAAATCAATGTTAGCGGGTATTGGTATTGGCGTGGCCGCTGCACTGGGCGTTGCCGCAGTGGCCAGCCTGAATGTCTTCGATCGCGGCCCTCAATATGCGCAGGTTGTTTCATCCACGCCAATCAAGGAAACAGTAAAAACGCCGCGTCAGGAGTGCCGTAATGTCACCATGACGCATCGCCGCCCGGTGCAGGATGAGAACCGTATTACC
>JAGTSE010000068.1 GCA_018261615.1 Pseudomonadota bacterium | reverse complement strand
ACACAAAATGTGTTGGCATTTTGAACGCCGCTTGCGGCGGCCCTTTAGGGCGAGCGAAGCGAGTAATCCTCACGTACTGCGTGTACGCTCCGGTTGTTGCGCGCTGTCCGTGTCCAAACTGGCTGCAACAAGATACGCCTGGTGGAATTGTCTCTAAGAATCCAGCGTCAGGATCGTTTCGTTGAGGTTTTGTCGCTGGTTTTTGATTTATGTCTTGGACTGATTCCATTCAGCAAGTTTGTGTAACTGTTTCATATAAAAAATAAAAAGCACAAATAGATTTGCGAATCATATATTTAATATTTATCAAAATAATTTAATATTTTCAAATTAGGACACTGAAAAAAAACGGACTAAAAATTACCATAATAACTCAGCGCGATAAATCATTCGCCAAAATAAACAATCCCAACTTAACATTCACGAAATTTATATCATAAATGCAAGCTTTAGAAGAAAACACCACGGCCCAATACAAATAATTGATTTACAATATATTTATTTACAAAAAAATATACAAACACATGATATAATAACCTTATTAAGAGGAAATATTTTCAAATTTATTACTCTAACAATGTATGCTTAGGCTGACTTATTGAAAGTGAATTCAATAAAAAATCAAAAGGAGATTTAAATGAACCCGCATATATATCGTATTAATAATGAAGTTGACTTTAATATAACTGAACGCACTCTGTGTCGATGTGATATGTACTTGCCATCAGCATTATTGACCAAACCCGCTTCTAAATGTCTTGAGCTTTTAATAACAAAGAAGCCAGGAGAGATTGTCAAGCATAACGAACTTTATGATTTTGCGTGGGAAAAACGCACCAAGGAGACCTCTCCCAATACCTTATATCAAACAATATTCCAGACCAGAAGAATAATTTCGACAACCTTTAACACCAAAGAACAATTCATTTTAACGTTACCGAGAGAGGGATTTTATTTTAATCCAGCGGTGACAGTAGAACCGCTAAAATACAAAGCAAAGCACCCGGACAACTGCCATACCAGAACTTTAAAAGTTGCTTTACATACCACCAACCATGAATCTGAAATTCACGCCCGGCTTAACGCGTTGCATCAGATTCTCCTTGATGTGTGCGATAAGATCAATTTTATCGAAAAACTCGCCCGTACGGGACACGAAAACAAAACACCAACCGGCTAGTTTTTAAAGTAATCCGCTACCTGAATGCGAAGATGAAGGAATATTTAAAAAGTACAATACCTGACCAAACATATACAACCATCGATGAGTCCGGAAAGTCTGATTGCTAAATCGGACGGCATAAAGCATAGCGAAGTAATGATTGTGGATAAAACAGATATCAATACCTATGCTGATTTTCTTTCCACCAACAGAATTATAGTTTGCGGTATCTATTTTCAGTACAAAAGAGTCAAAAGACATAAAATTCCGCAGTATCATAAAAAATGGAATTAATTGAAAAATTAAAACAGCGTAATCCCGACCTACCTGTTAGCGAACATTCCATCAGGGGACGGTGAGTTTTCTGCTTTTTCATGGTAAAAGTCTTTATTCCGCCGTTATGCTGGCCTGTGGCGGAGTCTCTGCGATCTTTTCTTTCTGCTCCAGTCTCTCTGCGCATTGGCGATAATCTGCGCTTCCACCTCTCTTTTATGGGTACGATCAAACAAGGCACGAAAAAACCGGATCAAGCGTAGCGCGATTGCTAAGGTTGGTAAGGCAGTTATAAATTTATGTGACATTTGTCGGTTTTTCATGCATTAAAAGAAAGGTATTAACTATCAAATCCGTAGATTTATTCAAGTACCTTTAACAGGAAGCAGTGTATATCGTAACGGCATTACACAAGCAAATGGAGCAAGATATGAGCACGTCAGACGAAAAACCCCTCTCTTCAGCCGTCGAGAAATGCCCTTTCCATGATAAAGCCAGCAAGAACAGCACGTCCAGAACCACCAGTAACCGAGACTGGTGGCCAAACCAACTGCGTGTTGATCTGCTGAACCAGCACTCTAACCGCTCCAATCCGCTGGGTGAGTCCTTTAACTACCGCGAAGAGTTTAAAAAACTCGACTATTCCGCACTGAAAGCCGATATCCATAGCGTACTGACCGATTCGCAAGCGTGGTGGCCTGCCGACTGGGGCAGCTATATCGGGCTGTTTATTCGTATGGCCTGGCACAGCGCCGGGACGTATCGCACCGTTGATGGCCGTGGCGGTTCCGGACGCGGCCAGCAGCGCTTTGCGCCGCTGAACTCCTGGCCGGATAACGTCAGCCTTGATAAAGCGCGCCGCCTGTTGTGGCCGGTAAAACAGAAATATGGCCAGAAAATCTCCTGGGCCGATTTGATCATCCTGGCGGGGAACGTGGCGCTGGAAAACGCTGGTTTCCGCACCTTCGGTTTTGGCGCGGGCCGCGAAGATGTCTGGGAACCGGATTTCGACGTGGACTGGGGTAACGAGAAAGAGTGGCTGAGCCATCGTCATCCGGAAAGCCTTGCGCGGGCAGCGATTGGCGCTACCGAGATGGGGCTGATTTATGTCAACCCGGAAGGCCCGAACGCCAGCGGTGAACCCGTTTCCGCTGCCTCAGCAATTCGCGCCACCTTCAGCAATATGGGGATGAACGATGAAGAGACCGTCGCGCTGATCGCCGGTGGTCACACGCTGGGTAAAACCCACGGCGCCGCAAAACCGGACGACCATGTAGGTCCGGAACCGGAAGCCGCACCGCTGGAAGCACAGGGCCTTGGCTGGATGAGCAGCTACGGCAGCGGCGCAGGCGCTGATGCTATCACCTCCGGGCTGGAAGTGGCGTGGACACAAACGCCAACCCAGTGGAGCAACTACTTCTTCGAGAACCTGTTCAAATATGAGTGGGTCCAGACCCGCAGCCCTGCTGGCGCTATCCAGTTTGAAGCCGTCGATGCGCCGGAAATCATCCCGGATCCGTTTGATCCGGCGAAAAAACGTAAACCCACGATGCTGGTTACCGACCTGACACTGCGTTTTGACCCGGAATTCGAGAAAATCTCTCGTCGCTTCCTGAACGATCCGCAGGCATTTAACGAAGCCTTTGCCCGCGCCTGGTTCAAACTGACGCACCGTGATATGGGGCCAAAATCCCGCTATATCGGGCCTGAAGTTCCGCATGAAGATCTGATTTGGCAGGATCCGTTACCGGCTGCCACTTATCACCCTGACGGCGCAGATATTGCCAACCTGAAAGCGGATATCGCCGCATCAGGCCTGTCAGTCAGCGACTTGGTTTCGGTGGCCTGGGCTTCCGCTTCTACCTTCCGTGGCGGTGATAAACGCGGCGGTGCCAATGGCGCACGTCTTGCGCTTACCCCGCAAAATGGTTGGGAAGTGAATGCCCGTGCAGTGAAAGTTTTACCGGTACTGCAACGCATTCAGCAGGCGTCGGCAAAAGCCTCACTGGCCGATATCATTGTGCTGGCCGGGGTGGTTGGCGTTGAGCAGGCGGCGGCATCGGCAGGTGTACAGGTGAATGTGCCGTTTACACCGGGACGTGTTGATGCGCGTCAGGAACAAACGGATGTCGACTCCTTTAATCTAATGGAGCCGCTGGCTGATGGTTTCCGTAACTATCGCCGCGTCTGGGATGGAGTGAGTACTGAAACCCTGCTGATTGATAAAGCCCAGCAGTTGACGTTGACCGCGCCGGAACTGACAGCACTGGTCGGTGGGCTGCGTGTTCTGGGCGCCAACTACGATGACAGCAAACACGGCGTCTTTACCGATCGCGTTGGCGTGCTGAGCACCGACTTCTTCGTCAACCTGCTGGATATGCGTACTGCGTGGAAAGCTACCGACGAAAAAGCTGAGCTGTTTGAAGGCCACGATCGTCAGAGCGGAGAAATGCGCTACACAGCAACGCGCGCCGACCTGGTCTTCGGTTCCAACTCGATACTGCGAGCGCTGGCGGAAGTCTACGCCAGCAGCGATGCGAAACAAAAATTTGTCATCGATTTCGTTGCCGCATGGACGAAAGTGATGAATCTGGACCGTTTCGACCTGCAATAAACCGTGCTGCGACAACTAACACACCTGCGGGTTCAAACCCGCAGTTTTTTATGCCTGTCGTTTTATTTTGTGACGGCGTCACTTATATCTTCAAGCAAAAAAATCCCGCCGTAGATGCTAATGCTTGTCAGTTAAGCTTTTGATGGAAACCGTAACGCGTAGCGTTGCGGTTTCTTTTTTACTGCCCTTGGATAATGTCTCACCCTCCGCGCGGGC
>JAGTSE010000053.1 GCA_018261615.1 Pseudomonadota bacterium | reverse complement strand
TGGTAACAAACCGAGGCAGTATTTAGCATGAGCATTCTACGGGCATAGCCCCACATGAACGATCACCACCTCCATAGGAGGTGGTTTAAGATTGATAACTAAAAGACCACCTCCTAAGGAAGTGGTCTTTTACTTACAGCAGTTCCCGCGCGGCGGACACAATGTCATGCGCCGTCAGCCCATACTCTTTTTGCAGAAAATCCTGCGTTCCCACCTGACCATAGCGCTCTTTCACGCCTACGCGCCGCATCGGCACCGGGCACGTTTCCACTAACACTTCCGCCACGGCCGAACCCAGCCCGTTATGAATGCTGTGATTCTCGCAGGTGACAATCCGCCCGGTCTTCTCGGCGTAGTTCTTCACCAGCATGCGGTCGATAGGTTTTAAGGTAAACATATCGATTACCGCCGCACTAACGCCTTCCTGCGCCAGTTGCTGCGCTGCAGCCAGCGCTTCAGCCACCATAATACCGTTGGCAATCAGCGTAATATCCGTGCCATCACGCAGAACATTGCCTTTGCCGATGGTGAAATGTGAATCCGGTTGATAAATGGTCAGCGCCTGTTTGCGAATTGTGCGCACCCAGTAAAACCCTTCCAGATGAGCCAGTTGGTTCAGGATATCGGCGAACATCACCGCATCCGTCACCTCCAGCACCACTGAATGAGCCAGACCACGCACAATCCCCATATCTTCAAACGACATGTGTGTACCACCGTTGTGGCAGGCGGTCACCCCAGCATCGGAGGCAATGACTTTGACATTGTTGCGCTGGTAATCGAGCGACATAAACAACTGGTCGAAACAGCGGCGGCTGGCAAACGCCGTAAAGGTATGCACAAAGGGTTTGCGCCCGGTCAACGCCAGTCCCGCGGCCGTACCAATAACATTTGCCTCCATGATGCCGCAGTTGATCACCTGTTGCGGATACTGTTTATGCACACCATCCATTGCCATCGAACTCATCAGATCGGCTTCCAGCGCGATAATGTCGCTGCCCGCCGCGATCTGATCGCTGATAAAACCGGCATAAATTTTGCGCATCTCGATACTGTCTTTGCCACCGATTTCAGCCACCTTAATCATGCGCCGCCTCCAGTTGTTCGATGGTTTCGTTAAGCACCTGCTTCATCTCTTCTGTCAGGCGTAAATGGTGCGAGTTACTCAGCTTTTCGAGATACGGCACCCCCTGCCCTTTAATGCTGTCGAGGATCACCAACCGTGGCCGGGCATCAGTAGCCGGAACCGGCTTCACCACTTCCAGAAGTGCAGCGATGTCATCGCCCTTCACCGTACAGACATCGAAACCGAAGGCGCGGAATTTCCCCTCCAGATCGAAAGCGCAAATGATCTCATCCAGTTCACCGTCCAGTTGCTGCTTATTCCAGTCCACAAACACCGTCAGGTTGTTGAGCTTGTGATGGGCAATAAACTGGAACGCTTCCCAACACTGCCCTTCATTCAACTCGCCATCACCAACGATGCAAAACACACGGTTGGGCCTGCCCGCCAGTTTATGTCCCAGAGCCATTCCTCCGGCAATAGAAATGCCCTGGCCAAGTGATCCGGTGGTCGCATCCACGCCCCGGGTTTTTAAGCGATCCGGGTGGCTTGGCAAGCGGGTACCGTTCTCATTGAGCGTTTGCAGCATCTCCTGCGGGAAATAGCCTTTCAGCGCCAGCGTGCTGTAGAGCGCAGGGCCTGCGTGGCCTTTCGACAGCACGAAATAATCGCGCTCCGGCCACTCCGGATCGGCAGGATCAATCCGCATGACGTCGCCATACAGTACAGCAAGCGTTTCCACCACCGACATGCTGCCGCCATAGTGACCAAAGCCCAGGTGCGTCAATGCTTTCAGAGTTTCTACGCGAATATCCCGCGCAAACTGTTTCACTTCCGCAATCGTGCTCATGACTTCGCTCCACTCTTTTCTTCTGTGCCACTGGCAGCAGATTTACCCTTCGACATCAGATTCCAGATGACCAATGCGACGAACACCGCCACCACCAGCCCGGTAATCGCCAGCGGCGACAGGTAACGCGCGAGATTGCCCAATACAATGCCGATAAAGCCAAAGTCAGCGTCCGAGAAGGTCGTATTGGCAAAGCCCAGCGCGCCGAGCACCGGCAACAGCAAGACTGGCAGGAAAGTGATGAGTAATCCGTTGGCGAAGGCGCCGATCATCGCACCACGTCGTCCGCCGGTAGCGTTACCAAACACACCAGCCGTCGCACCGGTGAAGAAGTGCGGCACCACGCCGGGCAGGATAAGTACCAGTTTCATCTGGCCGAGCAGGAATAACCCTACCAGCCCGCCGAGGAAACTGAACAGGAAGCCGACCAGCACCGCATTTGGCGCATAGGGATAAACCACTGGGCAATCCAGTGCCGGGCGAGCGTTGGGCACCAGTTTTTCGGAAAAGCCGGTAAAGGCAGGAACAATCTCCGCCAGAATCAGGCGTACGCCTTGCAGGATAATGAATACGCCAGCAGCAAAGGTGATGGCTTGAATAATCGCGTAGACGAGGAAGTTCTGCCCGGCGCTGAGTTGGCTCTCAACGTACTCACGCCCGGCGCAAACAGCTAAGATCATGTAAATAATGATCATCGTCAGCGAGATGGAGATCGAGCTGTCACGCAGGAAGCTCAGATTTTTCGGCAGGTTCATCTCTTCCGTTGAGCGTGAGCCCTTACCGCATTTACTGCCGATCCAGCCTGACAGCACGTAGCCAAGCGTACCGAAATGGCCGAACGCGATGTCATCGTTGCCGGTGATCCGTTTCATATAACGCTGCGCAATCGCCGGGAAGAACGCCATCACCAGGCCAAGGATCAGCGAACCGGTAAACACCAGTCCGACACCTTCAAAACCAGCGACGGTGAGGATCACCCCAATCATGCACGCCATATAAAAGGTGTGATGTCCGGTCAGAAAAATGTATTTCAGACGCGTAAAGCGCGCGACAATAATATTCGCCACCATGCCGAACGCCATGATCAACGCCGTTGACGCACCATATTTCTCCAGCGCAATTGAAACAATCGCTTCGTTATTTGGAATGATCCCCTGAATGTTAAAAGCATGTTCAAACATGCCACCCAGTGGATTTAACGAGCCGACCAATACCATCGCACCGCCGCCCAATACGATAAAACCGAGAATTGTTTTGACCGTGCCTTTCACTACATCGGAAAAGGATTTTTTCTGCGCAACCAGACCAATAAGCGCAATTAACCCCACCAATACAGAAGGGACTTTCAATATATCAACAACAAAGTTTAGCGTTTCAAGGATAAACATATCCACCTCGCTTTATGCATGCCGCACCATTGTGCAGCGCATCCGGTTGATGTTAACGACTGGCGAAGAAAGCGCTGATTTTCGCTTCCAGTTCATTGATATCAATGATGTTACTGAGAACAACTAACTGGTTTTTCGGCACGCTGGCGCTGGCGGCAATATCTTTTGCCATGACAAATACATCGGCGGCACCTGGTGTGGCAGAAGAGAGATCGGAATGTTCAACCTCAGCTTCGATATTCAGTTTTTTGAGGACTTTCTTAATATTCATTTCGACCATAAAGCTACTGCCCAGGCCGGATCCGCAAATTGCCATTATTTTCATTGTATTTACCTTTTTTGAGTAGAGTACGACCGCATCGCCCATAGCAGGCAATGTGTAATCACTGGTGAAAAAAAATAAAAAATCAGAAGCGCTGAATAATGTTTTTAATTTCCTCCAGGCTGTTTGCACGATGCAATTGCGCCATATCTTCATCACTTGAAAATAGTTCCGCCAGCGCGGCAATCATTTCGATATGGCTGTGTTTATCCGGCGCGGCCAACATAATAATGGTGTCAACCGGATCCGCATCCTCTGCGCCAAAATCGATGCCGCGAGACAATTTTAATAGCGATAATCCTAACCCTTTTGCCCCCTCTTCCGGCCTGGCATGTGGCATTGCCAGCCCCGGCGCCAGCACATAGTACGGCCCCAGTTTCTGGTGCTGAGCGACAATAGCTGTCACATAATCCGGCACGATCGTACCGGATGCGAGCAGCGGTCTGGCACAAATTTCCAGCGCTTGCGGCCAATTCTCCACGCCATCAAGCACCTGAATCGTCTTGTCGTTAAGCCATTGGTCTAACACTTCACACTCCTTATCAGGGATGAGATGGGCAAACTTTATGCAAGTCAGCGGCGCTTATCCGTGATGATAGTCTCAAAGATAGCGCTACCAGCAGGAATGATCGAAAAATGTGATAGCGCTATCAGATATGAAAACGCAGGGGAATTCGCAGAAAAAGCAGGGCTTTCCGGCGTATACTGCCTCGAGATGACTCATAACTCAGCGCCTGAGATATCAGTGCTGTCAGGAAACGGAATGGCAATTACCCGAAAACGTCGGAGCACAGGAAAAGTCACCCTTGCCGATGTCGCGCAGCTCGCTGGCGTTGGCACCATGACCGTCTCGCGGGCGCTACGTACCCCGGAACAGGTTTCAGATAAATTGCGTGAGAAGATAGATGCTGCCGTGCAGGCGTTGGGGTATATGCCCAATCTGGCGGCCAGCGCGCTGGCTTCGGCGTCATCCTGGACTATCGCGATGGTGGTACCGAGCCTTGCCGAATCCGGCTGCTCGGAGATGTTCGCCGGTTTGCAGCAGGTTTTGCAGCCTGCCGGCTATCAGATCATGCTTGCCGAGTCGCAACACCGGCTGGAGCAGGAAGAAAAATTGCTGGAAACGCTGCTCGCGTCTAATCTGGCCGCCGCCATTCTGCTCAGCGTCGAGCACAGCGATATGGTACGCCACTGGCTGAAAAATGCCTCCATTCCGGTGATGGAAATTGGCGCAGTGCGCGCCGATCCGATTGATATGAATATCGGCATCGATAACGTTGCTGCGATGTTCGAGCTGACGCAAATGCTGGTGCAGCGCGGTTACCAGAATATCGGCCTGCTGTGCGCCAACCAGGAGCAGTGGATTTTCCAGCAGCATTTGCAGGGCTGGTATAAAGCGATGCTACGCCACCATATGTCGCCGAACCGGGTGATTAATGCCGCCGCGCCGCCGGTTTTCTCCACGGGCGCGGCACAACTGCCGGAGTTTTTGCTGGCGTGGCCGGAACTGGATGCGCTGGTGTGTGTCTCGGATGAACTGGCCTGCGGCGCACTGTACGAGTGCCAGCGGCGTCGTATTAAAGTACCGGATGATTTAGCGATAGTCGGCTTCGGCGACAGCGACGTCAGCCGGGTATGCCAGCCGCCATTGACCACCATTTCCGTGCCGCACCGCAAAATTGGTATTGAAGCAGGACGCGCGCTGCTGGCGCGCCTGAATGATGAAGCCTGGGAGAACAAAACGCCGATAACACCGACGTTTTGCCTGCGTGATAGCTGCTAGTTGGCTTCCGGGGCTTTTTCCGCATCGTTGCTGGCATTGCGGCTCATCCACAACGCAAGCGCTTTCAGGGAATCAGGGGTGAATTCATCACAGCGGGCGGTGATCTCTTCCGGTGTCATCCAGAAGACCTCGCTCACCTCTTCTTCCTGCAAAGCGAAAGGCCCGTGAGAAACACAGCTGAACAATCCGCCCCAGACGCGGCAATGTTCATCTTCAAAGTAGAACTGACCATGTTCGGCGAAGGGAACGCCGGCAATACCCAGCTCTTCTTCGGCTTCACGGCGTGCGGAATCCAGTAAAATTTCACCGGCCTGCACCACGCCACCGGCGGTAGCATCCAGCATACCGGGCATGAAATCTTTGATTTCGGTACGACGCTGTACCAGAATTTTGCCCATTCCATCATGCACCACAATGTAGGTTGCGCGATGACGCAAACACTGCGCCCGCATCTGTTGCCGGCTTGATTGCGCGATCACCTCATTGTCTTCATTGACAATATCCACCCACTCCATGCCTGCAAAATGACTCTGTTCCACCATCGGGAAATCTTCTCTTTGTGGCGCTCTTTTGGCGCGTTTCGGTTGAAAGGTAAATTACGGATTAATCGCGACCTGCGCAATAATCCGCTGATCATTAAGTGCGATAACGCGCAACACGCCCTCTTCCAGCATGCCGTAACTGGCGGTAAACCCACCTTTGGGAATACTCACCGAACCGGGGTTGAAGTGGAAAATATCGCCCCGCTGCTCCGCTACCGGAATGTGCGTATGGCCATAAACCAACACATCGCCTGCCGCCAGCGGCGGTACATCATCCGGGCCAAGCAGATGTCCATGTGTCAGAAACAAACGGCGTTCTGCTAACAGTACTTGCTGCCAGGGCGCGGTAATTGGGAAATGCAGTAACATTTGATCCACTTCGCTATCACAGTTACCGCGCACGGCGATGATGCGGCTGGCCTGCTCGTTCAGCCGCTCAGCCACTTGCGCCGGTGCATAACCCTGCGGCAGCGCGTTGCGCGGCCCGTGATTCAGCACATCGCCGAGGATCACCAGCCAGTGTGCGTCGCTTTGAGCAAACAGTTCCAGTACGCGCTCCGTCGCGGGCAACGACCCATGAATATCTGATGCAAACATCAGTTTCATCACTGCACCTCATGTGGAAGAAAACAGCTCATGATAACGGAAGTCTGCGGGCATATCAGCCTGAACGCTTAGCGGAAAGTGCAACATAGCGCTGAACGGACGAGCGCTGCCACTGGAATGTGGCATACTCCGTCAGCAGCTCCGGCACCGCATCACCATTCATCACCAGCCGGTTGAGCATCAATGCCAGATCGACATCCGCAATACACCACTCGCCAAACAGATTCGGCTTACCGTGCGCCAGCAGATCGCCCGCGATAGCAAACAATTTTTCCGCACTCACCTGCCCGCCAGCGCTGAGCGGCGCTTTTTTCTCGCCAGCAAAAACGACTTCTGTCGGGCGCTCTTCGCGGATAGGCATTAAATCGCTGCGCAGCCAGGCCTGGATTTGCCGGGCTCGGGCGCGTTTTTGCAAATCGTGTGGGTAGATGCGCCCCCATTCCGGCGGCGCGAAACGCTCTTCGAGATATTCCGCAATCGCCGTCGATTCGCTGAGTTCGAAGCCCTCAATCGCCAGAACCGGCACTCGATGCGTCAGATGGTAACCCGGCCAGCCCGGCGTATGCTGAGCGCCGCTGGCCAGATCGACGGTTTTAAGCGAGAAAGGCAAACCTTTTTCATGCAGCGCGACATATGCCGACAGCACATACGGGGAGAAATAATTGGCATCGGACCATAACGTGATAGCCGGTTCGTTCATAACATCCTCGTTTAATGGTGAGTTTTTCTTCAAAATATAACGTCCTGCCCAGGCTGTCACTTAATGAAAACTCAGCAGCCAGAGGGAACGCCTATACTCTGAGAGTGACGATTATTCTTAGAACCTATCCCATTAGGCTCTTAGACCAGGAGTATTGATGATAGACCTCTATTTCGCGCCCACACCAAACGGTCATAAAGTAACGCTATTTCTGGAAGAGAGCGGGCTGGAATACCGCCTGATCCGCGTTGATATCAGCAAAGGCGACCAGTTTCGTCCGGATTTTCTGATTATATCTCCGAACAATAAAATCCCGGCTATTGTCGATCATATGCCCGCCGATGGCGGCACGCCGCTGAGCGTGTTTGAATCTGGCGCGATTCTGCTTTATCTGGCGGAAAAAACGGGAAAATTGCTCAGCGGCGAACTGCGTGAACGCTATGTCACCCTGCAGTGGATTTTCTGGCAGGTTGCCGGTTTGGGTCCAATGCTCGGGCAAAACCATCACTTTAATCACTTTGCGCCGCAGCCGGTACCGTATGCTATTGAGCGCTATCAGGTCGAAACCCAGCGTCTGTATCAGGTCTTGAATAAGCGGCTGGAGCGGGTGCCATGGCTGGCAGGCGAGCATTACAGCATTGCGGATATCGCCTCCTGGCCGTGGATCCACTCCCACCAGCGTCAGCGCGTGAATCTTGAGGATTATCCCGCAGTGTTTAACTGGTATGAGCGCATCCGTACCCGTCCGGCCACCGAGCGTGCGCTGCAAAAAGCACAGCAGCTATGAAAGCCAGGTAACCTGTTCTGATAGTTAAAAAAATCCGTGAAATGTGTTCGGTATCGCACGCGGATTTGAGCCACTCACTTATGCTGAAATGGAACATCACCAAAGGAGGGAAACATGAAGATACTGATTACTGGCGGGACTGGCCTGATTGGTCGTCATCTCATCCCTCGGCTGCTGGAGCTTGGGCATGACGTCACCGTTGTGACGCGCAGCCCGGCCAAAGCGCAACAGATGCTTGATAGCCGCGTGACGCTGTGGAAAGGGCTAAACGATCACACTCACCTCAATGAGTATGATGCAGTGATCAACCTGGCGGGCGAGCCGATCGCCGATAAACGCTGGAGCGAAGAGCAGAAGCAGCGTCTGTGCAACAGCCGCTGGCAGATAACGCAACAGCTGACGGATTTGATTAAGGCCAGCGACACGCCGCCGCATGTGCTGATTTCCGGATCTGCAACAGGCTACTACGGCGATCTCGGTGAAGTGGTGGTCACTGAAGAGGAGCCGCCGCATAACGAGTTCACCCACAAACTTTGCGCCCGTTGGGAGCAAATTGCCTGCGAAGCGCAAAGCGAACGCACCCGCGTTTGCCTGCTGCGTACCGGCGTGGTGTTCGCGCCGCAGGGCGGGATCCTCGGTAAGCTGCTGCCACTGTTCCGTCTCGGTCTCGGCGGCCCAATTGGCAATGGCCGTCAGTACCTGGCGTGGATCCATATCGACGATATGCTAAACGGCATTCTCTGGCTGCTGGATAACGATCTGCGCGGGCCGTTCAATATGGTTTCGCCCTATCCGGTGCGCAATGAGCAGTTTGCCCACACGCTCGGCCATGTGCTGCACCGCCCGGCTATTATGCGCGCGCCCGCTTTTGCCGTGCGCCTGATGATGGGCGAATCCTCCGTTCTGGTGCTTGGCGGCCAGCGCGCACTGCCGAAACGCCTCGAAGCCGCCGGTTTCGCTTTCCGCTGGTACGATCTGGAAGAGGCTCTGGGAGATATTGTAACCTCTTAATTTTCGTGGCGCCGCCAGCGCCTTTGCAGTGGTAAGCTAAGACGCGTTACTACCGTAAGGACGCTGGCATGACGTTGTACACTTCCCGCTTGACTCTCTCCTCGTTTGCACCTTCCGACTGGCCATTTTTCCTGCAACTGCGCAGTAATGGCATCGTGATGCGCTATATGGGCGAAATCGCCTCTGAAGATCATATCCGTACCCTGTTCGACGATCGTTTTGCCGATCGTCACGCTTTTATTATTCGCAACGCGCAGCATGCTTCGGTGGGTGATATCGGTCTGCGTATCAGCCAGCACAACCCACAGGAAGCCGATGTCGGCTACGCAATTGCGCCCGCCGCGCAGGGGCAAGGCATTGCATCAGAAGCGCTACAGGCGCTGTGCAATTACGCGTTTGATAGCGAGGTACAAGCACTTAACGCATGGGTGCTGGCAGAGAATCAGGGGTCGGTGAGGGTGCTGGAAAAAAGTGGTTTTCAGCGCGTACAGGTGCTGGAAAAAGCCTACCTGCTGCACGGCGAATATCATGACAACTGGATTTACCGGCGAGAAAAAGCATAGATTGAGGCCGCCGTACGGCGGCCTTACATCACTTCAGTGACCCCTTGAGGAACTGCTGTAAACGCGTGCTTTTCGGGTTACCGAACAGCTCATCCGGCGCGCCCTGTTCTTCAATCTTGCCCTGGTGCAGGAAGATAACGTGGGTGGAAACATGGCGGGCAAAGCCCATTTCATGCGTTACCACCACCATGGTTTTCCCTTCTTCCGCCAGCTGCTGCATAATGCGCAGCACTTCACCCACCAACTCAGGATCGAGCGCCGAAGTCGGCTCATCAAACAGCAATACTTCCGGTTCCATCGCCAGCGCGCGGGCAATGGAAACACGCTGCTGCTGACCGCCGGACAAATGCACCGGGTACTTTTGCTGCTGCATCTCATCAATGCCGACTTTCGCCAGATATTTCACCGCGCGCTCGCGGGCTTCCTGCTTGCTCAAGCCCAGCACCTGAATCGGCGCTTCCATGACGTTCTCCAGCACCGTCATATGGCTCCACAGGTT
Source organism: Pseudomonadota bacterium (assembly GCA_018261615.1). Classification (GTDB taxonomy): domain Bacteria; phylum Pseudomonadota; class Gammaproteobacteria; order Enterobacterales; family Enterobacteriaceae; genus Kosakonia. Next base: position 16,583 of record JAGTSE010000053.1, on the reverse strand, counting down.
GAAATGCTGGAACACCATCGTCAGACGCGTACGCAGTAAACGCAATTGGTGTTTATCCGCAACACGCAACTGGCCATCTTTATCACGTACCAGATTGATATTCTGGCCGTTGACCACGAGGGTGCCTTCGCTCGGTTTTTCAAGGAAGTTAATACAGCGCAAAAAGGTACTTTTGCCGGAACCGGAGGATCCGATAATGCTAATCACATCGCCCGCGTTGGCCTGCAACGAGACGCCCTTCAGCACTTCATGTTCGCCGTAGCGTTTGTGCAGATCGATAACGTTTAATTTATTCTCAGACATCGTGTTCTCAGTGCGTCGAAGAAGGTTTCATATGCTGCAACCAGCGCTTTTCCGCCTTGCGGAATAAGCTAATCAGCACATAAGAGATAATCAGATACAGCACAGCCGCGATACCAAACGCGGTAAACGGCTGGTAAGTTGCGGAGTTGATATCACGGGCAATTTTCAGCAGATCCGGCACCGTAGCGGTAAAGGCCAGCGCCGTTGAGTGCAGCATCAAAATTACTTCGTTGCTGTACGCTGGCAGCGCAATGCGCAGCGCCGACGGTAGAATAATGCTGCGGTACATTTTGAACGACGAGAAACCATAGGCCCGCGCCGCCTCAATTTCGCCATGCGGCACCGAACGGATCGCCCCGGCGAAAATCTCCGTGGTATAGGCACAGGTATTGAGCGTCAACGCCAGCACCGTACAGTTCAGGCCGCTACGGAAGAAGGCATTCAGCAACTCGGTGCCCTTGACAATCTCCAGCGTGTACATGCCTGAGTAGAACACCAGCAACTGAACATAGAGCGGCGTACCACGAAACACGTAGGTAAATAACCAGATCGGGAAGCGGATAAATTTATTGCTGGAAACTCGTCCGATAGCCAGAAACACTGCCAGCACGCCGCCCATCGCCACCGATGAAATCAACAGCCACAGGGTAATTGCCACGCCCGTCAGGCGATAGCCGTCGCTCCACAGCAGCGATTGCCAGTACTCGTGAATGATCTCGATCACAGGTCAGCCCTCTTCACACCTACGGAGTAGCGACGTTCGAGAAGAAGCAGCACACCATTGGAAACCGTTGTAAAAACGAGGTAAATCACCCCGCAGACGATAGCAAAATAGAAGGGCTCCCAGGTGCTTTTCCCGGCGAGCTGAGTGGCTTTGACTACATCTTCCAACCCCAGCAGAGAAACCAGCGCAGTCGCTTTCAGGATCACCTGCCAGTTGTTACCAATCCCCGGCAGTGCGTAACGCATCATCGACGGGAACAGGATGCGGAGGAAGGTTTGCCGACCGGTAAAACCAAACGCCGTTGCCGCTTCAATATGTCCGTTCGGTACCGCCATATAGGCGCCACGGAAGGTTTCCGTAAAATAAGCGCCGTAAATAAAACCGAGGGTAATAATACCGGCGACCATCGGATCGATATCCAGTTGATCCATACCCAGCGCATCCGTAATGCTGTTGAGGACGATTTGCAGGCCGTAAAAAATCAGCAGCATCAACACCAGATCCGGGACACCGCGAATGAGCGTGGTATAGCCTTCAAAGATCAGCGCCAGCACCCGGTTTTTCGACAGTTTCGCCCCTGCACCCACCAGACCAATAAGTACCGCCAGCACCACCGAACTGATGGCCAGCTCCAGGGTGACTAACGCACCGCGTAATATAACTTGAGAAAACCCGTACAGCATGCAGCCAGTCCTGTCGTATGTGGTGTTTTGCCGTGTCTTTTCCCCTCCCAATGTGAGAGGGGCTGCACGTTAAGCACGGGTGGTATTAGCCACCATAAACATCAAAATCAAAGTATTTCTTCGCCAGCTTTTCGTAAGTGCCGTCCGCACGCATTTCAGCAAACGCTTTGTTCAGCGCATCGCGCAGTTCGGTATCGCCTTTGCGCACCCCCATCCCAGTGCCGACGCCAAACAATTTCTCATCTTTGATGGACGGGCCGCCAAATTTGTAATCTTTGCCGACCGACGTTTTCAGGAAACCTTCGCTGGCTGCCACTTCATCCTGGAACGCGGCATCAATGCGGCCGGCAGTCAGGTCAGAGTAGATGTTGTCCTGGCCCTGATAGGAGACGATTTCCACACCTTTTGGTGCCCAGTTTACGTTGCCGTAAGTTTCCTGCGTGGTGCCCTGCAACACGCCAACGCGCTTGCCTTTCAGCTTGTCCAGATCCGGCTGGACGTCAGAATTTTTCGCTACCACCAGTCGGGAATCAGCCGCGTAAAGTTTGTCGGTGAAATCAATTTCCTGCTGACGTTTTTCGGTAATGGAGAGCGATGACATGATGGCGTCGATTTTTTTCGCTTTCAGCGAGGGGATCAGTGCATCCAGCGGGTTCTCAACAAACACACATTGGGTTTTGATGCGTTTGCACAGATCTTTCGCCAAATCGATGTCAAAACCGATCAGCTCCCCCTGCGCATTCTTCGATTCGAAAGGTGCATAAGTGGGATCGGTACCAATACGTAATTTTTGCGGAATAGCTGCGAACACAGTAGAAACGCTGGAAAACGCAAGCGCCAGCGAAAGGGAGAGCACCAGTTTTTTCATCATTATCCTCAACAGACTGTCTTTCCTAAGGGAATTATCAGAACAATACGGTGCCGTTATCGTGCCATCATATGCCCAGGCAAGGCAAAAAATTATGCCCGTGTGCTGGCTTTTTTTGCAGTGTGGATGCTTAACTATGCACCCACGCACCAATATGGTGCGTAATGCGCACCACAACGAGCCATTTACCGTATAAATGCACCACGCCAGTTATTTAACGTGGTGCATCTTTCCCTCATCCCAGACGAACCGGGTTATGCAGCCTTAATCGCCATAGACGTTAAAGTCGAAGTACTTTTTAGCGAGTTTGTCGTAGGTACCATCTTTACGCAGTTCGGCAAACGCTTTATCGAACGCAGCTTTCAGCTCAGTATCATCTTTGCGCAGACCAACACCGGTGCCGTCGCCGAAGTATTTCTTATCTTTCACTGACGGGCCAGCAAAAGCAAAGCCTTTGCCGGCAGGTTGTTTCAGGAAGCCTTCGCTGGCAGCGACTTCATCCTGGAATGCCGCATCCAGGCGGCCCGCAGCCAGGTCGGAGTAAATCAGGTCCTGGTTCTGGTAGGCCACGACATCAATGCCTTTGGTACGCCAGTTATCGTTGGCATAACTTTCCTGAGTAGAGCCCTGCAATACACCAACATGCTTGCCTTTCAGCGAATCCAGCGTCGGCTGAATCGGTGAGCCTTTGGCAGCGATCAGGCGGGAATCGGCGGCGTAGAGCTTGTCAGAGAATGCAATTTCCTGCTGACGTTTTTCTGTAATCGACAGAGAAGAGATGATGGCGTCGATTTTTTTCGCTTTCAGCGACGGGATCAGCGAATCAAAATCGCTGCTGACCCAGGTGCATTTCACATGAATGCGTTTGCACATTTCGTTGCCAAGATCGATATCAAAACCCACGACGTCCCCTTTCGCATCTTTCGATGAGAACGGCGCATAGGTTGGATCAGTACCGATACGCACCGTGTGGGGAAGCGCTGCAAAAACGCTGGCTGTCGCTGACAGGCCCAACAGTAAAGACAGAGCGAGAACCGTCTTCTTCATACATTACCCTCAAGTGTTCTGTTTTTATTCTGTATTACGTTGTGTTGTGTGTTGCTGGCAGTTACCTTGCACGTCTTATGCCAGTTTCCCACAGTCGGAAAAAGACTGCGTTAAATTTGTTAATAAAACGTTGCAAACTTACTTAATGATGAAAGATAGCAGGTCTGCTGAACGAACCGGAGTGTTAGCGCGGGGAAAAGAGGATTAAATGTTGAGGATATGATCGCGCTTGCAGAATTGTCCCAAAAAAGCGCATACCGGGTAGCAGCGCACTATTTTGCGGCATCGCTTCCTTGCCAGCGGGTAAACAGATCTTCCGGCAACGCAATGTCAAACTGATCGAGTACACGGTTAACGGTCTGATCAATCACCGCCTCCAGGCTTTGCGGGCGGTGATAAAACGCCGGTACCGGCGGCATGATTACCGCGCCCAGTTCTGCCGCCTGGGTCATCAAGCGCAAATGCCCAAGGTGCAGCGGCGTTTCACGCACGCACAGCACCAGCGGCCTGCGCTCTTTTAGCACCACATCTGCCGCCCGCGTCAGCAGGCTGTCGGTGTAACTGTGTACAATGCCGGAGAGGGTTTTGATTGAGCAAGGAAGAATCACCATGCCTGCGGTTTTAAACGAACCGGACGAGATGCCGGCGGCGATATCGCGCGCATTATGCACCACATTCGCCAACGCCTGTACATTTCGCAGAGAAAAATCAGTTTCCAGCGCCAGCGTCTGGCGGGCCGCCTGACTCATTACCAGATGGGTTTCAACCTCTGCCACGTCTCGCAGCACCTGCAACAGGCGAATGCCGTAGATTGCACCACTAGCGCCAGAAATCCCCACAATGAGTCGTTTCATGATTGCTGCCCCTTTTTTATCGGACGAACTTTGCCTGATTATAGAGGGTGTTGCAACAGATTGCGCCCCTCACGATGGAGGGGCACAGCAGGATTAACCTTCGTTATGCATCTCTAAGCTTTCCACTTCATTCTGACGCTGCACCGCTTTGGCATCGTCATTACGCAGGGAGTCGAGATAATCAAGGTACTGCTGATCAACATCTTTGGTGACATACACACCGTTAAACACCGAGCATTCAAACTGCTGGATATCCGGGTTTTCAGAGCGGACAGCTTCGATAAGATCGTTGAGATCCTGGAAAATCAGACCGTCAGCGCCGATGATCTGGCGGATTTCATCCACTTCGCGCCCGTGAGCGATCAGCTCATTGGCCGTTGGCATATCGATACCGTATACGTTCGGGAAGCGAATCTCTGGCGCCGCAGAAACAAGGTACACTTTTTTCGCTCCAGCTTCGCGAGCCATCTCGATAATCTGCTCGGAAGTGGTGCCGCGCACGATGGAGTCATCGACCAGCAACACGTTTTTATCGCGGAACTCGGCACGGTTTGCGTTCAGCTTACGGCGTACGGATTTACGACGCAGTTGCTGGCCCGGCATGATAAAAGTACGGCCAACATAGCGGTTTTTCACAAAGCCCTGACGGTACGGTTTACCGAGGATACGCGCAATTTCCAGCGCGATATCGCAGGATGTTTCCGGGATAGGAATGACCACATCGATATCCAGATCTTCCCACTCGCGCGCGATTTTCTCGCCCAGCTTGGTGCCCATATTGACGCGGGCGCTGTAGACGGAAATTTTGTCGATGAAGGAGTCAGGGCGCGCGAAATAAACGTATTCGAACAGGCATGGGTTGCTGACCGGGTTATCCGCACACTGACGGCTGAACAGCTGGCCTTTTTCGGTGATATACACCGCTTCGCCCGGCGCGACATCACGCAGAAATTCGAAGCCCAGCGTATCCAGCGCCACGCTTTCAGACGCGACCATATATTCAGTGCGGCCATCGCCGATTTCACGTTTGCCCAGTACCAATGGGCGGATGCCATTCGGATCGCGGAAAGCCACCATACCGTGGCCGATAATCATCGCCACGCAGGCATAAGCACCGCGGATCTGGCGGTTAGTGCTGGCAATGGCGGCAAAAATGTTATCAGCTTCCAGCGGGTAATGGCGGAAGTTATCCAGCTCGCTGGCAAACACATTGAGCAGGATTTCAGAATCAGAAGTGGTGTTAATGTGGCGACGCTTCTCTTCGAACAGCTTTTTACGCAGCTCATGAGCATTGGTCAGATTGCCGTTGTGCGCCAGTGTCATGCCGTAAGGGGAGTTAACGTAAAAAGGCTGCGCTTCAGATGCGCTGGAACTACCCGCGGTAGGATAACGTACGTGGCCAATCCCCATATTGCCCTGCAGACGCTGCATATGGCGGGCCTCGAATACATCATTCACCAGACCGTTCGCCTTACGCAGACGGAAACAGTTGTTTTCGTCGATGGTGATGATGCCTGCGGCATCCTGCCCACGGTGCTGAAGCACCGACAACGCGTCATAAATCGACTGGTTTACCGGCATAAAACCGGCGATACCGACAATACCGCACATACGTCTTTTCCTCGTTAAGCCACATCTCAGGGCCTATGCCCTGGGCAAGAAACTCGACGAACTTTGCAGATAGTCAAAGAACCATCTGATGATGAAGCTGAATTGCGGGATAAGCTGCGACTTCTGCCAGTCTTCACTTTTCGACAGCCCGGTAAAGGTATCGAGAAAGAACAGAATGGCGGCGACGATCAGTACGCCGCGTAGCGCGCCAAAACAGATCCCCAGTACTCTGTCTGTACCCGACAGGCCAGTCTTCTCGACCAGCGCACCGATCACATAGTTAACGATAGCACCGACAATCAGCGTCGCGATGAACAGTACCGCGATGGCTATCCCATTGCGCACCAGTTCGTCTTCAAAGCCCGTGAACCAGACAGACAGGTAAGTGTAGTAGTGACTGGCGACAAAGAAAGCACAGCCCCATGTCACCAGCGATAACGCTTCACGAACAAAGCCGCGGATCAGGCTTACCAGACAAGAAAAACCAATCACCGCAATGATGGCGTAATCAATCCAGACCATATGTGTCCCACGATTTTACGCCCTGTCGTCCAGTTCGGGGCGCATTCTAACAGAAAAAGAAAACGTTTGCGTAGGGATTTCCTTCCCGCGCGGAAATAAAAATGGCGCTGAAAAATATTCAACGCCACGGTTCCGGTTGCCTGTCGTCAGGGCTTTATTTCCCCTCATCCCTACCCGCTTTGCCGTGCAGAGAGGGATGAGAAGTGGCGCCGTTTTTTTATCTTCAGCCCTTAGAGCCTATCCCAGTAGGCGTATACCCCATCACCACGCCACTTAGCCCGGAGAGCTGTTTCAACTCCTCCAGCGAGCCTTTCAACTTATCCCGTGACGCATCCGGCCCCACCAGAATACGGGTGATTTTACCCTGAACCGGCGTCGTCGGCGACGTGTAAACGCGATAACCTGCACCACGTAATTTACCAACGATTTCATTCACTTTATCCGCATTCTTTAGCGCACCAAGCTGTACCACATACGCTTTACCGGTCGGCACCGTTTTGTCGTCCTGCGCTTTTGCTGGCGGCGCTGACGTTGCGTTTGCCGCAGTGAGTTGCTCGCTGGCTTTATCATGCGTTGCAGGCTGCGCGGTTTGTTGCTGCGCCTGAGGTTTTGGCTGTGGTTTAGGTTTTGGTTGTTCAACTGGCGTGCTGGTGACTTCCGGTTGTGGAGCGCCGTTCGCCGCCAGCCTTGAAGCATCCAGCGATGGTGCTTCTGCATCGCCAGCGCGTACCTCTTCGGCCGCACCTTCCGGCGGCTGCGCTGGAAGTGCCTGCGTCGCAGCCGGCATCATGTCCGGCTCATCACGATCACCAGGTTTTGGCACCAGCGGGATCGCGGCAAACTCATCCTGATAATGTTTTTTCTGCCCGTCGAGAAGTCCGGGAAGAATAATCACCCCGAGCGCAACCAGCACAATGGTACCCATCAAACGGTTCTGAAACTTACTTGCCACCGGTTCTCCCCGCGTCTATCGCTTCCATGACATGAGCCACCGTGTGGAACGATCCACACACCAGAACAGTATCGTTGGCGTCAGCATCGGCCATCGCCGCCTGCCAGGCCTGCGCAACATCCGGCCACGCCCGGCCAGAATTCAGATACTCCAGCAGTTGTTCTGCCGTTGCGCCGCGCGGCCCTTCCAGTGGGGCACAATACCAGCTATCGACCACCGGCTCCAGACAGGCAAGCGTCCCGGCGATGTCTTTGTCATGCAACATGCCAATCACCGCCAGTACGCGACCATTCTTCGGTAATGTGGCAAGACGGCTGGCAAGGTAACCGGCAGCGTGAGGATTGTGGGCAACATCAAGGATCAGACGCGGCGACTCGCTGACAATCTGGAAGCGTCCAGGCAAAATAGCACTGGAAATACCATCGCGGATCGCCTGCTCGCTGACCGCCAGCTTACTGGCGCGCAGTGCAGCCAGTGCGGTTGCCGCATTTGGCTGCGGTACCTGCGGTAGCGGCAGATCGGTAAGCTCGCCCTGTGCATCGTGAAAACGCCAGCCCTGCACATTAACGTCATAATGCCAGTCAACGCCCCGACGCAGCAGCAGCGCGCCCTTCTCCTGCGCCACATCGGCAATGGACTGTGGCATATCCGGTTCGCCGACCACTGCCGGTTTACCGCCGCGGAAGATGCCCGCTTTTTCGCGGCCAATGCTTTCACGGTCCGGGCCAAGCCAGTCGGTATGATCCAGCGCAATGCTGGTGACTACAGCGACATCAGCATCCACCATATTGGTGGCATCCAGCCGACCGCCCAGCCCTACTTCAAGGATCACCACGTCGAGCTGCGCCTGCTTAAACAACCACAGCGCCGACAAAGTGCCATATTCAAAATAGCTCAGTGAAATCTCGCCACGAACGGCTTCAATCTCCGCAAAAGAGCGGGTATGTTCGCTTTCAGCCAGCTCTCCGCCCTGGATACGCACACGTTCGGTATAGCGCACCAGGTGCGGTGAACTGTAGACGCCAACCCGATAGCCCGCCGCCAGCAGAATCGACTCCAGCGTACGGCAAGTGGTGCCTTTGCCATTGGTTCCGGCGACGGTAAAGACAAACGGTGCGGGGTGGAGCACATCAAGGCGCGCAGCCACCTGGCTTACGCGTTCAAGCCCCAGATCGATGGTTTTACTGTGCAGGTTTTCCAGATAAGAAAGCCACGCGGCCAGGGGCGACGTGGCTTGCGGAATGCGTTTAATGTCCATGATGCCCGTTGATAATGTACGGTTTGAAAAACAAAAGGGCAGCGCCTGGTGGCCCTGCCCTTCGGTATTATCAGGCTTCGCCTTCCTGACTGGCCGGTAACGGAGTCAGCGTGCCAACATGCGATTCATCCGGATTCGGCGCAGGCAGATTCATCAGCTTCGCCAGAATACGCGCCAGCTTCAGACGCAGTTCCGGACGGCGGATAATCATATCAATCGCGCCTTTCTCGATCAGGAACTCACTGCGCTGGAAGCCCGGCGGCAGTTTCTCACGCACCGTCTGCTCGATAACGCGTGGGCCGGCAAAGCCGATCAGCGCTTTCGGTTCGGCGATGTTCAGATCGCCCAGCATCGCAAAGCTTGCGGAAACGCCACCCATGGTCGGGTCGGTCAGCACGGAGATATACGGCAGACCGCGCTCCTGCATTTTCGCCAGCGCAGCGGAGGTTTTCGCCATCTGCATCAGCGACATCAGCGCTTCCTGCATACGTGCGCCGCCGGAAGCAGAGAAGCAGATCAGCGGGCAGTTGTCTTCCAGCGCCTGCTCAACGGCACGCACAAAGCGTGCGCCAACGACGGAGCCCATGGAGCCGCCCATAAAGGAGAACTCAAATGCCGCAGCCACAATCGGCATGCCGTGCAGCGTGCCTTTCATTACTACCAGCGCGTCTTTCTCGCCGGTCTCTTTCTGGGCTGTCGCCAGACGGTCTTTGTATTTTTTTGAATCGCGAAACTTAAGCAAATCTTTCGGCTCAAGCTCGCTACCCAGTTCTACCAGCGAACCTTCATCCAGCAAGCTATGCAGGCGATTACGCGCTGACATCCGCATGTGGTGATCGCATTTCGGGCAGACCTCAAGGTTACGCTCCAGCTCGGCGCGGTACAGCACCTGGCCACAGCTATCGCATTTTGTCCACACCCCTTCAGGGATACTTGCCTTGCGGGTGGGAGTGATGTTGCTCTTAATTCTTTCAATCCAGCTCATTGATAACCTTTATACATGAACCTGGTAGCCCATAAATGGTGCACATTAAAACATAACAGTTCGCAACTTGGGATAAAAAAGTGGTCGAACCGCCATTGCGCCCTTATTTTATCTGCTTTGCCGCAGCGCGTCGGTGACGAATAATCTCAATCACACCCGGAAGTATAGACACCACGATGATTGCCACAATTAACAGCTTAAGATTTTCCTGAACCATCGGCAGGGTGCCAAAGAAATACCCGGCATAGGTAAACAGCAGTACCCATAATAGCGCGCCCGCTACGTTAAAAAGGGCAAAGTGGCGATAGGACATATGCCCCATCCCGGCGACAAATGGCGCAAATGTCCGCACAATCGGTACAAAGCGCGCCAGAATAATGGTTTTGCCGCCATGCCGTTCATAAAACTGATGGGTTTTATCAAGATAGCTGCGACGGAAAATCTTTGAATCCGGGTTACTGAATAATCGATCGCCAAAGAGCCGCCCAATGGTGTAGTTCACCGCGTCACCGCCAATTGCGGCAATAAGCATCAGTACAACCATCAGATGCACATTCAGATCATTCGTGCCGAGAGAGGCCAGCGCGCCCGCAACAAACAGCAGCGAATCCCCCGGCAGGAAAGGCGTAACCACCAGCCCGGTTTCGCAAAAGAGGATCACAAACAGGATCGCATAAACCCAGATGCCATACTGTGCCACCAGCTCCGCCATATGCACGTCGATATGCAGAATGAAATCAATAAGGAAACGTATTAAGTCCATATTTACTTATGCCTTTTATGAATTGCGACTAGTCCGCCAGGAACAGCGGGCCCATTGGCGCAGTCGGAAGGTCGAAGCGTGCTGGATAATCCACCGCCACCAGATATAACCCTTCCGCTTTCGCCGTTGCTGCCGCCAGCGTGCGATCCTTGACTGCCAGCAACTCTGCTATCCAGCTCTCCGGCTGGTTGTTGGCGCCCACTTCCATCAGGCTGCCGACAATATTCCTGACCATATGATGTACAAAGGCATTAGCTTTGATATCAACTACAATGTAATTGCCGTAGCGACTGACGTTGATATGCATCAGATTGCGCCACGGCGTGCGCGACTGGCACTGCACCGCGCGAAACGAGGTAAAATCATTTTCGCCAAGCAGGCACTGCGCGGCACGATGCATCCGCCCGGCATCCAGCGGTTGGTGATAGTGCGTAACCCCGTGGCCTAACACCGCCGGACGTAAACGATGATTGTAAATAATGTAGCGGTAACGGCGAGCCGTAGCACTGAAGCGAGCATGAAAATCATCGGCAACAGTTTTGACCCAGCGCACCGCGATGTCAGCAGGCAAATTCGCATTAACCCCTAACGTCCAGGCGGCATCTTTGCGCAGCGAAGTCGTTTCGAAATGCACAACCTGCCCTGTCGCATGCACACCTGCGTCAGTTCTCCCGGCGCAGAACACATTAATCGGTTCATTAGCGACCTGCGAGAGGGCTTTTTCCAGCTTCTCCTGCACACTGCGCACTTCTTGCTGACGCTGCCAGCCGTAATACTTGCTACCGTCGTACTCAATACCCAGCGCAATTTTGTAGACTGGCGCTTTGACTTCGTCCTGCATCAGTACAAATACTCCTGCACCAACTTCTCGGCGGTTTTGACCGCCATCAGCGCGCCACCGAAGCGAACGTTGTCGGCCACCGACCAGAACTGGATCTGCTCCGGCATGCCGTAATCATTACGAATGCAGCCCACAGAAAGATGCATCTGACCGGAAGCATCACCCATTTGAGTAGGAAATTCATTCTCTTCAGACAGCACAATTTCGTCGAAACGGGCAAATGCATCGCGCGCTTCTTCGGCAGCCAGCGGACGCAGCGCTTCAAAACTGACCATCTGCGCATGGCCGTAAAATACCGGCGACTGTACGCAGTTCGCGGAGATCATCAGACCGTCATCCTGCAAAATTTTGCGCATCTGATCGATAATCACCCGCTCTTCGCGCACGCTACCTTCACTATCCGGCAGCAGCGGCAACATATTGAACGCTAGCTGGCGGCCAAAATAGTCGTCTTCATCAATCGGGATGCCGTTCAGCAGCTTGGCACTCTGTCCTGCCAACGCATCGACCGCCTGTTTGCCGCTGCGTGAAACAGACAGCATGCTGGTGACGGATACGCGCGAAAAACCGCCTTCGTCGATCAACGGTTTGATGCTGGCCAGCAATTGACTGGTCAGGCTGTCTGGCACAGCAATAATATTGCGGTTTCGGTAATCCGCGAGCACAAAGGGGTTAACGTCCGGCATGACCAACGGCACATCAGGCTCCAGCGCAAACAGACCGCTGGTATCGATCACTAGGCAACCGGCGTTGGTGGCCTCTTCAATCCAGGTCGCAGATGCCTGTGCACCAGCGACGAAAAATGCCAGTTGCGCCTGCGTCCAGTCAAAACTGGCAACGTCTTCAACACGCACCGTTTTACCCGCAAAACGCAGGTTTTCGCCCGCGCTCTCTTCTCTGGCCAGCGCGTACAGTTCGCCTACCGGGAACTGGCGTTCCTCCAGCGTTTCGAGCAAGGCTTCTCCGACAGCGCCGGTTGCGCCAAGAACGGCAATATTCCAGCCTTCAGACATGGTGATTTACTCCAGGAAATAAAGCGTCCCTGCGGCATTGTTCCGCAGGGAGCATTAAGAAGACATTAACGAGCCGTGGTGTGCGTGGCGTTAAAACCCAGTTGCCGCAACAGTGCGGCGGCACTGGCATCATCACACTGTACATACAGTGATGACCATTCGCGACGCTCAAGATAGTTTTTACGTAACTTATCAAATTCACCCGGCATGCCTGCCACTTTTCGCAGCAACGCATCGTCACGGCGCACATCATACACCAAATGAACCAGCCTTTTTAGCGTTGACTGATCGAGAGTGCCATGCAGCGTTATGCGGCCGAATTCCGGCGCAGGCAGTAGCGTATCGAGCGCTACTTGTGTGCGCTTACCGATGAATTCACTATAAGCTTCAAACACTTGCGTTGTTCCGCGAGCTTTACCTTCAAGGGTATATCCGGCGATATGCGCAGTGCCAATGTCAACGCGTTGCAGCAGTTCCACGTTGAGGTCAGGTTCCGGCTCCCAGACGTCCAGCACCACATGCAGCGCCTGTCCCGCCTGCAAACGCTGCAACAGCGCCGCATTATCCACCACCGGGCCACGACAGGCATTAATCAGAATAGTGCCAAGCTTCAGACGCGCCAGCAGAGCATCATCCGCCAGGTGCAGCGTTTTATACGGGCCATCTTTAAACAGCGGCGTATGGAAGGTCAGTACATCCGCTTCACGCACCAGCTCATCAAGCGAGCGGAAATCACCGTCATCGCCACGATCGGCGCGCGGTGGATCGCATAGCAGCGTGCGGATCCCCAGCGCTTCGAGGCGCGCCTGTAAGCGTCCGCCCACATTGCCCACACCGACAATCCCGACCGTACGATCTTTAAGAGCAAAGCCTTCGCGCTCCGCCAGCATCAACAGCGAAGAGAATACATACTCTACAACCGCAATAGCGTTGCAGCCTGGCGCTGCGGAAAAGCCGATCCCCGCTTGCTGCAAATATCCTTCATCAACATGGTCAGTTCCGGCAGTTGCCGTGCCGACAAATTTGATCCCCGTCCCCTGTAATAATGCCTCGTTGACTTTCGTCACGGAGCGCACCATTAACGCATCAGCATCGGCCAGTTCCGAAAGCGGGATTGGACGACCGGGAACCGCTTTCACTTCACCCAGACGGCTAAAAAGATCGCGGGCATAAGGCATATTTTCATCAACAAGGATTTTCACGCTACAGTACCTGTTTGAGAACGGGAGTTGAGCGCGCAAGTGTGCCATAATCTCGCCGCCAGGCATACCTGCAATGCCGACCACCGCCATGCGAGAGTGAGAGGAAATCCATGATGCAACCCATTCCGGGGACGCCCGCGCGCCCTCCAGGGCAAGAGCCAACACAAGCCGCGAATAATGTTGGCGAACAGCCCTTATCCACCCTGCAACGTACCGTGCTGGAGCGGCTGGTTATTCGCTTAATCGCGCTAACGCAGCAGCAAAGCGCGGAAGTATGGGCTGGCATGAAACACGATTTAGGGCTGAAGAATGACGCCCCGCTGCTCTCGCGCCACTTTCCTGCTGCTGAGCAGAACCTCAACCAGCGCGTGGAAACTGCAACGCAGAACCACACCACCCGCCAGGTGGTTTCACAACTGACGGAGCTGCTAAGCCAGGGGAATAATCGCCAGGCAGTGAGCGATTTTATTCGTCAGCAGTTTGGTCAGACGGCGCTCAGTCAGTTGACGCCTCAGCAGTTAAAAACCGTACTGACCATGTTGCAGAACAACCAGATAACCATCCCGCAGCCGCAGCAACGCCCGGCCACCGAGCGTCCACTGCTGCCTGCCGAGCACAACTCGCTGAACCAGGCGGTCACGAAACTGGCGGCAGCAACAGGCGAATCAGGTAAATTAATCTGGCAGTCGATGATGGAGCTTTCCGGCGTCAAAACAGGTGAGCTGATCCCGGCGAAACATTTCGCGCCGCTGATGACATGGCTGCAGGCGCGCCAGACGTTAAGCACGCACAGCGCACCCACGCTGCACACAATCCAGACAGCCCTGAAACAGCCGCTGGATGATACAGAAATGCGTACTATTACCGAGTATGCCCAGCAGACATGGCAGGCCACTCCGCAGACAATCCTGACGACGGCGCAGGTTCAGGGCATTCTTAATCAGGTCTTTTTACGCCGCACTGAACGTGCGACGGGCACATTTGAGGTTCGCGATATTCAGCCCATTTACAGCCCGTTTGTCGCACCCATTGTCGAAACGATAAAATCGATGTCCACGCGACCAGGGTTCTTTTTTATCGTCCTGCTTATCGTATTAGCGCTTTTCTGGCTGGTGAGTTAAAAAATTCCCCTCCGGATGAGGGGAATTTATCGTCAAATATTCTCGCCGTTATGTTTGATAACGTCCTGATACCACCAGAAGGATTTTTTACGGCTGCGCGCCAGCGTGCCGTTACCCTCGTTATCTTTATCAACATAGATTAAGCCGTAGCGTTTTTTCATTTCGCCGGTGCCCGCAGAGACCAGATCAATACAGCCCCACGGCGTATAACCCATTAAATCGACGCCATCTTCCTCCACCGCTTTTTTCATTTCGCGGATATGGTTGTGCATATATTCAATGCGGTACTGATCGTTCACTACGCCGTCGTTTTCAGGCTGATCAATCGCGCCAAAACCGTTTTCCACAACAAACAGCGGCAACTGGTAGAGATCGTAGAAATAGTTCAGAGAGTAGCGCAGACCAACCGGATCAATTTGCCAGCCCCAGTCGGAGGCTTTTACGTACGGGTTTTTCACCAGGCTTTTCGTCTCGTCGTAATCGAGGTACGGGTTGTTTTCCTGGGCTTTGGTGACAAACGACATGTAATAACTGAAGCCAATATAGTCAACGCGTCCGCGCGTCAGGATCTGCAAATCTTCTTCGGTGATATCGAGTTTGAATTGGCGGCGAGCAAAATAATTGAGCAGGTGCTGCGGGTAATAACCGCGTACGTGAACATCGGTAAACCAGTAGCGCCGGTGCATCGCCGCGACCGACATCATCATATCATCCGGCGCGCAGGTGAGCGGATAAATCGGGCACATGGCGATCATGCAGCCGATTTTAAAATCCGGGTTAATTTTATGCCCGGCTTCCACCGCCAGCGCGCTGGCCACTAATTCATAGTGGGCGGCCTGATACATGATCACTTCGCGATCTTCACCCACTTTATATTTCACGCCAGAGTTGGTGAAGGGAGCAAAATCTTCGTGATAGTTGGCCTGGTTGTTAATTTCGTTGAAGGTCATCCAGTATTTCACCTTGCTGCGATAGCGGGTGAAAACGACATTGGCAAAACGGACAAAAAAGCCGATCAGTTTGCGATTACGCCAGCCGCCATATTCGGTGACAAGGTGATAAGGCATTTCGAAATGGGAAAGGGTAATAACGGGTTCAATGTTGTATTTCAGGCATTCATCAAAAAGATCATCGTAGAATTGCAACCCGGCTTCATTCGGCTCCAGTTCATCACCCTGAGGGAAAATACGCGTCCAGGCAATGGAGGTGCGAAAACATTTAAACCCCATTTCGGCAAACAGCTTAATATCGTCTTTATAGCGGTGATAAAAATCAATAGCTTCATGGTTAGGGTAATTTTTACCGGGCAGTACGCCGTCGGTGATTTCACGCGGTACACCATGCGCTCCGGCGGTCATGACATCAGCAACGCTGATCCCCTTACCTCCTTCCTGCCAGCCGCCTTCCAGTTGATGAGCCGCCACCGCGCCGCCCCACAAGAAATCCGCTTTAAACCCAGCCATTGTTTTCTCCTTTCGCGTAGTGATGGCAAAAGAATAAACAAGCCCACAGAGAGATGACATCACCACAGGCTCATTCTGTGAAACCGGTTGCAAAGAGATTCATAACGCCGAGTAAGGCGGGATTTGGCAGTGCCATGTCCCTCTACCTGATTGCCAGGATTAAGGTGCGTTGGGTAACGTTAAACGCTGACGCATTATCGTGTTGATAATGTTGTGGCGAGGAGTTCGTCTGCGGCAGCCTGTCAATGCACAAAAAAAGAGAGCCAGTGGCTCTCTCAGACTGCTGACAAAGTCCTGGCCGTAAGGTCAGGACTTTGATCTAATAAGGTCAGTGCAATTAACGGACTGACTGCCATGCTCAGAGAACCCGTCC
>JAGTSE010000052.1 GCA_018261615.1 Pseudomonadota bacterium | reverse complement strand
CAGACCTCATCAATATAATGGTGGTTTGACGCCGAATGAATCAGAACGATTGTTCTGGAAAAACTCTAAAGCTGTGGCCAGTTTTTGTTGACCACTACACTGGGGTGCAAAGGCGAAGCCAACAAAGAGGCAGTTTGAAGGAGAACGTGTATATTATGGGATATTATCAGACTATCTCTTTATAACAGGCGGCATCAGCAATGGCTTTGATTCCAAAAAACTACGCGCGGCTGGAAAGCGGCTACCGCGAGAAAGCACTAAAAATCTACCCCTGGGTGTGTGGACGCTGTTCACGGGAATTTGTTTATTCAAACCTGCGTGAATTAACGGTTCACCATATCGATCATGACCATACCAATAACCCGGAAGATGGCAGCAACTGGGAGTTGTTGTGTCTGTATTGCCATGACCACGAACACTCAAAATACACGGAAGCGGATCAGTACGGCACCACCGTTGTGGCAGGGGAAGACGCGCAAAAAGATGTTGGCACAGCGACCTATAATCCGTTTGCCGATTTAAAGTCGATGCTTACCAAGAAGAAATAGTGCCAGCAACGTCTCCCTCCGCATAAAACTGCCGATGCGCCGCACTCAGTCTGCTATGAGCGATACCTGAAGGCTGGAAATTCCGATATAAGCCATGCGCCGGAAAACATATCCTAAATAAACGGTTCGAATCCGTTTCCAGCATCCGGCAGTCAGTTTTCCGTGATAAGCGGTCTTTTTAGCGGGCGACAAATCATGGTCAGAGCAACGGCGCTACACAGGGGAAACAGCGCCAGTAGCAGCCAGGGATAGATGGCCCGCGTTGAGGGTACAAGCGCCCCATCCAGCAACGGGCCAAACAACAAATTCCCCGCCAATACCGCGAAGCCTCCGGCGGTGGCTAGTGCGCCATAGTGCGCACCAAGCGTTGACTCGTCGGCAAACCATGGGATGAGATCCTTTGCCGATGGGACCAGCAGCATCTGCCCGAGCGTCAAAAGCGTTACAAGACATACCGAAGGTATTAACCGCAGCCAGCCTTCGGGCGGCTCTGTGGCCGCGAACATGGCCACGCACGCGAAAGCGGCGGAGAGCAGCAAAAAACCCACCGGTAAGATTTTGACTGTACCAACCCGTCGTGCAAAACGCGCAAGTGGAAGCTGGAAAGCAATGATCAGGACAGAGGCCAGCATAAAAAGCGGGCCGAGATCTTTCTCGCTGCCGCCAGATCGCTGAATCTCTACCGGTAGCGCCAGATAGAGCTGGTTGTAACTTAAAAGCCACGAGCTATAAGCAATGATAAAGGAGACGAAACGCGGCTGGCGGAATGTCATCCACCAGGGAATAATTTTTAGCGCCTGTTTGCTGTGATATGTAGCAGGGAGGCAGAAGTACAGCACAACCAGGGCGACGACAAAAACACCAGCCCCTGCAAGCGCAACCTGGCGGAAGCCGAGCCCGGTGAGTAGAGCTCCAGCAGCCGGGCCTAGCACGGCGCCAAGTTCGCCGCACACGGCAAAGAGCGCAAACCACTCCGCACGGCCACGCCTTCCATTTGCCTCGCTTTGTGTCCCTGCTTTTGCCAGTAGCGCTTCAATAGACGGGGAAAACAGGGCGCCACCGATGCCGGTCAGACACGCGCCCAGAATGATGGGCCACAGGGATTGCCCAAATGCCAGCAACAGATAACCCGCAACACGAATGATACAGCCGCACAGGATAACAACCTTTGCACCATATCGGTCAGAGAGCGCACCGCCGACGATAAACATCCCTTGCTGGGAGAAAGTGCGTAACCCGAGAATCAGCCCAATAAGGCCGCCGGAGAGCAGCATATCGTCGCGTAAAAATATCGCCAGGAAAGGGACGACCGCGTAAAAGCCAATGTTGAAAACAAACTGGCTGCCCAGTAAAACGGGCGGGCGAAGAGTTGTTGCAGGACGCAGGGAGAACGGAAACATGTTACCTGCTCCTAGCCAATGAAATGAATGTGCTTTTTGCCATGGAAGCGGGAGATCTCAATTTTCGTTTTTACCCGAAATACGTCCCAGAGGAGCTCTTCGGACAGTATGCCCTGAGGTGTTCCGGTGGCAATGATTTGTCCTTTCTGCATCACAATTAGCGAATCACAAAACATTGAGGCATGGTTTAGATCGTGTATGGCCACAATGCTGGTGACAGGTAACTCACTGATCAACTGCATTAATTGCATCTGATGGTGAATGTCCAGATGATTGGTCGGTTCATCAAGCAGGATTTCGGTGGGCGCCTGGGCAAGTGCGCGGGCAATATGTACACGCTGACGCTCCCCGCCGGAGAGACTCAGCCAACCTTGATCGCTTTTTTCCAGCATATTCACCCTTTGCAGAGCAGCGGTAACGGTCTCGTCATCGTGCGAGCTCCAGTTTGAAAAAGGGGAGTGGTGCGGAATACGCCCGAGTTTTACCACATCGCGAACGCGCATATTGGCATCGGTCATGCCGTGCTGCTCAACGAAAGCTACTCGACGGGCGAGCTGCTTTTTGGTCACGCGGGAAATGTCTTGTCCGTCCAGCATCACGCAACCAGCATCCGGGCGACGCAGACCCGCAAGGATGCGAAGAAGTGAGGATTTGCCACAACCGTTGGGGCCAAGAAGCCCTACAGTCTCACCACGAGAAACGTTCAGCGAGACGTCATTGACGATGACTTTTTTGCCGACCTTCCAGGTAATATTATCAGCGGAGATGCTCATCACTGATTCCTTGAACGGTAGATAATCACGGCAAAGAAAGGCACACCGACCAGCGCAGTCACCACACCAACAGGAAGACTTTGCGGCGCAATCAGCAGGCGTGAAGCGATATCAGCCAACACCATCAGGATCGCACCGGCCAGTGCACTGGAGATAAGTAACGTTCGATGCAGCGGGCCGAAGAAGAAGCGCATTACGTGTGGAACAACCAGCCCCACAAACCCGATAGAGCCAGCCATGCTGACAATGGTGGCGGTGATGAGCGCGGTGGTAGTAAAGAGCGCAAGACGCACCCAGGGGACGGCAATGCCCAGAGATGCGGCAGCATCATCACCAAAGGTGAAGGCATCCAGCGCCCGGGAATAGTAGAGGCAAACCGCAAGCCCAATCAACACTACCATGAGCGCCAACTGGAATTCAGGCCATCGCACACCACTAAAGCTGCCCAGCAACCAGAACATCACATCGCGTGCCTGCTGCGCGCTGGCAGAGGTGCTGATGGTGTAAGCGGTGATAGCATTGAAGAGCTGGGAAGCTGCAACGCCTGCCAGAATAGTGCGTTCATTACCGCCGCGGGCGCCGTTGGTCAGAAAGGCGACAAAGACAAAGGCAGCAAACGCCCCGGCAAATGCGCCCGCAGAAAGAGAGACGGCACCGGTACCGATGCCCAATACGACGACAGAAACCGCCCCCGTTGACGCACCGGCAGAAACGCCGAGCACGTAAGGCTCAGCCAGCGCATTTTTCAGCAGGCTTTGTAAAACGGCGCCGCAGATAGCTAACCCGGCACCGCAGCATGCCGCCACCAGCGCACGGCTCAGACGAAAGTCCCAAATCACACTTTCATAGATGCGGCTAAGTGGAACTTCAGTCAGTCCCATTTTATTGCTGATGGCATAAACCACGTTTTGCAGCGGGATCGAAAGCTCACCCACACTGACGCCAATCGCAATCACCAGGAATAATAACGCCATGGAAAGCAACAACGAGGTGGTCAGGAGCAACCCTTGTCGAGACTGAAGAACAGCGGTTGCCATCAGTTCAGCCCCAGTTTTCTGAGCTGTTCGCCGACCTGTTCAGCACCGTAGATAGTCCTGACTGTTGGGTTCATTGCCTGACCATCCATCACCACAATATGGCCTTTTTTCACCGCATCCAACTGGCTGACGGCAGGATCGCTTTTCAGAAATTTGATTTTTTCTTCAGCTTTATCCAGCGCCCAGCGGTTACGATCCAGACTGGATACCACGATCACATCTGGATTCGCAGCGATAATGCTTTCCCAACTTACCGTCGGCCATTCGGTCTCGGAGGTGATGGCGTTATGCCCGCCCAGTACGTTGGCAATAAATCCGGATGGGCTGTTTTTACCACCCACATAGGCATCAGCAGAAGGAGATGAGCTTGAGAACCAAAAAACAAAAGAGAGATCTTTCTTGTTGTTACCAAACTTCTGGCGCAGTTCCGCTTCACGTTTTTTGAAATCGGCAATAACGGCCTGGCCACGATCTTCAACGTTGAATATTTTAGCGAAATCTTCAATTTCTTTATAAAGATAGGTCATATCCCACAGCTTCTGGCGGCTGCCGTACATATCACCAGAGGCTTTTTTGGTGGCGCACATACCTGGTGACACATAGCTGTTCACACCAAGGGTCACCAGATCTTCCCGTTTCGCGACCTTACTTTCTGGCCCCAGTAATAGCGGCGATTGAGCCGGGACAAAATCTGGATTTTGCGCAAGAATTGATTCAAGGGTCGGGATTTCTACCGTCAGCGTTTTAATTTTTGCATTCTGTTCAGCCAGTTGTGGCAATACTTTGGTCGGCCAAAATGCACTGGCGGTCACTTTATCTTGCAGGCCCAGCAGGAGCAAAATTTCAACGGTATTTTGCCCCAGTGCCACGACGCGTTCAGGCGGTTTGGTAAATGTCTCTTTATATCCACAGTTTTCAATGGTCAGAGGATATGTGGTTGCCAGAGCAGAACTGGCCGACGCAAACACCATACCTAACGCGCAGATGACCTTTTTCATTAAACGCTGTCCTTCATTAATCTCGTTTTCGAAAACCCAGGATCTCTTTTTAATGCAAATAAAACTCATTACTAATGCGGGGGTTTTATACAATGCCCAATATAGTGTGTCAATGAGAGATAATTCCCGAAGGTTGTCATCACCGTGGACAAGTATATGTAAGGTAGTAGGTACCGATGCGAGACCTCCCAGAGGTTGAGGGCAATACATAAGAGGCAAGGAAGTAGCAGAACTGATAGCCTGGTGTTTGATTGGTGTACTTTTATAAAGGATCAATAAGAGCCTATCCCACCAGGCGTATCTTGTTGCAGCCAGTCTGGACACGGACAGCGCGCAACAACCGGAGCGTACACGCCGCCCTAAAGGGCCGCAGCAAGCGGCGTTCAAAATGCCAACACATTTTGTGTGAGCACTGCCCAGGACCAAAATGGCAAATAAAATAGCCTAATGGGATAGGCTCTAAGTCAGGCACCAGAAACACGTTGTCTGTATCTCCTGTGAATGGTGCCTTGAAACCAACAATGCCCATTCCGTAATTCTGTTTTTGCTGCTCTCAGGGCTGGAGAATCGCTTTGGCAATCCTGAATTGCAGGGTAGCAAGATTAATGCAGCTCCTTTTTATGAAATAAAGTGATTATCGTACATAAGGTAAAGCCAGCAGTTTCTCGATCTCATCGGCTGGCAGCGGCTTCGAATACAGATACCCCTGCATATAATCGCACTCAAGCTCAATCAACAATTTTTCCTGCTCCTCTGTTTCAACCCCCTCTGCAATCACACCGAGTCCCAGACTGTGCGCCATCGCAATGATAGCCGTACAGAGTTCAAAGCCCACGCCTTTTAAATCTTCGACGAAGGAACGGTCAATTTTGAGGAAATCAATATTAAATTTCCTCAAATACGCCAGTGATGAATAACCTGTGCCAAAATCATCTATGGCAATCTGAATACCGATCTGATGTATCATCTTTAAATTATGATTGACGCGTGTTTCTGAATTGAGCAGCAGCCCTTCAGTAATTTCAATAGTGACCGCCTCACCATTGAGTCCCTTGCTTTGCAGCTCCCGAATCCAGGGAATATCTTCAAATTGCTGGCTGCGTAACTGCACCGGTGACAAATTAATGGCCATTTTGAGATCAGGATTATATTTTTGTCGCCAGTAAGCCAGTTGTGTAATGGCCTCGTTTGCTATCCAGTTACCAATAGGAACAATAAGACCGGTATCTTCGGCCAGCGGAATAAAGACATCCGGGCTAATAAGTCCCTGGACCGGGTGAAGCCAGCGAACCAGTGCTTCCATTCGTGTAATATGCCCCGTCTTCAGCGAGACAATCGGCTGGTAATAGACCACGAACTGGTTCTCTGCAAGTGCCTTTCTTAAATTTCTTATCATCCGAAGGCGCGTATGAATCACATCATGAAGGGCGCGGGAGTAGAAGCGAAAATTCTTACGGCCAGCATTTTTAACGGCATACATAGCCTGGTCGGCATTCTTAAATAAATCCTCCAGATTTTCCGTGTCTCCAGGATAAAGAGAAATGCCAATGCTCGCGGAGACAAACATGGTCTCACCATTAATCGTAAAGGGCGCATCCAGCTTCCTGAGAATGTTGCGGGCAATATCCGTGCATTCAGACGGATCTTCAATATCCGGGATAATAATTGCAAACTCATCGCCACCGAGTCGTGCAACGCAGTCAGTATTATGAGCGCATTCGAGTAAACGAATCGCCACACAGCCTAATAATTCATCCCCTGCACGGTGCCCCATACTGTCATTAACCGATTTAAATTGATCGAGATCGATGAGCATCAGCGCCATAATATGACGGGTACGCGAGGCATGGCGGGCGGCCTGTTCAAGTTTAGTTTGAAACAAATGGCGGTTGGGTAAACCGGTGACAGCATCGTAATTAGCTTGCTGCCAGATTAACTCTTCCTGTTTTTTGCGTAAGGTAATGTCGGAAAACATGCCGACGTAATTAATCACATTACCATCAGGATCTTTAATCACCGAAATTCTCAGCTCCTTGAGAAATTCGGTACCATCTTTGTGTCGATCCCAGACATCCCCTATCCATTGGCCGGTGTCGTTTAATGAATGCCACATCTCCGTATAAAAAAGATGCGAATGGCGGCCCGATTTAAATTCCCGGGGATTAAGCCCCTTCACCTCCTCTAAAGACCATCCGGTCAGAACGGTGAATGCCGGGTTAACGGTAATGATATTATTTTCGTCGTTGGTCACAACAATGGCTTCCTGGCTGGCCTCAAAGACGGCTGTCGCAATTTTCATTTGCTCCTGCGCCTTTTTGCGTTCAGTAATATTCTGGACATAGACCAGCCTGGCCGGTAACCCGTGGGCAGGATAAAACGTGACAGATTCCGAAAAGACTGTCATCTGCGACCCATCACGATGCATGACAGACCACTCTCCGCCAAGACGTCCGCCGTCTTCAAGGAATCGATGATGCCGTTCCAAAACCGCCTGTTTATCTACGGAAGGAAAAATCATTGTGAAAGAGTGATACAGCATCTCATTTTGCGTGTAGCCATAGATATCGCAATAAGCGGGATTAACAGTGAGATAAAGCCCTTCATAGTTAATTACCGCTATTCCGACAGGACATTTATCAAGGATTGCCTGAAATAAGCCACTTTCATCCCAGTGAGTTTTATTCATAATGCCCTCGCCACGACCAATAAAAACTATGATTTACCCTCAGCGTGTAATTACTATTTCAACCGCCAACCCATAAATGTTCAAACTCAATCCGGACATTGGCAGTTAACAATCTTTTGTCTCAGAAAAATAACAGAATCGATTTACCCCATTCAATGCATAACATCATGTAATCTGTAAAACGTCATTCCGTTACGATCAATTCCGTTTAGGTTAAATAGCGCAGCACTGGCGCTTTTCACTCTTCGTGATAGAAAAAGACACATACGCACTGGCTTACATACTATCGACCACGTTTTCGCCCACCTTCAACAGGCAGGAGCAAACGGGTGAGAGAACAACTTCAATCATAGCATCCTCCTGCCGACAGGTCTGACGCACGCCTTTGCATCAGCCGCAACGTGATTACAGGAAGTGATAGTGACGACGATAAAGCTGTTGCGGATTGCATCTCCCCCACGCCATAAGACGTAATCAGATGCATGTGAAGAGCTATCACCCACAGGCTGTACAACGATGTTCATATTTCATTTATAACAAATGAACAACACAGGTGATAATTAGAAAGTCAACATGTAAATATAATTGATTATTTCTGTTAAAAACCACTATTTTTGTGAGGTTGTTCACTGTTCCCACTCAGTTTTTCTTTAACATTGCCCAACACACTCAGTCAGCGCTTTTATTCGCATCACCAGAGTATCGTTATCCTGATTTGTTGATACTTTGTCCGGAGTTTAAAAGCATTTAACAATCACCTTTATGAACAGAGGATGAGCAATGTCGACATATTATTTCCTACCAACACGAAATGTATTTGGTGAAGGTAGTGTTCAGGAAGCTGGTACTTTGGCAAAAACGTTAAATGTGAAAAAAATACTTATTGTTACGGACGCATTTCTGGCAAAAAATGGCATGGCGGATAATGTTGCGAAAATTTACCAGCAAGCCGGTATCGATGTACATATATTTGGTGGTGCAGAGCCAAACCCTACGGATAAAAATGTAGCAGCAGGCATTGAGTGCTATCGTGAGCACGGCTGTAATGGGATTGTTTCACTCGGTGGCGGTTCATCCCATGACTGCGCAAAAGGCATTGGGCTGGTTGCGGCAAACGGCGGAAATATTCGCGATTACGAAGGAGTGGATAAATCCAGCAACGATATGATTCCGTTGATGGCTATTAATACCACCGCAGGAACCGCCTCCGAAATTACCCGTTTCTGTATTATTACGGATACAGAACGCAAGGTGAAAATGGCGATCGTGGACTGGCGCGTAACACCTCAGATCTCCATCAACGACCCAGTATTAATGGTCGGAATGCCACCTTCCCTTACCGCAGCAACCGGCATGGATGCGCTGACACACGCCATCGAAGCCTATGTGTCGACCATGGCTAATCCGCTAACAGATGCCGCCGCATTACAAGCCATTAAGATGATTACGCGATACCTGCCCAAGGCAGTAGCGAACGGTGAATATATGACGGCAAGGGACAACATGGCCTATGCTCAATATCTCGCCGGGATCGCGTTTAACAACGCTTCTCTGGGCTATGTACATGCAATGGCGCACCAGTTGGGCGGATTCTATAACCTTCCTCATGGCGTGTGTAATGCTATTCTCCTGCCTTATGTTGAGTCTTTTAACCTTATTGGCAACCTTAATCGCTTCCGTGATATTGCAGAAGCCATGGGTGAAAAAGTCGCCGGACTGTCGACCGATGAAGCGGCAGTGAAAGCGATTGCCGCCATTCGTCGTCTGAGCAAACAAGTCGGCATTCCAGCCGATCTGAAAAGCCTGGGGGTAAAACCTGAAGACTTTGCCATTATGGCGGAAAACGCCAAAAAAGATGTTTGCCAGTTAACTAACCCAAGAAAAGCGACGAAAGAGCAGGTCATTGAGCTTTATCGTCAGGCTTACGAAGGTGAAGTCGCGCTATAAATAAACACCATTGCAGGATACGAAGAGGCCTTATTGCTGGTTGCTGGCAATAAGGCCTTTGTTTTGCAGTTTCATGACAGAGCCAGAAACCATTTATTCCCTGCGTCTCGTGATTAAATTCAGTGCACGGCCAGTACAGAGAGCGCCCTTACGTTGCTGAAATGAATTAAACTCATCGCACATAGAGTTCCAGGGAATCATTATGGACATCAGAACGCTGCGCTATTTTGTCGAGGTGGTACGCCAGCAAAGTTTCACCCGTGCGGCGGAGCGCCTGTTCGTCACCCAACCGACCATTAGCAAGATGCTGAAAAATCTTGAGGATGAACTCAACTGCACGTTGTTGATTCGCGATGGCCGCAAATTACTGCTGACCGATACCGGCCATGTGGTGTTTGAACGCGGCATGGCGATCCTCGCCGAATTCCAACAGCTGGAAGCGGAGCTTGGCGATATCAACAATCTGAACAAAGGCCTGTTGCGCCTCGGCATTCCACCTATGGTGGGCATGCTGATGGCCGGGCCGATCAGCTTGTTTCGTCAGCGTTATCCCGGCGTCGAACTGAAAATTGCCGAATTTGGTGGCCTGACGGTGCAGCATGCGGTAAGCAATAGCGAACTGGATCTGGCGATGACCGCGCTGCCGGTAGAAGAAGACAGCGGTTTAGCGACGATGCCGCTGTTCAGCTACCCAATGTGTGTGCTGGTGCCGCGCTCCGACGACTGGCTGAAACACGAATCGGTCACGCCGGAAGAGTTAGGCGAGCATCCTTTGCTTATCTACAACGAAGATTTTGCCCTCAGCCGTCAGTTGATGCAGCTGTTTAATCAGCACGGCGTGAATCCACGTATCGCCGTGCGGAGCGGGCAGTGGGATTTTCTGGCAGCGATGGTGCAGGCAGGTGTCGGCATAGCCATTCTGCCGGAACCGATTTGTCAGCGGCTGGATAAACAAACCCTGCGCTGGCTTCCTTTGCAAAGCGATTTACGCTGGCAACTGGGGATGATTTGGCGCGAAGGCGTCTATCTTTCCCATAGTGCGCAAGCGTGGTTAAGCTGTTGTGAAGAATTCTGGCTTGAGTCAGGTGCTTCATCATTGCCTGCGGGGAAAGCGTAGCGTTCCGGCATTGCTCAGGCGGCGTTGCCCGGCACCCACGGACCTTGCAAATTCACCTGCGGAAATCCTGCCGTCAGAATACGCACTTCCACATCGCGCACGCGGGTATCCGCTGCCGCAGACTAAATCAAAGCACTGACGAGGATTCCGCTAAAGAGATTGCGGCCGAGGGCGCTATTCAGACAATATGTTTAGCTGGCATACAGTTTCACGTACAGTAGGAAATTCAAGAAACGAGGGGCCCGACTTGATAACCCCCACCGACGAATAAATTACATACCTGAATGAATAGTGCGGCGCTTGTTAAAGACCCGAAGAATGTGCTGAAGGCTACCGACGTGATCGAAAAGTATCCTGATGACTTGCAGCAGCGTTTTGGGACATCCCTGATATGCAGCATTCCCGGCATAACGCATTTCACCACCGAACAAGCAGAGCGCTATTATGTGCAGGCTGAAGCGTCATTGGGGAAGGCTGGGGAACCGGCGTCTGAGTGTCTGGACAATATGCGGGCTACGATGAGCGAAATACGGCATGAAGCGGAAAGCCGCAGCTCGTGGCTGGAGAGTTGATCCCAGTGCTGTCGGGTCCGGCCTTCTAGCGATGCCGTTTTTGCACTCATGGTAATTCCCTGAAATGTAAAATCTCATCCTGCACAGAGCATGTTCGGATGTTATCAGAATTTTAGATTGTTATGCCGCGAGGAAAAGGGGCGAGAAGCCCGCCCCGGAAGGTGATCATTTATTTTCCAGTAGCAACGCTTCCAGCAAATCGAGGTCGTGCAGCAGTTTTTGCAGTGTCTCGTTGCTGATCTGCCGGGTGGCGCGCAGATGGTAAAGCTCGGCGCGTTCAGAGCGCAGCGCCGCCAGACGGAAACGGCGCTCCAGGTTCTCTTCCTGCAGTGAGCTTTCGATGTTGTTGCGCCCATCTGCGCGGCGTCGCAGATTACCAATCACCCGCGAGCTAACCTCCGTCAGCAACTGATCATCGATATTCTCTTCGCTATCCGCCGCCAGACGCTCTTCCATTTTCTGGATCGTGACAATCGCTACATCGGCAGTCACCGCCCGCGCCATCCGCTCCTCTTTGTACTGCTGAGCGTGGTCGCGCACTTCAATATGCTGCAACAGCGACGGCAACGCGATGACGCCAACGAACAGCGAGAAAAGGATCACCCCAGCGGAAAGAAATACCAGCTCGTAACGCGCCGGGAAGACATCGCCGCCGGGCAGCAGCAATGGAATGGAGAGCACACCGGCCAGCGTGATGGCCCCGCGAACACCAGCAAAGGTGGCGATCAGTAGTTCGCGATCGCTCCAGGAGGCGAACTGCATCGGCTTTTTATGTAAGAAACGCAGGCTGAATCTCTTCATCGTCCACAGCCAGCCGAAACGCACCAGCATCAGCGCGGCATAGATCAGCACGATATCGGTGAACAGTATCCAGGTTTCGACATTCGGATCGGCTTCCGCCGCCGCCAGTGAGGATGTCAGGATCCCCGGCAGTTGCAAGCCTAACAGCAAGAACACCATGCCGTTAAAGACAAATTCCAGCATCGCCCAGGTACTGTTAGCACGCAGACGCATCGCCAACGGCGCGGTGCGCATAACCCCGGAACGGGTGATAGTCATCCCCGCCGCAACGGCGGCCAGGATGCCGGAGACGCCGATATGTTCCGCAATCAGATAAGAAGCAAACGGCAGCAGGAACAGCAGCACGATCTGCGTGGCCGGTTCATCACCGCCCCAGCGGCTGAGAAAGCGCAGCGAACGGCCATACAGCCAGCTCACCACAAAGCCAGCCAGCAGGCCGCCAATCGCCACTTTCATAAATTCGACCGTGGCGCCGCCGACGGTAAAGACCATCGTGCCCATCGCCACGGCGACGGCGAATTTCAGTGATACCAGGCCGGAAGCGTCGTTCATCAACGCTTCGCCCTGCAAAATACCCATGATTTTTTTCGGAATGCGCCCTTCACCAACAATGCCGGAGAGCGCCACCGCATCAGTCGGCGACAGCACCGCCGCCAGCGCGAAAGCGGGCACCAGCGGAATGCCTGGCACCAGCCAGTAGATTAAGAAGCCGATCCCGACCACGGTGATCACCACCAGCGCCAGCGCAAGGCCGAAGATTTCGCGGCCATGCTCGAGAAACTCGCGCGTCGGCGTTTTCCAGCCGTCAGCAAACAACAGCGGCGGGATAAACAACACCAGAAACAGTTCCGGATCGAACTCGACGTGCAGGCCAAACGTGGGAAAGGCCAGCAGTGCACCGATGGCGATTTGCATCAACGGCAGCGGGATTTGAAAAGGCAGCACACGCGTGACGACGCCCGAGAGCGACACCACGAGCGTCATGATAAGAATGGTAAAAAATATTTCCATGCGTTCCCTGTTTGCAATGTTTTGTTATAGCGGTCTCAGACCTTGAGTCCAGAGCATTCAGCTTAACGCAAAGAAACCGGGCTGTGGGCAAAAAAATGGGCGACCGGAGTCGCCCATTATGTAACTGTTTGTGGTTCAGATTGCCCAGCCGCCTGCATAGAAGGCAACCAACGCAACCGCAATCACGATAGTCCCGATGTTCAGCTTGCGCCACTCACCGGAAACCACGCGGCCTATCACCAGCGAGGCGAAACCGATCATGATGCCGGTGACGATGTTACAGGTCAGCACGATGAACACGGCGGTGATCAGGCCGGACATCGCATCCACGAAGTCAGCGAAATCAATTTTCGCCACGTTGCTCAGCATCAGCAAACCCACGTACATCAACGCTGGCGCAGTGGCATACGCCGGAACCAGATAAGAGAGCGGAGAGAGGAACAGGATCAACAGAAACAGTACGCCAACGGTAATCGCTGTCAGACCGGTTTTACCGCCTGCCGCCGTACCTGCTGCCGATTCGATATACACCGCAGCCGGCGCCGCACCGACCAGACCGGAGAAGACGCTGCTCAGGGAGTCAGTGGTCAGCGCTTTGCCGCCATCGATGATCTGGCCGTCTTTATCCAGCAGATTGGCCTGGCCCGCTACCGCACGGATAGTACCGGTGGCGTCAAACACCGCCGTCATCACCAGCGCCAGCACACTCGGCAGCACTACCGGGTTCAGCGCGCCCACGATATCCAGGCTACCGATCAGCGAGTTGCCTTTGTCATCGCTCAGCGACGGCATGGCGAAAATACCGGAGAAATGCACGCTCGGATCGAAAATCAGGCCAACGATGGAAACGCCGATGATGGTCAGCAGAATGCCGCCCGGCACTTTCAGTTTTTCCAGACCGATAATCACCGCCAGACCGATCAACGACATGATCACCGGGAAGCTGGCGAAGTGTCCCAGCGTAACCGGCAAACCGTCCAGCGGGTTTTTGATCACCAGGCCAACGCCGTTTGCGGCAATCAGCAGCAGGAACAGGCCAATACCGATGCCGGTGCCGTGCGCAACGCCATGCGGCAGGTTGCGCAGGATCCAGCTACGGATGCCGGTCGCGGAGATGATGGTGAACAGCACACCCATCAGGAACACCGCGCCAAGCGCGACAGGTACGCTGATGTGCTGACCCAGTACCAGGCTGAAAGCGGTGAACGCGGTCAGAGAGATAGCACAGCCGATGGCCAGCGGCAGATTTGCCCACAGCCCCATAACAATGGAACCAACACCGGCGACCAGACAGGTGGCGACGAAAACAGCGGTAGGCGGGAAACCTGCTTTACCCAACATGCCAGGCACCACGATCACCGAATAGACCATCGCGAGGAACGTGGTTAAACCGGCAACGATTTCCTGACGAACGGTACTGCCGCGGGCAGAAATTTTAAACAGTACGTCAAGCGAACCATTGGTACGCGCAGAAGGCGTAGACATAGAAAACATCCCCTGAGAATTTTATTGTGCATTGTATTGCGTGGTGGGACAGTCCACTGCCGGTTAAACGTCATCTCCCTGTGCTGCGTTGTGGTAAGGAGCCACAAAAAAGCAAACGTTTAACTCCGCGCATACAACGGTTGGTCAAAAAAAGGCAAACGATTATCCAGCGTTTACACGGCGCTTTTCAACTGAACTTTGCCGCTTTTTGCTAAATTTTGCTTATCACGGCGAAGATCCAGGCGGACGATGCGCAAACGTTATCGTCAGTGCGCAACTTTACAACATCTTACAAACATTCTTAGCAGTCGGGTAAATCAAACGGCCCGCCCTGGACAATCACCCGCGCGCCAACAAATGGACAATCTGGTACGGCACACCCAGCTCTTCCAAGGCCCAGAGAATGCGCTGCGAGCGCGATTGATTCAGGTGATGCACCGTAAGCATGGTTTACTCCTGCGCGGATTGACGCATTAACTATAGAAAATCAGCGGAACGGCGGATGAAATATTTTGAAAGAAAATGAGCAAAAAAGTAGCAGTTTTGCATAAGGGAACTACACTAAAAGTGTCAGCACAATCCGGAACCTCCAACATACTTGAGGAGTGCTGATGTCGGGGGAAACCCTCCTGTGACAGAACGGGATAGAGAGAAAGACAAAGACCGGAAAACGACTAAAGCGCCCCAACGGGCGCTTTAGTTTTTTTGCACGTTTCAGTCATCTTCCAGCAAGCGCGCGCCGGTGCCCTGCTGCCCCAACTGATCACCAGGGTTACGCAGCGGACATTCACTGCGCGACAAACAACCGCAGCCGATACAGCCATCCAGCTCATCACGCAGCGCAACCAGCGTATGAATACGTCGGTCCAGCTCTTCCCGCCATTGCGACGACAATTGCTTCCACTCTTTTTTACTTAGGGTGTGCCCTTCCGGCAAAACACCGAATGCTTCGCCAATAGTCGACAGCGGAATACCAATGCGCTGGGCAATCTTGATGATCGCCACGTAGCGCAGCACATCGCGGGTATACCGTCGCTGATTGCCGCTGTTGCGCAGGCTTTTGATAAGCCCTTTGCTCTCATAAAAGTGCAGCGCAGAAACAGCCACTCCGCTACGTTTCGCCACTTCTCCAGGGCTGAGCAGAGATTTAATACGTGGCATTCTCTTTTCCATAAAACCCCTTTACCTCAAGTTAACTTGAGGAATTATACTCGTTTCCAGACAAAACGACGAATCGGGAAATGAGGAAGCTTTATGTCCCATCAGCAAATTATTCAGACGCTTATCGAGTGGATTGATGAACATATCGATCAACCAATGAATATTGATGTAGTCGCCAGAAAGTCAGGTTATTCAAAGTGGTATCTACAGAGAATGTTCCGTACCGTGATGCATCAAACGCTGGGCGACTATATTCGCCAGCGCCGATTATTGCTGGCAGCCGAAGCGCTGCGCACCACGCAACGCCCTATTTTTGATATTGCGATGGATTTAGGTTACGTCTCACAACAGACGTTTTCGCGAGTGTTTCGCCGCGAATTCGATCGCACTCCCAGCGATTACCGGCACCATGCCTGACAACCATCAAAGCAGCGTTCAGGGCGAGCTGGTGTGGTAAATCTTCACCGCTCCCCAGGCTTTACCACCGAATCCTCTCTCACCAGCGATAAATTTGTCCCCTTCCTTATTCGCGTTTAATACAGCGACTATTTTCCTGGATTGTCTGCTCCCGGCAGATTTGTCGCTCACCCCAGTCACTTACTGAAGTAAGCTGCTGGGGATTACTGAGAGACATCCTGTCTCTCACCGGAGGCCAACCTTTGGTTGGGCAAATTCGTTCCCGACGAATTTGTCACTGCGTCGCCGCCTTCCTGCAACTCGAATTATTTAGGGTATAAAATAAAGAATTCCTTATAAAACACGTCATGCCGACGAACCTCATTAAATATTCACAAGTCTGCACACCTGTAGCTCAATACATTTTTCAATGGAATTGAAATGCTTCTCCATCATACTTTCAATAAAGTATTTATTGCCGTTATTACTGCATCAACAGAGGGAAGAAATGGCGATGCGGTTATTGAGGGTAATGGGGTACGCGACCCGCCATCATTTTAATGACGGTGGATGCCGCACCCAGAGTTTAAAGTCCTCAGGCGGCAACGCTTTGGCAAAGTGCCAGCCCTGGCAGAACTGCACACCGCGCTTCAGCAACCAGCTCACCTGCTCTGCCGTTTCCACCCCTTCGGCAATAATCTTCAGACGCAGACTCTGCGCCATCTCGATAATATGTTCAGCAATCAGATGACTAGTGCTATTGGTAGTCAGCGTGTCGATAAAGGATTTGTCGATTTTCAGGATATCAACATTCAGGGAATAGAGGTTATGCAGGTTGGAATATCCGGTACCGAAATCATCAATCGCCACTTCATAGCCCGCCTGACGAAACGCCTGAATCACCGGCGTGGTTTTAGGCACATCGATAAACCCGCGCTCCGTCACTTCGATCTTAATCTGCTCCGCGCGTACAGCGTGTTCCCTGGTCTTATTGGAAATCAATGAAATAAGGCGCGAAGAGTGAAAATCCGCAGCCGATAAGTTAATCGAAATATAAAGATGCGGCACCACCGCCAGGAAGTCGCCGAGATCGCTAAACACTTCATCGACGACATAATCCGTGATGCGTTCGATCATCCCCTCTTTTTCCGCCAGCGGAATAAATTCCGCCGGGCTCATTATCTGGCCATTAAAACCCGGCCAGCGTAACAGCGCTTCAGCGCCGACGCAGGTGCCATTTTTAATATCGATAATCGGTTGATAGTGGAGTTGAAGCTGACGCTTAGTTAACGCGCGGTGGAGCATACGGCGGGGCGAGTTAAATTCTTGTCGCGTTCGTGACCACACTAAACAAAGGATCACACTGCAAATTAGCCCCAGCGGTAGCAGCAGCATCACTTGATGGTACAGCGCCCGAAAATAGTGCTCATTAGAGGTCGACACAATGATAGCAATTGGACGTTTATCCGAATGCGCGATGGTGTAAAAACGCCCGTCCTGCTGGAAGGTTGATGCCTGGCTGTGGATCAGTTTCTTCAGCGTCTCCAGGTTCGCACTTTTACTGAGGGAGAAAAATAATTCGCTCACGGTGTCGTAGACGCCGTACGCCAGCGTTTTATCTTCCGAGGCGACATCGCTATAGGAAAGAGGATTGATCACCGCAACGTAGTTACCACGCTGCATGTAGACCATTTTATAACCAGCGTAAAACGGTGTATTGCGGTAATAATAAATAGCAATGTCTGGCGAGCGTTTATACTCTGCAGGCGCAATAGCATATGATTGCGCGGGTGCAATAACGCTGGAGCATAAAAATAGATCACCATGCGCATAGATGAGATCGGCAACATACAAACTGCTGCGTACAATATCCAGCATCGCTTTGCGATGCTCCAGCGAGCATATCTGACCCTGATATTTTTCCGCAGCGGTGCGAACGCTATCCACTTGCTGGATAACCGCTTCAGTTTTATTTAACGCCAGTTGGGCAAAAGAGCGGAGCTGGGAGGCTGTTTCATTTACTGCACGGATATGTGCAAACCATAGCGACAGCATCACCGGCAGGATGACACCTATGATGATCACGACGACTCTGAGCATCTTGCGAAGGACGCTATGATTCATGTCCGCCTATATCCACGCATTTATTGTGCCTTTTTAATGTACGGCAGGATGCTTTGATAAACAGGTGATTACGTTGCATGAATCATCCGACATTAGCAACTGCCTTTTCTCTCTAAAAACCTAATATTTGGTTATGACCAGAATATTCTGGCTGCAAGGTAAACTCAAAGTGTGCCCAATGTTTATATTAAGGAAAATATTTAACCATTCATTATGGGGTGTTTTCACTTAATACAACATAGTATCGCTGATTAAGCCAAACTCGCCGCAGGATAAAAAAAGGCATGGCCTGTCGGGTATTTTTTCATCCAGGGAATGATATTCTTTCATCTTTGCGTATTTATTTATAAAAAGCGCTGGCGACCACTGTTTTACTGCGTCCGCTACGTTTTGCATCGTACAGCGCGTTGTCGGCAAGCGTAAGTAAAACTGGAGTATCTGTCTGCTCACCGCACACGAATACTAAACCAGCGCTAAAGGATAATGGGATCTTTTCACTCCCGCTTAACAAAGGTGAACAAGCTAATGCAGCACGAATTTTTTGGCTAAAACGCAGCGCATTTTTACGATCGGTGTGCGGCATCAAAATCAGAAATTCCTCACCTCACAGGCGACCAAAGAGATAAGACGGATCGCTATGCTCACGAATCTGGTCACAAAAATGCACCAGTGCAGCATCACCCGTCAAATGTCCCCAGCGATCGTTGATCTTTTTGAAGTAATCCAGATCCAGCATTAACAGAGTGAAATGGCTACGGGGTTCCTCAGGTTTGCACTGTACCAGCGCCTCCTTTAACTTCCGCAGCATAGAGAAACGATTGTAGCAGCCGGTCAGATCGTCAATCGTCGCTTTTTTCTCCAACTGCCGCTCCGCTTTTTTACGCTCGGTGATATCCAGGCCAATACTCAGAATTGAGCGGTCAGGCAGCAAAATATTTGACCAAAGCACGTCAGCACCTGTCCATCGCGGCGTATCGGATGCCACTCATGCATATCAACGGCGGGCGAAGTATTAACCGAAGAGCGAATTTGCTGGCGCATCTCCGGATCAGGGAAAAAGAGTGCTAATGGATCGGACTGCTGATTAAGCTCATTAATTCTCCAGCCAAATAAACGTTCACACTCGCTATTCCATAAAATACAGCGATTCGTTTTATCGAAAGAATTCATTAAAACCGGAGCACGATCGAACAGTGCTTTATATTGCATCACGACGCGCTGCATTTCTTGTTTCCCCACCAGAATAATAACCATATTCTTGATTATAGACAGTGAAGGCAAAGGATATGCAAACGCTAAAAAGAAATAACCGTTGATGCTCAGATCTTTATAATTCAGCTTACATAACACGCCGCTTTGCAATTTATTGGTGGCGAATGAC
Organism: Pseudomonadota bacterium; assembly: GCA_018261615.1. Taxonomy (GTDB): domain Bacteria; phylum Pseudomonadota; class Gammaproteobacteria; order Enterobacterales; family Enterobacteriaceae; genus Kosakonia. Next base: position 50,061 of record JAGTSE010000052.1, on the reverse strand, counting down.
TGTGTCGGGAATAATAATTTCCCGACATTCCGTCACCAGCATATAACGCGGCAGGCACGCTGATTACGACGCAGTTGCAACTGTTCCAGCAGGGTCTGTGCATCGCGTAGCGTACACTCCACCTCTCCGTTGCAGGCTATCTGCCATGCCACGTTGTGCAGCGAGCCATGGCATCAACTTCGCCAGAAGTGCCAACGCCGCTGCGCCGTTTCCTGGAAAACAGCTAAATACTCTGTGTTCATTTTTTCTTTTCGCAGGTTATTAACACCAAACCAGCCTGCCATGATTTAATCAGGAAGAAAAAATAGTCGCTCGCAGCTGCCACATAACGTAAACGTGCTCAGCACATAAACCGTGACAAGAAAGAATATATCGATAAAGATCAGACACCTGAATAACTATCAACAGGTAAATAAAGCTAACAACAGAAGCATAATATAGGTTATGCGGAGTATAAATATTGTGACAAGTAGGGTGCTAAATACCACCTTAATACATGAATAATGCCGGACTAAGCAATAGATCCTCGCGAAAAATCGCGTTTATCCCCACTAAAATTAGTAGGAAATATCCATGAAAGATGCTCTTCCTACTGGCGAATAAATCATCAAGTGTGATACAGTTCACACATTATTGAAACGGGCAGGCCGTTTCACATTGTTGTGCTACTCCTGCGGACTTCTGCGTCATCTTTGCCATTCGCGCGTAACGCCTGGTCCGCCCGGTATTCGATTCTTTCTGAGGATGGTTTCATGGCTACCTTTACCACCAGCGTGGTTCTGTTGCGCTGGCAGTTATTGAGCGCAGTGTTGATGTTTATGGCCAGTACGCTAAATATTCGCTTCCGTCGGGCTGATTATGTCGGTCTGGCAGTGATCAGTAGCGGCATGGGTTTAGCGGCGGCGTGCTGGTTCGCGACCGGGCTGCTGGGTATTACAGTGTTGGATTTCACCAACATCTGGCACAACGTGGTGCAGGTCATGGCAGACGTCTCGCGTAAAGCTCCACCAGACTGGCCAATGGTCATTACCTGATACAAATACTTGATAAAAATGAAGCGCCAGCTTGGTTTTAAAGGTATCTAAAATGACGGGTTGCCTTATGGAACCCGTCATTTTTATTGCCACTTGCCCGCTTATTTCCCCAGCTTCGACAGCATCTCGGGGCGCATGAACTTGTGGATTACCAGCATAAACAGCACCGAAGGCACCAGCAGGATCAGCGCGGTGATCGACGACACTTGGTAGTTGCCCGACATGCTGGCGGTATAAAGCAAAATAGGCAGCGTGGTGATATCCGGCGCGCCGACGAAGAAAGTGGCGGTAAACTCATCCAGCGATTCCAGAAATACAAAGATGCTGGCGGCAATTAGACCTGGTGCGGCCTGCGGCAAAATAATATGGAAAAACGTATATACCGGTCCGGCACCGAGATTTCGCGACGCGCGCGCCAGCAGCGGATCGAGCGACGAAAACGCCGCGACGCTTATCCAGATGGAATACATCAGCCCATGTACGCTGTGTACCAGCACCACACCGGCAATCGTGCCATTTAACCCCCACTGATAAAACAACCGTGCCACGTTCATATACACCGTCAGATTGGGAAACGCCTGCGGGATCAGAAACAGCAGCATAAAAAATGCTCGACACGGCATACCGCGCTGGGCGAGCGCATACCCTGCCGGTACAGAGATGAGCAGGCAAACCAGCACCGCCAGCACAGCAATCAACACGCTTATCGACAGCGAACCCGAAACGTCGCTATACGGGCTAAACACCTGACTCCAGTATTTCAGCCCCCACTGACTCGGCAGCGTATGGGGGAAGAACCAGCTCTCCGCCACCGTCCAGATCAGCAGATTCAGCAACGGGCCGAACAGCGCCAGCACCAGAAATGTCAGCAGCAGCGTTTGCAGCAGAAAACTGCCGCGCAGTTGTTGTCGGAAGGCATTCATGACTGCGCTCCTTTCGCCTGTAGGCTGTGGCGTAAATAGAACCAGGAAAGCAGCGCGCAAATCAGATATGAAATGACGCCCATCGCGTTAGCGACCGGGTAGTCACCGTAAGAGTTGACGCGAAACGCCATATCTACCGTCATCATCGTTGGCGTACCGGTGCCAATCATCAGCGGCACAGAAAGGACCGACATCATCGTCACGGTTGACAGCACCATCGCCACGCCAATCGTCGGCAGCACCTGCGGCAAAATAATGTCGAACAGAATACGCAGGCGGGAAGCACCAAGGTTTTTCGCTGCCAGAATATGGGCCGGATCGACCGCCGACATCGCGCCGCAAATCAGCAGCGTAGTGAAGGCCATCTGTTTCCAGACAAACGTAATAATAATCCCGCTCCAGCCGAGCAGCGACGAGGTCTCCATCGGCGTCATCACCCCGGCGGCTACCAGCACATTATTCATCAGGCCGTTTTTCGCCAGAAAAGTCCGCATCATTTGCGCGGTCACAATAAAGGGAATAAACAGCGGTAAGCGATACAAAAAGGCCAGCGTTTTGACGATCCTGCGAAACGGCGACAGCACAATGATCGCCGCGATGCCGATCGACAGCAGCGCGAGGATCGCCAGCGACGTCAGCACAATAACCACGGTAAACAGAATGTCATTCGAATAGAGCGCCAACACTTTATTAAAGTGCACCAACGTCAGTTGCCCTGTTTCGCGGGTAAAGGCGGAGATCAGCGAAAAGCCCAGCGGCCAGAGGAAAAACACCGCTATCATCAGCGTCGCCGGAGCCACCAGCAGTAAATATTTCATCGCGTGTCGCATGGTAAACCTGAGTTATCACCGTAAAAAAGATGCCCGGACCGACAACATCCGGGCACCCACATTCATCAGTTGGAAACCTGGCTCTCGTAACCCTCTTTGATGTCGTCAAAGTAGTGGGTAATCGGGAAGTTTTTGCCGTATTTCGCCAAATCTTGCGGTGAAATTTCAGCGAACAACTTCTGCCAGGTGGCATCATCCAACTTCTCTTTGACGTATTTCGCGTCAATCCCTGGATACCAGTTAAACTGCTTCACAATCCCCTGCGCCTGCACTTCCGGGCTGGTCGCCAGTGCAATAAATTCCTGCGCCAGTTTGGCCTGCGCGGCATGCGCTGGCACCACGTAGTACATCGGCTGTCCTGGCATACCCGGCGCAATCAACGCCAGTTTGATCGACGGTGGCAGCTTGCCCTGATCTTTCCAGCTATAGAACATATCGACCCACACAGGCCCCATAGTGATTTCACCACGGCTTAGCATATCCAGCGTGCCGGCGTTGCCGGGCGTAAAGGTGACGTTCTTGTTGAATTCTTTCAGTTTGGTGTAAGCCTGAGCCCACTCTTTTTCCACGGCTTTATCGTAAGGCTGCGCGGTAAGGCGATCCGCACTGGTGCCGTAGGCATACATCCAGCCCACCACAAAGCTCACGCCGGACATGCCGTTTTTAATACCGTTATAACCAAAGGCTTTCGGGTTTTTCTCTGACCACTGCACCAGTTCGTCGTAGGATTTCGGCGGGGTTTTGACAAGATCGCTGTTATAGGCAATTGCCGTCTGGCTTAAGAACATCGGCATGACATAGCCATCAACGTTGACGCCCAACGCATTCTTCGCGTTTTCCGCCGTCACCATCGTGCCGGTGCTGATAGCCGGACGATATTTATCCAGCAACCCTTTTTCAACCAGTTGTCCACCGGCGTTCTGATGCACCACAGCAACGTCAATATCCCAGCTTTTCGCGCCGCTTTGCTGCTGCGCTGTCAGTTTTTCAATGATCTTATTCGACCCGGCATCGCCTGGCCCGGTGCCGATCACCTGCACTTTTACCCCGGGATGCGTGGCTTCAAATTTCGGCCCCAACCAGGTTTTGACATAGTCCACCATATTTTGATCGCCCGCCGTTGCAACATTGAGAACCGTTTCGGCGTTCGCGGCATGCAGTGACCCCAAACAGAGTGCGGCTGTGACAGCAAGTTTCGTTTTTACGGACATAATGTATCCCCAGGAAAAAGTGTGTCGGTTAGCATTACAAAGGTTGTTCAAAAAGATGCAGCGCCGGTTGCGGAACATGCAGCACCACAGGCGTTTGCGCTGGCCAGAACTGCGGTGAATCAGCGAGCAAAAGCTGCCCATCGCAGCGCACGCTGTGGCGGTACTGGTGGCCGAGAAACGCGCTCTCCTCAATCACGCCCTCCAGCACTAACCCCTGCGGTGCCGTGGGCGTCAATGCGGCGTGAATGGTGACATCCGCGCTGCGAAAATAGAGGGTTTTGCCCTCGTCATCCGCGCTCGCCAGGCAGTTATCCGCACCCATAAAATCCGCCACGAACGGCGTTGCCGGGCGATGGTAGATATCTTCCGGCGTACCGATTTGCTCGATACGCCCGTTATTCAGCACCGCAATGCGATCCGCCATCACCAGCGCTTCCTGCTGATCGTGGGTGACGATAAGCGAGGTAAAGCCAAGCTTCTTTTGCAGCGCTTTAATTTCATGGCGTACATTGAGGCGCACTTTGGCATCGAGGTTCGACAGCGGCTCATCCAGTACCAGTACGTCAGGTTCAATCGCCAGCGCGCGTGCCAGCGCCACGCGCTGACGCTGACCGCCGGAAAGTGCGGTCACTTTTATATCTGCGTAACCTTCAAGGTTGACGATTTTTAATAATTCCTGCACCCGTTGTTGAATCGCTTCTTTTTTCACACGACGTACTTTTAAGCCATAGCCAATATTTTGTGCGACGGTAAAGTGCGGCCACAACGCATAACTCTGAAAAACCATGGTGATATTTCGCTGTTCCGGCGTGCTGTGCGTAATATCCCGTCCATTGATGGCGACAGCCCCTGAACGTACGGGAACAAATCCGCATAATGCATTGAGTAGCGTAGTTTTTCCGCAGCCAGAAGGTCCAAGCAGCGCTATCATCTCGCCCTTCTCCACCGCTAAATAAATATCGTGGAGAACGATGTTATTGCCGTAGCCAATCTTCAGCTTATTAATTTGCAAATAACTCATGGGCGATCCTTTTATTCGACATCTTTCTCAAAGATGAACACGTGTTCATTTATTTGTAAAAAAAATGCAACGGATCCTGACCCGATGGGAAAAGACGTCTGAAAATTACGAGGCCATGTTGCATTTTGCCTGTGGTCTTATCGTCTGGAATAAAGTCCTATTGAGATAGACTCTTAGTGCCGTTAATACCGGGTTATGTGTCCTGTCTCCGTTACAGATTGTCAGAAAGGCCTCCGGCGAAACCGTCGCCCTCTGGTCCTCATCCGATGCCCTTGTACTAAAAATGCTTACCGGTGTACTGGAAAAACAACTGCCGGTGCACCCGTTGTGTGAGCACGTCCGGGACCACGGCGGCGGACGGCGGAGCACCCAGCGCGTCGACCGGCACCTGCGTGGGCAGGGACAATATCTGGCTATCCATCTGCGTGATACGCGTCTGATTTTTCTTTATCAGCTGCGGTTCGAAGGTATTTTCGCGGTCACGTGGCGTGCTCAGTTCAATCTCACCATCGTCGCATAACACGGTTTTAGACGAGTAACCATTTCGGGTATTAGAACCTGATTTAGGGGCATTTTTCTCGTGCCCGAGATGGTCTGTCAGCTCTGCATTGAGAGCTGTTTCGACGGTTAACTTCGTCATTTCGTCCATCGTTTGCCTGTCTCCGTTATTGGAGTGAACATATCAACAGGCAATTACACAATTTTAATTACAGTCTTAGTTTGGGTTACTCTTGCCAGTATCATGCTTTGGTTGTTGGACTATCATTTTGAAAATAAAGATCTTCATCTAAATTACCAGGCAAACAGTATCAGGAAGCGAAGAGTATTATCCTTTCTAACACTGGCAGAAAATGTCTTACGACATTGCCAGAAAATCCTCAAGCAGGTAGATCCTGAAAAGATATTATGTCAGCTAACCAGCATCTACCGACGTATGGCGCTGGTTAGCTGATATGGATTTTCTGGGGATCCCTCAGCCCGAAGGGGATCTTCCGTTATCTTTCCCTTAATGCTTCACCAACCTTGTTAAATGGTTTAATCAGGTACTGGAGGATAGTCTTATTGCCAGTCTTGATATCAACACTGGCCACCATCCCTGGAGAGATAAAGTGCTGTTTGTTATCCATGGTCTGTAAATGATCTTTTGTCGTTCTGATATAGACACGATAAAAGACGACTTCAGGTTTTTGAGGGTCGGAAATGGTATCAGGGGAAATCGTTACCACTTCACCGTCTAGACCGCCATAAATTGAGTAGTCATATGCGGTAATTTTAACAATTGCACGCTGCCCTGGATGAATAAAAGCGATATCACGCGGCAAGATCTTTGCTTCAATAAGCAGTCGATCGTCAAGAGGAACGATATTCATGATGGTTCCATTAGGAGGAATAACCCCACCAATAGTGTTAACTTCTATATTTTTTACAATCCCTCTGACCGGCGAAGTAATGGTTGATTTTTTCAGCAAATCGCGCTGGCCAATGATCTTTTGATACAGCGAATCAACTTCCCCGGAAATTCTGGATAGATCCTCACCTGATCTTACCTGGTAGTTGTAATTCAGCTCTGACTCTTTCATGTTCAGATCAACCAGCTGCTTCCTGAGCCTGATAACATCGACTTTACTTGACGCGCCCTTCGCCATAAGTCGTGTATTGATCGCGAGCTCATTGTTCAATAACACCTTAGATGCCTGGATGTCTTTAATTGACGAGATATAATTATTTTTCCGCGAAGTATAAAGTATCCTTTCTCTGCCGGTGATTTCCGGAAAATCATTCAGCTCGTCTGGAAACACTAAAGGGAGATCGCTTATCTCCGCCAGGAGCCTAACCTTGCTGGCCAATAACACCCGATATTTGGATTCAGATTCCATCACTGCAGCCTGAGTTCTTATCGTATCAAGGTTGGCAATAATATCTCCTGCCTGAACGATTTGCCCCTCTGTAACATTTATTTTATCGAGGATCCCGCCATCAAGAGATTGAATGATTTTCTCTTTCGAACTGGGGATCACCCGACCATCGCCTTTAGAGACCTCATCAATACTGAACATGGAGGCCCACAGCAAAAATATACTGAGGAAAAAGATAACGCTGAGCAGGATATAAATTGCCCTGCTGGTTTTTACGCCACCATGGGTATTGGCAAGCGTAAACTCATCCGTCTCTCGTGCCCGCCGGGTGGCATTCTTGTCTTTTGTAAAAAACACATGCTTACAAAAGTCTTTTGCAAGCAGAAACTTCTTTTTTAATTTCCCAGAAATATTTTTCATTGAAGACCATCACCTGAAATAGCTGGAACAAAATATAATTTTGTCGTTATTGAAAGTGTATAGTTACATTTCATCAATAATCTCATTCTTGCTTTTATCTAACACAATTCTTCCGCCAGACACAACGATAGTCCGGTTAACGAGATCCAATATTTTTTTACGATGGGTGGCAATAATAACTGTTTTACCTGAAATCCAGATACCCATTTTTTTGACGAACTCATCTTCAGTAACATCATCAAGAGAGGAAGTTGGTTCATCCATAATAACAATATTAGGATTACGCAACACCAGTCTTGCCAGCAAAATTGTTTGCTGCTGCCCACCTGAAAGACCATGACCACCTTCCTGGATAATATAATCTAAGCCAGACGGAAGTTGGTTAATGAAATTAATAGCTCCGGTGATCTTGATTGCTTCAACTATATCCTCATCCCGCGCCAACGGGGAGCCCAGCGTAATGTTCTCTCTAAGGGAACCAAAAAAAAGCCGGGAGTTTTGGCTCAGATATCCAACATCGCGACGCAGATCGGCGGGGTCGATATCATTAATATTAATACCATCCAGGATCACCTCTCCGGACCTCTGGTGCATCATTCCTGAAAGCGCGTTTAACAGTGATGATTTCCCCGAACCGTTGCGCCCAAGAATTGCAATACGCTCACCCGCATTGATCTCCAGTGAATCAACGCTCACGGCTATTTTCTGGCCATCGGCATGATGCATAAAGGAAGCGTTTTTTATCGAATATTTACCTTCGATAAATTTCTTATGGATCAATCTCTGATGCTCCGGCTGGTCAATGGGTAATTGCATAATCGAGTCGAGGCCTGTCATCGCCACTTTGGTTTGTTGCCAGCGAGTAATGATGTTGGCAATTTGTGCAATGGGTGCCATCATTCTTGAGCTAAGAATGGATGAGGCGACTAATGCTCCGGTAGAAAGATCGCCGGACATAACAAACGGGGTTCCCACCAGGATCAAGCAAACGAACACCGAACTTTGAACTAAATAAGACCAGGTGGTTAACGTATGCGTCAGGTGCTTTAGTTCCAGACTATTTTCTGATGTCGTCTTAATGTAATGCAGCCATTGCTGTTGAAAACGATGCTCAGCCTGTAAAAATTTGATGTCATCCAGCCCCTGAACCGTTTCGACCAGCATGGCATTACGCAGGCTGGATTCTCTCGTGGCCGTGTTGGCCAGGCGAAAAAGCTTCTTTTGACTCAATAAACCAGGAAGCACCATAAGAATTGCTCCGGCCAAAGGCACGAGGAAGACAATTCCGCCCAAAAAATAGATAATCACCAGGAACATAAAGAAGAACGGCAAATCCGTAATTGCGACGACGGTCGACGAGGTCATCATTTCACGAACCTGTTCCAGTTCCTTTAGTTGAGAAATAAACGAGCCGGTAGATTTTGGACGGTAGGCATTTTTAATCCTCAAGGCCCGGCCAAATACCCTGTCTGAAATAATCAGATCGGCACGTTTTCCCAGAATATCGGTTACGCTATGGCGGATTAAACGTAAGGTGAAATCAAAAATCAGCGCCACAACCACGCCAATAAAAAGCACCCACATGGTGGGATGTGACTGTGCAGGAATGATACGATCGTAGGTCTGCATCGAGTAAGTGATACCTGCCAGGCCGAGAATATTGACAAACAGGGAGCCAAGTATGACCAAGTAATATGGCTTCATGTCAGCAAAAATAATCTTCCAGACCCAGTACTTCTCAGCCGGCTTGATATAGTCGTCAATTCGGGAATCGGAGACATTTTTTGCCGGCCGCAAAGTGATAATTCGGCGCCCTTCAGCACGAACCTGCTCTTCTGGTACTAACGAGATCAGATCACCATCTTCAATAAACGAGATAACAAAAATTTTATCCTCATCAATGCTTTTAATAATGGCCAGACGCCCATCTTTCATTTCCAGCACCTGAGGAAATAGCCAGGAATTAAACCGATAGCCATCAACAAAGTCTTCTTTAAAAGAAAGCCCGGCTCGACGACTCATGATTTCTATGACTTTGCGGGTTGACTCATTGTCATGCCATAAAGATGTTATCAGAATATTCTGTTCTGAAACATTAAGTCGATAATGGTGAGCGATATTAACCAACGCACTTTTCCATTGTTCCAGATAGTACTCTTTGGCGTCACTATCACTTTCCATGTAGGAAAAGAAATCCATATCTTGCACTATATCATCCTTTATTTTCCAATAAATTCATTAGCTTGCCGGCATAGTAGAGACTTTCAAGGGCAAGGTTCGATACCGCATAATTACTGTTAATAATGTCTGCTTTGGTCTGGTGGATCTCCGATTCAGCGCTAGTCAAATCGGAGAATGAGCGAGTACCTAACTCCAGATACTGAGACATATAAAGGTTCCGGGTTCGTATAGCACTTTGTTCTCTCTCTAGTTTGTTTTCCAGGCTAATTTTTGTGTTTATCATTTGGCTGAAAAATTCCATTATTTTCTGTTTGGCATTATTCTGTTCAGTATCTAAGTTAAATTGCGCAGTATTTAGCGCTTCTTGTGCTTGCTGTACCTTAGATGACACTGCCCCCCCCTGATAAAGCGGGACTTTTACATTTATAAATGCGCCATAGCGATTGCGATTTTTAGCAACGCTGTTACCGGTTGATTTGGCTGTCAAATCATGTTCATAGTAAGGTGTCAACGTTATCTTCGGATAATGCCCATTTCTTTGCACATCGATTTGTTTTTTCGAGATATCTATTTTTGCCCTGGCAATCCTGACTGCTGGTGATTCAGTATTAGTTGGATTATCACGCAATAAATTATTATAGAGTTCTTCAACTTCAGCCGGGAATTCCATGATAATCTTGGAAGAGATTTCTTTATTTAGCAGATAATCCAGCGTTGCTGACCATTTTTTATACTGAGAAATATAATCATTATAGTTAGAGAGTGATTCGGCCACTCTGAGACTGGCCTGAGAGTAGTCAGATTCAGCACTGGCACCCAAGGCTACGCGTTTTTTTGTTATATCTCTGATCTTAGTAAAACCGTCAATGCGATCCTTGGCGGCGGCAATGAGCTGATGATAGCGAACTATCTGCAAATAGGCGCTAATGGTTTGATAGAGGATGTCGTTAACCTCTTTTTCAACTTCATAATTAGCACTGATGACGTTAAGCTCAGAGAGTTCAACCCGGTCACCAGTGCTGCCGAAATCATAAATCATCTGTTCAATTGAGACATTTAACTGATTAGTTCTATTATTGTCATCAGTATAACTATCTTTTTCTATTCCAGAATTAAGACCCATTTCTACATTGGGATAATATGAAGATCTGACCTCATCTACTATAGACTTAAGTCTTTCAGTTTCAGCTTTTGCACGTTTAATTCCTGGGTGCCAGCTGACTACCATCCATATTGCACTGCGCAGGCTATACTTCTCTTTTGAAATAATGACACTTTTTTTAGTCGTCGCTGTTGACACCACAGGAGCTTGTTTCTTTGGTAACGAGATCTCTTCCACAGCCTTGACGTATACAATAGGGGTATTATTGGACCGTTCTTTTTTCGGCCCGGAAATAGCTGATGATGCAGATGATTTATCCTCATTAACAAATGAAACGGGATAAGTTATAAGCTCACAGGAAGCATCCGCGATCGTTAACAGACTTCCCATGGTAACGGATAAATAGAGTAGTGTTTTATGAGTAAGTCCCACTGAATATCTCCCTGAATTATAAATACAACGCGTTATCATTCCATGATGATGTGTTTCTGGCACTCGTGATGAAGATATACTTCATGGCGCTGATAAGTAGCCACTTTTTTATAAGACATGTGGCTGGCCAATCCCAACAGCTCAATATATAAAGCTGTTGGGAAAGGGGATTACTTACTATTAAGCAGCAGAGAACTGATAGCTATCTTCATTAAGCTGTAGCTGACTGATAATTTGTTCAAATACGCTATATCCTTCGGTATCCTCGACGCTGTGTTGCTCATCCTGGGCATTATTTTCTGCTGCGATAAGCCCGTTTTCTGTACCAATGAGTGAATCCAAATCAATCTCGCTGGCGTTGCTTTCCTCCATGATAGAAGCGAGCTGCACATCAGTAAGCTCTTCGCTTACCGCTGTCGTAATTGCTTCCTGTGAAGTCTGCACCTCAGCCATCTCGGTGAGCGAAACAACATTGGCATCTGCATAACCCGCTAACTCATCGAGCGTACTCGTAATTTCGGTCAAATCTTTGACAGAAGAGCCGTTCTCGTTGCTTTCCCCAAAGACAAACTCAACCGGATCCTCCAGGAAATTATCAACAGCACCCTCTGCGCGAACGAGCAGATTATCAATTGCTTCAGCCGCAGGTGTTGCGAGTTCAGCTGCTGATTCAACGGTATCAGTAATAGTATTGAACGACTCGGTAGCAGCATCGGTAGATTCGTCGGATGGGCCGCCGAAGATTTTCGCTATAGTATCTTTAATGATGTTAAAGATTGTTTCCAGCGGGTGAGTAATGCCATAAATTACATTACCGATAAAATCAATGATTCCTTTAAACGGACTCAGGATGGTATCAATAACCTTATTGAACAACTCGGTAATCGTTCCGACCGGGTCAGTGATAAATTTGAGCGCCAGAGCGAATGGATTGCCGATCAAACTAATTATTGTATCAATCGGATTTGTTATGAAGTTGAAGACAGAGCTGATTACATCAATAATGCCCTTGAACGGGCTGAGAATCAGATCAATAACATTGTGGAACATATCACCGATAGCACCGAACGGATTGCTGATGATGTTCCCGATGATTCCCATTATACCGCTAATAATATTACCCACCGCCTCAAACGGACTGGTAATAAAATCAATAACCGAGCCAACCGCATCAATAATACCCTTAAACGGGCTAAGAATCATATCAATAACATTCTGGAATATTTCGCCGATAACGCCGAACGGATCCTCTATGAATTTTCCAATGTTACTGAAGATTGAGGAAATAATATCTCCGATACTGCTGATCGGAGAGCTAATAAAGTCGATAATCCAGTCAATAATGTTATTGACTGGATTATCAGACGTGTCCTCATCTGAGTTAAGTCCCAGGACGCCTTTTATAAAGGCTTCAATAATGGCTACTGCAGATGCCCCCGAGCTGATAGCAATAGGGAGTCCCATAATCAACGCCATGCCCAGTTTTGTGATCAGATTTACAACGCTACTCAAGCCATAATGAATGGCAATAATGACACCATCAATCGCAAGAGTGAAATCAGAGATGACACTGGCAACAGGTATTAATCCCGGAATGAATTGTAGAACGCCTGTAATAATCCCCAGGATCCACTCTGCAATGACGCCTATCGCCTCAACGGCCAGTTTAGGGATAACCATAATACCGACGAACAAATCACCCAGGATTAATGGAATAAGTGGGTTTTGCAAAAGTGATTGTGAAAGGTCAGCGATGAAATCTTCCATCGCGGTGGAGTCGCCGCTTAACACAGCACCGATCCCTTTAACAAGGGTAATCACCCAGGCAATTGCCCCGGTAATGATCGCAGGGATGGTAATAACGCCAACACCGATGCTTTCTACGATAATTTTAATACCGTTAACCACACCATCCACGAGAATCAATATGCCATTCAGGATATGTGGAATGGTACCTAACGGTCCCCAAATGCCTCCCAAAATACCTGTCGTAAAACCAATAATCCACTGAGCCATGTTAGATAGGAAGCTTAATGGCGCGTGAATAATTTCAACCACCGCCTCCCAAACGATCAATGCAACGCCGGTCAGAGCAGCAGGACCTGATTCGAGCAAGAAGTGGTAATCACCTGACTTCAAAATAACCGACTTAAGTGCCTCTAACAGTCCTTTAGGAATTGCAATAATCACCTTCCATATGCCACCCAGAATATCATCAAAGAATGAAGAATCTTTTTCATCATTGAGGTTGGCCGCATCGTCCAGCGCTTTTTCCACGCCCGGAACGTCAGTCGCGTCATTAACGGCCTTATGCGCAGTGTCTTTCTGCTCGTCCGTCAGGTGCTCCATCTCGTTGATCGCCTTGCTGGCGTGGTCTTTGGCTCCCTCGAGGTTATCTTTGGCGGCATCCGCAACGGCTTTTTCCACACCCGGAACGTCAGTCGCGTCATTAACGGCCTTATGCGCAGCCTCTTTCTGCTCGTCGCTCAGGTATGCCATGTCGTCGATCACCTTGCTGGCAGCGTCTTTCGCTCCCTCGAGGTTATCTTTGGCGGCATCCGCAACGGCTTTTTCCACGTCCGGAACGTCGGTCGCGTCATTAACAGCCTTATGCGCAGCCTCTTTCTGCTCGTCGCTCAGGTATGCCATGTCGTCGATCGCCTTGCTGGCAGCGTCTTTCGCTCCCTCAAGGTTATCTTTGGCGGCATCCGCAACGGCTTTTTCCACGTCCGGAACGTCAGTCGCGTCATTAACAGCCTTATGCGCAGCCTCTTTCTGCTCGTCGCTCAGGTATGCCATCTCGTCGATCGCCTTGCTGGCAGCGTCTTTCGCTCCCTCAAGGTTATCTTTGGCGGCATCCGCAACGGCTTTTTCCACGCCCGGAACGTCAGTCGCGTCATTAACGGCCTTATGCGCAGCCTCTTTCTGCTCGTCGCTCAGGTATGCCATGTCGTCGATCGCCTTGCTGGCGTCGTCTTTCGCTCCCTCGAGGTTATCTTTGGCGGCATCCGCAACGGCTTTTTCCACGTCCGGAACGTCAGTCGCGTCATTAACGGCCTTATGCGCAGCCTCTTTCTGCTCGTCCGTCAGGTGTGCCATGTCGTCGATCGCCTTGCTGGCGTCGTCTTTCGCTCCCTCAAGATTTTTTTCGGCGGCATCCGCAACGGCTTTTTCCACGCCCGGAACGTCGGTCGCGTCATTAACGGCCTGGTGAGCATCGTCTTTTTGCTCGTCCGTCAGGTGCTCCATCTCGTCGATCGCCTTGCTGGCGTCGTCTTTCACTCCCTCAAGCAGGTATGCCATGTCGTCGATCGCCTTGCTGGCGTCGTCTTTCGCTCCCTCAAGATTTTTTTCGGCGGCGTCTGCAACGGCTTTTTCCACGCCCGGAACATCGGTCGCGTCATTAACGGCCTTATGCGCAGCCTCTTTCTGCTCGTCGCTCAGGTATGTCATGTCGTCGATCGCCTTGTTGGCGTCGTCTTTGGCATGATCGGATTTATCTTCGGCTGTATCCCGGCCCTTGATCTTACTGCTGCCACCTTTATGATTTACCGCGGCAATCCCGAGACCGCCTATTGCAACTGCCGCAATTAAAGGCACGACCCATACATAATTGTCACTGTCGTTTGCGGCCGTTTCAGTCCCTTCAAATACCTCATCAATGCTCTGTAATGGTTTAAATTGCAGACCGTTGAATTGTTCGTTAGGGAGATAATCAGCTTCAAAAATCTCCTTACCATCATCAAAAACGAGCTTCTTTTTCGCATCGCCGAAAAAGTCTTTGATGACAATTTTTTGATTATCTTTTGTTAAGATATTAAGGGTATTCTTATCCTTTTGTACGCCCGTAATATCTTTTGCTGAAACAGGTATGCGGATCGCCCCACTTTTGACAGGAGCTACTCCTGTCATTCCTGCCGTGCTAGCGAGTTTCTCGCCTGATGGCGAGAAAAAATCAATTGTTCCATTCATATAGATTCAATCCCATATTTAGAGCCTATCTCAATAGATAGGAATTTAGGCTCTTATTTGCGAAAAAGAAAACACGCGCTGGTCTGCTAAAAATCACACAGGAACATCCCTATTCCGCTTTCTGATTTGATGTGTTTTCTTATACACTGAAGAGCGTTCTTCCTTAGCTCTTCTTTAGCTTATTTGCGATTTATCCGCCTTTGCCCCTCCCATATCCTTAATGATGTCGAGAATACCGTCGAGATTAAATACAATCGCCTCCTTCATCAGCATGATGATATCCTGAGGCATCGAGAATAGTTTTGTGAGTTCATGGAAAGACAGTTTTACTTTCTGCTCATCTTCTTTCACATAAACAATCATCCCCTCAGAAAGGACTCTCTTTACCCACTTTTCTAAATTACGGCTATCAATAACACTGGACAGTGATTTTAGTAGCTTCATGACATCTAGTTTATCGCCCTGATCTGATACAGATGAAAAAATACCATCCAAGGATTTCCCCCCCAAGTTATCCAGAAGCGGCACCAAAACATCTTTTTGTAAATCAGCGACGAACATCAGGCGGTTCCACGCTTGTAATTTTACCAACATGAATTTTTTGTCGTGCAAAATAATTTTTTTGCTTTCCATAATACATTTCTCTGGCGGGATGAATGGTGTTTCGGGGGAAGACCGCCGTCTCTTCACCCGAAAAAAAATAATGTGGTTACACCCGGATGCCAGGAATAGTTACCAGCGATTCGAAACTCATTTCCACAGCACAGATGAATGAACTACTACACTACTACCTCTTTGATGACCTTGCGGACAAAGAAAGTAATAGAGTGAATTTAATACCAAGATAGTAAGCTTTGTGTTTATTTTAAAATGAAGTTAGCTTCATTATTCTGATCAAACCTTGGCCAGCATCTTAAGTTATCTTAACTCGCTTCAAAAATTAAACTAACCGATTGATATAAAATGATTTAAACAGGATCTCTGAAATAATACAACCAAACAACATCCAGCAGTTTATGGGCCGCACTCTGGTAGAAATACCCCATTCCAGTGGGGAATACAGGACATCAAAAGTAAATTAATAATGAGGTGACAGGTTCCGGAAAGCCACAGCTTTGAACGGTTATCAACCGATCAGGGAGGAAGTGTAGCTTCAGGGATGGACTTATTTTGTTGCTGGAGAGAAAAAGCGGAGCAATCATTAGACCTCATACTTTTACCCGTGCACGTTACATCTATGCAAGAGCCTGGTGGAGCCGGAGCTTCCTGATGTTATTGAAGCCATTCTGCGAAGAGGAGTATTATTAATTACAGGGTCAGTGTGTCAATTGCTTCTTCGGTTGAATATTGCACGTATCTCTTGAATGAGTATAGCTAATGAGTGGAATCTCTATGAATCCAGAATTGAGATATCATCAACAAGCGGCATGCAAGATAATGATATTTTTTAACAGAGAAGGGCGCACTGGGTATCTTAACGCTAAATCAGGATAACGATAGAGCATGGTGCAACATTTGGCAAAATCAACTCCCTTTATCATAAGAAAAATTCAAATATACATTATTGTATTGCTGTTGTTAATCAGAATATTGATACCAACACATGACATCTATAATATCGGTAAAAAAGAATTCAATAATTATTGGAATCATCTCCTGATGATTTCACCCTCTATAAAAATATCAAATAATAACCAAATGGATTTTATTTAATGTTTCACATGCAACAAAAAAAATCATCTCTCCGTGACAAAAAAAAATAAAAACAGGAATAAATCATTAAAGCCAAAGGATTAGCCCACTTTGCTATCAATAATTTCACCCACCACTTTGAGCAATCATTTTAAATTATTAATTCTTTAATTTCAGATAAGCAATTATCATGTCAGACCATCTTACCTTATAATATATCCGGATCCTGACCCGATGGGAAAAGACGTCTGAAAATTACGAGGCCATGTTGCATTTTGCCTGTGGTCTTATCGTCTGGAATAAAGTCCTATTGAGATAGGCTCTAAGTCCGCAATAATTTTGGTGGAGCGAAATGGAAATAGATGTTCTGGGTTGCGGCAGCGCCTTCTCGCTGCAACAAAATACCTCCGCACTGCGCGTGATCGACCGTGAAAACCGGCAGTGGTTAATTGATTGCGGCCCCACCATCCCGCGCGCGCTGTGGCAGCGTGGCCTTGATGTGAATGCCATCGACGCGATGTACTTCACCCATGTCCACCCGGATCACTGCACCGGGTTAACGGCGCTACTGAATCACTGGAAAAGTTTTCAGCGCCGCAAGCCGCTGGTTATCTGGTCGCAGCGTGAACAACGACCGGTCCTGATGCAACTGGCAAGCCTCGCCAACTGGCCGGATACCACGCTCTGTTTCGACATCGACTGGCGCGACAGCGAACCGCAGTGGCGCTGGCACGGCTGGCAAGTGCGTACCGCGTTTACGCATCACGAAATTCCCAATCTTGCGCTGCGCATTGAAGCAGACGGCGTGGCGCTGTTCTACAGCGGCGACGGACGCCCGACTCCGGAGAGCATCGCGTTGATGCACCACGCGGATCTGGCGTTTCAGGAGTGCGCGTCCATGACACCGCTGGCCAGTGACGCTTCGCACGGCGATTTTCCCGGCTGCCAGGCGCTGTTTACCCAACTGTGTTTACCGGCGCTGGGGTTGTATCACTGTAATGACGCCGCGCGTCCGGCTCTGGCGCAGGCCTGCCTTATGCATCAGGGGCTGTTTGTCAGCGAAGATGGCATGCGCATTGAGATTACGCGCCGCGCGGAGGGGAGCATTTGAGTCAGGTAATCCGCAAGCAGGCCGTTACGGCGGAAGACGTGGCGAAACGGGCGGGAGTCTCCCGCGCTGTGGTGTCACGCGCATTAAGCAGCAACGGTAGCATCTCCCCGGCGACCAAAGAGAAAGTACTGCGTGCCGCGCAGGAACTGGGTTACCAGGTCAATTTTCTCGCGCAGGGGCTGAACCGCCAGCGCAGCCATCTGATTGGCGTGATTGTGGCGCGCATTGGCGATCCGTTTCGCAGCAACCTGCTGGAAGGGTTACTGCATGAGATCCAGCGGCGTGGCTACCAGGCACTGGTCACCGAAATTACCGGCGAGCAGGATCTGGTCACCACGCTACGCCGTTTCACTCAGTTTCGCGTCTCCGGCGTGATTGTTACCTCCGGCAAACCGCCTGAAGCCATCGTCAACGAGTGTGTCAGCCAGCAGATTCCAGTGGTTGGCATCAATCGCCATCCCGATATTCCGTTTGTCGATTTTGTCTGCTCGGATAACCATCGCGGTGCGCAACTGGCCGCCGAACAGTTGGTTCGCGCGGGTTGTCGCCGTTTCGGTTGGCTAATCAACCATGGCTCCACATGGGCAGGTATGATGCGCGGCGACGCCTTTGAGCGGGCGCTGCAACAACTGGGCGTTGATACGCAGCGGCATCTGCGCTGGATAAGCGCCAGCGAAGAGGGTTACGACGGCGGATGGCAGGCTGCGCTCAACGATAAAGACGAATTACCGGAAGGGATCTTCTGCGCCAATGCGCAGCTGGCCTGCGGTTTTCTCGACGGCATGCGCCAGCGCGGTAAGTTCGCGCCGCACGACTTCCATTTGATAGGCTTTGATAATACGCCGCAAAGCGGCCAGTTCAGCTACCAGCTCACTACGCTGCATCAGGATGTGGCGGAGATCTCGCGCCGGGCGTTAACGCGCCTGTTGGAGCGAGCCCAAAATCCCTTACAGCCTTCCCGCGTTGAGTGGGTTAAGGTGGAATTGATTCACCGACAAACATCGCCACGCATTGGCTAAGAGTCCCGCTATGACAGAAGAGTTTACCCACGCGCTCTGCGCGTTGATTCGTCGCCTCGGCCAGCAAGCGAAGCAACTTCGCGATAATGGGCTAACGATTGAGCAGAAAGGCCGCCAGGATTTTGTCTCCCAGGCGGATGTGTATGTGGAAAACGAACTGCGCGCATGGCTGAAAACGCAGCGCCCGCTGGATGGCCTGCTCGGCGAAGAACGCGGGCTGGAATTGGGAAGCGACGGCATCTGGGTTATCGATCCGATCGACGGTACCACCAACTTTATCCTCGGCATGGATTACTGGTGCATCTCCGTCGCCTATGTTCGCGCGCACAACATTGAGCTGGGCATCATTTATGCCCCCGATCGCAACGAGTTCTTCTTCGCGCAAACGGGCAAAGGCGCGTACTTAAACGAGCAGAAGTTGACGATTTGCGAGCCGTCGCCGGAGGCGGTGGTTCTGGGGCTGGGGCGATCAAGCCGTACCCCGCCGCGCGACTATACGCAGACCATTGAAACCCTGTTCGAGCATGGCATTGAGCACCGCCGTTTTGGCGCAGGCGCGTTGATGCTGGCACACGTCGCCTCAGGCCAGGTACATGGTTATTTTGAAGCCCATCTTCATAGCTGGGATGCATTGGCCGGTCTGGCGCTGATCAAGGAAGCAGGAGGCGTGCACAACGATTTTCTCGCCAGTGATGGCCTGACGCAGGGAAACAATGCGTGGGCGGCAAGCCCGGCGGTATGGAAACGCCTGCAACCGGTACTGTTGCCGAACGGCTGAAGCAAAAAGCCCCCGACAAGCGGGGGCGTAATACTATTATTTGGCAACGTTCCCCCGGCTATATCCCAGGCGCTACCAATACCCGAAGCATAGGCAGATGGCGAAATTTCACGCAAATGGTGCAATAAAACGGCAGGTAACGACGGCGGGCTTGTATCAAAAAGGAATGGCTTAGCTTTTTTTCGTATAACGTTATTCGTATATATTCGTTTTCGCACACGACGCAAAGAATATAATTCGCACTAATCCAGCTCGCAAATAATTAAGCCGGGCTAATAAAATATTCCGCCAGCAATTTCTGGCAAGATGCTCCGTCCGGAAGGTGTGCAGTGCCGACATGGTTACCCTTAGCAATTGATTCTTTCTGGCCGATGCTTTCCGCAGGGCTGAAATTCACCATTCCCTTAACGCTTATCTCTTTTATTCTTGGGCTGTCTCTCGGGTTTGTGGTTGCGCTTTTGCGCCTGTACGGCCCGGCTTTTTTCAAGCCGGTGGTGCGCTTTTACGTCTGGCTGATTCGCGGTACGCCGCTGCTGGTGCAGCTATTTTTGATTTTTTACGCCTTGCCGAGCGCCGGGATCACCATTGATGCCTTCCCTGCGGCGGTAATTGGCTTTACCGTCAATATTGGCGCGTATACCTCCGAAGTGATCAGAGCAACGCTGCTGGCCGTGCCGAAAGGGCAATGGGAAGCCGCCCACTCCATCAGCATGACCTGGGCGCAGTCGCTGCGTCGTATTATTCTGCCGCAGGCCGCGCGCATCGCCGTGCCGCCGCTTTCTAACACCTTTATTTCACTGGTAAAAGATACGTCGCTGGCGTCGGTGATCACCGTACCGGAGATGTTTCTTGCCGCGCAGCAAATTGCGGCGGTGACCTATGAACCGCTGATTCTGTACAGCGAAGCGGCGATTATTTATCTGTTCTTCAGTTCTGTGTTATCGCATTTACAAGAGAAGCTGGAGCGGAAATTAGCGGGTACGACAGTAAAAGGCCAGGTCAATGATAACGCTCTCCAGCATTGAAAAAAGTTTCGACGGCAACCGGGTGCTGAAGAACATCAATTTAACGATTGAAGAAGGCACGGTAACCACGCTGATTGGCCCTTCAGGCAGCGGGAAAAGCACCTTATTGCGTTGCATTAATTTGCTGGAAACTCCCCAGTCCGGGGAGTTGACCATCGGCAAAGAGCGCATCACATTCGCGCACGACACACGGATCAAAGGCCAGGATATTCGCCGCATCAGCCGCCAGACCGGCATGGTGTTTCAGAACTTCGCGCTGTTTCCGCATATGACCGCCCTCGGCAACATTACAGAAGGGCTGATTACGGTACATAAATGGGATCGCGAACGCGCCCGCCGCCGTGGTGAAGAGCTGCTGAATAAAGTCGGCATGCTGCACAAACGCGATGCCCTGCCAAATACGCTCTCTGGCGGCCAGCAGCAGCGCGTGGCGATTGCCCGCGCGCTGGCACCGTCACCAGCGGTTCTGCTGTGCGATGAACCCACTTCCGCACTCGATCCAGAGCTCTCCGGCGAAGTGGTGGCCGTGCTGCGTCAGCTGGCGCTGGAAGGCACCACCATGATCATGGCGACCCATGATTTGCGTCTGGCGGCGAATATAGCCAGCCAGGTGGTGTTTCTTGAAGCCGGGGAAATTGTTGAGTCCGGCTCTGCTAACGATTTGTTTTTACACGCGAAGAAACCCCGTACCGCGGAGTTTATCGCCTCTTTAAGCACAGCGCTCCCGGAAGCCGGGGCGAGTTAATTAAAACAACATAGGGTAATGCAGATGAAAGCACTCGCAACATTAGTCGTAGCCGGGATTATGCAGCTTGGTTTTGCCCACGCAGCGCTGGCGCAGGATGATTTGGCAAAGATTCAGTCCGCTGGCGTACTGAAAATCGGTACTGAAGGCACCTATCCGCCGTTCACTTTCCACAATGCTTCCGGCACTCTGGAAGGTTTTGACGTAGAAATTGGTCGTGAAATCGCCAAACACCTGAAAGTGAACCCACAGTTCGTTGAAGGTAAATGGGACGGACTGATCGCCGGTATCGACGCGAACCGTTATGACGTGGTGATCAACCAGGTGGGTATTACGCCAGAACGCCAGAAGAAATTCGACTTCTCCGAGCCGTATATCGCGTCTAAAGCGGTACTGATCGTCAATGACAAAAATAGCAGCATTAAAAGTTTTGCCGATCTGAAAGGCAAAAAATCAGCCCATTCACTGACCAGTAACTACGCACAGATCGCGCGTAAATACGGTGCGGAAATTGTGCCAACCGACGGCTTTAACCAGTCTATCGATCTAGTGGTGCAGGGCCGTGCCGATGCCACCATCAACGACAACCTGTCGTTCCTCGATTTCAAAAAACATAAACCGTCTGCACCGGTGAAAATCATTGCGACGGAAGACAATGCGGAGAAATCCGGCGTGCTGCTGCGCAAAAACAACCCGCAGTTGAAAGCGGCGATTGATAAAGCGCTGGAAGAGATCAAGGCCGACGGCACCTACGAACGTATTTCCCAGAAGTACTTCGGTGCGGACGTGTCGAAGTAATTTTTTAACCCCGCAGTAAAAGAGAACCGTAAGCCCGGATCGGGTTTACGGTTTTTTTATCATCACATGGCTGTAAAATGCGCCAGTTACGCTTCTGCAAAACGTTTCTTCAACTGACCGGAAACGCCACCAGAGGCTTCCTGTTTATCGACGTCGGAGATTTATGATGCCGTACAAGCTCTATACAGCCGTGTTGCTTCTCGCTGCCGCAACGTTCTCTGCTACGGCAGCTTCTGCTTCAAGCCCTTCGATTGGCAACTTGATCAATGAACGTTTGTCCTGGATGAAAGATGTTGCTGGCTATAAAGCACAGCATCACCAGGCGATTGAAGATCTACAGCAAGAGAAGAAGGTTATGGAGAGTACCCTTGCTGATGCTGATTCGCTGGGATTAAAAGGCGAGAGCGTAAGGCCATTTATTCAGGCGCAGATGGACGCAGCCAAGGCGATTCAGTACCGCTATCGTGCCGACTGGCTGGCCGCGCCGGAAGCTAACTGGCAGCCTCGCCCACTTCAGGATGTGCGGACGCAAATCGGCCAACTTAGCGCTCGTATTCTGCAAAATGTGGCTGCACGATTAAAGTCTGATGAAGTAAAACAGGGCTGAAACCCTGACTCCTTCGTTTTCCATCTAAGCATAATTATGAATTTATATTCATTAAAATGCTTAACTGACTGGCATTATGCCGAAGCAGGGCTTTTTCGTTCTGATTAACCCGCGCTAAAAGCGCACTCAGAACGGGATGTCGTCGTCGAAATCCATCGGCGGTTCGTTAGACGGCGCCGGAGCGGAAGATTGCTGCGGACGAGACTGCGCGCCGCCGCTGAACTGGTTACCACTCTGCGGCTGCTGAGGCTGCTGAGGCTGGCCCCAACCGCCCTGCGGCTGGCCGCCGCCTGCCGGTGCGCCGCCGCCCTGACGGCCACCCAGCATCTGCATGGTGCCGCCCACGTTCACCACCACTTCCGTAGTGTACTTTTCCTGACCGGACTGATCGGTCCATTTGCGGGTACGGAGCTGGCCTTCGATATAAACCTGAGAACCTTTACGCAGATACTCACCGGCCACTTCCGCCAGCTTGCCGAACAGCACAACGCGGTGCCATTCTGTCTGCTCTTTCATTTCGCCGGTCTGCTTGTCACGCCAGGATTCGGAAGTAGCCAGCGTAATGTTGGCAACTGCGCCACCACTCGGCATATAGCGTACTTCCGGGTCCTGGCCCAGATTACCGACGAGAATCACCTTGTTTACGCCTCTGCTGGCCATGTTCGAGTCTCCTGATACGTTAATACGTTTCTTAGTAGTGTAAACGCTCGAGTGTACCATTTCCATGTAGCAATTTGATAGCTGCGAAGGATGTTCCGGAGATATCGCACTTACGGCGCGTTGTTGCACATCGAATCATGATTTGCATTCCAATACTGTATATTCAAACAGGTCGAATTGTGTCATAATTAGCCGTTTGTGATCGCCGGTTGTCCTTCAAACACACCGGGCAAAACGTGTTCCTCCGGGTAAAAGGTGAATGGATTGGATAAGATAGAAGTACGGGGCGCCCGCACCCATAATCTCAAAAATATCAACCTCGTCATCCCACGCGACAAACTGATTGTCGTCACCGGGCTGTCGGGTTCTGGTAAGTCCTCACTGGCTTTCGACACACTTTATGCCGAAGGACAGCGCCGCTACGTTGAATCGCTTTCCGCCTATGCCCGTCAGTTTTTATCGCTGATGGAAAAACCGGACGTTGACCATATTGAAGGTCTGTCGCCGGCGATCTCGATTGAGCAGAAATCAACCTCGCACAACCCGCGTTCCACCGTCGGGACCATTACCGAGATCCACGACTATTTGCGTCTGCTTTACGCCCGCGTCGGCGAGCCGCGTTGCCCGGATCACGATGTACCGCTGGCGGCGCAAACCGTCAGCCAGATGGTGGATAACGTACTGTCACAGCCGGAGGGTAAGCGCCTGATGCTGCTGGCACCGGTGATTAAAGAGCGTAAAGGCGAGCACACCAAAATGCTGGAAAACCTGGCAAGCCAGGGCTATATCCGCGCGCGTATCGACGGCGAAGTGTGCGACCTATCCGATCCACCGACGCTGGAACTGCAAAAGAAACACACCATTGAAGTGGTGATTGACCGCTTTAAAGTGCGCAGCGATCTGGCGCAGCGCCTGGCGGAATCGTTTGAAACCGCGCTGGAACTCTCCGGTGGTACCGCAGTGGTCGCCGACATGGACGATACCAACGCGGAAGAGCTGCTGTTTTCCGCCAACTTTGCCTGCCCGATTTGCGGCTACAGCATGCGCGAACTGGAACCACGCTTGTTCTCGTTCAATAACCCGGCAGGTGCATGCCCGACCTGCGACGGCCTCGGCGTACAACAATATTTTGACCCGGACCGCGTGATCCAGAACCCGGAGCTGTCACTGGCTGGCGGCGCAATCCGCGGTTGGGATCGCCGTAATTTCTACTACTTCCAGATGCTGAAATCGCTGGCGGATCACTACAAATTCGATGTGGAAGCGCCATGGGAAAGCCTGAGCGATAGCGTGCGAAAAGTGGTGCTGTTTGGTTCCGGTAAAGAATCGATTGAATTCAAATATATGAACGATCGCGGCGACACCTCCGTGCGTCGCCATCCGTTCGAAGGCGTGCTGCATAATATGGAGCGCCGCTACAAAGAGACAGAATCCAGCGCGGTGCGCGAAGAGCTGGCAAAATTTATCAGCAACCGCCCCTGCGCCTCCTGTGAAGGAACGCGTCTGCGTCGCGAAGCGCGTCATGTGTTCGTTGAAAATACGCCGCTGCCGACCATTTCCGACATGAGCATCGGCCATGCGATGGACTTCTTCAGTAACCTGAAGCTTTCCGGTCAGCGGGCGAAAATTGCCGAAAAAGTGCTGAAAGAGATTGGCGACCGCCTGAAGTTTCTCGTTAACGTCGGCCTGAACTACCTGACGCTTTCCCGCTCGGCGGAAACCCTCTCCGGCGGCGAAGCGCAACGTATTCGTCTGGCGAGCCAGATTGGCGCCGGTCTGGTGGGCGTCATGTATGTTCTGGATGAGCCGTCCATCGGTCTGCACCAGCGCGACAACGAGCGTCTGCTCGGTACGCTGATTCACCTGCGTAACCTGGGGAATACGGTGATTGTCGTTGAACACGACGAAGATGCCATCCGCGCGGCCGACCATGTGATTGATATCGGTCCTGGCGCGGGCGTACACGGCGGCCAGGTCGTCGCTGAAGGGACGCTCAAAGATATTATGGCGGTGCCGGAATCACTGACCGGCCAGTACATGAGCGGCAAGCGTAAAATCGAGCTGCCGAAACAGCGCGTGAGCGCCGATCCGGAAAAAATGCTCAAACTGACAGGCGCTCGTGGCAACAACCTGAAAAACGTCACCCTGACGCTGCCGGTGGGCCTGTTTACCTGTATCACCGGCGTTTCCGGTTCCGGGAAATCGACGCTTATCAACGATACGCTATTCCCGATCGCCCAGCGCCAGCTCAACGGCGCAACCATCGCGGAACCCGCGCCGTACCGCGATATTCAGGGGCTGGAACATTTCGATAAGGTGATCGACATCGACCAGAGCCCGATTGGCCGTACGCCACGCTCCAACCCGGCAACCTACACGGGCGTCTTTACGCCAGTGCGCGAACTGTTCGCCGGAGTGCCGGAGTCACGCTCGCGCGGTTACACGCCGGGGCGCTTCAGCTTTAACGTGCGCGGCGGCCGCTGCGAAGCCTGTCAGGGCGATGGCGTTATCAAAGTGGAGATGCACTTCCTGCCGGATATTTATGTGCCGTGCGATCAGTGCAAAGGCAAACGCTATAATCGCGAAACGCTGGAGATCAAATATAAGGGCAAAACCATTCATGAAGTGCTGGATATGACCATCGAAGAAGCCCGTGAATTCTTTGATGCCGTTCCGGCGCTGGCGCGTAAGTTACAAACGCTGATGGATGTCGGGCTGACCTATATTCGCCTGGGGCAGTCGGCCACCACGCTCTCCGGCGGCGAGGCGCAGCGCGTGAAGCTGGCGCGTGAGCTGTCGAAACGCGGTACCGGGCAAACGCTCTATATCCTTGATGAACCGACGACCGGCCTGCACTTTGCCGATATCCAGCAGTTGCTGGACGTGCTGCATCAGCTGCGTGATCAGGGTAATACCATCGTGGTGATTGAGCACAATCTGGACGTGATTAAAACGGCGGACTGGATTGTCGATCTCGGCCCGGAGGGCGGCAGTGGTGGCGGTGAAATCCTCGTTGCGGGTACACCGGAAACCGTCGCCGAATGCGAAGCCTCACACACGGCGCGATTCCTTAAGCCGATGCTGAAATAGCGGCTACGAGCGGATTGATCCTTCATAAAGCTGGTGCCGGATATTCTCCGGTACCAGCTCCATTGCCTGCTTCCAGGAGGCATCCACCAGATAGTAAATCTGCGAATCTGGCAGCGAACCGTCGAGATATACCGTGCTCCAGTGCGCTTTATTCAGATGGCGGCTTGGGCGCACATCTTTATGCTGCTGACGCAGCAACTCCGCCAGTTCCGGGCTGGTTTTCAACGACGCCGCCGGGCGACCGTCCACCTCTTTCACCATCGCAAACAGTACATCTGAGACCTTGATTTGCGTGGCTTTCCAGTCGCTGTGCACACTCTGTTCCGCGCCAGGCCTGGACATGCAATATTGCAGTAACTCCGAAATTGTCATCTTTATTCCCCTTGTAGCGTCGCGATTATTGTGCGCGACCCGCCGTGGATACGATGCTCTCCCAGCCAGATCCCCTGCCACGTACCTAACTGCACTCGCCCATTCCTGATCGGCAGCAGCAGTGAAACACCCAGTGTTGAGGATTTGATATGCGAGGGCATATCATCCGGCCCCTCGTAGTCGTGCTTATACGGTGCATTGTCCGGCACTGCATTTAAAAAATGGCGCTCCATATCGTCGCGCACCGTGGGATCACAATTTTCATTCAGGGTGAGGGAAGCTGACGTGTGCATCAGCAACAGATGCAATAAACCCACCTGCACGCGGGGAAACTCACGAATTTGCGCCAGCACTTCCTCGGTGACCAGGTGAAACCCGCGCGATTTCGCGCCAAGCGTAAGCGTCTGTTGATACCACATCGACGATTCCTTCTGCAAAGAGGCCGTTTTTAAGTGTGCTGCAAATCGGCAAAAGGGCAAATCCGGCGCTTAAAACTCTGAGTCGACAATCACCTCTTCGCCCATCGCGCCTGCCTGCGGTAATGGCTTATAGGTGGAATTCGCGGCACGTAGAATGCGGACTGGCCGGGCTTCGCTCGCACGCGCGGCAGCGATATCGCTGTCCGAGTCGCCGTAGAAAATGCGGATTTGCTTCTCCTTCAACCACTGAGTTTTGGTGTTCTGCCCCGGCTGGTCGCCAGCAAAAATCACCGGATTCATATTCGCGACTGGGATCAGAAAATCCTCCTGCAACGTTTTTGTCACGGTTTCCGTTTTTGTCTGGCTGCGGCCGGTAATGAAAAAGATGCTGTCGCCGCGTTTTACATGCATGGCGATTAACTGACGAGCAACCTCTTTGGGAATGCTGAATGCATCCCAGCCGTTATTCATTTTTTCCCAGAACGCCGGGGTGTGCAGGTAATCATCACTGTCCGGAGACCAGGTTTTTTTGCCACGCCAGAAGCCGGGGCTGGAGAAAAGTACTGTATCGTCGATATCAAACCCAACAGCCATTGGCGGGCGCTCTACCAGCGAGTTTTCAATTTGCGCCACGGAAACCCAGTGAACAGGTGCCTGCTCGGCCAGTTTGATGACGTTGGTGCCATCCACAACCGGAGATGGTGCGGAGGCGTAAACCGCAAGGCTACCTGATGCCAGCCATAAACAGGCGGCGCCGAAAAGACGCGTGATCGTTCGCATATTTATCCCTAAATTATCAGTTCGTTATATTCATAAATGGTGCGAATGGTCGAAATGTTATCCGACCTTAACCTCAGTGACAGATGAAACAAAGGGTTTTCTGCGAATTACGCGGATAATGAGAGAAAACGGGAAAATAATGACCTTCCGCCCGTGGGCAGAAGGTCGGGGAAAACTGAAATGTGAGCGTTTGCTTACATTACTGCGGCGAATGCTTGCGCCACGCGTTGCACGTTGCGACTGTTCAGACCGGCAACACACATGCGACCGCTGGCAATCAGGTAAACACCAAACTCCTCACGCAAACGATCGACCTGCGCCACACTCAAGCCGGTGTAGCTGAACATACCGCGCTGCTTAAGCAGGTAGTCGAAATTCCTGCCCGGCACGGCTTCGCGCAGCACATGCACCAGATGCTGGCGCATTACCTGAATGCGCGTGCGCATCGTTTCCACTTCCTTCAGCCAAAGCGCCCGTAACGCCGCGTCACCGAGTACGGTCGCCACCAGTTGCGCACCAAAACTTGGCGGGCTGGAGTAGTTGCGACGGACAGTGGCTTTCAGTTGTCCCAGTACGCGGCCTGCGGCTTCGCTGTCTTCACACACCACGGAAAGGCCGCCGACACGCTCGCCATACAGGGAGAAAATTTTGGAGAACGAGTTGCTAACCAGAGCAGGCATCCCGGCGCTGGCAATAGCGCGGATAGCGTAAGCATCTTCTTCCATATCCGCGCCGAAGCCCTGGTAAGCGATGTCGAGGAACGGGATCAAATTGCGAGCTTTCAGCACACCGACCACCTCGTCCCACTGGGCGTTAGTCAGATCCGCACCGGTCGGGTTATGACAGCACGGATGCAGTAACACGATGCTCTGTTCCGGCAGGGTATTCAGTTTTTCCAGCAGTGCCGGGAAGCGCACGCCGTTGTTTTCAACATCGTACCAGGGGTAAGTACTTACTTCGAACCCAGCGCCTTCAAAAATGGCGATGTGGTTTTCCCAGGTCGGATCGCTGACCCAGACACCGGAGTTGGGGAAGTAGCGTTTCAGGAAGTCCGCGCCGATTTTTAGCGCGCCGGAACCGCCCAGCGTCTGGATAGTTGCCACGCGGTTTTGCGCCAGCACCGGATGATCGGCGCCAAACAGCAGCGGCGCAATGGCGTGACGGTAGCTGTTCAGCCCTTCCATCGGCAGATAGAGCGATGCGCCGTGCGGTTGCGCATTAAGACGCGTTTCGGCTTCAGCCACCGCTTGCAGGCGCGGAATAATGCCATCTTCGTTGTAATACAACCCGATGCTAAGGTTAACTTTGTCGCTTCTGGGATCTTCTTTAAAACGCTCCATGAGCGAGAGAATCGGGTCGCCAGCATAGGCGTCAACTTTCTGAAACACGCGTGTATTCTCCAGGTTTACAGTCGGCAAGACCAACACAATAAACCGGAAGCCGGGGAAGATCGAGAGGGGCAGCGCTTTCCCGTGCAGGAAAGCGCAAAACGTTTAGTCGAGGTACTTCAGCGATGCCCTGTCGGTCAGACGCGTAATAAGTTCGTAAGCACTCACTTTTGTGATGGCAGCGATACGCTCGACAGGCAAACCTTCGCCCCACAGCACTACGCTATCGCCAACGCACTCACGCGAATCCGGGCCGAGATCGACACAAATCATGTCCATTGCCACGCGGCCAACGATCGGCACTTCGCGTCCATTGACCAGCACGGGCGTTCCGGAAGGCGCTGCGCGCGGATAACCGTCGCCATATCCCATCGCCACCACGCCTAAACGGGTGTCACGCGCGCTTTCCCAGGTACCGCCGTAACCGACTGCGTCTCCTGATTTGTGGTCGCGTACGGCAATCAGCGTGGAAGTTAATGTCATCACAGGCTGAAAACCGAAATCAGCGCCCCACGGTCTGTTCTCCAGTGGCGAAACACCATAAAGAATGATTCCGGGGCGCACAGCGTCAAAGTGCGACTGCGGCCACAGCAAGGTGCCGCCAGAAGCTGCAATCGAACGCAGGCCCGGTTTGTCATTGGTAAAGGTGGTAAAAATATCCAGTTGGCGTTCCGTTACACCGCACTCCGGCTCATCGGCACGGGCAAAGTGGCTGGCAAAATTCACCGGTTGACGCACGTTTTTACAGCCGGAGAGACGCTCGTAAAACGCCTCAGCTTCATGAGGATGCACACCAAGGCGATGCATGCCGGTGTCCAGTTTCATCCATACAGTGACCGGCGCGGGCAGCGTGGCCGTTTCCAGCGCATCCAGTTGCCAGGGGCTATGAATCACCGTTTCAAGCTGTTGCTCTGCCAGCACGGGCAGATCGCTGGCGGCGAAAAAACCTTCCAGCAACAGAATCGGTTGTGTGATTCCCCCTGCGCGCAATTGCAGGGCTTCTTCGAGACGAGCAACGCCAAAAGCGTCGGCATCGGGGAGCGTTCGCGCGGTCTCCACGAGACCGTGTCCATAGGCGTTCGCTTTCACGACTGCAACCAGTCGGCTGGCAGGAACCAGCTCGCGCAGACGTTGCAGATTGTGTCGCAGAGCGCGGCGGTTAACTACTACAGTTGCCGCTTGCATGTTTTTCCTCAAAAAAACAATTTTCTGAATCATTCGCCTTGCAGGAAAGCGACAAGACCGCGAAACCCCAGGGCTTAGTAAAAGTGGCCGGGGCGAGCGGACACCGTCAACGCACCTGCGGTGCGAAGGATGACGAAAATTTATTCATCGTCGTATTGTGGCCCGGCATAATTATCAAAACGTGACCACTGCCCGTTAAAGGTCAGACGTACCGTACCGATCGGCCCGTTACGCTGCTTACCAATAATGATTTCTGCAATGCCTTTTAAATCGCTGTTTTCGTGATAAACCTCGTCACGATAGATAAACATGATTAAGTCGGCGTCCTGCTCGATAGAACCGGATTCACGTAGGTCGGAGTTGACCGGGCGTTTATCAGCGCGCTGTTCCAGAGAGCGGTTAAGCTGCGACAGCGCCACCACCGGCACTTGCAACTCTTTTGCCAGCGCTTTCAGCGAGCGGGAGATTTCGGCAATCTCCAGCGTGCGGTTGTCGGAAAGCGACGGCACGCGCATTAGCTGAAGGTAGTCGATCATAATAAGGCCTATCCCGCCGTGCTCGCGGGCAATACGCCGTGAGCGCGAACGCACTTCTGTCGGCGTCAGGCCAGAGGAGTCATCAATGTAGATATTGCGTTTTTCCAGCAGGATCCCCATGGTGCCGGAAATGCGCGCCCAGTCTTCATCGTCAAGCTGGCCGGTACGAATGCGCGTCTGATCCACGCGCGACAACGACGCCAGAGAACGCATCATAATCTGTTCTGATGGCATCTCCAGGCTGAAGATAAGAACCGGCTTATCCTGCAACATCGCCGCATTTTCGACGAGGTTCATTGCAAATGTTGTTTTACCCATCGACGGACGGGCCGCAACTATAATCAGATCCGACGGCTGCAAACCTGCCGTCTTTTTATTGAGATCTTCATAGCCGGTGTTCACGCCCGTGACGCCATCATGCGGCTGCTGGAAAAGCTGCTCAATGCGCGAGACGGTCGCCTCAAGCACATCGGCGATATTTTTTGGGCCTTCGTCTTTATTGGCGCGGCTTTCGGCGATCTTAAATACCCGCGATTCCGCCAGGTCGAGCAGATCTTCGCTAGTGCGCCCCTGCGGATCGAAACCGGCGTTGGCGATTTCATTGGCGACTGTGATCATCTCGCGAACGACGGCACGTTCACGCACGATATCGGCATAAGCGCTAATATTCGCCGCACTTGGCGTATTTTTCGATAACTCAGCCAGATAGGCAAAGCCGCCGACACTATCCAGTTGCCCTTGCAGTTCCAGCGACTCAGCCAGGGTGATCAGGTCGATAGGTTTCCCCATCTCCTGCAAGCGATGCATCTCGGTAAAAATATGGCGGTGCGGACGGGTATAAAAGTCTTCGGACACGACGCGCTCGGCGACGTCGTCCCAGCGCTCATTATCCAGCATTAAACCGCCCAACACCGACTGCTCCGCTTCGATGGAATGTGGAGGCACTTTCATCCCCTCGACCTGTCTGTCAGGGATTTCAGTCTGTTTGTTGAAGGGTTTATTTCCTGCCATAGTGAATGGAGCTATCCGGGTTATGAATGGTTCGAAAGATTATCACATCAGGAGGAAGCATGGCGACACGAATAGAATTTCACAAGCATGGCGACCCCGACGTGCTCAGCGCGGTAGAATTTACCCCCGCAGCTCCAGCAGAAAACGAGGTGCAGGTGGAAAATAAAGCCATTGGCATCAACTATATCGACACTTACATTCGCAGTGGCTTATACCCGCCTCCCGCGCTGCCAAGCGGGCTGGGCACCGAAGCCGCTGGCGTGGTAAGTAAAGTGGGTAGTAATGTCACACATATTAAAGTCGGCGATCGCGTGGTATATGCGCAATCCGGGCTCGGCGCTTACAGTTCGGTGCATAACGTTCTGGCAGACAAAGTGGCCGTCCTGCCAAACGCGATCTCCTTTGAACAAGCCGCGGCCTCGTTTCTGAAGGGGCTGACGGTGTTCTATCTCCTGCGTAAAACCTATGACATCAAACCCAATGAGGTATTTTTATTCCACGCAGCGGCTGGCGGCGTCGGACTGATTGCCTGCCAGTGGGCGAAAGCGCTGGGCGCGAAGCTTATCGGCACCGTAGGTTCGGCGCAGAAAGCGCAGCGCGCATTGCAAGCCGGTGCCTGGCAGGTGATCAACTACAGTGAAGAGAATGTAGTTGAACGCGTTAAAGCGCTGACCGACGGTAAAAAGGTCAGCGTGGTGTATGACTCGGTGGGTAAAGATACCTGGGAAATTTCCCTCGACTGCCTGCATCGCCGTGGGCTGATGGTCAGCTTCGGCAATTCCTCCGGGCCGGTCACTGGCGTGAACCTGGGCATTCTCAACCAAAAAGGCTCTCTTTATGCGACCCGCCCTTCCCTGAATGGCTACATCACCACCCGCGAAGAGCTAAAGGAAGCCAGCAATGAGCTGTTCTCGCTGATCGCCAGCGGCGTGATTAAAGTGGATGTGGCTGACAACCAGAAGTTCGCGCTGAAAGATGCGCAACGAGCGCATGAAGCACTGGAGAGCCGTGCCACGCAAGGCTCAAGTCTGCTGATCCCGTAAGGTAAACCGTTGAAAGAATTAGGGCTTCCCGCAGGAAGCCCTTTCTTTTTTTAGTTCGGCTGCATTGTAGGGTACAGCGCGATGAATTCGTTAACGCCACGATAGTGACAGATTTAATATCTAAATCCTATTCGGTTCTAAGCAATGCGGCTGGAAATGTCTCAGGGTTGTGATGAACCACGCAATACTTTAGTAACGCCAGCGGTTATTGCGTTGATAACGTGGAACCTTCGGCTCTTTGATGGCACGAATCACCCAAACTACCGCCACGGCCAGCAGCAGCCAGGGCAACAGTTTGATCATCAAAGCAAAAAGCCCGCCCAAAAACATAACTGCGGCGGCAACCAGCAGCGCGGCGATAATGCCGAGCAGTGAAATGCCGGTCACCAGTAACATGACAAAAAAGCCAATAATAAACAGTAGTTCCAGCATGTTCTTCTCCTGGGAATAAGTAATATCTTTTGAATTACAAGAAACATGCCAAAAATAACCTGATGATTTTAAAATAAAAAACTCTGCAACGCAGTGCAGGGCTTAGTGAATTTGACCATATTTTGGTGAAATTTTAACGCTTCGATGCCACCAGGTTTAGCGCGTGCTCCACTACCGCGATATCAGCGCCCACTTTGTGCGCATTTTCACTCAGATAACGGCGCCACTGACGCGCACCCGGCACTCCCTGAAATAACCCGAGCATATGACGCGTGATATGACCAAGATAAGCGCCCTGGCTCAGTTCGCGTTCAATATAGGGATACATCGCGCGAACCACAGCGACAGGATCGGTATCCGCGACATCGGCACCGTAAATCTCCCGATCAACAGCGGCCAGAATTCCCGGATTCTGATAGGCTTCGCGCCCTACCATAACCCCATCCATATGCTGCAAATGGGCTTTGGCCTCTTCCAGCGATTTTATGCCGCCGTTGATCGCCATCTTCAGGTGCGGGAAATCACGTTTAAGCTGGTAAACACGCGGGTAATCCAGCGGCGGGATTTCGCGGTTCTCTTTTGGACTCAGGCCAGAGAGCCAGGCTTTACGGGCATGAATGGTGAAGCTTTCACACTCGCCTTTACCAGCAACGGTCCCCACAAAATCACAGAGGAATTCATAGCTATCCTGATCGTCGATGCCAATACGGGTTTTTACCGTCACCGGAATAGAAACTACGTCCCGCATGGCTTTAACGCAGTCCGCCACCAGTTGTGCTTCGCCCATCAGGCAGGCGCCAAAACGCCCGTTCTGCACGCGATCCGACGGGCAACCGACATTAAGGTTGATCTCATCGTAACCGCGTGCTTGTGCAAGCTTCGCACAGTGCGCAAGTTGCACCGGATCGCTGCCGCCCAGTTGTAGCGCCACCGGGTGCTCTTCCTCGCTGTACGCCAGATAATCGCCTTTGCCATGAATAATGGCACCCGTCGTCACCATTTCGGTGTAGAGCAGCGTCTGGCGTGACAGTAAACGCAAGAAGTAACGGCAATGTCTGTCCGTCCAGTCGAGCATCGGAGCGACGCTGAATCGCCCATACCAGTGATTGTCAGAATTTACAGGCATTACGCTGGTTTGGCTGGCGTTAGTCATTTCAGAATTACCGTGCTTTGATTTTCAGAAAAAGAGGTGCTCTCACCGCCATTCCGCCGGTGAGCGAAAGCAATAAGACAATAAGATTTTCTATTGTATCACATTCGCTGCAAGGCACTGGAGAAGGCATTTCTTCACCTGGTTGAGACGAGATTCCTTTCCTGTATTTTTTCTAACGCACAAGGGGCATTAACCCAATTGCAGACACTATTGGCAACTGAAACAGGGAGTTATTATGTCTAAACTGTATGTTCGTCTTGATAAAATGATGTGCTGGCGTTAAGCGATCTCGCCAACTATTTTTAATTGCCCACGATGCTGACCACAAATTTTTGAAAACAGACAGAATGGCCCGCTGGTAGCGGAACTTAAAGCGCAGCTTCCGGATGCGCCTTATATTGCCCGTCCGGGTAATATAAACGCCTGGGGTAACGACGATTTTATTAAGGCCATCAACGCCACCGGCAAATAAGCGCCAAAATAAAACCGGAGGCACAATGACCTCCGGTTACTCATCAGAAAGTCACACTAAGCTGTGCCCCGGCCCCCCAGGTTTCATTTTCACCCACCAGGCCCATCAGATCGACATGCACGCGGTTAAACGGCGCAAATCCGACACCGCCGGTAAAGACGTTTTTATCATCCCCTTTGACATCCGCGCGGTAACCGGCACGCACCGCCAGCCAGCTCAATGGGCGAACCTCCGCACCCACGCCGACATACTGGGAATTTTTCTCGCTCTTAAAGCCTTTAGTCTCGGTTAAATCACCGTCAGCGCTCAGCGTTAGCAGGTCGTTATGCCATGCCGCTCCCGCCGTCACGACCGGACTAATCTGGTAAGTATCTTTGTAACTCACCACATCGCCCGTTCTGCCGTTACGGATACGAATGTCTTTCGTATCAATATCACGGGAGATCAGGTTTGTACCGGTCAAACCGACCGTTACATTCTCACCGAAATCCGCTGCCAGGCCGACATCCACGTTGAAGCCGGTATCGTCGGTACGGTAGCGGCTGCTGTTCCAGTCACTACTTTTATAGTCATAAATCGACGCCGTGTAGTTGTAGACCCAGGTTTTCTGTAATTTTGGCGTCACGCCAACGGATAACGGTACGCCGCCGACATCAAACTGGCGAGCCATCGCGATGCCGTAATCCGAGACGATAGCCGCTCGGCCCGAAGCGGTTGAGTTGAGGTTTTTGGTGATTTCGTTGCTGCCATCCGGCGATATCACCGCATTCAGCGCTTCACCTGCGGCGACGGCGGTGCTGTTCTCAATACTGCGCAGGTAGTCAATGTCCTGCTGATCGATTGCCGACGTAACGCGCGCACGAGCGTAAGCTTTCGTCACAAACGCCACGGAAAGGACATCGTTGGGAATGCTTACCGCGATACCGGCGGCAGCTTTGGCCTGCGCTGTTTTTCCTCTCAGAAACTCCAGCTCGTTCGCCAAATCGCCTGCGGCGCTCTGAAATTGCCTTACCGTACCGAGCGGATTAGCAATAATTTCCACAGCGGTGAGATTATCGACAACGTCTTTGTAGCCATCAATTTTGTCATTGATATTGTCGATCTCGTCGCGCAAATTATCTTTGTCGCTAATTTGTGCCTGTACGCTCGGCAGGATGACGGTAATATCATCCTCGGGTTTTGCTTTTGCTAACAATGCCGGGTTGATTAATGGCCCACTGCCATAGTTCGCGGACGCAACGCCCGTTCCCCCCATTGCATCATTACGTGCCTCTGCCCAGGTATTTGCTGCCCCTGCCTGATTCGATACAAAAAAGGAGACAGCGATCGCGACCAGCGAAAGTTTACGTTTTTTATCCACAGTATGCGTCTCGTAGCCAGATGAGTTTTAAGCCTGTAAGTATTCGCACAAACAGGAATGCACTATTGCTGTGAATAACGTAAGAAAATGAAGCTAAATTGCCGTAATACCCGTAAGTACCCGGACATTATTGTTTTAAGTGATGACCATCACTATTTATATATGACGGAATCCATTTCGGGAAGCGCTCCAGAGAAATGGAGATTACTGGCCACGATCTCGGCGTTTTCGACAGGACATGATAAAGTGTATGGCTTGTATTTCCCCAACCGGAGAGCGCCTATGGATGAGACCACTTCGCAAGAGATGTTAGCGCAGGCTGAAAAGCTGTGTGTGCAGCGCAACGTGCGCCTGACTCCCCAGCGTCTTGAAGTGTTGAGATTACTCAGCCTGCAACAAAGCGCCATCAGCGCATACGATCTGCTCGATCTGCTGCGTGAAAGTGAACCGCAGGCCAAGCCGCCGACGGTGTACCGCGCTCTTGATTTCCTGCTGGAACAGGGGTTCGTTCATAAAGTCGAATCAACAAATAGCTACGTGTTATGCCACCTTTTTGACCAGCCGACACACACTTCTGCGATGTTTATCTGCGATCGCTGTGGTTCGGTAAAAGAAGAGCAGGCGGAAGGCGTGGAAGATATTATGCATGCGCTGGCGGCAAAAATGGGCTTTGCCCTGCGGCATAATGTGATTGAAGCTCACGGTTTATGTGCAGACTGTGTGGAAGTGGAATCCTGCCGTCATCACGACCATTGCCACCATGACCACACCGTTCAGGTGAAGAAAAAGCCACGTTAATCGGTTTTGTTTTAGCGAGACGGTAGATAAAACAGTTGGAGGGTGGTACATCCTTGTACCTTCGGGCAAGAGGGTCAGTACATTGAGGGGATGTGCAGGCTACCAGCGGTAGTCGTTACGCGTTTCCCAATCTGTAACTTCTTTCTCCGCCTGATCTTTGTCATAGCCGTAACGTTCCTGGATTTTACCCACTAGTTGGTCACGTTTACCTTCGATGATGGTCATATCATCGTCGGTCAGTTTGCCCCATTTTTCTTTAACAGTGCCTTTGAACTGTTTCCAGTTACCGCCGACTTCGTCTTTATTCATCATTGACTCCTTATCGTTCGGTTAAATATGTACTTGTTCTGCTGAACGTACTGATTATTGCAGTCAAGTATTCTGTAAATCTATTTTTATTCAGAATCTTTAACCGTAAAGATGGTTAAAAAGAGCATAAGCGAGGCGAGGAAATCAGCAAAAAAAACTGGCAACATCAGGAAGGATTCACGTCGGAAAACCAGCTGCCGTTACGCCAGTGACGACGCCACAGCCATGCAAGAGTAAACCCGCGCAGGGCGAGAAAGACAGTCAGAGACAACCATAAACCGTGATTGCCCAGCACAGGAACCGTCAGCAGTGTGACAGCGAACCCGGCAGCGGCTATCGCCATACTGTTACGCATCTCCGTAGCGCGTGTGGCGCCGACAAACATACCATCCAGTAAGTAGCACCACACACCCACCAGTGGCAGAATCACCTGCCAGAACAGGTAATGCCCGGCGAGCGTCTGCAGGGCAGGAAGCGAAGTCAGCAAGGCAATAATGTTGTCACCTGCCAGCGCATAAATCGCAGCAAAGAACAGCGCCACCAGCCCGGCCTGGCGGCACGCCGCTCTCCAGACGCCCATCAATTGGCTACCATCGCGCGCGCCGTAGGCCTGCCCGGAGTGCGCTTCGACCGCATAGGCAAAACCATCAAGCGCATACGCTGTAAAGGTGAGAAAGATCATCAGTACCGCATTGGCGGCGACCATCTCGCCGCCAAGACGCGCGCCCAGCACGGTGATTGAGCCAAAGCAGAGCTGCAAAAGCAGCGAGCGCAGCATGATATCGCGGTTAAGCGCTAATAAGCGCCGCATACCGCCTCGCCAGGCATTTTTCAGCGTTGGCAGAGTGATGCCGCGCACCACCAACACGCGGCGCACCATCAACAGGCCGAGGGCGAAAGTCGCATACTCAGCCACAACAGTGGCGAGCGCTGCCCCCTGCACATTCATGTGCAGGCCCATCACCAGCCACAGGTCGAGCACAATGTTGAGGATATTTCCCACCACCAACAGGATCACCGGAGCACGGGCATACTGCACGCCCAGCAACCAGCCAAGCAACACAAGATTTCCCAAAGACGCTGGCGCACTCAGCCAGCGGATACTGAGAAAGCACCGCGCCTGCTCCAGCACGACTTCGCTCCCGCCGATGATGTACAGCGCCAGATCGATGAGCGGCGTACGCAGCAGCATAATTAACCCCCCCGCCGACAGCGCCAGTAACAGCGGCTGTACCAGCGCGCGCGCCAGCGCAGGTGAATTTTTCGCACCAAACGCCTGCGCCGTAAGACCGGTTGTGCTCATCCGCAAAAACAGCAGCAGCATAAACAAAAAGCTGGTTGCCGTTGCGCCGATCGCCACACCGCCGAGGTAAACAGGGCTATCCAGGTGCCCAACCACAGCGGTATCCACCAGCCCCAGTAACGGAACAGTGATATTGGAGAAGATCATGGGCAGCGCAAGCCGCCACAGTGCTCTGTCAGATGCGTTTAGCAACGGCATGGCAGTGTCGAATCAACGGGAGAAAAGTGTATTACGCAGCGCCACGTTGTTCTGTGTCGCTGCGAAAAGAACAGGCGTTATAGCCATGTACCATTACGGATGACGCCAACCGCCAGCCCTTCAATGGTGAAGTTTTGATCGCGCAGATCGACGACGATCGGGGAAAAGTCACTGTTTTCTGGCAGCAGTTCGACAGTGTTACCCTGTTTTTTCAGCCGTTTCACGGTAACTTCATCATCAATACGTGCGACGACCACCTGGCCGTTACGCACGTCCTGCGTTTTATGCACTGCGAGCAGATCGCCGTCCATAATACCAATGTCTTTCATCGACATACCACTGACGCGCAGCAGGAAATCCGCGTGAGGTTTGAAGAGATCGGGATCGACCTGGTAGTGACCTTCGATATGCTGTTGCGCCAGCAGCGGTTCACCCGCAGCAACACGGCCAATCAGCGGTAAACCGATATCCTCTTCTTCTTCCAGCAGCAGACGCAGACCACGCGATGCGCCGGAGACGATTTCGATAACCCCTTTTCGCGCAAGCGCTTTCAGGTGTTCTTCAGCCGCATTTGGGGAACGGAACCCCAAGTGTTGTGCGATTTCCGCACGCGTTGGTGGCATACCGGTTTGGGTGATACGATCGCGGATGAGATCGAACACCTCTTGCTGCCTGGCCGTTAATGCTTTCATCCCGCCCCCTGGGTGTATATACAGTTATGCTGTGAGTATATACAGTCAAAGGCGATTTTGGAACCAAATTTAATCAAAAAACCAGGGCGTTATCGATTTCTGGAAGCGTTATCGAAAATGCGACCAGAGAAGTGACATCCAGATAAACAGCGCCAGTAGGATCGACATCAGCACTGCCGCCGATCCCATATCCTTCGCCCGACCGGAAAGTTCGTGAAATTCAGAACCAATTCGGTCTACGACAGCTTCAATTGCACTATTTAGGATTTCAACAATCATTACTAGCGACACCGAGCTAATCAGCAATACCCGTGTGACCGTGTCAATGTCCAACCAGCAAGCAATAATGATAGCTAAAACAACGGCTACCAGCTCCTGACGGAACGCGGCTTCATTGATCCATGCAGCGCGAACGCCCTTCCATGAGTAACCTGCTGCTTTAATGATTCGGGTAATCCCGGTGGTATTATTGGCCATGAAAAGAACCTTTTTGTGTAATAAACGTCAATGTCTACATCAGCGTACTGAGGTACAACAGAAATTAC
This sequence comes from Pseudomonadota bacterium, assembly GCA_018261615.1. GTDB lineage: Bacteria > Pseudomonadota > Gammaproteobacteria > Enterobacterales > Enterobacteriaceae > Kosakonia. Next base: position 9,558 of record JAGTSE010000052.1, on the reverse strand, counting down.
GTGCGCTTTCTGCTATTCTTGCGGCGCAATGGCACTATTATTAACCAGAGGCTTTTCATCTTTTATGTCCGGTTGGCCACGAATTTACTATAAATTACTGAACTTACCATTAAGTTTACTGGTAAAAAGTAAATCGATACCTGCAGAACCTGCACAGGAACTGGGTCTCGATACTTCACGTCCTATTATGTACGTGCTGCCCTATAACTCTAAGGCAGATTTGATGACGTTGCGCGCTCAGTGTCTGGCGCACGAACTACCCGATCCCCTGGAACCCATGGAAATCGACGGCGTATTGCTGCCGCGTTTCGTGTTTATTCATGGCGGTCCGCGCGTGTTTACCTATTACACGCCGAAAGAAGAGTCCATCAAACTGTTCCACGACTACCTGGATTTACACCGCAGCCATCCGGATCTGGATGTGCAAATGGTGCCGGTATCGGTGATGTTTGGCCGCTCTCCAGGGCGTGAGAAAGGCGAGATTAATCCGCCGCTGCGCATGCTGAACGGCATCCAGAAATTCTTCGCTATCTCCTGGCTTGGCCGCGATAGCTTTGTGCGCTTCTCGCCGCCTGTCTCCCTGCGCCGTATGGCGACCGAGCACGGTACGGATAAAATTATCGCGCAGAAACTGGCGCGCGTGGCGCGTATGCACTTCGCGCGACAACGCCTGGCCGCCGTTGGGCCGCGTCTGCCGGCGCGGCAGGATCTGTTCAATAAGCTGCTCTCTTCTAAAGCGATTGCTCGTGCGGTCGAAGACGAAGCGCGCAGCAAAAAAATCTCTCACGACAAAGCGCAGCAAAACGCTATCGCGCTGATGGAAGAGATTGCCGCCAACTTCTCGTACGAGATGATCCGTCTGACCGACCGTATCCTTGGCTTTACCTGGAACCGTCTCTATCAGGGAATCAACGTGCACAACGCCGAACGCGTGCGCCAGCTTGCACACGACGGCCACGAGATTGTCTATGTGCCCTGCCACCGCAGCCATATGGACTATCTGCTGCTCTCGTATGTGCTCTATCACCAGGGGCTGGTACCGCCGCACATTGCCGCTGGCATCAACCTGAACTTCTGGCCCGCCGGGCCTATTTTCCGCCGCCTGGGCGCCTTCTTTATTCGCCGTACCTTTAAAGGCAACAAACTCTACTCCACCGTGTTCCGCGAATATCTGGGCGAACTTTTCAGCCGCGGTTATTCAGTCGAGTATTTCGTCGAGGGCGGCCGTTCACGTACCGGGCGTTTGCTGGATCCGAAAACCGGTACGCTGTCGATGACCATCCAGGCGATGCTGCGCGGCGGTACGCGCCCCATCACGCTGGTGCCGATTTATATCGGTTATGAGCATGTGATGGAGGTCGGTACCTATGCGAAAGAACTGCGCGGCGCAACCAAAGAGAAAGAGAGCCTGGTGCAGATGGTGCGCGGGCTGAGCAAGCTGCGTAATCTGGGGCAAGGTTATGTGAACTTCGGTGAACCCATTCCACTGATGAACTACCTGAACCACCACGTTCCGGAGTGGCGCGAGTCTATCGATCCCATTGAAGCGATTCGCCCGGCATGGCTGACGCCGACGGTGAATAACATTGCAGCCGATTTGATGGTTCGCATTAATAATGCGGGTGCGGCCAACGCCATGAATCTGTGCTGTACGGCGCTGCTGGCATCGCGCCAGCGTTCGTTGACGCGCGAGCAGTTAACCGAACAAATCAGTTGCTACCTCGAACTGATGCGCAATGTGCCTTACTCACCGGACTCAACAACGCCAGCCGCCAGCGCGGACGCACTTATCGATCACGCGTTGCAGATGAATAAGTTCGAAGTCGAGAAAGACACCATCGGCGATATCATTATTCTGCCGCGCGAGCAGGCAGTATTGATGACTTATTACCGCAACAACATCGCCCATATGCTGATGCTGCCATCGTTGATGGCAGCGATCGTGACCCAACATCGCGCCATCTCCCGTAGTGATATTCTGCACCACGTTGAGCTGCTCTATCCGCTACTGAAAGCCGAGCTGTTCCTGCGCTGGGAAAAAGCAGATCTGGCGGAAGTGCTGGAAAAGCTGACGCAAGAGCTGCTGCGCCAGGGCTTAATCACCGTCAAAGACGATCGCCTGAGCATCAACCCGGCCCACTCACGGACGTTGCAACTGCTGGCCGCCGGTGCGCGTGAGACGTTACAGCGCTATGCCATCACCTTCTGGCTGCTTGGCAACACGCCGTCAATGAACCGCAGCACGCTGGAAAAAGAGAGCCGCACGCTGGCGCAACGTCTGTCAGTGCTGCACGGTATTAACGCGCCGGAATTCTTCGACAAAGCGGTATTCAGCACGCTGGTGTTAACGCTACGTGACGAAGGGTATATCAGCGACAGCGGCGATGCAGACCCAACGCGAACGCTGAGCGTTTACCAGATGCTGGCAGACTTGATAACGTCGGATGTGCGTCTGACGATTGAAAGCGCGACGCAAGCAGAAGTGTAAGCCGGGAAGTATCCGCCGGATGTCGCTTGCGCTTAACCGGCCTGTGGGATGACATAACCTCGCAGGCCGGATAACGTGCAGCCGCCATTCGGCAGTTTTTAGATTCAGTGCAGGTAACTAAAAGCCAGCCCTAAAAACAGCACCAGCCCCACATAGTTGTTGTTCATAAACGCTTTAAAACAGGCGTCGCGTGCACGCTCCGCAATCAATATCTGTTGATAAACAAACAGCACGCCCGCCGCCAGTACCGCAGCGTAATATGCCCAGCCCAGACCATTCAGCCAGCCAATGGACACCATCAGCGCCAGCACGGCAACCTGCAAAATACCGATAATCAGCTTGTCGTAGCGACCAAACAAAATAGCCGTCGACTTGATACCAATCTTCACATCATCATCACGGTCAACCATGGCGTACTGGGTATCGTAGGCCACCGCCCACAGGATATTAGCGAAGAACATGACCCAGCAGCTTAGCGGTACAGATTCGCTTACAGCGGCAAACGCCATCGGAATTGACCAACCGAACGCCGCGCCGAGCACCACCTGCGGCAGATGCGTATAGCGCTTCATAAATGGATAGACCCACGCCAGCGCCAGCGCCGCCACCGAAAGCAGGATGGTCATCATATTCAGCGTCAGTACCAGCGCAAAGGCCAGCAGCACCAGAACAACAAACAACACCCGAGCTTCATTTTCCGTGACCGCGCCGCTGGGCAGTGGTCGGTTCGCCGTGCGTTTTACATGCCCGTCGAATTTGCGATCCGCGTAATCATTCACCACGCAGCCCGCCGCGCGCATCAGCCAGACGCCCGCAACAAATACCAGTAAGATCCACAGCGGCGGCACACCAGGTGTTGCCACCCATAACGCCCACAGCGTTGGCCACAACAGCAGCAACGCGCCAATCGGTTTGTCCGTACGCATAAGCCTGTGAAAGGCTAACAACTTAGTCTGCGTGAGACTCCACTCCATTCTATTTTCCTCTTAGTACAGCGGCGACGCAGGCAAAAACAGTTCTGTAAGTATCAAGGGCTTCCCCCCCAGACGCAGGCGGGAACGCCGTCCCCACAGCTGCTCGTGGCGGCCAATATCAATAAAATCACGCGTAAGCGTTGAAGAGGTAAAGAGATATCGCCCAAGAGGCGTATTGCCCAGCCGTTGCAGCGCGATTTCCGGGCCGCTCAGGGTCGATTCCGGCACGACTGTGCGCCCGGCGAGCCAGGGTTCGCCATCTGCGCAAAGGATAATCTCCCGCAACCAGTAACGTGCCTCCTCCGGTAAATGCGCGCGTTCGGGCGCAATCTCGTCCGCCGCGACAAAGCCTTCCTGAATCAAAGTGATGCTGACTTTTTTACCTTGTTGCTCAAAACGTTTGGTCATCGAATCTTCCAGCAACAGCCAGTCCAGCAGTTGCGGTTCCAGTTCGGGTATTGCGTCTACATAGCGCAGCGCACGCAATTGCGTAAGCGCAGGGTGTGACATGCCTTACTCTCCGGTACATAACGTAGCATTAGTGTATCGCAGAACAGGCAGGCTCGTGCGGGGAAACTTCGAACGGTTTTCATCAGCGCAACAGATGCGCAACAGCGCGCATCTGCGCCGGAAAAAGGGTGCGTCAGGCGACGCACCAGTTACTGCAAAATATCGGCAGTGCGGGGATGGGTTACCCCTTGCCTTTTACACTGCTGATAAAAGTGGCGCGGGCGGTTTTCGATCCGAGGCGTTCAGCTTCATCCAATAATTTCAATGCCTTATCAACATCACCTTTAGCAACAGCTTGTTTGATGGCCTGGTTAAAATAGCTCTCTGTATCGTTGAGCATCGGTTCTCTTTTTGCGGCTGGCGCAGGAGCAGCAGCCTGAGCTGCTACCGGCGCAGGTTGTGCGCTGTAGACCGGTGCCGCAGTGTTACCCACAGTGACCGGGCCAGGGCCAGAGGAACCAAACAGCGGGCCAACCAGCACGCTGGAACCGCTACTGTTTTTCACTTTCAGGTTTACAACTCCGTCGGTAATATGGCGGGCAACAGGATCAGGAATATCGGGAATCGCATTACCTACGCCTTTAGCGTAGGCTTTGGCCGGATCGAGCAGTGTGGTGGTTTTCTGCAAATCACTTTCGGTCGTGAATGCAAGGATATAAAGCTTCTGCTGGCCCAACGCAGGTGTCAGGCGCATAACCCCTTCCAGTCGGTCAGCATTTAACACCCCTGGCTCCTGGTAGGTAAAATAGCTACCAGGGAAATAAGCCGCAGGCGACATATTCTGATCAAATACCAGCACGTTTGGCGCAAAAACTCCTGTACTTTTATTGACATCACTAGAAAGCGTCAGTGTGAGCTCACCAATGTTGGCTGGCACGCTAAACGCCGCAACAGGACCGGTTATGCCCGCAACGTTCAGGTGCTGCCCACCTGTTGCAAGCCGAACCGTCTGGCTCTTAGACGTATCGACAGGAGTCCAGGTGAGTTGCTGTAATGCCGACGCCGGAATTGACGGCGCGGCGGCGGTGTTTTGTGGGACAAAATTGACATCAGCGAAGCTAACCCCAGGAGCGCCCGCCAGTAAACCAGCGGTCAGGCACAGGGCGATGAGACTTTTTTTCATTTTCATTGTTATCACCTTTTCTGCACGGGAACAGCGAACGCCAGGCAATAGCGCGCTGACCCAAGGATTGAGGGGCTTGCGCCCCTCTTTTGGTCATTACGTCAGGTTAAACGTGGATTACCACCAGATTTCCATCTGTGCGCCGAAGGTCCACTCATCGCTGTCGCCACGACCGAAGCTTGAGCCGTCAGTACCATTGCGGGTTGCCAGACCATAGTTGGCATTAGTGCCCGGATTACCGCTGGTGTTGTACCCCCATTTTTCATTCCATTTCGCATAAGTTGCGAATACGCGGATTGCCGGACGAGACCAGATGCTGTCGCCTGCCTGCCACTGTTGTGCGAGGGTGATTTTGTACTGATTGTTGGTGTCGTTAGTGCGCTGGGATTTGACGTTGTCGTAACCGACTTCCAGCAAGGTACTCATGATTGGTGTCCATTTGTACATTGGACGCACACCGACGGTCCACCACTTGGTGCCGTTATGGTTATCCCAATCAATGTCCTGATACATACCGACGTACATGAGATCCCATTTCTCACCCAGAGAAATTGCACCGTGGTCGAGGATACGCAGCAGGGAACCGTTGTTGTTGGCGCTATAAGGCAGTTTACTGTTGCCATCGATGCCGATACCGGAACCTTGTGACAACCCTTTACCCTGTGATGTTAGTGCATCGGTCGCGTACTGCACGACAAATTTGTTATAGCCTTTCAGCATGCTCTGAACGTGTTCAGCGGTGAACATCCAGCCGTCTTTCGTTTCGGTATTATCGTATAAATGGTAACCGTCACGGGTATTGGCACGGCCATAGTCGACCCCGAGCTCTAATGTACCGCCAGGGTTGACTGCCATCTGTGCCAGACGCATATCAAAAACATCGTTGGCAGTTTTTTCGGTGTAATCGTAAATACTGTTGCTAGCGAAGGAAGCAGAGCCGCCTGCTTCTGTCGAACGGGTCGCGGCCAGAGAGAGTTTACCAAAGCCGAGATCGACGTTTTCCAGACCAGCACCCGGGCCGGAGATATCCCAGTAATAGAAGTCGATCATGTGTACGTCATGACGTTGATAGAAACGTTTACCGGCCCAAATGTTGGCGCCAGGTAGCGCATCAATCAGGTTTTTACCCTGTACGTTGGCTTCACGGAAAGCCGGATTGGTGGCTTCCCAGTCATTTTGCTGAGCCACGGAGTAAGCCACGTTCGTGTCGAAATAGAAGCTTTTATCGCCCTCTTTCCACACTTCCTGACCGAGTTTTAGTTCTGCATAGGTTTCACATTCGTTACCGAGACGGTATTTGGAACCTGCACCCGTCGCCTGGAAGCATTGCTGCTCGCCGCCGCTACCGGTCCAGCCGATGCCGGAACGCGCGTAACCTTTGAAGTCGACGGCGCCCGCCTGCGCAGACAAAATGCCTGCGGTAATGGCGAGAGCCAGGGGTAGTTTGCGCAGAGTAATCATCATTCTATCTCCTGAGATCATTGCTTTTCTGTTTACACCTGACCCAGGAAGGGTCGGTGTAAGTTTTTTTTGGGGTACGCTTAAACGCCCGGCTCTTTGTGTAACCGGCGGCAGGCGGTGCCATCTTCACGGAACAGATGGCAGCGCTCCGGCGGCAAGCCGATAGCGAATGTGGCACCCTCTTCTACCAGCACGACGTCAGTCTGGCGGTAGACCAGGTTCTGGCGTATTGCGGGGATCTGGATATGAATTTGTGTTTCGTGACCAAGCTGTTCTACGACCTGCACTTCCCCTTCCAACGTGACATCGGCGATGTCGCTTGGAAGCAGATGCTCCGGGCGAATTCCCAAAGACATATTCGCGCCGACCTGCACATTGGCGCTGTCCACCGGCAGCCAAATCTGCTGGCGGTTAGGCAGCTCAACCTGCACCTGTTCAATGGCAGTGGCTGTCACTTTTACCGGCAGGAAATTCATTTTTGGCGAGCCAATAAAACCCGCAACAAATCGGTCTGCCGGGTAGTGATAGAGTTCCAGCGGTTTCCCGACCTGCGCCACGCGACCTGCGTCAAGCACCACAATTTTGTCGGCCAGCGTCATCGCTTCGACCTGATCGTGGGTGACATAAATCATCGTGCGGCCAAGGCGTTTATGCAGACGGGAGATCTCAATACGCATCTGCACGCGCAGCGCGGCATCAAGGTTGGAAAGGGGTTCATCAAGTAAGAACACGCTGGGTTCAGCCACCAGCGTACGACCAATCGCTACGCGCTGGCGCTGGCCGCCAGAGAGCGCTTTCGGTTTGCGTTCCAGCAAGTGCGCCAGTTGCAACACCTCCGCCACCTGAGTGACGCGCGATTTAATGATCTCTTTTTTCGCACCCGCTAACTTCAGGCCGAAAGACATGTTTTCCGCGACCGACAGGTGCGGATAAAGCGCGTAAGACTGAAATACCATCCCGACGCCGCGTTCAGCGGGAGGAACATCATTCATGCGGGTATCGCCGATAAACAACTCCCCGCTGGTAATGGTTTCCAGCCCAGCAATCATGCGCAGCAGCGTCGATTTACCACAGCCTGACGGGCCGACAAACACCACAAATTCGCCTTCATGAATGTCGAGATTGATCTCTTTTGAGACCACTACATCGCCCCAGGCTTTCGTTACGTTACGAAGCTGTACGCTCGCCATGCCCTTCTCCCTTCGTTACAACCTGTCACCAACAGAAACATTCAACGTGGGCTGACTATGGAGCATCGATACAGCGGGCGAATCCTCCGCCCTCCGGTTTTTTATGGGGGAGGAGGCGGGAGGATGAGAAGGTTTGCTCTGCACCCCGTATCGCAGGGTGGCAGGCATTTTCGTGATGCAACTTGCAAAAATCGGCGCTTTTTTATGTGCGCTGACACACATAATAAAAATCTATGCAATGCAGATCACACAAATCGCTCCAGGGGCGTAGGGATAAGGAGGATGAGAAGCACTTGTCAAAAAAGGAGACTATTCCCGTCAGACCACCTTGAACGTATCCACGAGCACATCACCAAATAGGACGGGATATATGAAAATCAAAACGGGCGCACGCATCCTCGCATTGTCCGCACTGGCGACGATGATGTTCTCCGCCTCTGCCCTCGCCAAAATTGAAGAAGGTAAGCTGGTTATCTGGATCAATGGCGATAAAGGCTATAACGGCCTTGCCGAAGTGGGTAAGAAATTCGAGAAAGACACCGGCATCAAAGTGACGGTTGAACATCCGGACAAACTGGAAGAGAAATTCCCGCAGGTTGCCGCTACTGGCGATGGCCCGGACATTATCTTCTGGGCGCATGACCGCTTTGGCGGCTACGCGCAATCTGGCCTGCTGGCAGAAGTCACCCCGGACAAGGCCTTCCAGGACAAGCTGTTCCCCTTCACCTGGGACGCTGTGCGCTACAACGGCAAGTTAATCGCTTACCCGATTGCCGTTGAATCGTTGTCACTGATTTATAACAAAGACCTCGTACCGAACCCGCCGAAAACCTGGGAAGAGATCCCGGCGCTGGATAGACAGCTAAAAGCGAAAGGTAAGAGCGCGCTGATGTTTAACCTGCAAGAACCGTACTTCACCTGGCCGCTGATCGCTGCCGACGGTGGTTACGCGTTCAAGTATGAAAACGGCAAATACGATGTGAAAGATGTCGGCGTTGACAATGCAGGCGCGAAAGCGGGCCTCGGTTTCCTGGTCAAGCTGGTTAAAGATAAGCACATGAATGCCGACACGGATTACTCCATCGCTGAAGCGGCGTTCAACAAAGGCGAAACCGCGCTGACCATCAATGGTCCGTGGGCATGGGCCAACATTGATAAGAGCAAGATCAATTACGGCGTAGCACCACTGCCAACCTTCCACGGTAAGCCATCCAAACCGTTCGTTGGCGTGTTGAGCGCAGGCATTAACGCTGCCAGCCCGAACAAAGAACTGGCGAAAGAGTTCCTGGAAAACTACCTGCTGACCGATGCTGGTCTGGCGGATGTCAACAAGGACAAACCGCTGGGTGCCGTAGCGCTGAAATCGTACCAGGATGAGTTAGCAAAAGATCCGCGCATTGCTGCCACCATGGCTAACGCAAAAACCGGTGAAATCATGCCGAACATCCCGCAGATGGCCGCCTTCTGGTATGCCACCCGCACCGCCGTTATCAATGCCGTGAGCGATCGTCAGACTGTTGATGCTGCACTGAAAGACGCGCAGGGCCGTATTACCAAGTAAAAATGTGAATGCCTTATCCCCGGAAAAGGATAAGGCAACCTGGACAGTTGTATACACGGCGTTATTCGCACGGCATCGCGGCGGCAAGGTTGTGTACCCCCAGGCGCTTACAAAAGTAAGAGCCTATCCCAGTAGGCGTATATTGTTGCAGTCAGTTTGGACACGGACAGCGCGCAACAACCGGAGCGTACACGTAGTACGTGAGGATTACTCGCTTCGCTCGCCCTAAAGGGCCGCCGCAAGCGGCGTTC
>JAGTSE010000008.1 GCA_018261615.1 Pseudomonadota bacterium | reverse complement strand
GTTAGCGTTTCAAACTGCGCTTCGGTAAATTTACCGCGAGCAATACCAGACTGGTTCGTTACCAACACCAGCGCATAGCCCATCTCTTTAAGTTCGCGCATGGCCTCAATGACGCCATCAATAAATTCGAAGTTATCGATCTCATGCACGTAGCCATGATCAACATTAATCGTGCCATCACGATCGAGGAAAATAGCGGGTACTGACTTTGCCACGGGTTTACTCCTGAAAAAGGCATAGAAGATTAGTATCTCATGTTTCGCAACACAGGAAAGTGCTCATCATTGCGAGCGACATTGATTTAGACGTCTGGATGCCTTACCATCCGCTCTGTTTACGGGTATGCCCGTAACCGGCAGAACAAAATGCCACGGCTAACTCTTATACGATAAAAATAATCTAATGATTAAACTTTCGAATATTACCAAAGTGTTCCAGCAGGGGAACCGTACTATACAGGCGCTGAACAACGTCAGCCTGCATGTTCCCGCTGGTCAAATTTATGGCGTTATTGGCGCATCAGGTGCGGGGAAAAGTACGCTTATCCGTTGCGTTAACCTGCTTGAGCGTCCGACGCAAGGCAGTGTGCTGGTCGATGGCCAGGAACTGACCAAACTCTCTGAAGCGGAATTAACTAAAGCTCGTCGCCAAATTGGCATGATCTTCCAGCACTTTAATCTGATGGCATCGCGCACCGTTTTCGGTAACGTCGCATTACCGCTGGAGCTGGATAATACCCCGCGTGACGAGATCAATCGCCGGGTAAAAGAACTGCTTGATCTGGTCGGTCTTGACGATAAACATGACAGCTATCCGGCCAACCTCTCCGGAGGGCAAAAACAGCGAGTGGCGATCGCCCGTGCGCTAGCCAGTAACCCGAAAGTGCTGCTGTGCGACGAAGCCACCAGCGCGCTGGATCCGGCAACAACCCGTTCCATTCTTGAATTGCTGAAAGACATCAACCGTCGCCTTGGTCTGACCATTCTGCTGATCACCCACGAGATGGATGTGGTTAAGCGCATTTGCGACTGCGTGGCCGTTATCAGCAATGGTGAATTGATTGAGCAGGATACAGTGAGCGAAGTCTTTTCCCATCCGAAAACGCCGCTGGCGCAGCAGTTTATTCAGTCCACGCTGCATCTCGATATTCCGGAAGATTATGCACAACGCTTGCAGCAGAAACCGCAGGCTGACAGCGTACCTATGCTGCGTATGGAGTTTACCGGTCAGTCGGTGGATGCACCGCTGTTGTCTGAAACCGCGCGTCGTTTCAACGTGAACAACAACATTATTAGCGCGCAGATGGATTACGCGGGCGGCGTGAAGTTCGGCATTATGCTGACGGAAATGCACGGCACTCAGCAGGATACCCAGGCGGCCATCGCCTGGCTGCAGGAACACCATGTAAAAATAGAGGTACTCGGTTATGTCTGAGGCAATGATGTGGCTCTTTGCCCGCAGCATCTGGGAAACACTGTTTATGACCTTTGCCTCCGGCCTGCTGGGGTTTGTCGTGGGTCTGCCGTTTGGCGTGCTGCTGTATGTCACGCGTCCAGGTCAGATCATGCAGAACCCGGGCCTGTATCGGGTGATTTCTGCGCTGGTAAACATTTTCCGTTCCATACCGTTTATTATTTTGCTGGTCTGGATGATTCCTTTCACGCGCGTGATTGTCGGCACCTCAATTGGTCTGTACGCCGTCATTGTGCCGCTGACGGTTGGCGCCGCGCCGTTTATCGCCCGTATGGTGGAAAACACCCTGCTGGAGTTGCCGGCAGGCTTGATTGAAGCTTCCCGTGCGATGGGCGCAACGCCGATGCAGATCATCCGCAAAGTGCTGTTGCCGGAAGCGCTACCGGGACTCATTAATGCAGCGACCATTACGCTAATTACCCTCGTCGGTTATTCCGCAATGGGCGGTGCCGTTGGCGCTGGCGGTCTGGGGCAACTGGGGATCCAGTATGGCTATGTGACCTATAACCCATTAGTGATGAATACCGTACTGATATTACTCGTGGTTCTGGTTTACTTAATTCAGTTCGCGGGCGATCGTATCGTCCGGGCTGTGACGCACAAATAACGTTACACAACATAACGACTCTGAGAGAAGGGAAATAACATGGCTTTTAAATTCAAGACCTTTGCAGCCGTAGGTGCTCTGCTTGGTTCTCTGGTGCTGGCCGGATGCGGCCAGGATGAAAAGGATCCGAATCACATCAAAGTCGGTGTGATTGTTGGTGCTGAACAGCAGGTTGCCGAAGTAGCACAGAAAGTTGCGAAAGAGAAATATGGCCTCAACGTTGAACTGGTGACTTTTAACGACTATGTACTGCCAAACGAAGCACTGAGCAAAGGCGATATCGATGCAAACGCCTTCCAGCACAAACCATACCTTGATCAGCAGATCAAAGATCGCGGTTTCAAACTGGTTCCAGTCGGCAACACTTTTGTTTATCCGATTGCGGGCTACTCCAAAAAAATCAAATCTCTGTCTGAATTGCAGGATGGTTCTCAGGTTGCCGTACCAAACGATCCGACTAACCTCGGCCGTTCCCTACTGCTGTTGCAGAAACAAGGTCTGATCAAACTGAAAGACGGCGTGGGTTTGATGCCAACCGTACTGGATATCACCGAAAACCCGAAAAACCTGAAGATTGTTGAGCTGGAAGCGCCGCAACTGCCGCGCTCTCTGGATGACGCACAGATTGCACTGGCAGTGATCAACACCACTTACGCCAGCCAGATCGGTCTGACTCCGGCAAAAGACGGTATCTTCGTTGAAGATAAAGACTCCCCGTACGTGAACCTGATCGTTGCCCGCGAAGATAACAAAGACGCGGAAAACGTGAAAAAATTCGTTCAGGCTTACCAGTCAGATGAAGTAAACGAAGCGGCGAACAAAGTCTTCAATGGCGGCGCGGTGAAAGGCTGGTAATCTCCTCAGTCTGTAATATCATTCAAGGCGGGCGAAAGCCCGCCTTGTCATTTGTACACGTCCCTGATTCAATAAGCGGCGTTAAGAAAATCACTTTGAGGAAAGATTATGCGCGCTTTACCGATCTGTTTATTAGCACTCATGTTGAGCGGCTGCTCCCTGCTAAGCAGATCCCCTGTCGAACCGGTACAAAGTAGCGCTGTGACGCCAAAACCAGAGCCGGTAAAACCGAAAGTGATACGCCCTGCCCCGGTACGCATCATCACTGATGCACAAGATTTAGTGGGTAAACCGTTCCGCGATCTGGGTGAAGTAACCGGTGAATCCTGTCAGGCCAGCAACCAGGACTCCCCGCCGAACATCCCGACCGCCCGCAAACGCATGCAGATTAATGCTGCGAAAAAAGCCAAAGCCAACGCCGTTCTGCTACATAGCTGTGAAGTGACCAGCGGTACTCCGGGCTGCTACCGCCAGGCCATCTGCGTAGGTTCCGCCCTCGATGTTTCGGCAAAATGAGTAGTACCTTTGCTTTCGGGCAAATAGGTGTCATCCGTTCACCGTATAAAGAGAAGTTTGCCGTACCGCGCCAGCCAGGTCTGGTGAAGCATGGCGGCGGCGAACTTCACTTGCTTCCTCCCTATAATAAACCCGATGCAGTGCGCGGCCTTGAAGGGTTCAGCCATTTGTGGGTGCTTTTCGTTTTTCATCAAACGATGGAAGGCGGATGGCGTCCTACCGTGCGCCCGCCGCGGCTCGGGGGCAATGCAAAAATGGGGGTGTTCGCCACACGATCAACGTTTCGCCCCAATCCGATCGGCATGTCGCTGGTCGAATTAAAAGGGATCCACTGCCATAAAGATCAGGTGATTTTACAGCTCGGTAGCCTGGATCTGGTCGATGGCACGCCGGTGGTGGATATCAAACCTTATCTGCCCTTTGCCGAAGCCATGCCCAATGCACAGGCCAGCTATGCGCAGCAGGCGCCGGTTGCCGGTATCCCGGTTAGCTTTACAACCGAGGTGGAGTCGCAGCTTAGCGGGCTGGAAAAGCGTTATCCCCACTTCAAAGCCTTTTTGCTGGAAGTGCTGGCGCAGGATCCGCGTCCAGCCTACAGAAAAGAGGAAGAGCAAGGGAAAACTTACGCCGTCTGGCTGCTGGATTTTAATGTGCGCTGGCGCGTAACGGCGGTGGGATTCGAAGTCTTTGCGCTGGAAGCGCGCTAATTTTATTCCCCTCTCTTTTGGCATCTCTGCCAGGCTGATAAACTAAACCACTTTTTTGTGTCAGGCCTGATTTTGGGCCTGTTCCGATTGTCCAAATGGAACCGTAACAACATGCGTACTAGCCAATACTTGCTCTCCACTCTGAAGGAGACGCCTGCCGACGCCGAAGTCATCAGCCACCAGTTGATGCTGCGCGCCGGGATGATCCGCAAACTGGCCTCCGGGTTATACACCTGGCTGCCGACCGGTCTGCGCGTCCTGAAAAAAGTCGAAAACATCGTGCGTGAAGAGATGAATAACGCCGGTGCGATTGAGGTGTCCATGCCAGTGGTGCAGCCAGCCGATCTGTGGCAGGAAAGCGGCCGCTGGGAGCAGTATGGCCCGGAACTGCTGCGTTTTGTTGATCGCGGCGATCGCCCGTTCGTCCTCGGCCCGACTCACGAAGAAGTCATCACCGATCTGATCCGTAACGAACTGAATTCCTACAAACAGCTGCCGCTGAACTTCTTCCAGATCCAGACCAAGTTCCGCGATGAAGTGCGCCCGCGCTTTGGCGTTATGCGTTCCCGCGAATTCCTGATGAAAGATGCTTACTCTTTCCATACTTCTCAGGAATCCTTGCAGGAAACTTATGATGCAATGTACGCCGCCTACAGCAAAATCTTCAGCCGTATGGGGCTGGATTTCCGCGCTGTACAGGCCGATACCGGTTCGATCGGCGGTAGCGCATCCCATGAATTCCAGGTTCTGGCGCAGAGTGGTGAAGATGATGTAATTTTCTCTGACTCCTCCGATTTCGCCGCCAACATCGAGTTTGCCGAAGCGCTGGCACCAAAAGAACCGCGCGCTGCCGCCACGCAGGAAATGACGCTGGTTGATACGCCAAACGCTAAAACCATCGCCGAGCTGGTTGAACAGTTCAATCTGCCGATTGAGAAAACGGTAAAAACGCTGCTGGTGAAAGCCGTGGAAGGCAGTAGCTACCCGTTGGTCGCGCTGCTGGTACGCGGCGACCACGAGCTGAACGAAGTGAAAGCGGAAAAACTGCCGCAGGTTGCAGCACCGTTAACTTTCGCCACCGAAGCGGAAATTCGCACCGTAGTCAATGCCGGTCCTGGCTCCCTTGGCCCGGTTAATATGTCAATTCCGTTGGTGATCGACCGAACCGTTGCCGCGATGAGCGACTTCTCTGCAGGCGCGAATATCGACGGTAAACACTACTTCGGCATCAACTGGGATCGCGATGTAGTAACGCCGGAAGTGGCGGATATCCGTAACGTCGTTGCTGGCGATCCAAGTCCGGACGGTAAAGGCACGTTGCTGATTAAACGCGGTATCGAAGTGGGACATATTTTCCAGCTCGGCACCAAATATTCCCAGGCGCTGAACGCGGCTGTACAGGGTGAAGATGGTCGCAACCAGATCCTGACTATGGGCTGCTACGGTATCGGTGTAACGCGCGTGGTAGCTGCAGCGATCGAGCAGAACAACGACGAGCGCGGGATCATCTGGCCGGACGCTATTGCGCCGTTCCAGGTTGCGCTGCTGCCGATGAATATGCACAAATCCTACCGCGTGCAGGAACTGGCGGAAAAACTCTACGCCGAACTGCGCGCGCAGGGCATTGAAGTGCTTATGGATGACCGTAAAGAGCGTCCGGGCGTGATGTTTGCTGATATGGAACTGATCGGTATCCCGCACACGGTGGTGATCGGCGATCGCAACCTCGACAACGACGATATTGAATACAAATATCGTCGCAACGGCGAGAAGCAGCTCATCAAAACCGGCGACATCCTTGATTACCTGGTGAAAGCCATTAAAGGCTAAGCCGACAAAAAACCCCGCTCGTGGACTGCACCCCAAAAGTTGGACACCAACTGAGTAAGGTGCAGTTTTTTATGGTGCCGGAAGCTTAATCATCACAGTCTTTATCGGCGCTGAACTGCCCTTTCTTATTAATGACCAGCACTTTCTGTGGCGCACCGGTATCCGGGTTCGGTTCAAAGGCAAAATGCCCTTCCACCACCAGCAGAATCGCTCTGCTTTCGGTACCGCGCGCAACCGCATAATCACGCTCAAGCTGAGCATTACTTGCCACTGCAACCTGCTTCCCGGTTGCACAATCTGTAAAGACTGCCGCATCGGCTAGATACCTGTACATACCGCGCATCGCCATCGGCGTAGCCGGAAGCGACGCATTCACCGGTTGCAGCGTGTAGTTCAGTTGCGAGTGAATCGGATTGCCTTCCCGATCCAGCATCTCCAGTGCATCGCCTTTCGCACGGAACCAGGTTTTTTCACCCTGCGTGTCGGTAAGGATCAGTTTATCGGCCGTGCGCGCCCAGTTACCGTAAGAGCCAAAGACCGCCGGGCCTTTTCCACCCTGGTAGCGCTGGTTCATCACCCAACTGCCATCCTTTTCCAGAAACAGCGACGTTTCGATACCTTCACAATCGGCACAGGGTAAAACACCGCGCCAGCTCTGCTGCATCGGTTTCAGCTCTTCAATTTGCGTCGGCTGCACCATCTCGGTGTCCCCCCGATTATTACAGCCGAAAAGGGCAAACAGCGTACCCCCGGCCAGCAGAGATAAAATCGTTTTTTTCACACTCGATTCCTTATGCACAATTCTATTGTTGACCGTCAGCCATCATGGCGACGGACTTTCCCACGCAGCGCTTTTACCGATGACTTTTGCGCCTTGCCCGTTAACCGGCGCTCTTTCGATGCGCGGGTCGGACGCGTTGCACGACGGCTTTTTTGCACTGAGGTCAATTCTTTGATCAATGCCACCAAGCGAGCGATCGCCGCTTCGCGGTTCATCTCCTGGCTGCGATATTCCTGCGCTTTTATCACAACCCAGCCATCGCTACTGATCAGATGGTGCGAAGCCTCCAGTAGACGCGCCTTATAATACTCAGGCAGGCTTGACGCCCGAATATCAAAACGCAGGTGGATAGCGGTCGAACTTTTATTCACATGTTGGCCACCCGCACCCTGCGCCCGCACAGCGGTGATCTCCAGCTCATCCTCAGCAATGGAGACAGTGCGGGAGATCGTAATCATGGCTGCTGCCAGGCTTCAAGGTGGATTTCCCGATTCTGCGTATTATCGGAAAGCCAAATGGCGCCATCCTGCAAGGTAGCCTGTAGCGCCATGGTGCGATCGTTGGCAAACGCGCTGAGCGCTGCCAGTTGCTCATCATCCAGATACCAGATGCTTAAGTTGCCGAAGCTCGCGCAGCGGCTTTGATTTTGCTGCCACCAGATCTGCGCCGCCCGGGAATTATAGGCAAATAACGCCACTTCTTTCGCCTGTGTACAGGATTTCTTCAACCGTTTTTCGTCCGGCAGCCCCAGTTCGATCCACAAATCAATTCCCAGATAATCATTACGCAACCAGGCTTCCGGCTCATCTTCAGCGCTCAGGCCGCGGGTAAATTGCAGCCGCTCATCGGCGTATTTGATCCACGCCAGCAGGCGCAGCATCATGCGCTCCTGGGTTTCGGAAGGATGGCGGGCCAGCGTCAGCGTCGCATCTAAAAACTGATTACGATCCAGATCGGCAACATTCACCATCGCTTTATAAATAGTCGCTTTTAAGGCCATAACACCACTCCTGCATAAAATGGCCGCTATTGTAGCGAATTCGGGATTAAAGCGCTGTTATCTCTTGTGCGCATCATACGCCATCACGCTGATAATGGCGGTTAAGCTATGTTATAGTCGCCTTGCTAAACAGTATTAATCTTCGTAGGCTTAGTGTTATCTCACAGTAAAGTCAGGTAGCTGACAGGAGGAGATGTGAACAATTATTGTGAGTTAGTACGCAAACGGTATGCGGAAATCGCCAGCGGAGATTTGGGGTATATCCCGGATGCGCTGGGGTGCGTGTTGAAAGTGCTGAATGAAATGGCGTCGGATGACACCCTTTCAGAGTCGGTCAGGGAAAAGGCGGCATATGCAGCCGCGAACTTACTGGTGAGCGATTATGTCAATGAATGATGCCTATCAACCCATCAACTGTGATGACTATGACAACCTTGAACTCGCCTGCCAGCATCATCTTTTATTGGCGCTGGAATTGAAAGACGGCGAGGTGCTCAGCGCCAAAGCCAACGATTTAGTCTCACGTAAAAACGTGGAGTATCTGGTAGTTGATGTCGCAGGCGTCTCACGAGAAGTGCGACTCGATAAAATTGCCAGCTTCAGCCATCCTGAAATCGGCACCGTCGTGGTGAGCGAGTCCTGATATTCAACGGGCAGCGCAGGCTGCCCTCTACTTTTTCCACACCAACTTCACGCCTTCCTGTCCGGCCGTTTTAAGCCCTTGTTGCGTAGCAAAAACGCCCGCCGCTGCGATTAACGTTTCGCCATAAAACAGCAGCGGCGTAGTGTCCCGCCGCCAGGGCGCCACGCCGAACTCCTGCCAGATTTTTTTCAGTTTACGTCCGCCATGACGACCGGCGATATATAACAAACCAGACGCCTGAAAACGCACAGAAACCCTCTCTTCCGCAGTTGGCGCCCGTAATTCCCCTCCGGCGATCAGCAACAGTTCCCCCAGCCCGGCCGGTAGCAACAGCGGCGCAAAAAGTGTCGGCCAGTTCAGTTGCGTATTGCGCTGGCTGAACTGCGTTTTAATCCAGTAGAGATTGCCCTGAAAACGACGCACTTCATACTCGCCCAGCCGCAGGCAAGGATCCGCATCGTCACGCGCCTGCGCCACTTCAAGCCACAAGCGGTTAAGCATTGCGCGGGACGGCATCACCGCACCCTGCCGCGCCAGCCAGCGGCGTAGCAGGGCATTGCGGCGAACTTCGCTCAGCGTCTGCAGTGCCGCAATGTTCAGCGCGCCTTCCTGCGTAGTCGCCGCCGCCAGTTCGCCAGCCAGCAGCTCATCCAGCAACTGCTCCTGCTCCCCACAAAGCGCAGCGCTACGCGCGACGGCATCGGCGAAATGCGGCCAGCGCGCCGTCAGTAGCGGCAGCACCTGCAAACGCAAAAAGTTACGGTCAAAACGGACATCAGCGTTACTTTCATCCTCAATCCAGCGCAAATCATGCTGCTGCGCCCATTGATACAGTGTATCGCGCGAGGAGTTGAGCAGCGGACGGATAAGCTGCGTTCCGGCAAAGGGTAAGCTTTGCGGCATCGCGGCAAGCCCGGCCGGCCCACTGCCGCGCTTAAGCGCCAGCAGCATAGTTTCGCACTGATCATCCAGATGCTGCGCGGTAAGCAGCACTTCGCCGGGCGTCAACGCCTGACGAAATGCCTGATAGCGCGCTTTACGCGCCTGCGCTTCAATGCCCTCACCATTATCGACTAGCGTCACGTATTGCACCGTTAGCGGAATCTGCCAGAGCTCACAAAGCGACAGGCAATGCTCAGCCCACGCATTCGCATGCGGACTAAGCCCATGATGGATATGGATTGCCCGTAGCCGGATATCGGGCTGTTGCTCGCGCCAGAGCATCATTTGGTGCAACAACACGGTCGAATCCAGCCCGCCGCTGAAGGCCACCAGAAACTGGCGTGATGCAGTGGATAATGGCGCGAAAAGTGGCATGGTCATAGTGGTTTTCAAAACGGAAGCGATGCCCGGCACGTTACCGGGCATCGTGTTGTGTGGCAAGTATTACTGCTGGTAAAGCTCCAGCGGCAGGCCATCGGGATCGTTAAAGAAGGTGAAACGTTTATCGGTGCAGGGATCGACACGTATCGCTTCATAGTTCACGCCGTGCGATTCCAGATGCGCCACCGCCTGGTCGATGTCATCAACGCTGAACGCCAGATGGCGCAGGCCGCAAGCTTCCGGGCGGCTGGGGCGCGCAGGCGGAAACGGAAAGGAGAACAGCTCAATCACATACTGCCCGTTCAGCGCCAGATCGCCTTTCCACGAATCACGCGCCTCGCGATAGACTTCATTCTGTAGTGTAAAACCAAGGATATCGCAGTAGAACGCTTTGCTTGCAGAATAATCAGTGGCGATGATCGCAATGTGATGTACCTGTTTTAAACCCAGCATAGTTTCTCCTTTTCTCAATGCCTGCACGTTACCCCCGCCCACAGCAAGCCGCAACAAATTAGCGGGCTTTTAGGACTCGTACCCGATAAGTGCCCTCTTCATCCCGTTTCGCGCCGTGAATATCAGTTTCAAAGCCTGGGTAGTGGCGACCAATCGCGCATAGCATCAACAGGAAATCAAGCACCGGGCGGCTGGCGTCAATAATCATTTCACCGGGCATCACCAGCGGTACACCAGGCGGGTAGGGCAGGATCATATTGGCCGAGATCCGCCCGATCAGTTTTTCCAGTTCTACCGTTTCCACTTCGCCCTGGATTTGCCGCTGCCATGCCTGATGCGGTGTCAACTTCATATCCGGCAGCACATCGAAAGCTTGCAACATCAAACGCGGTAGATCGTGCTGGCGAATAAGCTTATGGATCCCCTGCGCAAGATCCTGAATCCGCATATTGCGATAGAAATCAGGATCTTCGGCGTAGAGATCCGGCAACATGTTCTTCACCCGCAGATTAAGATCGTAGGCACGTTTGAACTCCATCAGCCCACGCAACAACCCCATTGCCCGAGTTTTATCGATGCCGATACTGAACAGGAACAGCAGGTTATACGGCCCGGTTTTTTCCACCACCACGCCGCGTTCATCAAGAAACTTCGCCACCAGCGCCGCCGGGATCCCTTCCTCGCTCATATTTCCCTGCTCGTCCATACCGGGCGTCAGGATGGTCACTTTGACCGGATCGAGGAACATATGATTGGCATCCGCATCGCGAAAACCATGCCATGTTTCACCCGGTGCGACCGGCCAACAGTCAGCTTCATCAATCTCTTCCGGCTGCCAGATATCAAAGAACCAGCCATCGGCTTCATCCTTAAGCCGTTGCACCTCTTTACGAAAATACAGCGCCCGTTCAACCGAGCGGTTAATTAAGCGCTTACCAGGGTTCCCGCGTAGCATCGCTGCGGCCGTTTCGATCGATGCCACTAGCGGATAGCTCGGCGATGTGGTGGTGTGCATCATAAAGGCTTCGTTAAACGTGTCCTCATCATATTCACCTTTAATATGAATCAACGATGCCTGCGAGAGTGCCGCCAACATTTTATGTGTCGACTGTGTTTCAAAGAAGACTTTCCCCGGCACCCGCTCGCCGCTCATACCGCTTTTTCCGGCATAAATAGGGTGAAAATTGGTGTATGGCACCCAGGCGGAATCAAAATGGATCGACGGCACATCCAGCGTCTTTTTAATCCAATCGGTGTTGTACAGCAGTCCATCATACGTGGAGTTAGTAATTACCGCGTGTACCGGCCAGTGCGCTCCCGCTGTGGTCGCAACTTTTTGTTCGATGCTGGCATGGGTAAACTCGCGGCGTGGTATACCGCCCAGAATCCCCAGTGCGTTACGTCCCGGTTTCAGCCACAGCGGCGTGACATCGCTCATCATCAACAGATGCGCCAGCGATTTATGACAATTACGGTCAATCAGCAGAGTACTGCCCGCTGGTGCGGCATACATACCGACAATTTTGTTGGAGGTCGATGTGCCATTGGTCACCATATAGCTCTGCTCGGCACCAAACGTACGGGCGATATACTCTTCAGCCTCCAGATGTGGACCGGTATGATCCAGTAGCGATCCCAGCTCGGTCACAGAGATCGAAACATCTGCTTTCAGAGTATTGCCACCGAAGAAATCGTAAAACAAGCAGCCTACCGGGCTTTTCTGGTACGCCGTCCCTGCCATATGCCCCGGCGTGCAGAAGGTGTATTTTCCCTCTTTTACATAGGTGAACAGCGCCCGGGTAAACGGCGGCGTGATGTTTTCCAGATACTCTTTGGTGTACTGGACAATCCGCGTGGCAATCTCATCCGCCACGCTAAGGGCGTATTCGAAAAACCACAGCGCCATGCGCATATCCTGCGCGCTGACATCCATGGTGGGCTGGGTATTGATAAATGCATACAGCGGAAGATATTCATTTAGCTGATTAATCTCGCTGCACAGATCGAGGGAGTACTCATCCCAGTCAAAGATCACGCCGCAAATACGCGGGTTATGTTCGATAAACTTCAGTAAGTCGGTACTGTTTCGGGGCCAAATAATATGAAACCCTTGCGCCTGTAGCGCCTGTTCCAGTTCCTTGATTGGCTCATCTTTGTAGAAAACGCCATGGGGTCCCATGATGGCAATAATATTCACAGCTACCTCCGTTAAAAACCTAAGCTAAGCATAGTTGAGGTAAATCGCAGGTATAAAAAAAGCCGCACAGCGATGCGGCTTTTCATCAATGCAATGAAACTCAGGCGTAGCCGTAGCTCATCAGACGTTGGTAACGGCGGTTACGCAAATCATCTTTGCTCAGCAAATCCAGATCGGCGAGATCGGCCAGCAGTTGCGCTTTCAGCGAAGCAGCCATCGCTTGCGGGTTGCGATGTGCGCCGCCCAGCGGTTCCGGAACGATCGAGTCGATCAGCTTCAGTTCTTTCAGACGCGGCGCGATGATGCCCATCGCTTCTGCGGCCAGCGGAGCTTTGTCGGCGCTTTTCCACAGAATAGAAGCACACCCTTCCGGCGAGATAACAGAATAGGTGCTGTATTGCAGCATATTCACTTTATCGCCCACGCCAATTGCCAGCGCACCGCCAGAGCCGCCTTCGCCGATCACGGTGCAGATCACCGGTACGCTCAGGCGAGACATTTCACGCAGGTTGCGGGCGATCGCTTCCGACTGACCACGCTCTTCGGCACCCACGCCCGGGTAGGCGCCAGGGGTGTCGATAAAGGTGATAATCGGCATGTTAAAACGTTCTGCCATTTCCATCAGACGCAGCGCTTTGCGATAACCTTCCGGTGCTGGCATACCAAAGTTACGGCGGATTTTCTCTTTGGTTTCGCGGCCTTTCTGGTGGCCGATGATCATCACTGGGCGACCGTCGAGACGCGCGATACCGCCAACAATGGCTTTATCGTCGGCATAAGCGCGATCGCCAGCCAGTTCGTCGAATTCATCGAACGCCAGGAGGACATAATCCAGGGTGTAAGGACGCAGCGGATGTCGCGCCAGTTGGGCAACCTGCCATGCGCCAAGGTCGGCGAAAATTTTGCGCGTCAACTCTACGCTTTTTTCGCGCAGACGATGCACTTCTTCGTCGATATTTATATCCAGTTTTTCATCCTGACGGCCAACGGCAGTCAGGGAATCGATTTTCGCTTCCAGCTCAGCAATCGGCTGTTCGAAATCAAGGAAATTCAGACTCATAGTATTCCTGTATTAGTCAAACTCCAGTTCCACCTGCTCCGAACCTATGAGGCTACGCAGATCGTTGAGTAAACGATCGCTCGGAGAAACGCGCCACGTTGCGCCGAAGCGTAACCGTGCGCGCGCATCCGCCCTCTGATAGTAGAGATGTACTGGAATGGTTCCCGAACGGTGGGGTTCCAGAGACTGACGGAGTCGGTTTAAAAGCTGGTCATCAATTTGCCTGTCCGTCAGCGAGATAGCAAGCCCACGGGCGTATTTTTCCCGGGCTTCGTCAATGTCCATAACTTCGCGGGCGGTCATTTTAAGTCCCCCGCTAAAGTCATCAAAGCTGACCTGTCCGCTGACAATAAGTATGCGGTCTTTTTCCAGCAACTGCTGATATTTATCCAGGGCGTCAGTAAATAACATCACTTCCAGACGCCCGGAACGGTCATCTAACGTACAGATGCCAATACGATTACCGCGCTTGGTGACCATAACCCGCGCGGCAATGACGAGCCCCGCCGCCGTGGTGACTTTTCCACGTTCGGTCGGATGCATGTCTTTCAGCCGGTAGCCTCCGACATAGCGCTCAATTTCTTTCAAATACTGGTTAATCGGGTGACCCGTAAGGTAGAGACCTAACGTTTCACGCTCCCCATCCAGCACAACCTGTTCCGGCCACGGCTGGCAACTAGCGTAAGACTGCTCTATCTGCTCTGGCTCTTCGGCCAGCACGCCGAACATATCGGCCTGGCCAATCGCCTCTGCTTTCGAATGCTGATCGGCGGCTTTAAGCGCATCGCCCAGCGAGTTCATCAGCGCCGCTCGATGCGGCCCAAGGCGGTCAAACGCCCCGGACATAATCAGTTTTTCCAGTACCCGGCGATTAAGCTTTTTAATGTCGGTGCGCGCGCACAGATCAAACAGTTCGCGGAAGTAACCGCCGTTATTACGCGCTTCGATGATAGCCTCAATCGGACCTTCACCGACGCCTTTAATCGCCCCGATGCCGTAAACAATTTCACCGTCATCGTTGACGTGGAAATGGTACAATCCGGAGTTAATATCCGGCGGCAGGATTTTCAGCCCCATGCGCCAGCACTCATCCACCAGACCGACGACTTTTTCGGTGTTGTCCATATCAGCAGTCATCACCGCCGCCATAAACTCAGCCGGATAGTGCGCCTTCAACCACAGCGTCTGGTATGAAACCAAAGCATAGGCGGCAGAGTGCGATTTATTAAATCCATACCCGGCGAATTTTTCTACCAGGTCAAAGATTTTCATCGCCAGTTCGCCGTCGACGCCATTTTTCTTCGCGCCCTCTTCAAAGGTGCCGCGCTGCTTGGCCATCTCTTCCGGCTTTTTCTTACCCATCGCACGACGCAGCATGTCCGCGCCGCCAAGGGTATAACCCGAAAGTACCTGGGCAATCTGCATCACCTGTTCCTGGTAGAGAATAATGCCGTAGGTCGGCTCCAGTACCGGTTTCAGACTTTCATGCTGCCACTGTACATCGGGATAGGAGATCTCTTCGCGCCCGTGTTTACGGTCGATGAAGTTATCTACCATGCCTGACTGCAACGGCCCCGGACGGAACAGGGCCACCAGCGCGATCATATCTTCGAAGCAGTCGGGTTGCAGGCGCTTAATCAAATCTTTCATGCCGCGGGATTCAAGCTGGAACACCGCAGTGGTCTCCGAGCGTTGCAGCATGTCGAAACTTTTCTTGTCGTCCAGCGGAATAGCGGCGATATCCAGCGGAGGTTCGCCGTTCTTCTCGCGCCGGGCGTTGATCATCTCCAGCGCCCAGTTAATGATGGTCAGCGTGCGCAAACCAAGGAAGTCAAACTTCACCAGCCCGGCATATTCAACATCGTTTTTATCAAACTGGGTAACCGGGTGCTGACCGGCTTCATCGCAGTACAGCGGGGCAAAGTCGGTAATTTTGGTGGGTGCAATTACCACGCCGCCAGCGTGTTTACCCGCGTTTCGCGTCACACCTTCCAGCTTACGCGCCATGTCGATCAGCGCTTTAACTTCTTCATCCGCTTCGTAGATTTCCGGCAACTGCGGCTCGGCTTCAAACGCCTTCGCCAGCGTCATGCCCGGATCTGGCGGCACCAGTTTAGAGATGCGGTCCACAAAGCCGTACGGGTGACCCAGTACGCGGCCCACATCGCGGATAACCGCTTTCGCCGCCATGGTTCCGAAGGTGATAATCTGCGATACCGCATCGCGCCCGTACATGTCCGCCACATGCTCGATCACCTGGTCGCGCTTCTCCATACAGAAGTCAACGTCGAAGTCGGGCATTGACACACGTTCCGGGTTAAGGAAACGTTCGAAGAGCAGGTCAAATTCCAGCGGATCGAGGTCAGTAATTTTCAGCGCATAAGCCACCAGCGATCCAGCGCCCGAACCACGCCCCGGCCCTACCGGCACGCCGTTATCTTTTGACCACTGAATAAACTCCATCACGATCAGAAAGTAGCCGGGGAACCCCATCTGGTTGATAACTTGCAGCTCGATATCAAGACGCTCGTCGTATGGCGGACGTTTCTCTGCGCGCTCTTGCTCATCCGGGAAGAGGAACGCAAGGCGTTCTTCGAGACCCACTTTCGATTTCTCCACGAGGAAGTCTTCTGTGGTCATATCACCAGTCGGGAACTGCGGCAGGAAGTATTCACCAAGGCGCACGGTCACATTGCAGCGTTTGGCGATTTCGACAGTGTTTTCCAATGCTTCCGGAATATCGGAGAAGAGTTCGCACATCTCCTCTTCGCTGCGCATATATTGCTGCGCGGAGTAGTTGCGCGGACGTTTGGGATCGTCCAGGGTGAAACCGTCGTGGATGGCGACACGGATCTCATGCGCGTCGAAGTCGCCTGCATCAATAAAGCGCACATCGTTGGTCGCCACGACCGGCAGACCGTGCTCTTCCGCCAGTTGTACTGCTTCATGCAGGTAAGGCTCTTCATCAGCACGTCCCGTGCGGATCAACTCAAGGTAGTAGCGATCGGGAAAATGCTCTTTGTAGAAATCAAGGCACTGTTCAACCAGCACGCTGTTGCCACGCAACAGGCTTTTACCCACGTCGCCCATGCGTCCGCCGGAGAGCAGGATTAACCCTTCACTGAACTCCTGCAGCCAGTCGCGATCGATCCACGGCCCCAGTGCACCATAGCCACGCTGGTAGGCACGCGAAATCAGCAATGTCAGGTTCTGGTAACCGGTATTGTTGGCCGCGAGGACGGTGAGCTGCGTCAGTTCATCGCCTAACAGATCGCTCTGTACATGCAGATCGGCGCCAACGATCGGTTTCATCCCGGCTCCGTGCGCCGTTCCGTAGAACTTCACCAGACCACAGAGGTTCGTGAAATCGGTGATCGCCAGCGCGGGCATGCCGAGCGCGGCCGCCTTTTTCACCAGCGGCCCGGTTTTCGCCAGCCCGTCAATCATGGAGTAGTCGCTATGCACCCGCAGGTGTACGAAACGTGGTTCAGCCATTTTCAGATCCCAGCCTGGTTATTTC
The DNA here is from genome assembly GCA_018261615.1 of Pseudomonadota bacterium. Lineage (GTDB taxonomy): Bacteria > Pseudomonadota > Gammaproteobacteria > Enterobacterales > Enterobacteriaceae > Kosakonia. The sequence continues at coordinate 98,918 of JAGTSE010000008.1, read as the reverse complement.
ACGTTCACAAGAATCAGGACACAAGGTCCAGCGCACGTTTAACCGGCGCAAAGCTGCGCCGATGATGCGTAGTTGCGCCATGTTCCGCCAGCTTCGCCAGATGGAAAGCGGTTGGGTAGCCTTTATGTTGCGCAAAACCATATTGCGGAAAAAGAAGATCAAGCTCAGCCATTTCGGCATCTCGCGTAACTTTTGCGATAATCGATGCCGCACTGATTTCCGCTACCCGGCTATCGCCTTTCACTACGGCCAGCGAAGGCATTGGCAAGACCGGGCAACGGTTGCCATCAATCAAGACAAATTCCGGGACGATAGAGAGTCCGGCAATCGCTCGCTGCATCGCCAGCATAGTGGCATGCAGAATATTCAGTTCGTCAATTTCGTGCGGTTCGGCGCGCCCCAGACTCCAGCACAGCGCTTTCTCTTTGATCTCTTCACTCAGCGCCAGACGGCGTTTTTCGGAGAGTTTTTTCGAATCATTCAGGCCAATGATTGGACGCTTAGGATCGAGTATCACCGCCGCCGTCACTACCGCGCCCACTAAAGGCCCTCGCCCTACCTCATCCACACCGGCAACCAAATGCGCGTGTGGATAAATAAACTCCATCATTGTGCTAACTCCAGTACTGCGTCAGCCGCCTGCACATCGGCATTACAGCGAATCTGCTGGTGCAGTTCGCGGAAAATGTCATGCATTTCGTAGCTGGTTTTACCGTTAGCCAATAACGGTGCTAGTGCATCGGCCAGCGCATGCGGCTGGCACTCATCCTGCAACAATTCTTTCACCAGCTCACGTCCGGCCAACAGGTTTGGCAGCGAAACATAAGGCGTTTTCACCAGCCTTCTGGCCAGCCAGAACGTGAATGGTTTCATGCGATACCCTACGACCATCGGGCATTTCGCCAGCATGCACTCCAGCGCGGCGGTGCCGGAAGCCAGCAAGGCCGCATCGGCGGCGATCATTGCCTCGCGCGCCATACCATCCAGCATATGCACTGGCAGATCGGGAGCGACTTCCGTCTTAATCCGCTCAAACTGTTCGCGCCGTTTGGCGTTGACCAGCGGTACCACCACTTTAAGATCGGGGTAGCGTTCACGCAGCAACTGCGCGGTACGCAGGAAATCAGCGCTAAGCATTTCCACCTCAGCACCACGGCTACCTGGCAGTAATGCCAGACAGTGAACATCATGGGCAATTCCCAGATGATCGCGCGCTGCGCTTTTATCCGGATCCAGCGGCATCGCATCCGCCATGGTATGGCCGATAAAACGGCACGGCACGTTAAATTTGTCATAAAACGCTTTTTCGAAAGGCAGAAATGCGAGCACCAGATCGGTAGCTCTGCCAATTTTGAAAACGCGTTTTTGTCGCCACGCCCAGACGGATGGACTGACATAATGGATGGTTTTGATACCCTGCTTTTTCAGATTGCCTTCGAGGGTGATGTTGAAATCCGGCGCATCGATACCGACAAAGACATCCGGTCGCAGCTCGCTAAAGCGACGTGTTAAATCAGCACGGATATGCAACAGACGGCGCAGACGGCCAAGTACCTCAACGATACCCATCACCGCAAGCTCTTCCATCTCATACAAGGCTTCACACCCTTCAGCCTGCATACGCGGCCCTGCAACACCAACAAAACGGGCATTGGGGACACGCGATCTCAGCGCACGGATAAGACCAGCACCAAGAATATCGCCGGAGGTTTCTCCGGCGACGAGGGCTATCGTAAGAGGACGATTATCGATCATTACCGAATCAGGCCGCGCGTTGAGCGTTCGAAGAATTGCATAAACGCATCAACTTCCGGATGCTTCGCAGCAAGCTCAGCAATCTCCGGTTTCGCCTCTTCCAGCGTTTTACCGCTGCGGTACAACAGTTTGTACGCATTGCGGATAGCCACTAACGCTTCTTTGCTGAAACCACGACGTTTCAGGCCTTCAATGTTCACACCAAACGGTGTGGCATGGTTGCCCTGAGCAATCACATAAGGCGGTACATCCTGCGCCACGCCGGAGCAGCCGCCAACCATCACATGCGCGCCGATAATGCAGAACTGATGCACTGCGGTCATGCCGCCGATGATAGCAAAGTCGTCGACGGAGACGTGCCCCGCCAACGTTGCGTTATTTGCAAGAATACAGCGATTGCCAACGGTACAGTCATGCGCAATATGCGCATTGACCATCAGCAGGTTATCGCTGCCCACCTTCGTCAACCCTCCGCCCTGTACTGTGCCACGGTGGATGGTGACGCTTTCGCGGATGCGGTTGCGATCGCCAATTTCCACATGAGTCGGCTCACCAGCATATTTCAGATCCTGGTTAACCTCGCCGATGGATGCGAACTGATAGATCTCGTTGTCGCGGCCAATCGTCGTATGGCCATTCACCACGACGTGAGATTTCAGAACCGTACCCTCACCAATTTCAACGTGAGGGCCAACAATACAAAACGGGCCAATGTGAGCGTTGGCACCAATAACGGCACCGTCTTCAACAATAGCAGTTGGATGAATAAAGGCGGTTTTATCAATCACGTATCAGGCCTCCCGGCTACGTGCGCACATCATAGTAGCTTCACAAACAACTTTACCGTCTACCAGCGCAACGCCTTTAAAGCGAGTCAGGCCGCGACGGGTTTTCTCGAAAGTGACTTCCATGATCATCTGATCGCCAGGCACAACAGGACGCTTAAAGCGCGCTTCGTCGATACCGGCGAAGTAGTACAGTTCACCCGGTTCTAGTTTACCAACGCTTTTAAACGCCAGAATACCGGTAGCTTGCGCCATTGCTTCCAGAATCAGCACGCCCGGGAAAATCGGTTTGCCAGGGAAATGCCCCTGGAAAAACGGCTCGTTTACCGAAACATTTTTTACTGCGCGCAGAAAATGACCTTCTTCAAAATCCAGCACACGGTCTACCAGTAAGAACGGATAACGGTGCGGCAGAAGTTCCAGAATCTCTTCAATGTGCAGAGTATGAGTGTCAGTAGTCAAAATACTCTTCCTGTCTAAATATACTAAAAGGCAATAATAACACGGCCCGCGGCAATCATCAGAAAGCCAACAGGCCGGGAAGTATACACATTTTAGGCTTCACGTCGCAGAGGCGTTTTGTCGCTTCTCTGACGCCGGGAGGCTTTGTGTACAAGCGTTATGCGGGTGAATTATTCGTCTTGTTGATTAACCTTGCGCTCGACGGCTTTCAGGCGCTTGCTCATATCATCAATATTCATCACCAGGGCTGCGGTTTTTCGCCACACTTTATTTGGCTGAAGTGGGATACCTGAGGAGTAGACTCCTGGCTCAGTGATAGGACGCATGACCATCCCCATCCCCGTTACGGTAACCTTGTCGCAAATTTCCATATGCCCATTGATTACGCTGGCGCCGCCGATCATGCAATAGCGGCCAATTTTCAGACTGCCCGCCATGATTACGCCACCGGCAACCGCCGTATTGTCGCCAATCACAACGTTATGTGCAATCTGACACTGGTTATCAATGATCACGCCGTTGCCGATGCGGGTATCGTCAAGCGCGCCGCGATCAATTGTAGTGCAGGCGCCAATCTCAACGTTGTTACCAATGATAACGCGGCCAAGCTGCGGGATTTTAACCCAATTTCCGCGATCGTTGGCGTAACCGAAGCCATCAGAGCCGATCACCGAACCCGATTGCACCAGGCAATTTTCACCGATCTCAATCTCGTGGTAAACGGTCACATTTGCCCACAAACGCGAACCCGTACCAATTTTTGTTTTTTTCCCAACAAAGCAACCCGCGCCGATAATAACGTTATCACCCAGGATTACGCCGGATTCGATCACCGCGTTCGCGCCGATTGCTACATTGCTACCCAGAGTGGCCGTTGCGTCAATCACCGCGCCAGGCGCGATGCAGCTCGCCGGCTGCGGCGTGGTATCAAGAATTTGGGCCATACGCGCGTAGGTCAGGTACGGATTTTTTGCGACCAGCGCAGCGCTTTTGGCAAAAGGAAGATCATCTTGCGTCATAACGACAGCAGACGCCCGACATCCGGCCAGGTGTTCACGGTACTTAGGGTTGACCATGAAAGTGATTTGACCTGCTTCGGCAGATTGCATGGACGCAACGCCGGTGATGACGATATCGCCATCACCGTGTAATTCTGCATCCAACTGCTGAGCTAAATCAGCCAGTCGAATTGAAGGCATTACTTATTTAACCTGTTTCAGTACATCAGCGGTGATGTCTTTTACATCGTTGCTGTTGTAAATAACGGCGTTGGAAGGAAGAACCAGATCAACACCCTGATCGGCAGCAACTTTTTTCACTGCAGTCTGAATGCGAGTCACCAGCTTGCCACGTTCTTCGTTAGAACGACGAGCCTGATCCTGCTCGAAAGCCTGTGCTTTCTGAGCAAATGCCTGACGACCTGACGCGATGTCTTTTTCCAGCTTGCTGCGATCGCCTGCCTTCATGGTAGAGCCATCACGTTGCAGACGCTGGGCTTTGGCTTGCAGGTCGGATTCCATGCTCTGCAGTTCGCTCGCGCGACCGCCGAATTCGTTTTTCATCGTCTGAGAAACACCGGAACTCTGCGCAACCTGTTGTAACAGGCTACCCATATCAACAATTGCAACCTTGTCAGCAGCTTGCGCTGACGCTGCCATTGCTAAACCGAAACCTGCAGCTAATAACAACTTTTTCACAATTAACTCCTTACCATCCCGTTTGTACCCGGAGGTACAGCTCTTTGCGTGGCCGGGCTTCCGCTTGAAAGCCACAGCCATCACTACACTGCTAATGCATTCCGTTGCCGTGCGGAATTACCAGGTTTTACCAATGTTAAACTGGAACTGTTCCGCTTTGTCTCCATCGTACTTTTTAAACGGCTGGGCGTAGGAGAATACCAACGGCCCCAATGGGGACATCCATTGTAATGCAATACCAGCAGACATGCGGATATTACTCGGATCGCTATAATCCGGAATACCCAGCGCTTTCATTTCTGCTGTATTTTGCCAACTTGTATCCCATACGCTACCTGCATCCCAGAAGAATGAGGTACGTACAGAGTTAGCATATTTGTCGCTGATAAACGGCGTTGGCGTGATGAACTCAACGCTGGCAACGCCCATAGCATTACCACCTACGGCATCACTGGACTTACAGTATTTCGAAGCCGTTGTATTACAGTTACTCAACCCACTGCCGCCGTAATAAACAGCTTTCGGACCAATGTTGTTGGACCGGAAGCCACGAACAGTGCTGGAACCACCGGCGTAGAAGTTCTCATAGAATGGCATCTCTTTGCCACCTAAACCGTCACCATAGCCCCAACGAGTACGACCCAGAATCACCCATTTGTGATCATTATCAATTGGGAAGTAGGAGGCGGTATCTACCGTCACTTTGTAGAACTCGTTATCGGAGCCAGGAACCGTAACTTTGCCGTTCAGGTTGACGCGCGAGCCCTTCGTCGGGAAGTAGCCACGGTCAAGGTTGCTATACGTCCAACCATAGTTGAAGGTGAAATCGTCCGCCGAGTAACCGTTGTTATCACTCGTGGTGCTGGCGTTCTGACCTACAGAATCCAGATAACGCCACATCGCCACCTGAGGTTCCATTTTCGACAGGCTGTTATGAACATAACCTAAGCCCGCACGCAAGGTGTTGTACTCGTTGATCGGGAACCCAAGGGTACCATCCAGACCGTAGCTCTTGTTGGTATAAGAAGAAAGGTCTGCATTGTCAGCTTTAAAGTCGTTATAGAAGATACGACCACCGAGGCTAACGCCGTCAACCGTGAAGTACGGGTTGGTAACGGAGAACTCAGAGTAGGTCTGGTAGTCGTTTTTAGTCCCGCTGATACCCACAGAGTAGCCGGTGCCTAACCAGTTATCCTGCTGTACGCCAACCTGGAAGCTGACGCCGCTCTCAGTACCATAGCCAACACCGAAGTTAAAGCTACCGGTATTACGCTCTTTCACCTTATAGACGACATCAACTTGATCCGGGCTGCCCGGAACACGCTGCGTTTCGGTATCAACCGTCTCGAAATAGCCCAGACGGTTCAGACGCTCTTTACCCTGATCGACCAGATCGCTACCCAACCACGCCCCTTCCATCTGGCGCATTTCGCGACGCAGAACGGCATCTTTTGAGGTGTCATTGCCTTCAAAGCGGATCTTGCGAACATAAAAACGGTTGCCAGCATCCACATTGATATGCAGCTTAACCGTTTTGTCCGTATCGTTTATTTCAGGTTGAGACTGTACGCGCGGATAAGCGTAACCATAACGGCCGAGAAGCTTTTTAATATCATCTTCCATTTTGGTTACTTTGGTGCCGTTATAAAGCTCGCCCGGCTCGATCTTCGTCAGACTTTCAATTTCTGCGGAGTGACCAGCAAGGTTACCACTTACCTGTACGCTGGAGAGCTTGTACTGCTCGCCCTCGGTCACGTTGATGGTAATGTAAATACCTTTTTTATCCGGCGTCAGGCTAACCTGAGTCGAATCAATATTAAAGCGGGCATAACCGCGATCCAGATAGTAGCTGCGTAAACTTTCCAGGTCGCCAGCCAGTTTCTGTTTCTGGTATTTGCGATCGCCAATCACGTTCCACCATGGTACTTCATCGCGCAGCTGGAAGCTGGAGATGAGCTGTTCGGTAGTAAAAGCGTGATTACCGACGATATTGATCTGTTGGATTTGCGCGGAAACGCCTTCCTGGAATACCAGTTTCAGGTCAACGCGGTTGCGCGGCAGCGGGGTCACAACAGCTTTAACGCTGGCGCTGTATTTACCCACGCTGTAGTAGAAATCTTCCAGTCCCTTTTCGATATCGGACAGAGTGGTGCGGTCCAGTGATTCACCTACACGCACGCCAGAAGCTTCAAGGTTCTGTTTCAACATGTCATCTTTCACCGACTTGTTGCCGGAGAAAGTAATGCTGGCGATTGTTGGGCGTTCTTTCACCTGGACAAGCAGAGTATCACCATCACGCAGGACGCGAACATCCTCGAAGTTGCCGGTGGCAAACAACGCGCGAATGGTGTTACTGATATCTTCATCATTCACCGTATCGCCAGGACGAACTGGCATACTGAGGAGGGCCGCACCAACGGCGACACGCTGCAGGCCTTCGAAATGAATGTCCTTCACTACGAACCCTTCAGCACCGTATACGGTGGCGCTGCTAAACAGCAGCGACGCTATGAACAACTTTTTCATCGCCATCGTTATTATGCGTTCTTCCTAACAAACTCTCTTACAACCGAGAGAAATCATTGAAAAGTGCAAGCCCCATTAACAGCACCAGCAAAATAGAGCCAATGCGATAACTAAAGTCTTGAACTCGCTCGGATACCGGTCCGCCCTTCAGCTTCTCAATCGCCAAAAACAGCAGATGCCCGCCATCAAGAACGGGTAATGGGAACAGGTTAATAATGCCTAAGTTCACGCTTATCAATGCGAGGAACATCAGGTAGTAAATCAACCCGAACTCCGCTGACATCCCAGCCCCCTGAGCAATTGAGATTGGCCCACTGAGGTTGTTCAGTTTTACATCACCGGTGATCAATTTCCCCAACATACTGACCGTCAGCTTCATCAATTGCCACGTTTTATCCGTAGCTTCAACGATGGCGCTAAATGGCCCGTACTGGCGTACTGTCTTATATTCATCTGGCAGTGGAATAACTTTAGGCACAACGCCCGCGAAACCCTCTGCTTTGCTACCGGGTTTTGTATCCGGTACCAGTGTTAAAGACAAGGGGGCTCCCTGTCTTTCTACTTCCAACGCTAACGGCGTTCCCGGATTATCCCGCACCAAAGTAACGAACGTCATCCACTGAGTTAACTGCTGACCATCGACTTTAACGATCCTGTCGCCAGCTTGCAAACCTGCTTTACTGGCCGCTGATCCCACCTGCACCTCCGCGAGGACAGGCTCAAGCTGCGCAGCGCGAGGTCGAATACCCAGCGCAGCTACCGGATCGTCTTTATCAGGTTGAAAAGCCCAGTGACGTAAATCCACGACCTTTTCCTGACGATTGTTGCTGCCGAAAGGCGCTACGCTGATGGTCATCTGGCTATCGCCGATCTTTGACACCAACTGTAAGCGCACAGCATCCCAATCAGGCGTTTCGATGCCATCAATCGATTTAAGTTCCATTCCGGGTGCAATTTGCGCGTTTGCGGCAATGGAATTGGATGTTATTTCACCAACAACCGGGCGAACACCGGGGACACCGATGATAAACACCAGCCAGTAGGCGAAGATGGCAAAGATAAAGTTAGCGATTGGACCTGCGGCAATAACGGCGGCGCGCTGGCCAACCGTCTTATTGTTGAAGGCGTAATGGCGCATTTCCGGAGCAACCGGTTCAACGCGCTCATCCAGCATTTTGACGTAACCACCCAAGGGAATCAGGGCAATCACAAATTCGGTGCCGTGTTTGTCTGTACGACGACAGAGCGCTTTGCCAAAGCCGATGGAAAAACGCTCTACCCGTACGCCACAGCGACGAGCAACCCAGAAATGGCCAAATTCATGCACGGTGATCAACACACCCAGCGCAACTACGAACGCCGCCAGATTCCAGAGAATGCTCAGCATAAAACCTTCCGTCAAATCGTCCTGAAAACCAGCAATAACAGGCAGGCAAATACAGGTACTGCCGCTGTCAGACTGTCAATGCGATCAAGTATACCGCCATGACCGGGAATAAGATGACCACTATCTTTAATACCGGCTTCACGCTTGAACATACTTTCGGTTAAATCACCCAGTACAGAGGCCAATGCAGCCACCACAGAGCAAATCAGCAGAGTAAATGGCGCTATCTCGAGATTCGCCCAAGCGCCGTAACCCCAGGAGATTACCCCGGCAGTCAGCAGCCCGCCGAGAAAACCTTGCCAGGTCTTTCCCGGAGAGACTTTTGGCGCCAGTTTATGCTTGCCGAATAATTTACCAAACATGTACGCGCCGGAATCAGCTCCCCAGACGAGGATCATGACATACAGCAACCACAGCGCGCCATCATAGTGGTTATCATTATAGTGCCAGGCGCGCAGCGCCAGCATGCCCCAAAAAAAAGGCACAATCGTTAATATGCCAAACACAAGACGCAAAACTCTGGAGTTGCGCCACAACACAGCAGATGCAGGGTAGCTCAGTACCAACAACAGAGCGGCCACCCACCAGGCCAGCGAGGCCCAAAGCGAGAATTCCACCAGCGGTTGATGAATATTATTATGATATTGCGGCAACAACAGCAACATGAGCGCCAACAGCAGCCCGCACAATACCGCCAGCCAAACCCGCTGAGAACGGTACGAAAAACCGCTCAGCTGCCCCCACTCCCACGCAGCAAGCATACAAACAGCGAGCGTAACGATCGCAAAACCCACCAGCGGCAACCAAAAAAGAGCTGCGATAACTATGGGAATTAATACAAAAGCAGAAATCAGGCGATACTTCAGCAAAAGCTACCCCCATCAGGCGTTTTCGCCACCAGGCTCGGTGCCGCCGAAACGACGCTCTCGATTGGCAAAGGCATGCAGCGCACCTTCAAAGTCTTGTTCATCAAAATCGGGCCAAAGAACATCAGTAAAGTAAAGTTCGGCATAGGCAATTTGCCAAAGTAAAAAGTTACTTATGCGATGTTCTCCACCAGTCCTAATCACTAAATCAACGGGAGCCAGCTCATGCATGCAGATTTGCTTATTAAGCGTTCCTTCATCAATCTGATCCGGGCGTAACAGCCCTTCCTGCACTTGCACGGCTAATTGCCGGACTCCTTGAACAATATCCCAGCGACCACCATAGTTCGCTGCGATATTCAGCGTCAGCCCGGTATTCTGGGCGGTCAACGCTTCTGCTTTGCGGATACGCTCCTGCAAACGCATATTAAAACGACTGGTATCACCAATGATGCGCAAACGCACATTGTGGCGGTGCAGGCTTTTTACTTCGCTATCCAGAGCCCACACAAACAACTCCATCAGCGCGCTCACTTCCTGCGCCGGGCGATTCCAGTTTTCACTACTAAAAGCATAAAGCGTCAGTGCATCGATACCATTGTTGGCGGCAAATGAGACAGCACGGCGAACAGACTTTGCTCCAGCCCTGTGACCAAAGGCACGGAGTTTCCCCTGTCTTTTTGCCCAGCGACCATTGCCATCCATGATTATCGCAACATGGCGGCAGCCATGTGTTGGCAAATTTTCGCTTATCGGTTGGTTAGCTGACAACATAACGCGTTTTAGTCCCTGAAAAGGATTTAGCGGTACTCAGGAATACAAAGCCCTTACGCAAAAAAGCCGCGTAAACCACGGCTTACTCAATCCGCCATATCACAAACTGGCAATTTTGTGGCGCAGACTATATCACCGAAGCCCAACGCTAACAAATAGCACCGTTACTCGTGACTGTAATATCACTAGCTTGCGAGACGAATCACTTGTTTTTGCGCAACCTCACGAGCTTGCGCATCCACAGCAAGTACATCATCAATACTCTGCGGCTCTCGCAAATCCATCTGCTCAAGCACAGATAGATTAAGGGCAGCGATATCTGTGAAACGGATGGCTGATGCCAGAAATGCCGAGACAGTGACCTCGTTTGCTGCGTTCAGCGCCGTTGTCGCTGCCTGCCCTTCATCGGAGGCATCAATAGCCAGTTTCAGACAAGGATAGCGATCGAAATCAGGCTCTGCGAAACTTAATGAACTCAGTTTGCAAAAATCGAGGGCATTGACGCCAGACGGCACACGCTCAGGCCACGCCATTGTATACGCAATGGGTGTACGCATATCCGGCTCACCCAACTGCGCCAAAACACTGCCATCCTGATAGCGAACCATGGAGTGGATCACTGATTGCGGGTGAATCAGCACTTCCATCTGGCGGGCTGCGGCATTAAACAACCAGCGTGCTTCAATGTATTCCAGACCTTTATTCATCATGGTGGCGGAATCAACGGAGATTTTACGTCCCATTGACCAGTTCGGATGACGACATGCCTGATCCGGCGTCATTGCTGCCAAATCAGACAGCGGCGTCTCCCGGAACGGGCCACCAGACCCGGTAAGCAGAATAGACGAAACCCCATTCAGCTCAAGATCAGCGTACCCCAGGTTCTGCTGAATTGTTTCCGGTAAACTCTGAAAAATCGCGTTATGCTCGCTATCAACCGGCAAAAGCCGCGCGCCGCTTGCTTTCACCGCCTCCATAAACAGACGCCCGCAGGTAACCAGCGCCTCTTTATTGGCCAGTAAAACGGTTTTACCTGCGCGAATGGCGGCCAGTGTAGGCACCAGTCCGGCTGCGCCTACAATCGCTGCCATCACCTGATCGACGCCATTTAGCGCGGCCATTTCGCAAGCGGCTTGTTGACCACTGAGCAATTCAGTACGGCAACCATGCTCGCGTAGTGCCTGTTTCACTTGCTGCGCGCTATGCGCGTCGTCCATTACGGCGAAACGAGGAGAGAATTCAAGACACTGCTCAATCATACGGGCAACGTTCTTACCCGCGACAAGCGCAGTAACAGAAAAGCGTTCAGGGTTATGGCGTACCACATCAAGCGTGCTGCAACCAATAGACCCCGTCGAGCCCAGAAGGGTTAAATGCTTCATTAAACGCTCACAATGTTGCGAGGATAAAAAGCAAAACGCCGCCAGCAAAGCCTCCGGAATGGCTCTCTGTACGGCGTTTTAGTCGTTTTTTCGAATCAGAACTGCATCAGTTCTGCTTCTTTATCCGCCAATGCCGCTTCCACTTTTTTGATCGCAGCGTCGGTCAGCTTCTGCACGTCATCCTGTGAACGACGATCGTCATCTTCACTGATTTCTTTATCTTTCAGCAGCGCTTTTACTTTATCGTTCGCGTCACGGCGGACGTTACGTACTGCAACACGCGCCTGCTCAGCTTCACCGCGCACAACTTTAATCAGATCTTTACGACGTTCTTCCGTCAGTGCGGGCAGCGGAACGCGGATATCACTACCTGCGGAGCTTGGGTTCAGGCCCAGGTCAGAAGTCAGAATAGCTTTCTCAACAGCCGGGCTCATAGAACGATCGAATACGTTGATTTTCAGAGTACGGGAGTCTTCCACCGTCACGCTGGCCAACTGACGCAGCGGAGTCGGCGTACCGTAATATTCCACAACGATGCCATCCAGCAGGCTCGGGGAAGCACGGCCAGTGCGCACTTTGCTGATTTGGGTTTTGAACGCTTCAACGCATTTTTCCATGCGTACTTCAGCATCTTTTCTGATATCACTAATCACGTTACGGATCCTTGAAATCTTGTCGCAGACAGACCATACGGCGGGTGTGCTAAGTATAGCCTGTTCAATTAATGGCACCGCAAAGATGCCAGAAAGGACTGCTTAATAAATTAAAGCGGAATCTTACCTTTATTTATTGCTTACGGGAATTACTCCGTAATCAATGTGCCTTCTTTTTCGCCCATGACAACGCGACGCAGCGCGCCAGGTTTGTTCATGTTAAATACGCGAATAGGCAATTTGTGGTCGCGAGCCAGCGTAAAGGCTGCCAGATCCATCACTTTCAGTTCTTTGTCCAGCACTTCGGTATAGGTCAGTTGCTCACACAGAGTGGCTGTCGGATCCTGTACCGGATCGGCAGTGTACACACCGTCAACTTTCGTTGCTTTCAAGACTACATCTGCCTCGATTTCGATGCCGCGCAGACACGCTGCGGAATCGGTGGTGAAGAACGGGTTACCGGTACCTGCACTAAAAATCACAACGCGATTATTACGCAACAGGCTGATCGCTTCTGCCCAACTGTAATTATCACAGACGCCATTCAGCGGAAAAGCAGACATCAAACGCGCGTTCACATAGGCACGATGTAATGCATCACGCATTGCCAGGCCGTTCATAACCGTCGCCAGCATACCCATGTGGTCGCCCACGACACGGTTCATCCCCGCTTTCGCCAGACCAGCCCCACGGAACAGGTTACCACCGCCAATCACTACGCCAACCTGAATACCCAGTTCAACCAGCTCTTTAATTTCCTGCGCCATACGGTCGAGAATACTTGCGTCGATACCGAAGCCTTCTGCTCCCTGGAGCGCTTCGCCGCTAAGCTTAAGCAGAATGCGTTTGTAGACGGGTTTTGCATTGGTAGCCATGTTTCTTTCCTGAGACTGTCAACAATTGGACGGGTTTAATACTGGCGTATGATACGTCGCCTGCCAGCTCAAACACTAGTGTGCTGGCTGATTTTCAGATGAAGGGCATAAAAAGAAGCCGCCCTCAGGCGGCTCCTTTTTATGATTAAGACTGCTTGGACATGGCAGCAACTTCTGCTGCGAAGTCAGTCTCAACTTTCTCGATGCCTTCACCCACTTCGAAGCGAATGAAGCCAGTCACATCAGCGTTGTGCTCTTTCAGCAGTTGACCAACGGTTTTACTCGGCTCCATAACGAAAGGCTGGCCAGTCAGAGAAACTTCGCCGGTGAATTTCTTCATGCGGCCTTCAACCATTTTCTCTGCGATTTCTTTCGGCTTGCCGGACTGCATGGCGATATCCAACTGAACCTGATACTCTTTTTCTACCACGTCAGCGGACACGTCTTCCGGCTTAACGAATTCCGGCTTGCTTGCAGCGATATGCATAGCCAGCTGTTTAACCAGTTCTTCATCAGCATTTTTAGCCGCAACCAGAACACCGATACGCGCACCATGCTGGTAAGAGCCCAGAACATCACCTTCCAGAGAAGATACGCGACGGATGTTGATGTTCTCACCGATTTTAGCAACCAGCGCTACACGCTCTTCTTCGAACTGTGCTTTCAGAACTTCAACGTCAGTGATTTTTCCAGCAACAGCTGTGTCCAGAACTTTGTTCGCAAATGCCTGGAAACCACCATCTTTAGCAACGAAGTCAGTCTGGCAGTTAACTTCCAGAATGATGCCGTAGGTGCCGTCGATTTTAGTGATGATCACACCGTCAGCAGCAACGTTGCCTGCTTTTTTCGCAGCTTTGATCGCACCAGATTTACGCATGTTCTCGATCGCCAGCTCGATGTCGCCATTCGCTTCAGTCAGCGCTTTTTTGCAATCCATCATGCCTGCGCCAGTACGTTCGCGCAGCTCTTTTACCAGGGATGCGGTAATTTCAGCCATTCTTTAATCCTCGGGAGAGATATGACCTGCACGGTTACAAGAACCAAACAGGCTTAAAAGTGAAAAAGGGGGCCATAAACAGGCCCCCTAACCAAACTCGGTACTACCTGCTCAATAAGGGGCTCAGAGAGCGTGCCTTATTATTCAGCTTCTACGAAGCTTTCTTCCGCCTGAGTAGCCAGATCCGAAGAACGGCCTTCACGAACGGTAGCAGCAACGGCATTCAGGTACAGGCTAACAGCACGGATTGCGTCGTCGTTACCCGGGATAACGAAGTCAACGCCGTCCGGATCGGAGTTGGTATCAACGATAGCAAATACCGGAATACCCAGGTTGTTTGCTTCTTTGATTGCGATGTGCTCGTGGTCAGCGTCGATAACGAACAGAGCGTCCGGCAGACCGCCCATGTCTTTGATACCGCCCAGGCTGTTTTCCAGCTTGTCCAGTTCACGAGTGCGCATCAGCGCTTCTTTCTTGGTCAGCTTGTCGAAGGTACCGTCCTGAGACTGAGTTTCCAGGTCTTTCAGACGTTTGATGGACTGACGAACGGTTTTCCAGTTAGTCAGCATACCGCCCAGCCAGCGATGGTTCACGAAGAACTGGTCGCAGTTCAGAGCAGCGTCTTTCACCGCTTCGCTTGCAGCGCGTTTAGTACCAACGAACAGAATTTTGCCTTTACGGGAAGCAATTTTGTTCAGCTCAGTCAGGGCTTCGTTGAACATCGGTACAGTTTTCTCAAGGTTGATGATGTGAACTTTGTTACGAGCACCGAAGATGAACGGCTTCATTTTCGGGTTCCAGTAACGGGTCTGGTGACCAAAGTGAACACCAGCCTTGAGCATATCGCGCATGGAAACAGTTGCCATGATTAAAACCTCTATATAAAAGTTGGGGTTATGCCTCCACGTATCCCATATTACCGACCCCGAAGGGCACCCCGGAATATGTGCCGATACGTGTGTGTTATTACACAAAGTGAGATTTGTGGCTCACGTCCCAAAAACAGGAACGAAGTCCGGCGCGCTTTATACCACAAAATGCCGCAGGAAACCAATAGTTGTTGGCGCAGCGTGCTGTTACCAATTCTCAATTTGGCACAAGCCGCGCCTGACTGTTACCATTGACAGCACTAACCTGGTATAGTCGAAAAATTCGACGCTGACGGACTCAATCCATGGCTATCTCTATTAAAACTCCTGAAGAAATCGAAAAAATGCGCGTCGCCGGTCGTCTTGCCGCCGAAGTGCTCGAAATGATCGCACCGCACATTAAACCGGGCGTCACCACTGGCGAGCTGGATCGCATCTGCAACGACTACATCGTTAACGAGCAGCATGCGATCTCCGCCTGCCTCGGTTATCACGGCTTCCCGAAATCCGTATGCATCTCTATTAATGAAGTGGTTTGCCACGGCATTCCGGATGACGAAAAACATCTGAAAGATGGCGATATCGTCAATATCGACGTGACCGTCATCAAAGAGGAATATCACGGCGACACGTCCAAAATGTTTATTGTCGGCAAACCGACCATCCTGGGCGAGCGCCTGTGCCACGTCACCCAAGAGAGCCTTTACCTGGCACTGCGCATGGTGAAACCGGGTATCCGTCTGCGTACGCTGGGCGCCGCGATCCAAAAATACGTTGAAGCGCAGGGCTTTTCCGTGGTGCGAGAGTATTGCGGTCACGGTATTGGCCGTGTCTTCCACGAAGAGCCGCAGGTTCTGCACTATGATGCAGACGACGGCGGCGTTGTGTTGCAGGCCGGTATGACTTTCACGATTGAACCGATGGTCAATGCTGGTGATTACCGTATTCGCACCATGAAAGATGGCTGGACGGTAAAAACCAAAGACCGCAGCCTGTCGGCGCAATATGAACATACCATCGTGGTGACCGAAACCGGCTGCGAGATCCTGACACTGCGTAAAGATGACACCATCAACGCGGTGCTGACTGCCGCCTGAGTTGGCGCGCTTCAGCTACCTCAACGGTCCGTTCTGCGGGCCGTTTTTTTTGCCCTTTTTCCGCCAGCGTCATAGATATATACCCTAAATAATCCGAGTTGCAGGAAGGCGGCGACGCAGTGAATCCCCAGTCACTTACTGAAGTAAGTGACTGGGGAGAGCGAGGAAAGCCAACGCACATGCAGCTTGAAGTATGACGGGTATAAACGACTTTTCATTTCTTACCATCTCTTTTAATTTGTCTCTACATAACCCCGCATGCCGAATGGGTGGCGATAATGAGTAATATCTCTTCCGAACAGTTTGTCAGTACAGTACAACCCACCCTCCCAGGCCAACCGGCGTATCCTGGTACCTGGTCTCAGGACGAATTGCAGTGCGCCAGCATTAAAGCGCACATTGATACCTTTCAGCAGTGGCTGGGGCACGTTTTCGACGCGGGCATTTCCGCGGAACAACTGATTGAAGCCCGTACAGAATTTATCGATCAACTTTTGCAGCGCTTGTGGCTGGAGTATGGTTTCGGTGAAGTCGGTGATATCGCGCTGGTTGCGGTAGGCGGTTACGGTCGGGGTGAATTGCACCCCTTATCGGATATCGATCTGCTGATACTCAGCCGTAGCAAGCTGCCCGATGAACAGGCACAGAAGATCGGCGAGCTACTGACGCTACTATGGGATGTGAAACTGGAAGTCGGCCATAGCGTACGCACGCTGAATGAATGTTTGCAGGAGGGGTTATCGGATCTCACAATCGCCACAAACCTGATTGAATCGCGGCTACTAATTGGCGATGTTGCGCTGTTCCTGGAACTGCAAAAGCACATCTTTAGCGATGACTTCTGGCCTTCCGAAACCTTCTTCCCAGCCAAAGTGGTGGAGCAAAATGAGCGCCATCAGCGCTATCACGGTACCAGTTATAATCTTGAGCCGGATATAAAAAGTAGCCCCGGCGGGCTGCGCGACATCCATACATTGCAATGGGTCGCTCGCCGTCATTTTGGCGCGACATCGCTGGATGAAATGGTCGGTTTCGGCTTTTTGACCGAAGCCGAACGCAATGAGCTGAATGAGTGTTTGCATCTGCTGTGGCGGATCCGCTTTGCGCTGCATCTGGAGCTAAATCGCTACGACAACCGTCTGCTTTTTGATCGGCAGCTCAGCGTTGCCCAGCGTCTGAATTACGTAGGCGAAGGTAATCAGCCCGTTGAGCATATGATGAAAGATTTCTTCCGCGTCACGCGCCGCGTCAGCGAGCTGAATCAGATGCTGCTGCAACTTTTTGACGAAGCCATTCTGGCGCTGACTGCTGATGAAAAGCCGCGCGCGATTGATGATGAGTTTCAACTGCGCGGTACGCTGATTGACCTGCGCGATGAGACGCTGTTCATTCGCGAGCCGCAGGCGATTTTACGCATGTTTTATATCATGGTGCGCAACAGCACCATTACCGGGATTTACTCCACCACCCTGCGCTATCTGCGCCACGCGCGTCGCCATCTGACACAGCCGCTGTGCTATATCCCGGAAGCGCGCTCAATTTTCCTCAGCATGCTTCGCCACCCCGGCGCGGTCAGCCGCGGGCTGCTGCCGATGCACCGCCACAGTGTACTGTGGGCTTATATGCCGCAGTGGTCGCACATTGTGGGTCAGATGCAGTTCGACCTGTTCCACGCCTATACAGTGGACGAACATACCATCCGCGTGCTGCTGAAACTGGAGAGCTTCGGCAAAGAAGAGACGCGCAATAAACACCCATTATGCGTGGAACTGTGGCCTCGCCTGACGCACCCGGAGCTGATACTGATTGCAGCATTGTTCCATGATATCGCCAAAGGTCGCGGCGGCGATCACTCGGTGCTCGGCGCGCAGGATGTATTGAAATTTTCGGAATTACACGGGCTGAACTCTCGGGAAACCCAGCTCGTTGCCTGGCTGGTACGTCATCACTTGCTGATGTCGGTCACTGCCCAGCGGCGCGATATTCAGGATCCGGAAGTGATCAAACAGTTCGCCGAAGAGGTACAAACGGAGAACCGCCTGCGCTTTCTTGTCTGCCTGACCGTCGCGGACATTTGCGCCACCAATGAAACACTGTGGAATAGCTGGAAACAGAGCCTGTTGCGAGAACTCTATTTCGCCACCGAAAAACAGCTGCGCCGCGGCATGCAAAACACGCCAGATATGCGCGAACGAGTGCGCCACCATCAGTTGCAGGCGCTGGCGCTGCTGCGGATGGACAATATTGATGAAGAACAACTGCATCAGATCTGGGCGCGCTGCCGCGCTAACTATTTTGTTCGCCACAGCCCAAATCAGCTTGCCTGGCATGCGCGACACTTATTGCAGCATGATCTGAGCAAACCGATGATCCTGCTGAGCCCGCAGGCAACCCGCGGCGGTACCGAGATCTTTATCTGGAGCCCGGATAGGCCGTATCTGTTTGCCGCCGTCTGCGCCGAACTCGACAGACGCAATCTCAGCGTCCATGACGCGCAAATCTTTACCACGCGCGACGGCATGGCGATGGACACCTTTATTGTGCTGGAGCCGGATGGCAGCCCGCTCTCCGCCGATCGTCACGATGCTATCTGCTTCGGGCTGGAACAGGCGATTACCCAGCACAGCTGGCAGCCGCCGCAACCGCGTCGCCAGCCGGCTAAACTACGCCATTTTACTGTGGATACGGAGGTGAATTTCCTGCCGACACACACCGACAGAAAATCGTTCCTGGAATTGATTGCTCTTGATCAGCCTGGCCTGCTGGCGCGAGTCGGTCAAGTGTTCGCTGATCTGGGAATTTCGCTGCATGGTGCCAGAATTACAACCATTGGTGAGCGAGTAGAAGATTTATTCATAATCGCAACTGCCGACCGGCGTGGCCTTAATAATGCGCTGCAAAAGGAGGTACAACAACGGTTGACAGAGGCCCTCAATCCAAACGATAAAGGGTGATTGATTTTTTACACTGATGGAAAGAGTAAACAATGCAGCAGTTACAGAACGTTATTGAAGCGGCTTTCGAGCGTCGCGCAGAGATCACCCCGGCAAATGTGGATACCGTAACCCGTGAAGCGGTAAATCAGGTTATTGCCCTGCTCGATTCCGGCGCACTGCGTGTCGCAGAAAAAATCGAAGGCCAGTGGGTCACTCATCAATGGCTGAAAAAGGCCGTTCTGCTCTCTTTCCGCATTAACGATAACCAAGTTATCGACGGTGCGGAAAGCCGCTACTTCGATAAAGTGCCGATGAAATTTGCCGACTATGACGAAGCACGCTTCCAGAAAGAAGGTTTCCGCGTGGTTCCACCAGCGGCGGTTCGTCAGGGCGCATTTATTGCCCGCAATACTGTGCTGATGCCGTCTTACGTGAACATCGGCGCATATGTTGATGAGGGTACGATGGTGGATACCTGGGCGACCGTAGGTTCTTGCGCGCAGATTGGTAAGAATGTTCACCTCTCAGGCGGCGTCGGTATTGGTGGTGTTCTGGAGCCATTACAGGCAAACCCGACTATCATTGAAGATAACTGCTTTATCGGTGCGCGTTCAGAAGTGGTGGAAGGCGTTATCGTTGAAGAAGGTTCAGTTATCTCGATGGGCGTTTATATCGGCCAGAGCACGCGCATTTACGATCGTGAAACTGGCGAAGTGCATTACGGCCGTGTGCCGGCTGGCTCCGTGGTTGTTTCAGGCAACCTGCCGTCAAAAGATGGTAAATACAGTCTGTATTGCGCTGTAATCGTGAAAAAAGTTGATGCCAAAACCCGTGGCAAAGTAGGTATTAACGAACTGCTGCGCACGATCGACTAAGTCTTTCCCTCTCCCTGTTTGGGAGAGGGTGATATATCCCGCCTTTTTTGCATTTTTATGTGGTAAAAGTAGATTTTTTCGTTAATTATTCATAGGTTATGTTGAGCTTAAGGGTACCGCTATGTACGATAATCTGAAAAGTTTAGGCATCACCAATCCTGATGAAATCGATCGCTATAGCCTCCGCCAGGAAGCGAACAACGATATTCTGAAAATCTATTTTCATAAGGACAAAGGCGAGTTTTTTGCAAAGAGCGTCAAATTCAAATATCCCCGCCAACGTAAAACAGTCGTCGCCGACGGTATAGGACAGGGCTATAAAGAGGTGCAGGAGATCAGTCCTAACCTGCGCTATGTGATTGATGAGCTGGATCAAATCTGCCAGCGCGATCGCACTGAAGTCGATCTGAAACGTAAGATCCTTGACGATCTGCGCCATCTTGAAAGCGTAGTGACCAATAAGATTAATGAAATCGAATCCGATCTTGAGAAGTTGACCCGCAATAAATAAGTCCATTTCGCCGGGTGGTGTCTCCCCTCACCCGGCAAAATATCAGTGTTGCTCGTCCAGTTGCAGCGCCACGTATAGCAGCAACCTGTCATCGAAATTGCCTAAATCGAGTCCTGTCAGTTCAGAAATACGATTCAGACGATATTCCAGCGTGTTTCGGTGAATAAACAGCGCCTTCGATGTTGCCAGCGGTTGCACATTGTGACGAAACCAGGCTGCCAGCGTACGGCGTAGTAACCCGTTGTTATCCATCGCTTTTAAACGAGACAATGGACGTGCCAGTTCATTAGCCTGCCAGCCGCCGCGCAAACTATCGAGCAGTACCGGTAGCATTAAATCCTGGTAAAAGTAACTGCGGTTTTCCGGCATGCGCTGTTTGCCCACCATCATGGTGGTACGCGCCGTGCGATACGATCGGGCAATGCTGCCCGGACCGGTGAAATAGTTACCCAGCGCGACACGAAAGCGCAACTGGCCATTCTCTTTCATACGGGTAATCAACTGTTCTACACGTTTGCGGTGATCCTCCGCATCCCAGCGACCAAACTGATTAAGCGCCGGTTTCAGCACGACCATTTCAGTCAGCGAGACAATCGCAATCAGGTTGTTGCGTTCCGGTGTTGTCAGCGCATTTTGCAGTTGTTGTAGCTCAGCCATTGCGCTATCCACCCCCAACTGACCGCTGTCCACTTCCACCACTGCAACGACACGCGGCTGATTTAAATCTATGCCGAGGCGCTGCGCCCACTCAGTTAACGCAGGTGTGTGCTCTTCAGCCTGGATAAGATTCATCACCAGTTCTTCGCGCAGGCGACTATCCTGCGCCAGCAGATGCATCAGACGAGACTGTTCCAGCATCATTTCGGCGGTCATACAGACCAGTTCACCATATTTGCGTAACGTTTCCGGCTCGCCGGTCAGACCGATAACGCCAACAATTTCTCCTTCAAGACGTAGCGGCAAGTTGATGCCCTGACGTACACCATGCAGATGGCGGGCGACCGCATCGTCAATATCGACAACACGCCCCTGGGAGAGAACCAATAGTGCACCTTCGTGCAATTCACCAATTCGTTCACGATCGCCACTACCGATGATGCGACCGCGTGCATCCATGACGTTAATGTTCGTATCGATGATGCGCATCGTCCGCGCTACGATATCCTGTGCCATTTTAGTATCAAGATGCCAGCCAGCCATGTAATCCTCCCCTGTGCAGAGCCCAAGCATATGGGAGAAAGTCCTGGCAATCACTATGCAAATGCACAAAGCAACATTCGGAAGTATGGAGTTGTGGAAGGCTTCACAAAACGGGAGGAGAGCCCTCTTCCCCGACCCGGAGGAAGAGGGTCTGGCAGGTTACTGCATCAACAAGTAGATGGAACTATCACCACGCTGAATGTTCAACGCCAGTACGGAAGGTTTGCTGTCGAGAATTTTGCGCAACTCGGCGATATTTTTGACTGGCAGCTGGTTAGCGCCAACAATAACATCACCTTTTTTCAGGCCAATCTGCGCCGCCTGGGAGTTGGCTTTCACCGAATTCACCACCACGCCGCCATCTTTGCCTTTATTGCTCATTTCCGCGCCATCAATTCCGCTGAAAATAGTGCTGGAATCAACTTGATTCTGGCTGCTCTGTTGCAGTTCCAGCGTAATGTTCACCGATTTGCCATCACGCAACATGCCCAGTTCGACTTTACTACCAATCGGCATTGAACCCACTTCAGCACGCAGCGCGGCAAAGCTGCTGATAGGCTTGCCGTTAAGCGAAGTAATCACGTCACCTGCTTTCACCCCCGCTTTCGCAGCGGCAGAATTCGGCATAACCTGGCTGACAAACGCCCCGCGCTGCGCATCAACTTTCATCGCTTTCGCCAGCTCAGAGTTCAGCTCGGTGCCCATAATACCCAGTTCACCACGGCGAACCTGACCGAACTGAACCATTTGTCCGGTGAGGTTTTTCACCATATTACTTGGGATAGCGAAGCCGATACCAATGTTGCCGCCGTCCGGCGCAAGGATCGCGGTGTTGATACCAATCAGCTCACCGTTCAGGTTCACCAACGCACCGCCAGAGTTCCCGCGGTTAATCGCCGCATCGGTCTGGATAAAGTTTTCATAGTTTTCTGCATTCAGGCCGCTACGGCCCAGCGCAGAAACAATCCCGGAGGTCACGGTTTCACCCAGGCCGAACGGGTTACCAATCGCCACGGTGTAATCGCCCACGCGCAGCGCATCAGAGTCGGCTACCTTAATCGCCGTCAGGTTTTTTGGATCCTGGATTTGAATCAGCGCGATATCAGAACGCGGATCTTTACCCACGACTTTGGCGTCAAATTTGCGTCCATCGCTCAGTTGTACCTTGATAGTATTCGCGTTATCCACGACGTGATTGTTAGTAACGACATAGCCTTTCGCTGCGTCAATAATGACCCCGGAACCCAACGCCATAAATTTCTGCTGCTGGCTGTCGCCGCCGCCCTGACCACCGCCCTGACAGAACGGCGAGCCCTGGAACGGTGATCCATCCTGGCAGAACGGTGAATTATCACCGAAGAACTGCTGGAAGTTGCGCGGCATACGCGGTGTGTTCACCGTGGTGCTGCCTTCGACGTTGATACTCACGACCGATGGCATAACTTTTTCCAGCATCGGCGCGAGGCTTGGCATTTGCTGCGATGTAGTGGTTGAAGATGCCGTTTCCGCTGCCATAGCCGACAGAGGAGACAGCGCTAAACTTAAACTCAGAGCCAATGCACTCATTGCTAACGTGGTTTTTTTCATGTCTCTCAATCTCATTACCAATTAACTCAAACTACTGTGTATGTGTCACTCAGAGTCGATTTATAGCCTGAAGTTCAATAATCAAGTGTCTGGAAAAAGTAAAAATTTATTGGCGGTCTTTACAATTCAAACACGTTATTCCACGGCCATCATCCGTCTATATTCATCCCAAGAATATAGATCTGTCATACCGCTAATATAGTCCTGAACTAATCGACAACGGTGATAATACTCCAACACCGGATACGTCAAAGCATCGGACGATAATTTGCTGACCGCTTCGACATAGGCGAGCCGATGGCGCGTAGAAAGTTTATGAAACAGACGCGATTCAATCGGGAAACGACGCAAACGTTCTTTTTCCACCAGCTCGGTAAAATCCGCCAGTGATAATTGCAACAACGGGCGGTAAATTTCCAGCAGCCCACTAATCACGCGATACCCTTGTAATTCCAGTTGCTCGACGTCCGGGTGGCTGAACACCTTTTTAATGGCAACATTTTTATATAATTCAAGTAGCTGACTGAAATCGCTATCATCCTCCAGCAAAGCATGGTTGAATTCTCCACTGAAAATTTGCGGCAGATTATCAATAAATCGTTGTGCTGCGTAGGGTACCAATTTATTCAGCGTGTTCACACGTAAATACATGAAGAACTGATCTTCTGCGCTGCGGCTCAGGGAATTAACGCGGGATTTTTCCCACGCATTTTCGACAACCTGAGAAAACAGCGAGCCTTTTTCATGTTGGCCCCAAGCATCATAAAGATGCTGATAAAGTTGCTCGGCAGTGAAAATACGTTTCTCAACGGCATCTTCCAGATCAGCGACACAGTAAGAGATATCGTCGGCTGCCTCCATTATCCACGTCAAAGGAAAGCGGCTGTAAATATCGAGATCTAATTCTTTACGTAAGCGCGCAACATACGCTTCCTCGGAAAAATAATAACCCGGCTTTTTCATTAAATAACTGTGCGAAGCTGGCGGTTCTCCCACCCACCACGCCGGACGGGTATATTTTAAAATACAGCCCACCTGCGCCCAGGTCAGATTCATTCGCATTAATGTATGCACCAGACGAATGCCCTGCGCATTACCTTCAAAATGACTTAAATCGTGACGTACCTTGCAGCGCAGCGCGTTAAGTTCATCTTCCCCTTCGCGCAGACGTAACGCCACCACTTCGCAGCGATCATCAGATGATGGCTGTCCGACAGCATCATCCGGTGACAAACGCTGGCGGAACCAGTCATTAATGGCCGCTTCGCCAAAATGACCGAATGGCGGGTTGCCGATATCGTGCATCAGACAGGCCATTTCGACGATGCTCTCGAATGGCCCGGTCAGCTCATCCAGGCCATAAGTTTCCAGCAGGCGTTGCTCTTTCAGACGGCTGAGGATCTCTTTGGCGATATAGCGCCCCACTTGCTGTACTTCCAGCGAGTGCGTCAAGCGCGTACGAACCGCCGCATTTCGCTCCAGCGGAAAAACCTGGGTTTTTTGCTGCAAGCGCCGGATAGCAGGAGAATTGATGATCCGCCCGCGATCGCTTTCAAAAATACGCAGAATTTCACGTTCGGTTTTCACCCCCTGCGGCGAACGATAGCGGCGGCGCCAGTTTATCTTGTTGCGAAAATCGATCTCTGCCATTTCCTCTCCTGTGCGAAGCGTCACGGGATACCATTACAATCCTGTATGCCATGATAGACTATGCCCTGGAAACGTAATTCTGTCCTATCACATTAGCGAGTATCTCCATGAAAATTGGCATTATTGGTGCAATGGAAGAAGAAGTTACGCTGCTGCGTGACAAAATCGAAAACCGTCAAACGCTCAATGTTGGCGGCAGCGAAATCTACACCGGTACGCTGAATGGCACAGACATCGCGCTGCTAAAATCAGGCATTGGTAAAGTTGCTGCGGCGATGGGCGCGACCCTGCTGCTGGAACGTTGCCAGCCGGACGTGATTATCAATACCGGTTCCGCTGGTGGCCTTGCACCGACGCTGAACGTGGGCGATATCGTGGTGTCTGACGAGGCGCGTTATCACGATGCCGATGTCACCGCATTCGGTTACGAGTATGGCCAGCTTCCGGGCTGCCCGGCCGGGTTTAAAGCCGATGACAAACTGATTGCTGCAGCGGAAGCTTGCATTAGTGAGCTGGATTTGCATGCTGTGCGCGGGCTGATTGTCAGTGGCGATGCCTTTATTAACGGTTCCGTTGGCCTGGCGAAAATCCGTCATAACTTCCCGCAGGCGATTGCCGTAGAAATGGAAGCCACCGCCATTGCTCACGTTTGCCACAACTATGGCATTCCGTTTGTTGTTGTGCGTGCCATCTCGGACGTTGCCGATCAGCAGTCTCATCTCAGCTTTGATGAATTCCTGGCTGTGGCGGCGAAGCAGTCCAGCCTGATGGTTGAAACTCTGGTGCAGAAACTGGCTCGTGGTTAATCACTTTTTCAGGGTGCTTGCCGCCCTGCTTATTCTGATACCGGCGTGGTTGTTCGCCGCGCCACGCGTCATCTCCCTCTCCCCGGCCAATACAGAACTTGCATTTGCCGCAGGTATCACTCCAGTAGCCGTCAGCAGCTATTCTGATTACCCCTCCGCAGCGGCAAAAATTGAGCAGGTCGCCAGTTGGCAAGGCATCAACCTCGAACGCATTGTCGCGCTGAAGCCCGATCTGGTTCTGGCATGGCGCGGTGGCAATACGGAACGTCAGGTCAACCAGCTAAAACAGTTCGGTATCACCGTAATGTGGGTGGATAACATTACCATTGAGCAGGTGGCGGATACGCTGCATAAGCTAGCTCCCTACAGCCCAAGGCCGCAACAGGCAGAACAAGCGGCTCAACATCTACTTGCCGAATACCAGACGCTAAAATCCCGCTATGCCAGCCAGCCCAAAAAACGGGTTTTTCTGCAATTTGGCGCGCAACCGCTGTTTACCAGTGGAAAAGGGTCAATTCAGAACGAGGTTCTGGAGCTTTGCGGCGGGGAGAATATTTTCGCCGCCAGCCGCGTGCCGTGGCCGCAGGTTAGCCGTGAACAGGTACTTGCGCGGCAGCCACAGGCGATTGTTGTGGCGGGGGAACCAGACGAAATTCCCAAAATTGAACAGTTCTGGCAAAAACAGTTGAATGTACCGATTATTTCTCTGCACGGTGACTGGTTTGAACGGGCAAGCCCGCGTATTATCCTCGCCGCTCAACAACTCTGTACTGCCCTTGCGCAGGTGAAATAACTGGGGAATTAACCATGCTGGTTTACTGGCTGGATATTATTGGCACCGCCGTGTTTGCGATCTCGGGCGTTTTGCTGGCCGGGAAATTACGTATGGACCCCTTCGGCGTGCTGGTGCTTGGCGTCGTGACGGCGGTCGGCGGCGGGACCATCCGCGATATGGCATTAGCGCACGGGCCGGTATTCTGGGTGAAAGATCCAACCGACCTCGTCGTCGCCATGGTGACCTGCATGCTGACGATTGTGCTGGTACGTCAGCCCCGACGTTTGCCCAAATGGATCCTGCCGGTACTGGATGCGGTGGGACTAGCGGTTTTTGTCGGTATTGGCGTCAACAAAGCGTTTATCGCCGAAACCGGACCGCTTATCGCTATCTGTATGGGCGTATTGACCGGCGTTGGCGGCGGGATTATTCGCGATGTACTGGCGCGCGAAGTGCCGATGATTCTGCGCACCGAAATCTACGCAACGGCCTGTATCGCCGGGGGGATTGTTCATGCTACGGCATTTTACTTCTTTGCCGTGCCGCTGGAAACCGCCAGTATGTTGGGCATGGTGGTGACGCTGGTTATTCGCCTGGCAGCAATTCGCTGGCATCTGAAGTTACCGACCTTTGCGCTGGATGATTCTGGTCGCTGATCGGTGCCCTTATTAGCGCCTCAGGTACAGATTGTTCTGCTGTTAACAGATTATATCCATAGCGTTAATTAGCATGACTCGACGTTATACTAACGCTCAGAGTCAATGATAATCACATCAGAATCGGTGAAAATCAATCACCACCTCCCCAGGAGGTGGTTTAAGGGTGACAACAAAAAGCCGCGTCGATAAACGCGGCTTTTCTACCGGTAACAAACGATACTCAGATGCTGAAAGAGGAACCACAGCCGCAGGTGCTGGTCGCATTCGGGTTAGTTACCACGAAACGGGAACCTTCCAGGCCTTCGGTATAATCTACCGAGCCGCCTACCAGATATTGCAGGCTCATCGGATCAACCACCAGGCCAACGCCTTGTTTCTCAATGGTCATATCACCATCATTGATTTGATCGTCAAAGGTAAAACCGTACTGGAAGCCGCTGCAACCACCACCGGTGATGTAGACACGCAGTTTCAGATTCGGGTTATCTTCGTCCGCAATCAGGTTCTTTACTTTGTTGGCTGCTGCGTCGGTAAACTCCAGCGGCAGCGCTACGTCATCACTCATGTCTTGCTCCCAATTGATACTGCGATCTGGGCAAATATTAACCCGATCTTTTCGGCTATTATCCGGTATGCAACTAAATCGTTCAAGTATTCTCCCGCTCCATATGACAATCCGCGCTGGCAGACTGCCTGGCAAGCGTACGTGCCAGAATAGCGGAATAGAGCGGTTTACCACCAAGAAACTGCGCTAACAGCGTCGCACCAAGGCAGGTAATGATCATTGGCAATATAAGCTGATAATTGTCCGTCATTTCCAGAACCAGCACGATCCCGGTCAGCGGCGCGCGTAACGACGCCGCCAGTAACGCCCCCATGCCAGCAATGGCAAACGTCCCGGCATCTAACTGATAATGCGGGAAGAGAATCGCGCTCGCGCTGCCGAACGCCATCCCCAGAACCGTGCCCAGTGCCAGCATCGGCGCGAAAATACCACCCGGCGCGCCGGAACTAAAACAGAGTAAGGTAGTGACAACGCGGGCAAGGAAAATGAACAACAGCACACCCACAGTATAATTGCCCGCCGTCGCTATCGGGATTAGGGCAAAACCGCCGCCGGAAAGCGCCGGTGTAACCAGCCCCAAAACACCGCTCGCGCCACCAACGATGCCGCCAATCAACACCCACTTCCCGGTGTGCCCGCCATGAAGCCGCTGAAACAGATCCTGAGTACGCAGCACTAAGGCATTAAACAGTGGCCCGACACAACCAAATATCATCCCCAATAGCAGATAGAGCCACAGCGTGTTCACTGGCGCATTACTGAGTTTGCCGACGTCGATCACCGCCGCCTCGCCGTTAAATAATCGGAACACAATGCTCGACATAATCACGCCGGTAAACACCGCTTTAATCGAGATCAGGTTGTAGTGAAACTGCGAGCGCATCTCTTCAATGATGAACAGGATCCCCGCCAGCGGCGCGTTAAATGCCGCTGAAAGCCCGGCCGCTGCACCGGTCGCCAGCAGCGTATGGCGGGCTTCACCGCTGCGCAGGCGAAACAGGTCTCCCACCATTCGTCCGATATTGCCGCCGATCTGCACCGTTGGCCCTTCACGCCCCAGCACCATACCCGCTCCCAGCGTTCCCATGCCGCCGATGAATTTCACCGGCAGCACGCGCCACCAGCGCACCGGGCGTAATTCTTCCAGTGCGCCTTCAATTTCAGGGATACCGGAACCGCCCGCCTCCGGCGCAAAGCGCCGCACCAGCCAGTAGCCAATCATCGCCAGACACGCCGAACCGATAAACGCCAGCGGCCAGACCAGCGCACTGTCCGCCGCCTGCCCCAGCGCGCCGATACGCACGTTCAGCACCGCGTTGACCGCTTTCTCAAACACCACGCCAACCAACCCCGTTAGCGCACCGGCTATTGCAGCCACCACTAAAATTGCCAGCGGTGTTTTATCGCGTTGCAACATCTGACGCACGATATTCCGTCGGCGGCGCAACTCAACTTGTTGTTGTTCAAATGAGGGAGTCTCTGCTTGCATCTGATTTTCTATAGATCATACAAAAGGGGTATTGTAACCAGTGACTGCCGCCGCGTCGCGGGCGAATGTCCTGCAAAATATGTCGTTTCACCGGGGCAATACTTTCATAACATTCGCGTAATCACATAGAATGACCGGCATTGAATTTTCCACGAACCAGGAATGAAAGATGAGTAAGTCTGAAGAACTCTTTAACGCAGCGCGCGAACTGATCCCCGGCGGTGTTAATTCACCGGTACGCGCCTTTACCGGCGTCGGAGGTACACCGCTGTTTATCGAGCGTGCTGACGGTGCTTATTTGTATGACGCCGACGGTAAAGCCTATATCGATTACGTCGGTTCCTGGGGGCCTATGGTGCTTGGCCACAACCACCCGGCCATTCGCAACGCCGTTATTGAGGCGGCCAGCCGCGGTCTGAGCTTTGGCGCACCAACGGAGATGGAAGTCAAAATGGCCGCGCTGGTGACTGAACTGGTACCCACCATGGATATGGTACGCATGGTGAACTCCGGTACGGAAGCCACCATGAGCGCCATCCGCCTGGCGCGAGGCTTTACTGGTCGCGACAAAATCATCAAATTCGAAGGTTGCTACCACGGCCATGCCGACTGCCTGCTGGTGAAAGCCGGATCCGGCGCGTTGACCTTAGGCCAGCCGAACTCTCCGGGCGTTCCGGCCGATTTTGCCAAACACACACTGACCTGCACCTATAACGATCTCGATTCCGTCCGCTCGGCTTTCGAACAGTATCCGCAGGATATCGCCTGTATCATCGTTGAGCCGGTTGCCGGCAACATGAACTGCGTACCGCCACAGCCGGAATTCCTGCCGGGCCTGCGCGCGCTGTGTGACGAATTCGGCGCACTGTTGATCATTGACGAAGTGATGACGGGTTTCCGCGTTGCGCTGGCGGGCGCGCAGGATTATTACAGCGTGGAGCCGGATCTGACCTGTCTGGGCAAAATTATCGGCGGCGGCATGCCTGTAGGCGCGTTTGGCGGGCGCCGTGAGGTGATGGACGTACTGGCACCGACCGGCCCGGTCTATCAAGCCGGAACTCTCTCTGGCAACCCGATTGCGATGGCAGCGGGCTATGCCTGCCTGACTGAAGTGGCGCAGCCGGGCGTTCACTCCACGCTAACCGAGCTGACCACGCAACTGGCCGACGGTCTGAGGGAAGCTGCGCAGCAGGCGGGCATTCCGCTGGTCATCAACCATGTGGGTGGTATGTTCGGCCTGTTCTTTACCGATGCGCCAGCCGTGACCTGCTATCAGGATGTGGTGAAGTGCGACGTTGAACGCTTTAAGCGTTTCTTCCATCTGATGCTGGAAGAAGGCATCTACCTGGCGCCATCAGCGTTTGAGGCGGGCTTTATGTCCGTGGCGCACAGTGAAGAAGATATCGATAACACTATCGATGCCGCACGTCGCGTTTTCGCGAAGCTGTAATGATTGAGCCGGCCTGCAACAGCCCTCTCCCCGGTGGGGGAGAGGGAAAAGATTAGCGGCGCTGCTTTCTCAGCAAATAGATAAAGTACGGCGCGCCGATGAACGTCGACAGCAATCCCGCCGGGATTTGGAACGGAAACTTCAGCATCCGCCCGCACCAGTCAGCAAACACCAGCAATATTCCCCCGACCAGCGCCGAAATGACAATATGCGGCATCGTACGACGAAACCCCATCATCCGCGCGATATGTGGCGCCATCAGACCCACAAAGCTCAACGGGCCAATGGTCATCGTCGCGGCAGCCGTCAATGCCGAAGCCAGCAACAACAGCAGGATGCGTGAAGATGTCAGCGCCAGGCCAACCGCGCGCGCCGTATCGCCGCCGAGTGATAAAATCATCAGCCAGCGACGGCAAAGCGGTGTCAACGCCAGCAAGATCACCATCATCACGCCGCTACGCAGCACCTGCTCGCCCGATGCGTTATAAGTACTGCCGGAAATCCACGTCAGGATCGCAGCCATACGCGGATCCCCGCTGGCCTGCAACATCATCAGCAACATAGTGAAGGCGGTACTGAGCGCACGGCTACGCAACGTTTAAATTGCTCCAGGTCAGCCAGACAGCGGCGGCAAACACCAGCACATGGCGCGGATCGAGCAGGGTAATCATCAATAACGGACGATCGCCGCGCCGGGCGAAATGCGGTTTTATCCCGGCAATTAGCGCGTCAAACTGATCGAGATGTTTTTTTGCTGCGGCTTCCAGATTCAGCATTTGCGCCATTTCGTTCAGCGAACGTCGGGCCAGCGCCAGCGGTTGTTTACCGTCGCTGAAGGTAAAACCGCGCCCTGGAGCGATCTTCGCCAGTTTGGCCTCATCCGGGCCGTAACCCGCCGACCAGACCAGCAGCGAGGGTTTCATCTGCGTGAGTAATTCGAGGTTCGGTTCGGTACGCAGACCAACGTCAATCACCGAAGCGGGCAGCGACGGTTCGTTAACCCAGATGTTGTAATTATGAACATCAGCAACGCCATATGGCGTGATGCCCAGCGCTAACAGCAACTCAACAGGCAACAATTCCAGCGCCACAATACGGTGCGGATTAACGGTTTCCGCGCGAGCGCTTCGCAGGTACCACAGCAGCGGAGAGAGCGCCATAGCCGTCAGTAAGCGACGGCGGCTAATCGAGTGTAGATCGGCCATCAGTAGACAAAACTCACTGGCGCCGCACCCGCCGGATGCGGCAGGATCCCCATCGGGATACCGTAAATATGTTCAAGAGTATCAGCACGCATCAGCGCGTCCGGTGTCCCTTCGGCGATCATTTCACCGCCGCGCAGCGCCACCAGATAGTCACAATAACGCGCCGCCATATTGATATCATGCAGCACAACAATCACCGTCAGCCCGCGCTGCTGGCTTAAGCGGTGCACCAGCGCCAGCACATCAACCTGATGCGCTATATCCAGCGCCGAGGTTGGTTCATCCAGCAACAGGCAGCGGCAGTCCTGCGCCACCAGCATCGCAATCCACGCCCGCTGACGCTCGCCGCCGGAGAGGCTATCCACCAGCCGGTGCGCCAGCGACTTGAGCCCGACCAGCGCTATCGCCTCTTCCACTTTTTCTCTGTCGGCCACGCCAAAACGCCCCAGCGCACCGTGCCACGGATAGCGGCCAATCGCCACCAGCTCACGCACCGTCATCCCTTCCGCCTGCGGCAACTGCTGCGGCAGATAAGCCACTTTGCGGGCAAACGCCTTGCTGTTCCAGCTCTCCAACGGCTGCCCGTCGAGCAGAATGTCGCCTGCACAAGGCGGCTGATGGCGGCCGAGAATTTTCAGCAGCGTGGATTTGCCCGAGCCATTATGGCCAATCAGGCCAGTGACTTTCCCCATCGGGAATGTCAGGGAGAGAGGATGCAGCAACGTACGTCCAGGCACGCTAAAAGCAACATCGGTCAGTTGAAAGGTGGTATCGGGAAGCGCTCTGTTTTCCTGCATGATTGCCAACTTATAAAAGGGCACGGCTAACCGTACCCGAGGAGAGATTAGAAGCGGAAGGTGGCGGTCACTACCACCTGACGTTCTGCGCCCCAGAAGCAGCCGTACGTGTTGAAGCAACTGGCAACGTATTCACGATCGAGCAGGTTATTCACATGAAGCGCGACGTTGGAGCCCGCCAGGCCAACACGCGCCAGATCGTAGCGCACCAACGCATCGACAACCGTGTACCGTGTAGCCGCCCACCTTAAAGGAATTCGCCGGATCGCCATAGCTTGAACCGGCGAGACGTGCGCCGGTTCCTAATGTCAGGCCAGACAACGCGCCGTCGTAGAAGGTGTAGTCGCCCCACAGTGACGCCATATGTTTAGGTACCTGCGCCGGGGTATTGACTCGCTGAGCAGTTTTTGGACGCGCCATTGGTTTATCTCTGAA
The DNA here is from genome assembly GCA_018261615.1 of Pseudomonadota bacterium. Taxonomy (GTDB): domain Bacteria; phylum Pseudomonadota; class Gammaproteobacteria; order Enterobacterales; family Enterobacteriaceae; genus Kosakonia. The sequence goes on along the minus strand of JAGTSE010000008.1, from coordinate 65,853 downwards.
TCAATGATTGAACAATAACGTAAACGATAATTATTATTATGAACAAAATATAATATGTGAGACGTTACGCGCATAGCAAGCAGTAAGCCGCGCGAGTGCGCCTGAGGGATTAAGAAATAATCAGATAAAAAACATGGGGTTAAAAGGTGTTTAAGAGGTCGTTATCTGAACGTTTGCGATAGCGAAAAAGGAAAAACCCCGGCCTTGCGACCGGGGTTTTCAGGGTTAATTACTGCCAAACATCTCTTTGATCCAACCTGCGACACCATCGCTTTTCTGCTCTTGCTGCGGCTGTTGCTGAGGTTGCTGTTGTTGCTGCTGCTGCGTTGACTGATCAAACGGGTTGCCGGTTTGCGGTTGCGTCTGATTCTGCTGGCACAGCGTATCCGGGCTGGTTGTCCAGACCGGCAGTGAGCGCGAACCGCCACCGCCGCAGACAAAGTTGCCCATGTCGTCGACACCCATTGTGGTGATATCTTCCGGCGGCGTCAGATCCAGCGGGATCGGCGACTGGTTTTCCAGATAACGCTGATAAATCGCCATCGCACCGCTTGCACCATAAAGCTTCGTCGGCTGGTTATTATCGCGGCCAACCCAGGTAATGGTCACTTCGCGTCCGTCGATACCGGCAAACCAGGTATCAACGTTATTGTTGGTGGTACCGGTTTTGCCTGCCAGGTGCAGACCCGGATATTTCGCGCCCAACTGACGTCCCGTACCGCGCTGAACCACCTGTTGCATGGTCCACAGCGTCATGTACGCCGCCTGCGCCGAAACTGCACGTTCGGCCTGCGGGAAGCTCTGATACAGCACCGTACCGTCTTCCGCAATCACTGAACGCAGTGCGGAAAGCGGTGCCCGGTTACCGCCACTGGCGATAGTCTGGAACGCCTGCGCCACTTCAATCGGCGTCAGGTTCAGCGCACCGAGCAGCATCGACGGCATGCCAGTGAGCTGATCTTTCGGCGCGCCCAGTTTCAGCCAGGTATCCGTTACCGCTGGCAGACCAACCGCCATCCCGAGGTTTACCGTCGGCACGTTCATCGAACGTGTCAGCGCATCGACCAACATAACCTGACCGCTGAAACGGCGATCATCGTTCTGCGGCGCCCAGACCTGGCCATTCGACAACCGCAAAGAGATCGGCGCATCGGCAATCCAGGTATTGAGACGGTACACATTCGGCTGGCTTAGCGCCGTCAGATAGGTCGCCGGTTTCGCCAGCGAACCAATAGAACGGCGCGCCTGCATGGCACGGTTATAGCCAGCGAACTGTGGCGTGGCACCGCCAACCATAGCCCGAACTTCGCCGGTGTAGCGGTCTACCACCACCATTGCCGTTTCAAGATCGCTCAGTTTGCGCTGCTTGATCAGCGCCGGAATACCTTCCACGGCGGCTTTTTCTGCCGCGTCCTGCGCGACAGAATCAAAGGTAGTGAAGATCTTCACGCCGGAGAGATCTTTCACTTTATCGCCGAGCTTCGCCTGCAACTCCTGACGCACCATCTGCATAAACGCTGGCTGCGGTGAAATCACCCCTCCGCGCGGCTGTACGCCCAGCGGACGAGCGCTCAGCATGTCATACAGTTCCTGATCTATGACGTTTTGCTCTTGCAGCAGACGCAACACCAGGTTACGGCGCTCCAGTGCCAGTTTCGGGTTACGCCACGGGTTATAAACCGACGCCCCTTTCACCATCCCCACCAGCAACGCCTGCTGATCGAGGCTCAGCTCTTCCACCGGACGACCAAAATAGTAGAGGCTCGCCAGCGGAAAGCCACGGATCTCGTTGTCGCCGCTCTGACCGAGGTAAACTTCGTTCATATACAGTTCAAGAATACGATCCTTGCTGTAGCGGGCATCCATAATCAGCGCCATATAGGCTTCGTTGGCTTTACGCCAGTACGACCGTTCGCTGCTGAGGAACAGGTTCTTCACCAACTGCTGCGTCAGCGTACTTGCCCCTTGCACCGTGCGTCCGGCTGTCAGGTTGGCCAGCACAGCACGGCCAATGGAATAGAAGCTGATACCGTCATGTTCATAGAAATGACGGTCTTCGGTCGCCAGCAACGTATCAACCAGCAGATCCGGGAAACCGTTACGCGGCACGAACAGACGCTGCTCGCCGTTCGGCGAAGAGAGCATCGTAATAAGGCGCGGGTCGAGACGGAAGAAACCGAACTGGCGATTGCTGTCCATGTTCTCGATGGTTTCCAGCCGATCGCCGTCAAAGGTCAGACGCGCGCGCACCTGCCCCTCTTTGCTGTCCGGAAAATCAAACGGACGGCGGATCATCTCAATGCTTTTCGCCTGCACGGTAAACTCGCCGGGACGCGTCATCTTCGTCACCTGGCGGTACTGCGTAGCTTCCAGCAGTTTTACCATTTCGTTCTTGCTGATCGCCATATCCGGCTCAAGGTTGACCATACGGCCATAAACCGCAGCTGGCAACTGCCAGACTTTGCCGTCGATACGGGCGCGGATTTTTTGATCCAGATAAACGCCATAAATGGCGCACAGCACAGCTAAAACGATGAAAATTTTCAACAGCAGCCAGAACCAACCGCGTTTGCCGCGTGGCTTCCCGCCTTTGGCTTTACCTTTTTTCGGCATCGGTTCTTCATCCTCATCATCATCATCGTCGTAATCGTCGTACTCCTCTTCCCGGAGTCGGCGACGACTGATTTTTTCTTTCGCCGGACGCACAGGTTTCCCCTTACGTCCAATTGGCTCGCGGTCATTCCCCGCCATGCTTTACTCTCCGCAACATTCAGGCGCAAGGGCCTGATTCTCAGTTCTTTTGCCAACGGGCAGAAGAAGAAATCTCTCAATTTTTAGCGCACCGCGCTGCTCATCCGGTTTTACGAATACTTCTTCGTGCGCCGGGTCGGCGCAGTATTCGCCGGATCGTCCGGCCAGACATGTTTCGGATAGCGCCCTTTCATCTCTTTTTGCACTTCACGATAAGCGCCGTTCCAGAATGCACTTAAATCCCGCGTAATTTGCAGTGGCCGCTGCGCCGGGGAAAGTAGCTCCAGCACCAGCGCGACGCGCCCTTGAGCAATCGTCGGCGTGGCCGCTTCGCCAAACATCTCCTGCATACGCACCGCCAGCGCAGGTGGGTTATCTTCATGATAACGGATGGCAATCCGGCTTCCCGTCGGCACAGTGTAATGCCCCGGCAGTTCACTATCCAGCCGTTGACGTAATGACCACGGCAGGGTGTTTTGTAATGCCTGCGTAACATCCAGCGCTTTTAAATCGCGCAGCGATCGGATACCGCCCATTTGCGGCAGTAACCATTGCTCCAGATTCTCCAGTAAAGAGGCCTCATCTACGGCGGGCCAGCCATCTTCCGGCAGCCATTTCGCCGCGCAGTGTAAACGTAAACGGTACTGCACAGCCTCCGGCGTCCAGTTCAAAACTTGCAAACCTTTATCGCGGATGCCGTTAAGCATCGCCTGATGCAGTTCCTCTTCTGAGGGTTTAGCCAGCGGCTGCACTTTCACCGTTAACAGGCCAATCCGGCTGCGGCGGAAGGCTTTTAACGTGCCTTGCGCCTCGTCCCATTCGACGGTATCCGATTGCTGCAACAGTTGCCGGCAGCGGGCGATTAGCGCCTCAATATCGAGCGGCAACGCCAGTAGAATGCGCGCATCCGGTGACTGGCTTCCCTGCAATAACAACGGCGCAAGCAGCCACTCATGGCGATTTAGCGCATCGTCAGCATCCAGCGTCGCCCCCATACCGTTCGCCAGTTGATAACGCCCTTCCTGCCCGCGCCTGCGCGCAATACGATCAGCAAACACATTGGCAAGCAACGGTGCCACCGCGCTGATATCCCCTTCTCCCCCGCTGCTTTTCAGCCTACGAGCGAGCTGGCGCGCACGCTGTTGCCAGTTTGGCTGCGTGCGCGAAAAGGCCGCGCTTAAATCACTGTTTCCGCCACGAGGTGGTTCTTCAAGGATGGCGGCCAGCGTTGCCGCCGTCGCGATCTCGTCATCCCCTTCAGCCGCCGCCAGCATTGCGGCCAGGCGCGGATCGTTACCCAGCGCGGCCATCCGCTGACCAAACGCCGTTAAACGTCCCTCTTCCAGCGCCCGCAGTTGCGTGAGCAGCGTGCGCGCCGCCGCCAGATTAGTCTCCGGAGGCAGATCCAGCCAGCAAAGTTGCGCAGGATGCTGGCATCCCCAGAGTAATAATTCCATCAACAGGCCGGATAAATCGCTGTGCAGAATTTCCGGGCTGCTTTGTGCCGACGCACGTTCAGCCTGCTCTTTACTTAATAAATGAATGCAAATCCCCGCTTCCAGACGCCCAGCGCGACCAGCGCGCTGCGTCATCGACGCCACGCTAATACGTTGTGTCACCAGCCGGGTTAAGCCGCTGCGGGGATCGAAACGCGCCACGCGCTCCTGCGCACTGTCTACCACCAGGCGAATACCTTCGATGGTCAGACTGGTTTCGGCAATATTGGTGGCGAGTACCACTTTGCGCTGCCCGGCTGGCGCAGGCAAAATCGCCTTGCGTTGCTCGCTAAGCGGCAATGCGCCATAGAGCGGGCAGAGCAGCACATCGCTGCCGACGCGGGCGGCCAGTTGCTCCTGCACGCGCTGGATCTCGCCTACTCCCGGTAAAAACAGCAATAAAGAACCGTGTTCCTCGCGCAGTAATCCGCTAACGACCTGCGCCACGGCTTCATCAAAGCGCTGATGCATTGCCAGCGCCTGATAGCGTTGCTCGACCGGGTATGCCCGCCCGGCGGAAACGATGGCAGGCGCCTGCGGCAAAAGAGTTTGCAGACGTTCATTATCCAGCGTGGCGGACATCACCAACAATTTAAGATTGTCGCGCAGCCCCTGCTGGAGATCCAGCAACAACGCCAGCGCCAGATCCGCCTGCAAGCTGCGTTCATGGAATTCATCAAGGATCACCAGCCCAATGCCTGTCAACTCCGGATCCTGCTGGATCAGGCGCGTTAAAATCCCTTCAGTGACTACTTCGAGGCGCGTGTTCGGCCCTACGCAGGTTTCTGCACGCATGCGGTAACCTACGGTTTCGCCGGGTTTCTCATTCAGCAGTTCCGCCAGTCGCTGCGCCACATTGCGCGCCGCCAGGCGACGCGGCTCAAGCAGCAAAATCCGTCCATTGATTTCCCCCTGTTGCAGCAGTTGTAACGGTAGCCAGGTGGATTTCCCGGAACCAGTCGGCGCACTCAACAACACCTGAGAAGAAGAACGTAACGCAGCAAGGATATCGGGCAGAACAGCAGCAACCGGCAGTGAGGACACAAAAGCTCCAGAGGATTCACATAAGAAGGCCAGCTAGTATACCATCGCCATAATTCATTACCGAGAACACGCCATGGCCGAATCAAAAAGGCTGTTTTTCGCCATCGAACTACCTGCTGACATCCAGACACAGGTCATTCACTGGCGCGCGCAGCACTTTCCCCCCGAAGCCGGACGCCCGGTGGCTGCAGCAAACCTGCATCTGACACTAGCATTCCTCGGCGACATCAGCGCGGAAAAGCAGCGTGCGCTGGAAGGGCTGGCCGGGCGCATTCGCCAGCCGGGTTTTACGCTTCATCTGGATGACGCTGGCCAGTGGCTGCGCTCCAGAGTGATTTGGCTCGGCTCGCGCCAGCCGCCGCGCGGGTTGCTGCAACTGGCTGATATGCTGCGCGCGCAGGCTTCGCGTAGCGGGTGTTATCAAAGCCCTCAACCGTTTCATCCGCATATTACGCTGCTGCGTGACGCCAACCGCGCGGTGACGATCCCGCCGCCGGGGTTTCGCTGGTCTTTCCCGGTCAACGAATTTGCCCTGTATGAATCGCAGTTTATCCAGGGACGCACGCGTTACACGCCGCTGAACCGCTGGACGCTGAAAACAGAATAATAAGGATTTCCTATGGAATTTATGCCACCGCTTAAATCCGCCACCCTGATCCAGCGCTATAAACGTTTCCTGGCAGACGTGATTACCCCGGAAGGAGAAACCCTGACATTGCATTGTCCTAATACCGGAGCGATGACGGGCTGCGCGACGCCAGGCGATACGGTGTGGTATTCCACTTCGACAAATCTGAAGCGCAAATATGCACACACCTGGGAATTAACCCAAACCCGGCAGGGAGCATTTATTTGCGTCAACACTCAACAGGCCAATGCGTTAACAAAAGAAGCCATTCTCGCCGGTCGCCTGGCGGAACTGACGGGATATAGCTCGCTGAAAAGCGAAGTAAAATATGGTGCTGAGCGTAGCAGAATTGACTTTTTGTTACAGGCAGAGGATCGCCGCAACTGCTATATTGAAGTGAAATCGGTCACGCTCGCCGAGCAGCAGTCAGGCTACTTTCCGGATGCCGTCACCCTGCGAGGACAAAAGCATCTGCGGGAGTTAATGAGCGTCGCGGCCAGCGGCGATCGCGCGGTAATTCTGTTTGCCGTCCTGCACTCTGCCGTTGAACATTTTTCTCCAGCACGCCATATTGACGAGGAATACGCACGATTATTGAGTGACGCACAACGTCAGGGGGTAGAAGTAATCGCTTATAAAGCGGAACTTTCTGCCGATAATATCACTCTTAGGTTGCCGCTACCTTTTACGGTATAAAGGGCAAACAGTTGACGGGGCAGTGATTTGTTCGCGTGCGCAAATACGCTTTTCCTCACAGCCTTGTCAAGTGTTACGTTTAGATATTTGCCATCTGTAAAAGCATCTGTTATTTATAGCGGCCTGATTTTTCCCCCACACGGGGATCGATAGTGCGTGTTAAGGAGAAGCAACATGCAAGAAGGGCAAAACCGTAAAACATCGTCCCTGAGTATTCTCGCCATCGCTGGGGTGGAGCCGTATCAAGAGAAACCGGGCGAAGAGTATATGAACGAAGCCCAGCTGGCGCACTTCAAGCGAATTCTTGAAGCATGGCGTAATCAACTCAGGGATGAAGTCGATCGCACCGTTACACATATGCAGGACGAAGCCGCTAACTTCCCGGATCCGGTTGACCGTGCCGCTCAGGAAGAAGAGTTCAGCCTCGAACTGCGTAACCGTGATCGCGAGCGCAAGCTGATTAAAAAGATCGAGAAGACGTTGAAAAAAGTAGAAGACGAAGATTTCGGCTTCTGTGAATCCTGCGGCGTGGAAATTGGTATCCGTCGTCTGGAAGCGCGTCCGACCGCCGATCTGTGCATCGACTGTAAAACGCTGGCGGAAATCCGCGAAAAACAGATGGCGGGTTAATCCCCCGCTATCACTGATGACACATCACTTAGGCGTGGTGCGTCTTATACGGCGGGAGTGATTCCCGCCTTATATTCTTTTGCCTGTCGATATGCCTGAATCACATTACATTGGGCGCTTTGCGCCATCTCCTTCCGGTGAACTGCACTTTGGCTCATTGATTGCTGCGCTTGGCAGCTACCTGCAGGCCCGCGCCAATCAGGGCGTCTGGCTCGTCCGTATCGAAGATATTGATCCCCCTCGTGAGGTTCCCGGCGCAGCAGCGACAATTTTACGTCAGTTGGAACACTACGGTCTGCACTGGGACGGTGAAGTGTTGTGGCAATCGCAACGACATGATGCCTACCGTGAAATGCTCGCCACTCTGCAACGTGACGGTTTAAGTTACTTCTGTACCTGCACCCGCGCGCGTATCCAGAGTATCGGCGGCATCTACGATGGCTATTGCCGCACCCGCCACAACGGCCCGGAAAATGCTGCGTTACGTCTGCTGCAATATCAGCCAGTGCTGCATTTTGACGATCGACTACGCGGCCGCATTGTGGCCGATGAAAAACTGGCGCGGGAAGATTTCATTATTCATCGTCGTGATGGGTTATTCGCTTACAACCTGGCCGTCGTGGTCGACGATCATTTTCAGGGCGTAACGGAGATCGTTCGCGGCGCGGACCTGATTGAATCGACAGTGCGGCAAATCTCACTCTATCAGCAACTTGGCTGGCCTGTTCCAGCGTATATTCATCTACCGCTGGCGCTTAACGAGCAAGGGAATAAGCTCTCCAAGCAAAACCATGCGCCTGCCTTGCCTGGCGGCGATCCTCGTCCCATAATAATCAGGGCTTTACAATTTCTGAACCAAGATGTACCAAATGGGTGGCAGGATCTCAGCAGCGAAGCGTTGCTGAACCGGGCGGTCAAAAATTGGTCACTTCCCCGCGTACCAGAGGGGCAGATGTGAATACATCATTCTCAAATGCGTCGCGCTGAGCTATGATTAGCCGCTATTTTTTTGTCCTGACGTTTGACACTACCGAGGTGTACTATTTTTACCCGAGTCGCTAATTTTTGCCGCAAGGTGCTAAGCCGCGAAGAGAGCATCGCCGTCGAGGCGCTGGCTCAACCGCAGATGACGGTTATTCCGCGTGAGCAGCACGCTATTTCCCGCAAAGATATCAGTGAAAATGCGCTCAAGGTGCTCTATCGTCTGAATAAAGCGGGCTACGACGCTTACCTGGTAGGCGGCGGCGTGCGCGATTTATTGCTGGGCAAAAAACCAAAAGATTTTGACGTCACAACCAGCGCCACGCCGGATCAAGTACGCAAACTGTTCCGCAACTGCCGGCTGGTTGGCCGCCGTTTCCGCCTTGCACATGTCATGTTCGGCCCGGAAATTATTGAAGTCGCCACCTTCCGCGGCCACCACGACGAACAGCAAACAGATCGTTCTATTTCCCAGCGCGGCCAGAACGGCATGCTACTGCGCGACAATATCTTCGGTTCCATCGAAGAAGATGCCCAGCGTCGCGACTTCACCATCAATAGCCTTTATTACAGCGTTGCCGATTTTACCGTGCGTGATTACGTCGGTGGCATGCGCGATCTGGAAGAGGGCGTGATTCGCCTGATTGGCAACCCGGAAACCCGCTACCGTGAAGACCCTGTGCGCATGCTGCGCGCGGTGCGCTTCGCCGCCAAGCTGGGAATGCGCATCAGCGAAGAGACAGCCGAGCCGATCCCGCGTCTTGCCACATTAATTAACGATGTTCCACCCGCGCGTCTGTTTGAGGAATCCCTCAAGTTATTGCAGGCGGGCTATGGTTACGACACCTGCCGCTTGCTGCGCGAATATGGCCTGTTCCAGCCCCTGTTCCCGACCATCACCCGTTACTTCACCGAAAAAGGTGACAGTTCGATGGAGCGCATTATTGAGCAGGTGCTGAAGAATACCGACAACCGTATCCACAATGATATGCGTGTCAACCCGGCGTTCCTGTTTGCCGCTATGTTCTGGTATCCGCTGCTGGAGGATGCGCAGCGCATTGCGCAGGAAGGCGGGCTTGCCTATTACGATGCGTTCGCGCTGGCGATGAATGATGTGCTGGATGAAGCCTGTCGTTCGCTGGCCATTCCAAAACGCATTACGACGCTTATCCGTGATATCTGGCAGCTACAGCTACGCATGTCCCGTCGCCAGGGCAAACGCGCCTGGAAGCTGATGGAGCATCCGAAATTCCGCGCCGCTTACGATCTGCTTGCGCTGCGCGCCGAAGCGGAAAACAACGGCGAGCTGCAACGTCTGGTGAAATGGTGGGGCGAATTCCAGGTTTCTGCACCACCCGCACAAAAAGATATGCTGGATGATTTAGGCGAAGAGCCAGCCGAACGCCGCCGTCACCGTCGTCCGCGCAAACGTACGCCGCGCCGTGAGGGCAGTGCGTGACCCTCGCTTATATCGCGCTGGGCAGCAATCTCGCATCGCCGCTTGATCAGGTTAACGCGGCGATTGCCGCCCTCGGCGAAATCCCGCGAAGCCGCATTGTGGCGGTATCTTCGCTCTATCGCACTCCCCCGCTCGGGCCGCCGGATCAGCCGGATTATCTCAACGCGGCTGTGGCGCTGGAAACAACGCTTGCGCCGGAAGCGCTGCTTGATCACACCCAACGGATTGAGTTGCAGCAGGGCCGCGTACGTAAAGCGGAGCGCTGGGGGCCACGCACACTCGATCTCGATATCATGCTGTTCGGTGCCTTAACACTGAATACGCAGCGCCTGACGGTTCCGCATTACGATATGAAAAACCGGGGTTTTATGCTGTGGCCACTGTTTGAAATCGCCCCCGATCTGCACTTCCCGGATGGCGCTTCGTTGCGCGCCACGCTGGAACAGCTCAACGCGCCAAAACCCGACGCCTGGTAATTCCCTCCTGTCGCCTCTTTGTGACTGCCTAAAATCATTGCCCACCTGAATGTTACTGATAGAATGCGCCAAAACACGCTTTGAACTATCAGGAAACACTATGAAACCTACCACCATCTCCTGGCTGCATAAGTGTAAACAGGATAAGAAACGTTTCGCGACAATCACCGCTTACGACTACAGCTTCGCCAAACTGTTTGCCGAAGAAGGGATCAACGTGATGCTGGTTGGCGACTCGTTAGGGATGACGGTACAAGGTCATGACTCCACCCTGCCCGTCACCGTGGCAGATATCGCTTATCACACACAAGCGGTACGCCGCGGTGCTCCGGCATGCCTGCTGCTCGCCGATCTACCGTTTATGGCGTATGCCACACCGGAACAGGCTTTTGAGAATTCCGCCATCGTGATGCGCGCAGGCGCCAATATGGTGAAAATCGAAGGCGGTCGCTGGCTGGCGCCGACGGTAAAAATGCTCACCGAACGCGCGGTGCCGGTGTGCGGACATCTCGGTCTGACGCCGCAATCCGTCAATATTTTCGGTGGCTACAAAGTTCAGGGGCGCGGCGACGCGGCTCAGGGGCTGCTTGACGATGCGCTGGCGCTGGAAGCCGCCGGAGCGCAATTGCTGGTGCTGGAGTGCGTGCCGGTTGAGCTGGCGCAGCGCATTACCGCCGCATTAACCATTCCGGTGATTGGAATTGGCGCAGGCAATGTGACCGACGGCCAGATTCTGGTTATGCATGACGCTTTTGGCATCACTGGCGGCCATATTCCTAAATTTGCTAAAAATTTCCTCAATGAAGCAGGCGACATGCGCGCAGCGGTCAGGCAGTATGTTGCCGAAGTCGAGTCCGGTGTCTATCCGGGCGAAGAACACAGTTTCCATTAAGGAGTCCTGTTGTGTTGATTATTGAAACCCTCCCGCTGCTGCGTCAGCATATCCGCCGACTGCATCAGGAAGGGAAACGCATTGCGCTGGTCCCGACCATGGGTAACCTGCACGATGGCCATATGAAGCTGGTCGATGAAGCGAAAGCCTGCGCCGACGTGGTAGTAGTGAGCATTTTTGTTAACCCGATGCAATTCGACCGCCCGGACGACCTGGTGCGCTACCCGCGTACCTTGCAGGGTGATTGTGAGAAGCTGAACAAGTGCAAGGTGGATTTTGTCTTTGCACCTGCTCCTGCCGATATCTATCCGCAGGGCACTGAAGGTCAAACCTATGTTGACGTACCGGGGCTCTCCACCATGCTGGAGGGAGCCAGCCGTCCGGGGCATTTCCGCGGCGTTGCCACCATCGTCAGCAAGTTGTTTAATCTGGTACAGCCGGATATCGCCTGCTTCGGCGAGAAGGATTACCAGCAGTTGCAGCTGATCCGCAAAATGGTTGCCGATATGGGCTATGACATTGAGATCGTTGGCGTACCGACGGTGCGAGCGAAAGATGGTCTGGCACTGAGTTCACGCAACGGCTACCTCACCGCTGACGAGCGTAAAATCGCTCCGGCATTGAGCAAGGTGATGAATGCCATTGCGGAGAAATTGCAGGCAGGCGCAAGCGACGAAGAGGAGCTGATCGCCATTGCAGCCCAGGAAATCAACGATGCCGGTCTGCGTGCTGACGATATTCAAATCCGCGACGCCGACACGCTGGAAGCACTCTCGGCCAAAAGCCAGCGGGCGGTGATTTTAATGGCGGCATGGCTCGGCCAGGCGCGCCTTATCGACAATAAAGTGGTTGAACTTGCCTACCAGGCAGGGTAAAAATTTCACCAGAGACTCCACTCTCGTTAAGGCTTTTTGCGGTCTGCGGGAGTTTTGCGGTCTGCGGGAGTGAAGTGAAATGAGCATGCGGGGGAAATGCAGGATGCCGCCCCTCATTTTTAGCTGATTTATCCGTAATGAAGGTTTAACTCATGATTCGCACAATGCTGCAAGGCAAGCTCCACCGCGTCAAAGTGACACAGGCCGACCTGCACTATGAAGGTTCCTGCGCCATTGACCAGGATTTCCTTGAGGCGGCTGGTATTCTCGAATATGAAGCCATCGATATCTATAACGTGACCAACGGCAAACGCTTTTCAACCTACGCGATTGCCGGGGAACGCGGTTCCAGAATTATTTCGGTTAACGGTGCAGCGGCGCACTGCGCTGACGTAGGCGATATACTGATTATTGCCAGCTACGTTACCGTACCGGATGAGGTTGCCCGTAGCTGGCAGCCGAAAGTGGCCTATTTTGACGGTGACAACGAAATGAAACGCACGGCGAAAGCCGTGCCGGTTCAGGTTGCCTGATTCCCCTACCCTTGCGGCTGGTTACTGATCAGCCGCGCCATCGTTTCCAGCGAATCCGTTCTTAGCACGTACAAACGCTTAAGCAAGAATGGATTATCGCCCGGTTTCACTTTCCCGCGAACGGTTGTTACCGCCATATGAAAACCCGCGTCGTTGGCCGCTTTTATCGCAGTGTCGTTATAAGCGCCAAACGGATATGACAGATAGAGCACATGCGGGTTGAACTGCGCCAGCGCCCGGCGGGAGCGTTTAAAATCAAACAGAATGTTGTGGTAACTACGGCTGAGCAATATCGGGTGCATGGCGTCATCCACCCGGTGCAGGAAGTGCGTATGCGACTGCACGTCAAACACGTCGCGCATGCTGTTCAGTTCCGACACGCTCATAAACTGTAACGACTTTGGATCCCATTTCTGCGGCTTCAGTTTAATGCGCGATGAGATAATAAATGCCGTCGCTTTAAAACCGTATTCGCGCAGGATCGGGTAAGCATAACGGTTGACCGATTTCAGGCCGTCATCAAAGGTGATCACCACCGAACGCGCGGGCAGGTTCATCCGGTTACGCACATAGCCTTCCAGTTGATACATCGACAGCGTGGTATATCTTTGATCGCGCAGCCAGTTCATCTGGTTAGTAAACGCACGCACCGACGTGGTAGTAGAGGTATGGCGAAAACGGGTATTTTCCTCATCGCGCAGAATGTGATGGTAGGTCAGCACCGGAATACCACTGTCTTCCTGGGCATCCAGGCTGCTTACCCAGGCTAGTCGGTTGCCGATGCGGATCTGGAACCAGGTCTGATTCAGGCGATCTTTCAGCTTATCGATAATGGGATAACGCAGATTTTCCGCCAGCGTACCAAACTGCTCGCTGCGGTTATCCGGTGCCGTATATAGCGGCGTATCCTGCCATGTGACCAGATTCTGGTTACTCAGCGGCTTATCCAGATCGCCAAGGCTGTCCTCAACGCGCCGATTGCCTTCCACCGCGCTCAGGTGGCCTTTATCGATAAAACCGCTGCCAAAGCCGAAGCGAAAGGCATAGTAATCCTCTGCGCCCGGCACGACTGCCAGAATTTGCCCGGCGCGAATATTTCCGACCGTCACCACTCTGTCGCCGACCTGCGCCCAGATATCGGCATCTTCGGTGGTTTGCATATAGCGCGCAGGAATGCGCTGTTCACTGACAATGCTGGCAGAAGTGCTACAGGTAATCAGCAGCAGCAGAAGGGTAATCAAACGCGACATGAGACAAACCGGGTTGAGAGACTGTCATTAGTGTAACAAAACTACACATATTCAAAGGCCGGAGTAAGTACAAAAAACAGCCCATTCAGACAAGCTGGCTCTTTTATGCACGAGAGCCAGCCAGAAGAGATTAACTGCGCAGCCCGCGGCCGCGATCGATCAAGTACCAGCAAATCAAATAGAAAGCGATGATAAACACCACCAGCACAGTAACAGTGGTGAACAGCGGAACGTCGGTAATGCCGAGGAAACCAAAACGGAAGCCGCTAATCATATAGACTATCGGGTTCAGGTGCGACAGCGCCTGCCAGAACGACGGCAGCAGCGTCAGGGAGTAAAACACGCCACCCAGATAGGTCAACGGCGTCAGCACAAAGGTCGGGATCAGGCTGATATCGTCAAAGGTTTTGGCAAACACCGCATTTAGCAGACCCGCCAGCGAAAACAGCACAGCGGTCAGCAACAGCGTTACACCGACAAACAGCCATGAATGCACCTGAAACGGCACGAAAAACAGCGAAACGGCAGTAACCAGAATACCGACACACAGCCCACGCGCCACGCCGCCGCCAACATAGCCTGCAATAATCACATGCGTAGGAACCGGCGCGACCAGCAGCTCTTCAATATTGCGCTGAAACTTGGCGCTGAAGAACGACGATGCGACGTTGGCGTAAGCATTAGTAATCACAGCCATCATGATAAGCCCCGGCACAATAAACTGCATGTAGGTGAAACCGTGCATTTCACCAATCCGCGAACCGATCAAATTGCCGAAAATAATAAAATAGAGCGTCATGGTGATCACTGGCGGCACCAGCGTTTGCACCCAGATCCGCATGAAACGCTGGATCTCTTTGTACCAGATACTCTTCAGCGCCACCCAATAGAGCTGCATCATGCGCTTTCTCCTTTTCTGTCATGAACCAGCGTGACAAACAGCTCTTCGAGACGGTTGGCTTTGTTACGCATACTCAACACCTGTATCCCCTGCGCGCTGAGCTGGCTGAAGACGCTGTTCACCCCCTGCTCGCGCAGCACTTCGACTTCCAGCGTGGAGGTATCCACCAGCCGATACTGATACCCCTCCAGCTTCGGCAACGGGCTCTTCGGCGCCAAATCGAGAATAAAAGTTTCTGATTTCAGTTTGGAAAGCAGCGCTTTCATAGAAGTGTTTTCGATCAAATCGCCACGCTGAATGATGCCAATATTACGGCACAGCATCTCCGCCTCTTCCAGATAGTGGGTGGTGAGGATAATAGTGGTACCTTTATCATTCAGATCCTTCAGAAAGCCCCACATGGAGCGACGCAGTTCAATATCCACACCAGCCGTCGGCTCATCGAGGATCAGCAGCTTCGGTTCATGCATCAGTGCACGGGCGATCATCAGGCGACGCTTCATACCGCCGGAGAGCATCCGCGCGCGTTCATTGCGTTTTTCCCACAAATCAAGCTGGTTCAGGTATTTTTCGCTGCGCACCAACGCTTCTTTGCGATCCACACCGTAGTAGCCCGCCTGGTTGACCACGATCTGCTGGACGGTTTCAAACGGGTTAAAGTTAAACTCCTGCGGAACCAGCCCCAGTTGACGTTTGGCATTGACCACATCTTTTTCCAGGTCATAGCCAAAGACGCTGACACGCCCGGACGTTTTATTGACCAGCGAACTGATGATGCCGATTGTGGTGGATTTCCCTGCGCCATTTGGCCCAAGAAGCGCATAGAAATCACCGGCTTCTACTTTCAGGTCAATACCTCGCAGCGCCTGAACGCCGCCCGGATAGGTTTTTTTAAGCTGCTCAAGCTCCAGTGCAATGGTCATGAAATATCGCTTACCTTTTTTACACTTGATGTGTGGTTTTAAAAGAGGAAGAGTTCACCTATATTAGCGCAACGCACTTACCGTTACAGGTCATCTCCTTCCATGAAAGACATAGATACACTCATCAGCAATAACGCACTATGGTCAAAAATGCTGGTGGAAGAAGATCCCGGTTTTTTTGCTACACTTGCACAAGCGCAAAAACCGCGTTTCCTGTGGATTGGATGCTCCGATTCCCGCGTACCGGCCGAGCGCCTTACCGGCCTCGAACCTGGCGAACTGTTTGTTCACCGTAATGTCGCCAACCTGGTGATTCATACCGATCTGAATTGCCTCTCCGTTGTGCAGTACGCGGTGGACGTGCTGGAAGTCGAACACATCATCATCTGCGGACACTACGGCTGCAGTGGCGTGCAGGCGGCGGTTGAAAATCCTGAGCTTGGGCTTATCGACAACTGGCTGCTGCACATCCGCGATATCTGGTTTAAACATAGCTCGCTGCTCGGCGAGATACCGGCAGAGCACCGATTCGATACCCTGTGCGAACTGAACGTCATGGAACAGGTTTACAACCTGGGGCATTCAACGATCATGCGATCCGCCTGGAAACGCGGTCAGAAAGTGACAATTCACGGCTGGGCCTACGGTATTCATGACGGCCTGCTGCGCGATCTGGAAGTGAGCGCCACCAACCGCGAATTGCTGGAGCAGCGTTATCGCCAGGGCGTCTCCAATCTCAGCAAGAAACACAACAACAACCACAAATAATCATTCGGGGCCAGCGGCCCCGATTTTTCTATTCGTCCAGCAGAACCACTTTGCCGACATACGGCAGATGACGGTAGCGCTGGGCGTAGTCAATCCCGTAGCCCACCACAAACTCGTCCGGAATCGCAAAGCCGACAAACTCCACTGGCACGTCCACTTCGCGGCGGGAAGGTTTATCCAGCAGCGTACAGATCGCCAGTGATTTCGGTTCGCGCAGGCTAAGAATTTCACGCACTTTCGACAGCGTATTGCCGGAATCAATAATATCTTCGACGATCAACACATCTTTACCGCGAATATCTTCATCAAGATCTTTCAGAATTTTCACGTCACGCGTGGTGGACATACCACTGCCATAGCTGGAGGCGGTCATAAAATCGACTTCGTGAGAAACCTGCACTTCACGGCATAAATCCGCCATGAACATAAATGATCCGCGCAGCAGGCCCACCAGCACCATTTCGCTGCCGCTATCTTTGTAACGCTCAGTGATTTGACGACCCAATTCAGCGATACGCGCTTTGATCTCCGCTTCCGGGATCATCACTTCCACAGTGTGTTTCATTTTACTAACCATTTGATTTAAAGAGTAAATCGCTCAAACTCAGGTAATTTCCCGAAGAATTGAGAATTAAGAGGCAAAGTATACCAGCAAATTGATTTCCATTGGCTATCGAACAATAAAGCTCATTTTGTGATAATGATCACACTTGTTAATAACTATAATTAATTGCCATCAAAAAATTAACAACCTGGATGAGTGTCTTTTATGGCAGAAACAGAAAATCAACAGTCACGGATTCTGATTACGCTGACAACACTGTTTACAGCGTTTTGGTATGGAAAAAACGTATTGGTACGCCGCAGGACAGCATGCCGTTCCCGATGCCGGTTCCTGTACCGTTCAATATGGGTATGCCAATGCTGGGCGGCCCGATCTCCACTGCCGGTAACGTGCTGTTTATCGCCGCAACCGCAGACAACTACCTGCGTGCATACAATATGAGCAACGGTGAGAAACTGTGGCAAGGCCGGTTACCGGCAGGCGGCCAGGCAACACCGATGACCTATGAAGTGAATGGCAAGCAATATGTTGTCATTTCCGCAGGCGGTCACGGCTCGTTCGGCACGAAGATGGACGACTATATCGTGGCCTATGCGCTGCCGGATGACGCAAAGTAAGTAACAATGCCGTATGAGATTACGCATCCGGCATGCTGATCGTAGAAGCCCGGTAAGCAACGCGCCACCGGGCGTTTGACGGTATGCGTTTTTACACCGTAAACCCTAACATCATGCCGGTATCTTCATGCTCCAACAGATGGCAGTGCGCCATATAGGCGTGCTCTTTCGGCGCATCATGCTGGAAACGGACTAACACTTCACTGCGTGCGCCATAGACATTAACGGTGTCTTTCCAGACTGCACGATGTGCGGCAGGTGGCTTGCCGTTCTCCGATAAAATACGGAACTGAGTGCCGTGAATATGGAAGGGATGCAACATCATGTCGCCCTCGCCGGAAATCACCCAGCGCTCATACTCCCCTTTTTTTGCCGCGAAAGCGGGCGTGTTCATATCAAAAGCGTTACCGTTGATGCGGTTGGCATTGTGGAAATCAAACGCCTTCGCTCCGTGACTCATCTGCCCATGGTCCATATTCATCATCTTTCCGTGATCCATGTTCATCATCTGGCCATCGCCCATTTGCCCGTGATTCATCATCATCCCGGCCATCGCGCCATCGCCATACCTCTTCTGCAACGCCTGCATGCCCAGCATATCGAGCATCGGATCCATCGATAACTGCAACGTCCGCTGCGTTAAGCCTGTCAGCGCAGGTAAACCCGGCACTGAGACCAGCGAATCCGGCAAAGTACCAGAAGCGGTAATCTGTAGCGGTTGAATATGTAATACCGGCTGCGGTTTATCGAACGGTGAGACCGTCATCCCCATCTGCTGCACCGGCAGCGTCACGATATCAAAGGGTTTGCCATCGCGCGTATCTACCAGCACTTCAAAACGCTCGCCCATCAACATCGGCAGTTCGCTCACTTTCACCGGTTCACTTAATAAACCGCCATCGCTCGCCACCACATACAACGGGCGCTTATCGCTGGTCGAGAAGTTCAGCGAGCGCGCATTACACCCATTCAGCAAGCGCAGACGCAGCCAGCCGCGCGGAGCGGCATGTTGCGGGTTGATAGCGCCATTGGTCAGCAGTGTATCGCCGAACCAGCCGACCGCGGCGCTCATCACATCCAACTGATAATCGATCTGCCCCTGCGCGGTAAACTTCTTGTCCTGTACGATGACCGGCACATCATCAATGCCCCACTGTGTCGGCAGTCGCAACTGGCGAATAGCGTCATCTTCTATTAGCACCAACCCCGCCAGCCCCATCGCGACCTGACGGCCAGTTTTGCCATGCTGATGCGGATGGAACCAGCAGGTCGCGGCCTGCTGCGTGGGTGTAAAAGTAACAGAACGACGACCTCCAGCTTTGATGACACCCTGCGGCCCGCCGTCGACATCGCCTGGTACTACCACCCCGTGCCAGTGAACGGTCGTCTCTTCCGCGAGGGTGTTACGAATATCGACTGTCACCTGCTGTCCCTGACGCAGTTGCAACGCTGGCCCTAACAGTGCGCCGTTGTACCCCCAAGTGGTGGCTTTGTTCGTGCCAAACAGCGTTTCTCCTGATTGCACCGTCAGCACGATACGTCCTTGCGCATCGGCACTGAGCAGCGGGGGAATGGGCAATGCCGGGCGTTCTGCGGCAAACAACGAGCGGCTCCACAGCGGTAGCGCGCTCAGCACGCCCAGCGTGGCGGAATATTTCAAAAAATCGCGGCGTTGCATGGCATTTCCTTATCTGTTGCAGATGAGATTTTGAGCTTAAACCTTTCCCCTACGGGAAGGTCAAGAAAAGAGGTAATAATAAATATCGTCGCCTTATGCGGACTGTGCTAACGTTTAAATTCCGTTACACCGTGGTAGAAATAATGAAGACGTTTTTCAGAACAGTACTCCTTGGCAGCCTGCTGGCTGTATCCGTGAACAGTTATGCGCTAAGCGAATCCGAAGCCGAAGACATGGCCGATCTCACGGCAGTGTTTGTCTTTCTGAAAAATGACTGCGGTTATAACAATTTACCCAACGGGCAGATCCGCCGTGCGCTGGTGTTTTTCGCCCAGCAAAACCAGTGGGATCTCAGCAACTATGAAGCATGGGACATGAAGTCGCTTGGCGAAGATAGCTATCGCGATTTGAGCGGCATTGGCATTCCCACCGCCAAAAAATGCAAAGCACTGGCCCGCGACTCCTTAAGCCTGCTCGCCTACGTGAAGTAAACTGTCGCCATGGTTAAACTCTGGCCGTGCAACCACGGCCAGAGTTAGCTATTATGTTGCGCCCGTTTCGCGGGGGGTTAACAAAGGAGCAACCAATGGCCGACAAAACGATGTGGCAAGAGACGCTACATGACCATTTTGGTCAGTACTTTGCCGTGGATAAGGTGCTTTATCACGAAAAGACCGATCACCAGGATCTGATCATTTTCGAGAACGCTGCCTTTGGCCGCATAATGGCACTGGATGGCGTGGTACAAACCACCGAACGCGACGAATTTATCTACCACGAAATGATGACCCATGTTCCTCTGCTGGCGCACGGCCACGCAAAACATGTGCTGATCATCGGCGGCGGCGACGGCGCAATGCTGCGTGAAGTGACCCGCCACAAAAACATCGAAACCATCACCATGGTTGAAATCGACGCGGGCGTCGTCTCTTTCTGTCGCCAGTACCTGCCGAAGCACAACGCGGGCGCGTACGACGATCCGCGTTTCCAGTTAGTGATCGATGACGGCGTCAATTTTGTTAATCAGACCGACAAAACGTTCGACGTGATCATTTCCGACTGTACCGATCCTATTGGTCCCGGCGAGAGCCTGTTCACTTCCGCGTTCTACGAAGGCTGCAAACGCTGCCTGAATGCTGGCGGGATCTTTGTCGCGCAAAACGGCGTCAGCTTCCTGCAGCAAGATGAAGCCGTCGGTAGCCACCGCAAACTGAGCCACTACTTTAGCGACGTCAGCTTCTACCAGGCCGCAGTACCGACCTATTACGGCGGTATTATGACCTTCGCCTGGGCCACGGATAACGAAGTGTTGCGCCATCTTTCGACCGAGATCATCGCCGCCCGTTTCCACAATGCCGCACTCACCTGCCGTTATTACAATCCGGCGATTCATACCGCAGCATTCGCTCTGCCACAATATCTGCAAGACGCGCTGTCTGCACAGTGACTCTAAGGGGGTGATAAAAATTGAAAAAGCTTAAACTACATGGCTTTAACAACCTGACTAAAAGCCTGAGTTTTTGTATCTACGACATCTGCTACGCCAAAACCGCAGAAGAGCGTGACGGCTATATTGCCTACATTGATGAACTCTATAATGCCAACCGTTTGACCGAGATCCTGACGGAAACCTGTAACATCATCGGTGCCAATATCCTGAATATTGCCCGTCAGGATTACGAACCGCAGGGCGCAAGCGTCACTATTCTGGTGAGCGAAGAACCGGTCGATCCTCAGTCGATAGACAAAACAGAGCACCCCGGTCCGCTGCCGGAAGCGGTGGTAGCGCATCTGGATAAGAGCCACATCTGCGTACATACCTACCCGGAAAGCCACCCGGAAGGCGGCTTGTGTACGTTCCGCGCCGACATTGAAGTGTCCACTTGCGGCGTGATTTCACCGCTGAAGGCGCTGAATTACCTGATCCACCAGCTTGAGTCCGATATTGTCACCGTCGATTATCGCGTTCGCGGCTTTACGCGTGACGTTAACGGTATGAAGCACTTTATCGATCACGAGATTAATTCGATTCAGAACTTTATGTCTGATGACATGAAATCGCTGTATGACATGGTGGATGTCAACGTTTATCAGGAAAATATCTTTCATACCAAAATGTTGCTGAAGGAATTCGACCTGAAGCACTACATGTTCCATACCAGACCGGAAGATCTGACCCCCGAAGAGCGCAAAGAGATCACTGAAGCGCTGTGGAAAGAGATGCGCGAGATCTACTACGGCCGAAATATCCCGGTCGTGTAACGCGCAAAGGGAGCAAGGAGGCTCCCGGTTAGCGTTGTTTCAGGAACTGACGGTAGGCGGCTACCACCTGCAAAAAGTCTTCCACGCCGCACAGTGAGAGACTCTCTTCATCGTAGTAGCTCATCCCCTCTTCTATCTCATCGCCGGAAAACTCCAGTTGGTTGGCACGTACCATCACTTCTTCGCCATCCAGCCACAGCGTGTATTCATGCCCGGCGCGCTGCCAGGATCGCTCGCTGCCTTTTACCGTTTTTGCCGCCTGCTCAACTTCGTCCAGCAGAGCTAGGTTCTCTTTCACTTCTTCATTGAACCAATGCCCAACTGCTTCATGCCCCATCGACATGCGCACCTTAATGGTTCCGGTGACATCGCGCAGAAATTCGTAATCCATAGTTGCTTCCTCTTGCAGGCCTGATAACCGCCTATGCAGTAATTATCGCAGCACAATACAAGAAAAACAGCGTAGCGACCGGAAGCATTGCAAAATATCCGTCTGCCTGCGCAGAAATCACCCGCCGGGCACCCCAGCTATCGGCACCCGATGATCAATCGGTTTGAGACGGGCAAACATCGCCTCCCACACCCGGTTAATGCGGCACGTAAGCAGCCTGGTTTTTTTATGGAAATAGCAGGGTTTGAGAAACATTTGCTGCGCTTAAACGAAACTTATTTACGCAGTGAGGCAGGAAAAGAAAGCCACCCCGGAGGGTGGCTTGTCAGTCAGACGGCGGTCTGGAAAATCACGCCGTCGGCTTTTTCGGTGTACTGATTAAGCTTGTCGAAATTCAGATAACGGTAGGTATCCACCGCCGTCTTATCAACCTGAGCAATATAGGTCTGGTACTCTTCCGGCGTCGGCAGTTTACCAATCAACGCTGCAACCGCTGCCAGCTCCGCAGAGGCCAGGTAGACGTTTGCACCGGTACCTAAACGGTTCGGGAAGTTACGCGTCGAGGTCGAAACCACCGTTGCGCCATCGGCCACACGCGCCTGGTTACCCATACACAGGGAACAACCCGGGATCTCAATACGCGCACCGCTCTTACCGAACACGCTATAGTAGCCCTCTTCCGTCAGTTGCGCAGCATCCATACGGGTTGGCGGTGCCACCCACAGACGGGTCGGCAACTGGCCTTTATGGCTGTCCAGCAGCTTACCGGCGGCACGGAAGTGTCCGATGTTGGTCATGCAGGACCCGATGAACACTTCATCGATGCTGGCACCCTGCACGTCAGACAGCAGACGCGCATCGTCTGGATCGTTCGGCGCACAGAGGATCGGCTCTTTGATTTCCGCCAGATCAATGTCGATCACCGCCGCATATTCTGCGTCAGCATCGGCTTCCAACAGTTCAGGTTCCGCCAGCCATTTTTCCATGCCCTGGACACGACGCTCCAGCGTACGACGGTCGCCGTAGCCTTCTGCAATCATCCACTTCAGCAGCACGATGTTGGAGTTCAGGTACTCGACTATCGGCTCTTTGTTCAGCTTGATGGTACAACCGGCTGCAGAACGTTCAGCGGACGCATCGGTAAGCTCAAATGCCTGCTCGACTTTCAGATCCGGCAGACCTTCGATTTCCAGAATGCGGCCGGAGAAGATGTTTTTCTTGCCTTTCTTCTCAACGGTCAGCAGACCCTGTTTGATGGCATACAGCGGGATAGCATGCACCAGATCGCGCAGCGTGATACCCGGCTGCATTTTGCCTTTAAAGCGCACCAGCACCGATTCCGGCATATCCAGCGGCATGACGCCGGTCGCGGCAGCAAACGCCACCAGGCCGGACCCCGCCGGGAAAGAGATGCCGATCGGGAAACGGGTGTGGGAGTCACCGCCAGTACCGACCGTATCCGGCAGCAGCATGCGGTTCAGCCAGGAGTGGATCACGCCATCGCCTGGACGCAGGGAAACACCGCCACGGTTCATAATGAAGTCCGGCAGCGTATGGTGTGTGGTGACGTCAACCGGCTTCGGATAAGCAGCGGTATGG
The DNA here is from genome assembly GCA_018261615.1 of Pseudomonadota bacterium. Lineage (GTDB taxonomy): Bacteria > Pseudomonadota > Gammaproteobacteria > Enterobacterales > Enterobacteriaceae > Kosakonia. The sequence goes on along the minus strand of JAGTSE010000008.1, from coordinate 42,438 downwards.
CAGAAGGACTGCATCACCAGATCGGAAGAGAAGCCCAGACACGCCAGATCTTTCAGTTCGTCACGGGTCATCGGACCGGTGGTGTCCTGGGAGCCGACAGAGGTCATTTTCGGTTCGCAATAGGCGCCCGGACGGACACCCTGCACACCGCATGCGCGACCCACCATTTTCTGCGCCAGCGAGTAGCCGCGGCGACTTTCCGCCACCTCTTTTGCCTGACAGAATACGTCGCTGTGCGGCAGCCCCATCGCTTCACGCGCTTTAGTGGTCAGGCCGCGGCCGATAATCAGCGGAATACGGCCGCCTGCGCGCACTTCGTCGATCAGTACATCGGTTTTCAGTTCGAAACTGGCCAGCAGTTCGCCGGTTTCGTGGTTGCACACTTCACCTTTGAACGGGTAAACGTCAATCACATCCCCCATGTTCAGGCTGCTGACATCCACTTCGATCGGCAGCGCACCGGCATCTTCCATGGTGTTAAAGAAGATCGGCGCGATTTTGCCGCCCAGCACCAGACCGCCGCCGCGTTTGTTCGGCACGAACGGAATATCGTCGCCCATAAACCACAGTACGGAGTTGGTAGCAGATTTACGGGAAGAACCGGTACCCACAACATCGCCAACGTACGCCAGCGGGAAACCTTTTTTCGCCAGTTGCTCAATCTGTTTGATCGGGCCAACAGCACCTGGTTGATCCGGTTCAATGCCTTCGCGGGCATTTTTCAGCATCGCCAGCGCGTGCAACGGGATATCCGGGCGCGACCAGGCATCCGGTGCCGGAGAGAGATCGTCGGTGTTGGTTTCGCCCGTCACTTTGAAGACGGTAACGGTAATTTTTTCCGCCAGAGCCGGACGATTCAGGAACCACTCGGCATCGGCCCAGGATTGCATCACCTGCTTCGCATATGCGTTGCCCGCTTTGGCTTTCTCTTCCACATCGTAGAAGTTATCGAACATCAGCAGTGTATGGGACAGGGCTTTGGCCGCAATCGGCGCCAGTTTGTCATTATCCAGCGCATCAATCAGCGGATGGATGTTGTAACCCCCCTGCATGGTGCCCAGCAGTTCGATAGCTTTTTCAGGGGTAACCAGTGGGGAGGTGGCTTCGCCTTTGGCGACAGCGGCAAGAAAACCCGCTTTTACATAGGCGGCTTCATCAACGCCCGGCGGGACACGGTTAGTCAGCAGGTCAATCAGGAATTCTTCTTCGCCAGCAGGCGGGCTTTTCAGCAGCTCGACAAGGCCTGCCATCTGGGTTGCATCTAATGGTTTTGGCGCAATCCCCTCAGCGGCACGTTCAGCTACGTGCTTACGGTATTCTTCTAGCACGACGGTTCTCCTCGCTCTCATTGTCATAATGCGGCAGGCGTTTCTCTTCACGCTCCTGTGAGACAGCAGTTTGTAGGGTAAATCCGCGAACCGCGTCGGGCAGCATAGCAGGATTTTCAGGGGGTGTTAATCTGTTTACAAAAAAGCAACATTAAATACTTGCTGAATCGTTAAGGACGGAATAATGCAGGCTACAGACGGTTTTAACGAAACAGAATCGACGCTAAAAACCATGAAAAACGGCTCCGCAGAGCCGTTTTGCGATGACGGAGTTATGCGGATTTCAGCAGCGAAAGCACGTTGTTGCGCGCGTACTGCACCGGTGTGACCGTCTGATCCACCAGCTCGCCGCGCACATATTTTTTCACCGTTCCACGGTTGTTCACCTGTTCGTTGTGACCGATAGACCCCAGCATCCCACGGCTGTTGTAATTCAGCGTGGTCGAACTCTCTTCATCATTTTCCAGCAGATGATAGGTGTAGTTCTGCGACGACTTCATCTTATTCAGCGCCACCATCGGCAAACTCTGTGTAATATTTACACCATTGGCGGTGAAAAACGCTGTTACCTGGCAAAATTGGCACAAAAAAAACGCCTCCGGAGAGGCGTCTATTGTCTGCGAAAACTTATTTCTTTTTCGCTTTCGGGTTCGGCAGGTCGGTGATGCTACCTTCGAACACTTCTGCGGCCAAGCCAACAGATTCGTGCAGCGTCGGGTGTGCGTGAATGGTCAGCGCGATATCCTCCGCGTCGCAACCCATTTCGATCGCCAGACCGATTTCACCCAGCAGTTCGCCGCCGTTGGTGCCGACAATCGCGCCACCGATAACGCGGTGAGTCTCTTTGTCGAAAATCAGTTTGGTCATACCGTCAGCGCAGTCGGAAGCGATAGCACGACCAGAAGCAGCCCACGGGAAGGTGGCGATTTCGTAGCTAATGCCTTTCTCTTTCGCTTCTTTCTCAGTCAGACCAACCCATGCAACTTCTGGCTCGGTGTAAGCGATAGACGGGATAACTTTCGGATCGAAGTAGTGTTTCTTACCGGCGATAACTTCAGCAGCCACATGGCCTTCATGCACGCCTTTGTGCGCCAGCATCGGCTGACCGACAATATCGCCGATAGCAAAGATGTGCGGCACGTTGGTGCGCAGCTGTTTGTCAACGCGGATGAAGCCACGCTCGTCCACTTCAACGCCTGCTTTGCCGGCATCGAGGTTTTTACCGTTCGGTACACGACCGATAGCCACCAGCACAGCGTCGTAACGCTGCGCTTCAGCAGGGGCCTTTTTGCCTTCCATGGAAACGTAGATGCCGTCTTCTTTCGCTTCAACGGCAGTCACTTTGGTTTCCAGCATCAGGTTGAATTTCTTGCTGACGCGTTTGGTGAAGACTTTAACGATATCTTTATCTGCTGCCGGGATAACCTGGTCGAACATTTCAACCACGTCGATCTCTGAACCCAGCGCATGGTACACGGTACCCATTTCCAGGCCGATGATCCCGCCGCCCATGACCAGCATACGTTTCGGTACGGATTTCAACTCCAGAGCATCGGTGGAATCCCATACGCGTGGATCTTCGTGCGGAATGAACGGCAACTGAATCGGACGGGAACCCGCCGCGATGATAGCGTTGTCAAAGTTGATCACGGTTTTGCCGTTTTCGCCTTCAACTTCCAGAGTGTTCGCCCCAGTGAATTTACCCAGACCGTTGACCACTTTGACTTTACGGCCTTTCGCCATACCCGACAGACCACCGGTCAGTTGGGTGATCACTTTCTCTTTCCAGGTACGGATTTTGTCAATATCAGTTTTCGGCTCGCCGAAGACGATACCGTGTTCAGCCAGCGCTTTGGCTTCTTCGATAACTTTTGCTACGTGCAGCAGCGCTTTAGAAGGGATACAACCTACATTCAGACAAACACCGCCGAGGGTGCTGTAACGTTCAACGATGACGGTTTCCAGACCTAAATCAGCGCAACGGAAGGCAGCAGAGTAACCTGCCGGGCCTGCCCCAAGTACCACGACCTGAGTTTTGATTTCAGTACTCATCATGACCTCTTATTGATTTCCGGCGGTCAGGGGTACTTCGTGTCGCCCTTCATCCACCGGGACGTTCTATCCGCCCGCAGTTTACAAAAATGTTAACAATTTTGAAACAACAAACGGCAAACGATTTGTCCTTTGCCCCCTGATAACCCCAAAAGCCCAATGAGATTATCAGAAAAAAGCCGGCCGTCAGGCCGGCTTTCTCGATTACATCACCAGACGGCGGATGTCCGACAGCATGTTGTTGATGATGGTGATAAAGCGCGCACCATCAGCACCGTCAATCACACGGTGGTCGAAGGAGAGCGAAATCGGCATCATCAGGCGCGGCACGAACTCTTTACCGTTCCAGACCGGCTCCATTGCAGATTTGGAGACACCCAGGATAGCCACTTCCGGCGCGTTCACAATCGGCGCGAAGTGGGTGGTACCCAAGCCGCCGATGCTGGAGATGGTGAAGCAACCGCCCTGCATTTCGCCAGCGGTCAGCTTGCCATCACGCGCTTTTTTGGAGATGACAGTCAGCTCGCGGGACAGCTCGGTAATGCTCTTCTTATTCACGTCTTTAAAGACCGGAACAACCAGACCATTCGGCGTATCCACCGCAACACCGATGTTGATGTATTTTTTCAGCGTCAGCTTCTGACCATCTTCAGACAGAGAGCTGTTGAAGCGCGGCATTTGCTCAAGCGCTGCAGCAACGGCTTTCATGATGAAGACAACCGGGGTGAATTTCACGTCCAGTTTGCGCTTCTCAGCTTCGGCGTTTTGCTGTTTACGGAACGCTTCCAGATCGGTGATATCGGTTTTATCGAAGTGTGTAACGTGCGGGATCATTATCCAGTTACGGCTCAGGTTAGCACCAGATATTTTCTGGATACGGCCCAGCTCCACTTCTTCGATTTCACCAAACTTGCTGAAATCCACTTTCGGCCACGGCAGCAGGCCCGGCAAAGAACCACCGGTTGCGCCAGCGGCAGGCGCGGATTCAGCGCGTTTGATCGCATCTTTCACGTAAGCCTGAACGTCTTCGCGCAGGATGCGATCTTTACGGCCGGTGCCTTTCACTTTCGCCAGGTTAACGCCGAATTCGCGCGCGAGGCGGCGGATCAGCGGCGTCGCGTGGACGTAAGCGTCGTTTTCAGCAAAGTCGGATTTACCTTCAGCTTTCACCGGAGCCGATGCAGCAGCTGGTTTTGCCGCCTGGGCAGCAGGAGCAGGAGCTGCCGCAGTTGCAGCCGGAGCGGCGGCAGGCGCAGCGCCCTCCACTTCAAACACCATGATCAGAGAGCCGGTGGAGACTTTATCGCCCACGTTCACTTTCAGCTCTTTCACGGTACCGGCGAATGGTGCCGGAACTTCCATAGACGCTTTGTCGCCTTCTACGGTGATCAATGACTGTTCAGCAGAGACTTTATCGCCCACTTTTACCAGCACTTCGGTCACTTCAACTTCGTCACCGCCGATATCCGGTACATTAACCTCTTTCGGGCCAGAAGCTGCTGCCGGCGCGCTTGCCGCAGCCGGAGCTGCCGCCTGTGCCGGAGCCGCTGCCGGAGCAGCGCCTGCAACTTCGAAGATCATGATCAAGGAACCGGTGGAAACTTTGTCGCCGGTATTGATTTTGATCTCTTTAACAGTCCCGGCAAACGGCGCCGGAACTTCCATAGAGGCTTTGTCGCCTTCTACGGTGATCAGAGACTGTTCAGCCGCAACGGTGTCGCCTACTTTGACCAGGATCTCGGTCACTTCAACTTCGTCGCCGCCAATATCCGGTACGTTAACTTCTTTGGCAGCCGCAGCAGCAGCCGGTACCGCGTCTTTCTTCTCTTCTGCCTTAGCAGGTGCAGCGGCTGCTGCACCATCGGCGGAATCGAAAATCATGATCAGTTTGCCGGTCTCGGTTTTATCGCCGACAGAGACTTTGATCTCTTTAACGATGCCAGCCTGCGGAGACGGGACTTCCATAGAGGCTTTATCGCCTTCTACGGTGATCAGCGACTGTTCAGCGGAAACGGTGTCGCCCACTTTGACCAGGATCTCGGTGATTTCAACTTCATCAGACCCGATGTCCGGTACATTGATTTCGATAGCCATTATCTCTTTACCTCTTACGCCAGACGCGGGTTAACTTTTTCTGCATCGATGTTGAATTTGGTGATTGCTTCCGCCACCACTTTCTTGTCGATTTCGCCACGTTTAGCCAGTTCGCCCAGTGCAGCTACCACCACGTAAGAAGCATCAACTTCGAAGTGGTGACGCAGGTTTTCACGGCTATCGGAACGACCGAAGCCATCGGTACCCAGTACGCGGTAATCATCAGCCGGTACGTAAGTACGAACCTGCTCAGCGAACAGTTTCATATAGTCAGTAGATGCCACTGCCGGAGCGTCGTTCATCACCTGAGCGATGAACGGAACGCGAGGAGTTTCCAGCGGGTGCAGCATGTTCCAGCGCTCACAATCCTGGCCATCACGCGCCAGTTCAGTGAAGGAGGTGACGCTGTAGACGTCAGAGCCCACGCCGTAATCGTTCGCCAGAATCTGCGCGGCTTCACGTACGTGACGCAGGATAGAACCGGAGCCCAGCAGCTGAACTTTACCTTTGCTACCCGCAACGGTTTCGAGTTTGTAGATACCTTTGCGGATACCTTCCTCAGCACCTTCCGGCATTGCCGGCATGTGGTAGTTTTCGTTCAGCGTGGTGATGTAATAGTAAACGTTCTCTTGTTTCTCGCCGTACATACGCTCCAGACCGTCATGCATGATGACAGCAACTTCGTACGCGTAAGCCGGATCGTAAGAGATACAGTTCGGGATAGTCAGCGACTGAATATGGCTGTGGCCATCTTCGTGTTGCAGACCTTCGCCGTTCAGCGTTGTACGACCGGAAGTCCCCCCTACCAGGAAGCCGCGAGCCTGCTGGTCGCCAGCCTGCCAGCACAGGTCGCCGATACGTTGGAACCCGAACATGGAGTAGTAGATGTAGAACGGGATCATCGGCAGGTTGTTGGTGCTGTAAGAGGTCGCAGCCGCCAGCCAGGATGCGCCAGCACCCAGTTCGTTAATACCTTCCTGCAGGATCTGACCTTTTTCGTCTTCTTTGTAGTAAGCAACCTGCTCACGGTCTTGCGGGGTATACTGCTGGCCGTTCGGGCTGTAAATACCAATCTGACGGAACAGACCTTCCATACCGAAAGTACGCGCTTCGTCGGCGATGATCGGAACCAGACGATCTTTGATCGATTTGTTCTTCAGCATCACGTTCAGGGCACGAACGAAAGCGATAGTGGTGGAGATCTCTTTGTTCTGCTCTTCCAGCAACTGGGAGAAATCAGATAGCGCAGGCAGTTCCAGCTTCTCGGTGAAGTTCGGCTGACGAGACGGCAGGTAGCCTTTCAGCGCCTGGCGACGTTCATGCAGGTATTTGTACTCTTCAGAGCCTTCCGGGAAGGTCAGGTAAGAGAGATTTTCAACCTGCTCATCGGTTACCGGAACATTGAAACGGTCACGGATATAACGCACGCCGTCCATGTTCATTTTCTTAACCTGGTGGGCAATGTTTTTGCCTTCAGCGGTATCACCCATGCCGTAACCTTTAATGGTATGGGCCAGGATAACAGTCGCTTTACCTTTGGTTTCCTGCGCTTTTTTCAGTGCAGCGTAGACTTTCTTCGGATCATGACCGCCACGGTTCAGCGCCCAGATCTGCTCGTCAGTCCAGTCTGCAACCAGCGCTGCGGTTTCCGGATATTTACCGAAGAAGTGCTCACGAACGTAGGCGCCGTCTTTGGATTTGAAGGTCTGGTAATCACCGTCAACGGTTTCGTTCATCAGTTGGATCAGTTTACCGCTGGTATCTTTACGCAGCAGCTCGTCCCAACGGGAACCCCACATCACCTTGATCACGTTCCAGCCAGCACCGGCGAAGATGCCTTCCAGTTCGTTGATGATTTTACCGTTACCGGTGACCGGGCCATCCAGACGTTGCAGGTTACAGTTGATGATGAAGCACAGGTTGTCCAGTTTTTCACGGGTGGCGATAGTGATCGCACCTTTGGATTCTGGTTCATCCATCTCGCCATCGCCAAGGAAAGCGTAAACGGTTTGTTCAGAGGTATCTTTCAGGCCGCGGTGTTCCAGATATTTCAGGAACTTCGCCTGGTAGATCGCACCAATCGGACCCAGACCCATGGATACGGTCGGGAACTGCCAGAATTCCGGCATCAGTTTCGGGTGCGGATAAGATGACAGGCCCTTGCCGTGCACTTCCTGACGGAAGTTGTTCATCTGCTCTTCAGTCAAACGACCTTCGACGAACGCACGCGCGTAGATACCCGGAGAGATATGGCCCTGGAAGTAAACCAGATCGCCGCCATCTTTCTCGTTACGGGCGCGGAAGAAGTGGTTGAAGCAAACGTCATATACGGTCGCAGAAGACTGGAAGGACGCCATGTGGCCGCCCAGCTCAAGGTCTTTTTTAGAGGCACGCAGAACCGTCATGATTGCGTTCCAGCGGATAGCTGAACGAATACGTCGTTCCAGTTCCAGATTGCCAGGGTATTCCGGCTCATCTTCAACGGCAATAGTGTTTATATAGTTGCTCGCCCCTGTGCCAGCTGCCACTTTCACACCGCCTTTGCGGGCTTCAGAAAGGAGCTGGTCAATCAGATACTGAGCACGCTCAACACCTTCTTCACGGATGACCGATTCGATCGCCTGTTGCCAGTCGCGAGTTTCGATCGGATCCACGTCATTTTGGAAACGTTCTGACATGGGGGGTATTCCTTATCTATCTAATACGTTGATTTGTCTGGAACCTGTCCCATTGAGCCCTTCGAAAAAGACACAATAAGACAGGTTCTGCGTTTAGTTGCCGCGCTTTAAAGTTTGGCGCTGGTGTTACAACTCTTCCGGCACAAACTGCGCCAGAAAATCTTAATTCTTTCTCTGCTCTAACCGACGCAGCGAGCGTTCACGACGGCTCTGCTCACGGCTTCTGTCCAGCAAAATCTCTTCGATAAACGCCAGGTGGCGGTGTGACGCTTCACGCGCCTCTTCCGGCTGCCCGGCCATGATCGCTGTGAAAATACTTGAGCGATGGTTGCTGACCAGCGGGAGCATCTCCCGGCGTGCGTACAGCAATTCGAAGTTATGCCGGACGTTTTGCGCCAACATGGGCTCCATGCAGCGTAGCAAATGAAGCAGCACGACATTGTGCGCCGCTTCGGTTACGGCAATTTGATACTGCACGACAGCGCGGGACTCCGCGTCCAAATCCCCGGACTGCTGCGCCAGCTCAATCGCCTGGTGCAGCTCGCTGATACGCGCTTTGTCTTCATCTGTGCTGCGCAGCGCTGCGTAATAAGCCGCTATGCCTTCTAGTGCATGGCGGGTTTCAAGCAGGTCAAATTGGGATTCGGGATGATCGTTGAGCAGCTCTACCAGCGGATCGCTGAAGCTCTGCCACAGACTGCTCTGGACAAAAGTCCCGCCACCCTGGCGACGAAGGAGCAGGCCTTTCGCTTCGAGGCGCTGAATGGCCTCGCGCAGTGAAGGACGAGAAACATCGAACTGTTTCGCCAGTTCGCGCTCTGGAGGAAGTTTTTCACCGGGACGTAAAGTCCCTTCGAGAATCAAAAACTCCAGTTGCTGCTCAATCACATCGGAAAGTTTTGGTTGGCGGATTTTGCTGTAGGCCATGGTTCCCTGTCTCTGCCATTCGCCGGAGTAAATTGGTCTTACCAATTTCACGTTCTTGACGCTAAAGTAACAAAGTATTCACCTCCTGTCCATACAGGTTTTGATTGAAATCAGGAAACCACGCACATTTTAACAATCATACAGAAATGACGTTTCAAAAATGTAACCTTGCACAAATGTCCCATTTACCTCGAAAGAGGCAGTTTTAACTTTCCTGAAACGCTGACTAAGACATTTGAACCGATTCAGTTGATTCATTTATGATTTTTTATTCACTTAATTTGCATAAAAATAAAACAAACGATCGAGAAGGGAGTAGTTGGGGTACTGGCAAGCGGTTTCTTTTTCATCAATCGTCATCATCGCTTCATAAAGCAGATGCATTCACGCGCACTTACCACTATTCTTGGCACTACGAAAGAGCCAAGTGAAAAATCACGTCTGCAATTCGTAAACAATAAAATACAAAAATGGAATTTATTTCTTACACGCAAACGACAGCGTAAACATAATAACCACACACGAGGTTTCATGATGGAAGGTCAACAGCACGGCGATCAGCTAAAGCGCGGCCTTAAGAACCGCCATATTCAGCTTATTGCGCTGGGTGGCGCTATTGGGACTGGCCTTTTTCTGGGCAGCGCATCGGTCATTCAATCCGCCGGTCCCGGTATTATTCTGGGCTACGCCATTGCAGGTTTTATCGCCTTTCTGATCATGCGTCAGTTGGGCGAAATGGTCGTAGAAGAGCCGGTAGCCGGTTCATTTAGTCACTTTGCTTACAAGTATTGGGGTGACTTTGCCGGTTTTGCTTCTGGCTGGAACTACTGGGTGCTGTATGTGCTGGTGGCGATGGCGGAACTGACCGCGGTCGGGAAGTATATTCAGTTCTGGTGGCCGGAAATCCCGACCTGGGTCTCTGCTGCGGCCTTCTTTGTCATCATTAACGCCATCAACCTGACCAACGTGAAAGTGTTTGGTGAGATGGAGTTCTGGTTTGCCATTATTAAGGTATTCGCAGTTGTCGCCATGATCATTTTCGGCGGCTGGCTGCTGTTTAGCGGTAGCGCTGGTCCGCAGGCGACTGTACGTAACCTGTGGGAACAGGGCGGCTTCCTGCCACATGGTATCGGTGGACTGGTGATGATGATGGCGATCATTATGTTCTCGTTTGGCGGCCTTGAGCTGGTGGGGATCACCGCCGCAGAGGCCGATAATCCGGAACAGAGCATTCCCAAAGCCACCAACCAGGTTATCTATCGTATCCTGATTTTCTATGTTGGCTCACTGGCGGTGCTGCTCTCGCTGATGCCGTGGACCCGTGTAACGGCAGATACCAGCCCGTTTGTGCTGATTTTCCACGAACTGGGTGACACCTTCGTCGCCAACGCGCTGAACGTTGTGGTGCTGACAGCCGCCCTCTCTGTTTATAACAGTTGCGTTTACTGCAATAGCCGTATGCTGTTTGGCCTGGCGAAGCAGGGCAACGCGCCAAAAATGCTGCAAAAAGTTGATAAACGCGGCGTACCAGTGAACACTATCCTGACTTCCGCGCTCTTTACCGCGTTGTGTGTGCTGATCAACTACTTCGCACCGGAATCGGCATTCGGTCTGCTGATGGCGCTGGTGGTTTCCGCGCTGGTAATCAACTGGGCGATGATCAGCCTGGCACATATGCGTTTCCGTCGTGCAAAACAGTTGCAGGGCGTGACGCCTCGCTTCCCGGCGCTGTTCTATCCGCTGGGTAACTGGATCTGCCTGCTGTTTATGGCCGCAGTGCTGGTGATCATGCTGATGACGCCTGGTATGGGAATTTCGGTGTATCTGATCCCGGTATGGGTTGCTGTGCTGGGTGTCGGCTATCTGTTGAAACAGAAAAGTGCAAAAACCGTAAAAGCCAGTTAATCCTTGTCTGAACACCCCTTTCTCTGCTCAGGTAAGGGGTGTTACCACAACGTTACCTTGGTTTCGCTCCGGCGCTGGTTAGCATATTGCGGCTGTCTATTTGTGTGATTGATGCAGTTACCGGCCTGCTAATGGGCGCAATCCTGATCGCCATACCCTCCTGGAAACGATTCGCTGACAAGAAAACGGGATGCCTTATTTTGGCATCCCGGCTGCGGATAATGCGGATAATCAGTAAAACTGCGGCACGCAATCAGATCAGCGTGCCGTAAATCGTCAACAACGCGACCACAACGACCAGCACCAGCGAGGTTTTTTTCGCCATCGACACCGCTGCTTTCGGCGTTTCGACTTTGTCCAGATGCGGCTCGCGCGCCAGTGAGAACTGTGCGAGTCGTGTCAGCACCTGGTATTGCGATGTATGGCCGTCCCCAAGGGAAGCAAACCATGCAGGCAACGCCTTTTCGCCGTGCCCAACCAGCGCATACACCACGCCAGCCAGCCTGACAGGCACCCAGTCCAACACATGTAAAATGGCGTCAATTCCTGACTGCTGGCGTTCGTTAGGCGTCTGGTAACGCGCCAACCACGACTGCCAGGCACGCAAAAACGCATAACCTGCCAACAGCACCGGCCCCCAGTATGCGCCAACAATAAACCAGAACAGCGGGGCCAGATAAAAGCGGAAGTTGATCCATACCAGCGCGTTTTGCAGTTCGCGTAAAAACTCACGCTCATTGCATCCTGGCGGCATGCCATGTATCAGTGTTAACTCATTCGCCATCGCATTATGGGCATGACTGTCATTGTGTGCTGCCGCCTTCAGGTAAGCGTGGTAATGCAGACGCACCTTACCCGCGCCAATGCATAACACGCCAATCAGGATCCAGACCACCAACAACGGTACGTTGAAAAACAATCCCAGCAGCGCACGCAGGATCAGGAAGGTCACCAGCATCGCCAGCACTGTCATCAACAGCGTACGGAACATCGAGTAATGCTTAACTCGCCGGAACAGCACTTCCAGCCTATGATCCAGTTGCCAGTGCTCCCCCAGTTTAAACAGCCGTTCTGCTGCCAGCACCAGCAGCATGGTGAATAACGTCATGGCATCTCCTTTTCTGACGAGCCGGCGACCAGCGCACGGAATCTGGCCCAGTCGAAAGCCGGTCCGGGATCGGTTTTCCGTTGCGGCGCAATATCGCTGTGGCCGGTCATATTGTTGGCAATCGACGGATAAAGCTCAATGAGTGTTCGCGTCACCGCCGCCAGTTGCTGATACTGCTCGTCGGTATACGGCAGATTATCGGTGCCTTCAAGCTCGATCCCAATCGAGAAATCATTGCAGCGTTCCCGACCATGATAAGAGGATACGCCTGCATGCCAGGCGCGTTTATCGAAAGGCACATATTGCACAACCTCGCCATCACGGCGGATCAGGCAGTGCGCGGAAACTCGTAGATGAACAATTTCGGCGAAAAATGGATCAGCATCGGGTTTGAGCGTACCGGTGAACAACGCATCTATCCACGGGCCGCCAAATTTGCCGGGCGGCAGGCTAATATTATGTACCACCAGCAGTGAAGGCTGTTCATCGTCCGGGCGGCAATCAAAATGGGGAGACGGCATGTGCCGCGCTTCCACCAGCCACCCCTTGCGTAACGGCATAAGGAACTCCTTTAAGAGGATGGTGCTAAAACACGCTTCAGAGTAGCATGTCCGGGCGGTGCCCCATAATGGTCTCCCGAACAGGACATCGCCTAACTTTGTGATTCGTTACCCTTTTTGGAGTTTATCATGCCGCCTCGCCGCTATAACCCCGATCTTCGACGTGACGCGCTGCAAAAACGCATCGAACTGGATATCCCCGCTGCTGTCGCCCAGGCGCTGCGTGAAGATTTGGGCGGAGAAGTTGACGCTAACAATGACATTACCGCGCAATTATTACCGCCAGAGAACCGCTCTCATGCGGTGGTTATTACCCGCGAAGACGGTGTATTTTGCGGTAAACGCTGGGTTGAAGAGGTTTTTATTCAGCTAGCTGGCGGCAACGTGACGCTGACCTGGCTCGTTGCAGATGGCGACACGATCCGCGCCGATCAACCGCTGTTTGAACTGGAAGGCCCTTCCCGCGTACTGCTGACCGGCGAGCGTACAGCATTGAACTTTGTGCAAACGCTCTCCGGTGTAGCCAGCGAAGTACGGCGCTATGTGGATTTGCTCAGCGGAACCAAAACCCAGCTGCTCGATACGCGTAAAACGCTGCCAGGCCTACGCACCGCACTGAAATATGCGGTGCTGTGCGGCGGTGGCGGCAACCATCGTCTGGGCCTTTCCGACGCTTTTCTGATCAAAGAGAACCATATCATTGCTGCTGGCTCCGTTCGCCTGGCGGTGGAAAAAGCGTTCTGGCTACACCCGGATGTCCCGGTGGAAGTAGAAGTTGAAACGCTGGAAGAACTGGACGACGCGCTGAAAGCAGGTGCTGACATCATCATGCTGGATAACTTCGAAACCGACCAGATGCGCGAAGCGGTTAAACTCACAAATGGCCAGGCGCGGCTGGAAGTTTCCGGCAATGTGACAAACGAAACGCTGCGTGAATTCGCCGAAACCGGCGTCGATTATATCTCCGTTGGCGCGCTGACCAAGCATGTGCGCGCCCTCGATTTATCGATGCGTTTTCGCTGAATCACCTCTAACAAAGAGACGGGCCACAGGCCCGTTTTTGCGAACGCCCTTCCACAAATAATACGACACGTTGCAAAAGCGTTAAAAATGCCGGAAGTCATTATCACAAAATCATTTTTGCCCCTCGTCCACCGATTCATGTGCTGACACAGTGACGGCTCTGCATAAGGAGCTGTTTAATGAAACGACAACAAGGATTTACTTTAATCGAACTGATGGTGGTGATTGGCATCATTGCGATCCTGAGCGCCATCGGCATTCCCGCCTACCAAAACTACCTGCGTAAAGCCGCCCTCACTGACATGCTGCAAACGTTTATTCCGTACCGTACGGCCGTTGAACTTTGCGCGCTGGATCGTGGCGGCGTGGATAACTGCGATGCCAGCAGCAACGGTATACCGTCCCCCACCACAACCCGCTATGTTTCGACGATGAGCGTAACAAAAGGCGTGGTCTCGCTGTCTGGACAGGAGAGCCTGAATGGGCTGAGCGTGGTAATGACGCCGCAGTGGAGCAACGCCGACGGAATGCAGGGCTGGGCGCGCAGTTGCAACATTCAGGCAGACAGCTCGCTCCAGCAGGCTTGTGAAGATGTTTTCCGGACCGGCAAGTAAGGAGCGCCAATGCAACCCGATAAACTCAGTGCGCTATGCCAGCGCCATAATGCGGTCGTACTCAAAAGCGAAAACGATCTCTTAACGATTGCTGTGGTTGAAACACCCAGCACCGAATTAATGGAATCACTCACTTTTGCCGCCCAGAAGCGTGTCGATATTCGCTGCTGGACGCCAGAGCAAATGGATAAACATTTGCAGATGAAAGCGCAAACCGTGGTGCCAGTGGTACAGGAAGAGAGCAGTACCGCCGCGATGGAGATCGTTGAACATACGCTTCAACAAGCGCTGATGCTATGTGCTTCAGATATCCATTTTGAGCCCGGTGAAACGCACTATACCATTCGTCTGCGCGTCGATGGCGTGCTGCATCCACTTTCGCCTCTGCCCGGCACGCTCGCCAGCACGCTGACCGCAAGGCTAAAAGTGCTCGGCAATCTCGACATCGCTGAGCACCGTTTACCACAAGATGGTCAGTTCAGTCAGGAAATTGGCGGGCAATCGATCTCGTTTCGCATTGCCACTCTCCCCTGTCGTCACGGAGAGAAAGTGGTCCTGCGCCTGCTGCATCAGGTTAACCAACCGCTGGAACTGGAAGTGCTGGGAATGACCGACCAACAGCGAGCTCTGTTTGCCACCGCACTGGCGCAGCCACAAGGATTGTTGCTGGTTACTGGCCCAACAGGCAGCGGTAAAACCGTCACGCTGTACAGCGCATTGCAGGCGCGAAATAAACCAGAAGTTAACATTGCCAGCGTGGAAGATCCCGTAGAGATCCCGCTCGCCGGGCTAACACAGACACAAATCAATCCGCGCAGCGGGCTGACCTTTCAGAGCGTATTGCGCGCGCTGTTACGCCAGGATCCGGACATCATCATGATTGGCGAAATTCGCGATGGTGAAACCGCCGAAATCGCGATAAAAGCCTCCCAGACCGGACATCTGGTACTGTCAACATTGCACACCAACTCCACCAGCGAAACGCTGGTACGCATTCAACAAATGGGTGTTGCCCGCTGGATGATCTCCTCGGCACTGTCGCTGGTGGTGTCGCAACGTCTGGTGCGTAAACTCTGCCCGCACTGCCGAAAACTTGCTATGGAGAATATCCATCTTCCCGGTACGCTGTGGCCTCGTCCGCTGCCGCGTTGGCGGGCCGAAGGCTGTGAACAGTGCTATCACGGTTTTTACGGGCGACTGGCACTGTTTGAAGTCCTCGCCATCACACCGGAAATACGTCAGGCCATTGCTGGCAATATAGGTGCGGAAGAGATTGGACTACTGGCGCGGCAGAGTGGCATGACCACGCTGTTTGAGCATGGCTGCCAAGCCGTGGAACAAGGGTTGACCACCTTTGACGAGCTGGTACGCATCCTGGGTTTTCCGGATGGCGAATAAACACCTTTGGCTGTGGTCCGGGCTTGATAACAGCGGCACCCTGCAAAGCGGTACGCACTGGAACGAAAATCGCGACAGCGTGGTGTTGCTATTGCATCAGCGGCAAATCCATCTGCTGACGTTGAAACGCTGTCCGGTACGTCGCGCGCTCTGGCAAGCGGAGCATGGATGCTCTGTTTTGCAGCAACTTGCTACTCTTCTGCAGGCCGGTCTGACATTACCGGAAGGGTTACAACTGCTGGCAGGGCAACATCCCGCCAGACAGTGGCAGGCGCTGTTGCGTCAGATTGCACAAACGCTGGAGCAGGGGGAAACATTTTCGGCTGCGCTACGCCAGTGGCCTGATGTGTTTCCTCCGCTCTGGCTGGCGATGATTCGCACCGGCGAGTTAACCGGTAAACTGGATGAGTGCTGCTTCAAGCTCGTCAGCCAGCAGCAAGCGCAAAGGGAACTGGCGTTGAAAGTGAAAAAAGCACTTCGCTATCCGCTGATCATCCTCTCTCTAACGGCAGCAGTAGTGCTGGCAATGATATATCTGGTATTACCTGAGTTCTCGGCCATCTACCAGACATTTAACACACCACTTCCGGCGCTCACGCGGGGTGTCATTGCCACTGCTGACGTTATGCAGCGCTGTGCCCTGCCGTTGATAGTATTTACGACGCTGGTACTCGGCGTCATTAGATCACTACGTCATCACCCCGGCTGGCTTCGTTACCGACAGCGACTGCTACTGGCCACTCCAGTAATGGGTCAGTTGATACGCGGGCAGAGGCTCAGCCAGATATTTACCGTCCTGTCGCTGACGCAGCGTGCGGGTATCGCCTTTTTGCAGGGTCTGGAAAGTGTCCAGGAGACGCTTACCTGCCCTTACTGGCGCGATATCCTGCAACGTGCGCATCAGGAGATAACTCAGGGCATGTCGATAGCTACCGCCCTGAAAGAAAGCGGTGAATTCCCGACGCTGTGTATTCAGTTGATTCGCACAGGCGAGGTTTCCGGCGCGCTGGATACGATGCTGTACAACCTGGCGCAGCATCACAGCGAACAAACTCAGCGTCAGGCAGATGGTCTGGCAGCCGTGCTTGAGCCGTTGTTGCTGGTAGTGACAGGGTTGATTATCGGGGTGCTGGTTGTGGCAATGTACCTGCCCATCTTCCATCTGGGAGATGCGATGAGCAGTGCGGGGTGAGCGCAGGCGCGGTATAACGCAGCGCCTGTTTAGCGATTACAGGCTATTGAAAACGCGGTTTTCCTGCTCCTGAACGCGAATAAAGGTAGTGCGTTTGGTCAGTTCTTTCAGACGAGACGCGCCAACGTAGGTACAGGCCGAGCGCAGACCGCCCAAAATGTCGCGCGCAGTATTATCTACGGGTCCACGCAACGCCAGCTTGACGGTTTTGCCTTCTGCAGCACGGTAACCGGCAACGCCGCCAACGTGGCGATTCATTGCAGATTCAGAGCTCATGCCATAGAACAGCATGAATTTTTCACCGTTCTCTTCAACCACGGTACCGCCGCTCTCTTCATGTCCTGCCAGCATACCGCCCAACATAACGAAATCTGCACCGCCGCCGAAGGCTTTCGCTACGTCGCCAGGAACGGTGCAACCGCCATCGCTGACAATCTGACCACCCAGGCCATGCGCAGCATCAGCACATTCGATCACCGCAGAAAGCTGCGGATAGCCAACGCCGGTTTTCACGCGCGTGGTGCAGACAGAACCCGGGCCAATACCCACTTTAACGATATCGGCGCCGGAGAGGATCAGTTCTTCACACATTTCACCCGTCACAACGTTACCGGCGCAGATGGTTTTACTCGGCCAGGCTTCACGCGCTTTCGCAACAAACTGTACAAAATGCTCGGAATAGCCATTCGCCACATCAATACAGACAAAATTCAGCGCGGGATGCAGCGCAAGGATCTGTTTTGTTTTATCAAAATCGGCGTCAGATGTTCCGGTGGAAACCATTACATGGCGCAGCACATCCGCAGATTCGCGCGCAATGAAATCCTTCCAGTCTTCGACGGAATAGTGTTTATGCACGGCAGTGAGAATGTCGAATGAAGCCAGCGCTTTTGCCATCATAAAAGTGCCAACCGAGTCCATATTCGCGGCAATAATTGGTACACCGAACCAGTTCATTCCAGAATGCTTGAAGGTAAACTCGCGCTCCAGCTCAACATCGGAACGGCTTTTAAGGGTAGAACGTTTAGGGCGGATAAGAACGTCTTTGAAACCTAACTTCAGATCTTCTTCGATACGCATGTGCGGATTCCTGGGGTTAATGGCGGAAATACGAACTCACAACTCCAGTGACGCTATCATACGCGCTAATAAGGGCTGCGCAAGACTGCGAATTTCTCTTTTTTTACGCTACAATCCTATAAATTTACCTGGTGAATCAGCAAGTTCAGGTTAATCGATTTCATTGTCGCTTGATTAACTCACAACACATTGATTATATTCGTAAATACATTCAAGATTTTACGTTTTCCTTCCCTTTTGCAGATGATAAAAAAGCGCCATGAATATGGCGAAAGAGAACGTGGATTGTGATGTCAGGCAGACCCACTTTGGGATGAGGTATTATGGGGTATACGGTCGCGTTAACCGGCGGCATCGGCAGTGGGAAAAGCACCGTAGCGGATGCTTTCGCACAGCTTGGGGTTAACGTTGTCGATGCGGATATTATTGCGCGTCAGGTCGTGAAACCGGGTTCGCAAGCATTAAGCGCCATCACAGCACGTTTTGGGGCAGAAATACTCCTTGCCGACGGCTCGCTAAACCGTCGGGCATTACGTGAACGTATTTTTGCTTCTCCGGCTGATAAAGAGTGGCTCAATGGTCTGCTCCATCCGTTAATTCATCAGCAGACCCAGCGTGAGATTGCGCAGGCAACGTCGCCCTATGTACTGTGGGTTGTTCCCCTGCTGGTGGAAAACCAGCTATACCGTAAAGCCGACCGGGTTTTGGTGGTGGATGTCCCGGTTGAGACTCAAATTGCACGCACCACGCAGCGTGATGGCGTTAGCCGCGAACATGCAGAACATATTCTTGCGGCTCAGGCCACACGTGAAGCGCGACTTGCCGTCGCTGATGATGTTATTGACAATAATGGCGCACCAGGTGCGATAGCATCGGATGTTGCCCGCCTGCACTCCGCGTATCTGGAATATGCTTCGCAGGCCGTATCACAGGAAAAACCGTAATGCACACCCACATCCTTTTTGAACACCCGCTTAACGAGAAGATGCGCACCTGGCTGCGTGTCGAATTTCTGCTTCAGCAACTCACCGTCCGTTTACCGCTGAGCGACCATGCTGATGCGCTGCACTTTTTCCGTAATGTCGGTGATTTACTGGATGTGTTCGAACGCGGCGATACGCGTACGGAACTATTGAAAGAACTGGAACGCCAGCAGCGAAAATTGCGCGCCTGGAGCGAAGTGGATGGAGTGGATCTTAACCGTATCGAATCCCTGCACCTACAACTGAAAGAGAGCAGCAATATCCTGATGGCCGCGCCACGCATCGGCCAGCTTTTACGTGAAGACCGATTAATTGCGCTGGTACGCCAGCGTCTGAGTATCCCTGGCGGGTGTTGCAGCTTTGATCTGCCTACGCTGCACATGTGGCTGCATTTGTCGCAGGAGCAACGTGATGCACAGGTCGCGGTCTGGCTGGAAAGCCTCGATCCGCTCAAAGCAACGCTACATTTGATCCTTGATCTGATCCGCAACGCCGCGCCATTCCGCCATCAGACCAGCCTGAATGGTTTTTATCAGGATAATGGCGAAGATGCCGATTTACTGCGTCTGAAACTGACACTGCGGGATCGGCTGTATCCGCAAATTTCCGGGCATAAGAGCCGTTTTGCTATCCGCTTTTTACCCCTCGACAGCGAAAACGGGATCGTGCCGGAACGGCTGGATTTTGAACTGGCCTGTTGTTAAGGAGCCTATATGACTGAAACAACCATTGTTAACTGCCCAACCTGCGGGAAATCTGTTGTCTGGGACGAAATTAGCCCGTTTCGCCCCTTCTGTTCCAAACGCTGCCAGCTCATCGATCTGGGAGAATGGGCCGCAGAAGAGAAACGCATCGCCAGCTCTGGCGAGCTATCAGATAGCGATGAATGGAGCGAAGAGCAGCAGTAATGTTTTTGCCGCTGGCGCACCGCTTAACGCTGCGCCAGCCGGGTAATAATAGGTTCGTTAGCCTGCGGGAAATCTTCCGCTTTCAGCATCTGTTGTGCTACCCACTCTCCCGGTTGCCCCTCTTTTCCCCATGGCTCCCCTTCCCAGCGCTCAACCAGCCAGAACCACAGCGTGATATGGCGATCGGGAAACTGATACTCCAGCTTATCAAACAGTGTTGCACTCAGCGGAGTAATACCGACTTCTTCCTGCAATTCACGGCTCATCGCCTGTTCTGGCGTTTCGCCCGCTTCGATTTTACCGCCCGGAAATTCAAGTTTATTAGCCATGTGAGCATCCGCAGCACGGCGTGTAATAAAGATTTCTCCTTGCGGGTTGCGAATGATCCCGACAGCAATGTTGAGTATTTTCATTAGGCAGGCTCCATAAAAAAGGCGCAGATATCTGCGCCTTTTACATTTTTATCAAAAAATTACGCTAAACGGCCATGGCACTGTTTGTATTTTTTACCCGAACCGCAAGGGCATGGATCGTTACGACCCACTTTGCGCTCGCCCGTCTGTGCAGCAAGTTCTGCGACCGCTGCGGATTCATCATCCTGATGGCTCAACTGTTGCATTTGCGCCAGACGCTCAGCCTCCTGGCGACGCTGCTGCTCCATCGCTTCCACTTCTTCCGGCATACGCACCTGCACCTTGCTCAGCGTGCTGATGACTTCATATTTCAGCGACTCCAGCATCGCGGCAAACATGGCGAAGGATTCGCGTTTGTACTCCTGCTTCGGATCTTTTTGCGCGTAGCCACGCAGATGGATCCCCTGACGCAGGTAATCCATGGCTGCCAGATGCTCTTTCCACAGGGAATCCAGCGTCTGCAACATCACGCCTTTTTCAAAGTGACGCATCATTTCCGCACCTACCACGTCTTCTTTGCGCTGATAAGTTTCAATGGCGTTCTGCAGAATGCGCTCGCGCAGCGTCTCTTCATGCAGATCCGGCTCTTTATCCAGCCATTCAGCAATCGGGAGATCCAGATCGAAGTCGTTTTTCAGGCGCTCCTGCAGACCCGGGATGTCCCACATCTCTTCCAGAGACTGCGGCGGAATATGCGCGTCGATGGTAGCTTTGAAAACGTCCTCGCGGATGCTGTTGATGGTTTCGCTCACATCAGATACATCCAGCAGTTCGTTACGCTGAGTATAAATAGCACGGCGCTGATCGTTGGCAACATCATCATATTCCAGCAGTTGCTTACGAATATCGAAGTTGCGGCTTTCCACTTTACGCTGCGCGTTGGCAATCGCCTTCGTAACCCACGGATGCTCAATCGCTTCACCCGGTTTCATCCCCAGCTTACGCATCATGCCGGAAACACGATCGGAGGCGAAAATACGCATTAGCGCATCTTCCATGGAAAGGTAGAAACGTGAAGAGCCGGCATCGCCCTGACGCCCGGAACGACCACGCAGCTGGTTATCGATACGACGAGATTCGTGACGCTCGGTACCGATAATATGCAGGCCGCCAGAGGCCAGCACAGCATCATGGCGTACCTGCCAGTCCGCTTTCACTTTTGCGATTTGCTCTTCGGTCGGATTTTCAATCTCAGCCAGTTCTGCCTGCCAGCTACCGCCCAGCACGATATCCGTACCACGGCCCGCCATGTTGGTGGCAATGGTTACCGTGCCAGGGTAACCCGCCTGAGCAACGATATCCGCCTCTTTGGCGTGGAATTTGGCGTTCAGCACGTTGTGCTTGATACCCGCTTTGGTCAGTTCCTGAGAGACAACCTCTGATTTTTCAATGGAAATAGTCCCCACCAGCACTGGCTGGCCCTTGGCGGTACGCTCTTTAATATCTTCGATAATGGCCTGGATTTTTTCCACTTCGGTCATGTAGACCAGATCCGCCATATCTTTACGAATCATCGGGCGGTTTGTCGGCACAACAACCGTATCCAGTTTGTAGATCGAGCTGAATTCAAATGCTTCGGTATCTGCCGTACCGGTCATACCGGCCAGTTTTTCATACAGACGGAAATAGTTCTGGAAGGTAATGGAAGCCAGCGTCTGGTTTTCATTCTGGATTTCCACGCCTTCTTTGGCTTCAACCGCCTGATGCAGACCGTCAGACCAGCGACGCCCTTGCATGGTACGACCGGTGTGTTCATCAACGATGATCACTTCGCCATCTTTAACAATGTAATCCACGTCGCGGGTGAATAGTGCATGAGCACGCAGCGCAGCAGTGACGTGGTGCATCAACATAATATTGGCCGGGGAGTAGAGTGACTCGCCCTCATCCATGATGTCTTCTTTTACCAACAATTCTTCAATCAGCACCAGGCCGCGTTCGGTGAGCGTTACCTGACGCGCTTTCTCATCCACCGAGAAGTGGCCTTCGCCCTGGAAAGTGTCAGAATCATCTTTCTCCTGGCGAACCAGGTAAGGAATGATTTTGTTCACTTTTTTGTAGAGCTCAGAACTGTCTTCCGCAGGCCCGGAGATGATCAGCGGGGTGCGCGCTTCATCGATGAGGATGGAGTCGACCTCATCCACCAGCGCATAGTGCAGTTTACGCTGTACGCGCTCTTCAGGGCTGAACGCCATGTTATCGCGCAGGTAGTCAAAGCCGTATTCGTTGTTGGTGCCGTAGGTAATATCGGCAGCGTAAGCTTCACGCTTGGCAACAGAAGGCATACCTGGCAGGTTAATACCGACTGTCAGGCCGAGGAACTCAAACAATGGACGGTTGTTTTCGGCATCGCGCTGCGCCAGATAATCGTTCACCGTCACAACGTGAACGCCTTTACCGCTCAGGGCATTCAGGTAAGCCGGCAGGGTCGCTGTCAGGGTTTTACCTTCACCAGTACGCATCTCCGCGATGCAGCGATCGTTCAGTACCATACCGCCCAATAACTGTACATCAAAGTGGCGCATGCCAAACACGCGCTTGCTCGCTTCGCGAACCACAGCAAAAGCTTCAGGCAACAGATTATCTACTGCCTCGCCTTTTTCCAGACGGGCGCGAAACTCTGCGGTTTTACCTTTCAGTTCTTCATCACTGAGCTGCTCCAGGGCCGGTTCCATGGCATTGATCTGCGTGACAGCTTTACGCATACGACGCAGTGTACGATCGTTGCGGCTACCGAATACTTTCGTTAATAACTTGATTAGCATAATAAAAATCTCAAACGCTCCGCACGGCGGAACTAAAAAATGGATAAAAGGATCTTTTTTTAGCTGAAGCGTTGAGGGCCAGCGCGAATACCCTGCACCTGGCTCACCCAGGCGGGCACGCTAAACGCGGCGAACGGCGTGGAAGGGATATAAACAGCCAGGCGGACAATCGTCGGCGGCTTGCTTTCCAGCATCAGCAGTGAGCTGAGCGAATCCAGCAATGCCAGATGGTGTGCCTGAATGGGCAGTGACTCTTCCGTTGCTACAGGTAGCGCCTGAGGCGCCATAGCGAACGAAAGATGACGAATCACAGTACGAATGGCGTGTTGATGCCAGTAATCGACAGTAAAGTTCGGGCGCCGTTTCGCTTCCAGCAAAGAGAAACTGGTAAAATTGACGTTATTGACGCCATCGTGATTGCGGGTCGTTTCACGCGCAGGCTGGTGTGACTCAGCGCTGCCGGCAAATGCAGGCAAGCCAAAACTCGCCGCGACCATCCCTAATAAGAGATGCGGCCAGAAATAGCGTCTGCCAAATTGTCGCCAGCACGTCAGTATTCCGTTCACCTGCTCCACCCAAAAAATCACGCTTGTCCGATTTTGCTTCTGTCGGTGTCGTTTTGCGCCCAAATCTTACCACTAAAGGCACCAGCACCGCAGTAGTATTCAGGCTTCAGGAGGGCGAAATTGGCCAGGAAAGCAGCAAACACACCACTCAAAGCGGAAAAAGAGAAATTCTACATAAAAGTGGGAAAATGCCAGGTGAGAGAAAAGGCAATAAAACGACTGGTTTCCCTGACCGGAGAGAGTGCCAGGTTAACCAGTCGATTTTGTGGTTATGGTGTTATGCCAGAACCATTGACGGTGCTTTAAATGCCAGCGGCAATTCGGCGTCGTCTTCGAAGGTCACATATTCCCAGGCTTCCTGTTTTGCCAGAACAGCCTGCAATAGTTTGTTGTTTAATGCGTGGCCCGATTTATATGCGGTAAACGCACCAATGATATTGTGACCACACATGAACAAGTCACCAATAGCATCCAGCATTTTATGGCGAACAAATTCATCTTCGAAACGAAGCCCGTCTTCGTTCAGTACGCGATAATCGTCAACTACGATGGCACAATCGAAGCTACCGCCAAGGCACAATCCGCGAGACTGGAGGTATTCGATATCACGCATGAAACCGAAGGTACGCGCACGACTAATCTGGCGCATAAATGCGTCGGCAGAGAAGTTCATCGCGTAGCGTTGAGTGCTTGCATCAATCGCCGGGTGGTTAAAATCGATGGTAAAGTCGAGCGTGAAACCATTGTGAGGTCTGAACTCAGCCCATTTATCACCGTCTTCAACACGCACCGTATCTTTGATACGAACGAATTTTTTGGCGCTGTTAAGGTCTTCGAGCCCTGCATCCATTAGCAGATAAACGAAAGGTGCAGCACTGCCATCCATAATGGGAATTTCCGGCGCATCGACTTCAACAATAATGTTATCGATACCCAGCCCCGCCAAAGCAGCATTTAAGTGCTCAACGGTGGAAATCCGCACGTCATGCTCATTGACCAGACAAGTACAGAGCATAGTATCACGCACAGATTTAGCATCAGCCGGAAAATCTACCGGTGGATTCAAGTCAGTGCGACGATAGATGACCCCGGTATTTGCCGGCGCAGGGCGCAACGTCAGTGTGACTTTCTTGCCGGTATGTAAACCGACGCCAGTCGCCTGAACGATACGTTTAAGTGTCCTTTGTTTGATCATCGTATAATCTCGCCTTATTACCAATCCATCCGAAGTGTATAACACAATCGGTGGGGCAGTTTAGCACAAAGAGCGACGAAGCCCAACTTCCAGCAAATTCTTAATCCGCTTGCTTGCGCAGGAATGCCGGAATATCCAGATAATCAGGTTCTTTAGTGGTTTGCGGTGTATTGTCGTTAACCACTTTCGCCGATTTCTGCTCCTGTTGCATCGGCTGCATGCCGTGCTGCTGATAGCGATCCATCACTGGCTGCTGCGCCTGTTTGTTGGTCACCAGCGTAATTTCTGGACGTTTGTCCATGCCGATACCTGTCGCAACGACGGTCACACGCAATTCATCATTCATATCCGGATCAAGGGACGTACCGATAACCACAGTCGCGTTATCAGATGCGAAAGCACGGATAGTGTTACCCACCGTTTCGAACTCATCCAGACGTAAGTCGAAGCCAGCCGTAATGTTAACCAGCACGCCGCGAGCGCCAGAGAGATCAATATCTTCCAACAGCGGACTGGAAATCGCCATTTCTGCCGCTTCTTCCGCACGATCTTCACCGCTAGCCACACCGGAACCCATCATCGCGTAGCCCATTTCGGACATTACGGTGCGCACGTCAGCGAAGTCAACGTTCATCAGGCCCGGACGCGTAATCAGTTCAGCGATACCCTGCACAGCGCCTTTCAGCACATCGTTCGCTGCACCGAATGCATCGAGCAGAGAAATACCACGGCCAAGCACTTTCAGTAACTTGTCGTTCGGAATAGTGATCAGCGAGTCCACATGTTTGGACAGCTCAGTGATACCCTGCTCAGCAAATGCCATACGCTTCTTGCCTTCGAAATTGAAAGGCTTGGTCACCACAGCAACCGTCAGGATACCTAAATCTTTAGCGACTTCAGCCACGACAGGAGCGGCCCCCGTACCGGTACCGCCACCCATACCTGCCGCGATAAAGACCATGTCAGCGCCTTCAAGCGCAGCGCGCAGGGCTTCACGATCTTCTTCAGCCGCATTGCGACCAACTTCAGGGTTTGCTCCAGCGCCCAGACCTTTGGTGATGCCACCGCCGATCTGAATGGTTTGCCCCACCGCTGTTTTACGCAACGCCTGCGCGTCGGTATTTACGGCGAAGAATTCAACACCCTCAATGCGCTCGCGCACCATATGCTCTACGGCGTTGCCACCGCCGCCACCGACGCCGATGACTTTAATCACCGCGTCGTTGGTTAATTCCATCGGTTCAAACATAATTTCTCTCCGTTTTGTGCCTGTCGCCTGAGACCGCTAATTTTCTGCGCTCTCTGAAAAAAAATTAAAACTCTTTTCGCAGCCAGCTGTTGATTCGTTTGAACCATGACCCTACTGACGCGCGTTTTTCCACTTCTGCTTCACCACTGAGATGCGTTTCTTTTCCGTAGTGAAGCAACCCTACCGCCGTTGAGTAATACGGTTCCTGGGCATAATCGGTCAAGCCAGTAATATTGAGCGGCGCACCAATACGCACCTGCGTATGGAAAACGCGCTGCGCACAGGCCGCCAGGCCTTCCATTTGCGCAGCACCACCAGTCAACACAATCCCCGCCGCCAGGTGATGCTTTACCCCCTGCTGGCGAAGCTGTTCCTGCAACTGCAAAATCTCATCGTTAACAAGATTGAGCAACTCGGTATAGCGAGGCTCAATCACGTCTGCCAGCGTCTGACGCTGCAAACTGCGCGGCGGACGACCGCCCACACTGGGTACTTCAACGCTCTCATCTTTGCCGACTAACGACCCCAGCGCACAACCGTGGCGAACTTTGATCGCTTCAGCATCACTGGGCGGCGTACCAAAAGCGTAAGCAATATCGCTGGTGACCACATTCCCTGCATACGGGATCACTTTCGTGTGGCGCAGCGCGCCGCCGGTATAGACCGCCATGTCCATTGTACCACCACCGATGTCAACAACGCAGACGCCCAGTTCTCGTTCGTCTTCCGTCAACACCGAATAGCTGGAGGCCAGTCCGGCGAAAATAAGTTGGTCAACTTTCAACCCACATCGTTCAACGGCTTTAACGATGTTTTTTGCCATATCGTTATGGCAAGTAATCAAATGTACTTTTGCCTGCATACGCACGCCAGAGAGCCCAACCGGGTTTTTGATCCCTTCCTGGTAATCAATGGCGTACTCCTGCGGGATCACATGCAGAACACGGTGTTCATCGCGTACACGCACCGATTTGGCGGTATGCACAACGTTCTCCACATCTTCCTGCGTTACTTCCTCTTCCGAAATCGGCACCATCCCAATTTCGTTCTGGCAGCTAATATGCTTCCCCGAAAGCGCCAGGTAGACAGAAGATATCTGGCAATCTGCCATCAATTCAGCCTGATCGATAGCGCGCTGTACGCATTTCACTACCGATTCCAGATCGTTTACCCCGCCTTTATCCATACCACGGGACGGGCAACTGCCCACGCCAATGATATTCACAATACCGTCGGGCAGAACTTCCCCTACTAAAGCGGCCACCTTCGCGGTGCCAATCTCCAGTCCAACCACCAGTTTTCTGTCCGTCGCCTTGATCATTGTTGCTCTGCCTGTGCCTGATTCTGTTGTGCCTGATTTTGCTGCTGATTCGGTTCCTGAACAGGGGCTGCTTTCCAGCCTACAGCCGCGCCTGAGTCATAGCGTAAATCCACGTAACTGATCGTTTTACCGTCCGTTTGCGCCTGTTGCAGCAGAACCGGGTAGAGTTCCACGAAGCGCGCCAGACGTTTCATTGTATCGCCACGACCCAGGTTGAGCCTGATGTCGTTAGTCAGCGTGACCTGCCATGAGCGTCGCGCCGTCATCGCCGCTTCTTTTAACGTGAATTTATCCTTCGCCAACAATTGCCCCATATCGCGATAGCCTTGCAATACTTCGCTTTCACTGCCTTCAGGGCCATACAACATGGGCAAAACCTGCTTACTGGTTCGTTCGGACGGCACGCTGAACTCATTACCGTCGGCATCGACCATATGCTGATCATTCCATCGCGCAATCGGCACGTATTCAACCAGATGAATCTTCAATTCGTCTGGCCACTGCTTTCTGACGCTTGCCTGCTTTATCCAGGGCAGACGCTCGATCTGACTCTGAATAATATTAACATCCTGCGTCATGAAGGTGCCGGGTGCCCCCAGCGCCAGAATAGACTGACGAATATCATCATTACGGGTGTAATGACGATCGCCCGTCACTACCAGCTTTGACAACGGCAAGCGTTGTGCATCCTCCATCCAACCCAAAACCACCCAGCCGCTAGCAAACACGGTGCATAGCACCGCCAGCAGGAACAAAATCCCTGCAAGACGCGTTCCATTGTTGCGGCGAGAGGTGATTACGGCCTCCGCTTCGCGGTTTCGCGTGTTCAGCGCAGCCTGTGACATATCACTCCGCCAGATCCAGAATGCGAACAACAAGTTGCGAGAAGCTCAAACCCGCCTGGCGAGCAGCCATCGGCACGAGGCTGTGGCTCGTCATCCCTGGCGATGTGTTCGCTTCCAACAAATAAAACTGACCGTCGCTATCCAGCATGGCATCTATTCGTCCCCATCCACGGCACCCTAAAAGACACCATGCTTTCAATACCAGGGACTGTAATGCTGCCTCTCGTTCCACTTCCAGACCTGAAGGGCAGAAATATTTTGTCTCATCAGAGAGATACTTCGCCTCATAATCATAGAAGATTCCCGCTGGTTGGATACGAATTGACGGTAAAATTTCGTTCCCAAGCATCGCCACGGTAAATTCCGGGCCACTTAGCCATTTTTCGATCAGAACTTCATCATCATGTTGAAACGCAAGCGCTAACGCTGCCTGCAGATCTTCACTTTTGTCTACCTTCGACATTCCAACACTGGAGCCTTCACGGCTGGGCTTGACAATAACAGGCAACCCAAGTTCATCAATGCGTTGAATATCATAAAAACTTAGGCCCGATTCAAACTCACTGCGTTCGAATGCGACCCATGGTGCAACCGGTAATCCAGCGCCCTGCCACAACAATTTGCTGCGCAATTTATCCATCGAGATAGCAGATGCCATAACACCACTACCGGTATACGGCATATTGGTCAGTTCAAGCAGACCCTGCAGGGTTCCGTCTTCGCCGCCGCGCCCATGCAATGCAATAAATGCTTTACTAAATCCCATCTCTTTCAGGCGGGTGACATCCACATCACGCGGATCCACGCCGTGCGCATCCACTCCGCCTTCCCGTAAACCCACCAGCACCGCTGCACCGGAATTAAGCGAAACTTCACGCTCGGCGGAGGTTCCACCCAGCAGAACCGCTACTTTCTCAGCCACGGCGCTCCCCCTCTGTGCTCTGCGGTTTCAGTTTGCACTCAGCCAGGATGCGGGCAATCTTGCCGATATTCCCTGCGCCCTGAATCAGGATCAGGTCATTACCGGTCAGTACTGGTGCCAACATCGCCGCAACCTGTGACGGATCAGACACAAGGATCGGATCAATTTTGCCGCGTCCGCGAATAGTACGGCACAGTGAACGGCTATCAGCGCCTGGGATAGCCGCTTCGCCAGCAGGATAAACCTCCAGCATCAGCAGAGAATCAACCTGCATCAACACATTGGCGAAATCGTCGTACAAGTCGCGAGTACGGGTAAAACGGTGCGGCTGAAACAGCATGACCAGGTTTTTATCCGGCCAGCCCGCACGCGCTGCTTTAATCGTGGCATCCACTTCTGTCGGGTGATGGCCATAGTCATCCACCAGCATGGCTGTACCGCTTTTGCCATTCACCGCTTCCAGCGGGAATTCGCCAAGGAAATCAAAACGGCGCCCGGTGCCCTGGAAACTTTCCAGCGCACGAAGGATCGCTTCATCTTCGATCCCCTCTTCTGTCGCTACCGCTACCGCCGCCGCCGCGTTCAGCGCATTATGGCGGCCCGGCGCATTCAGCGTGACACGCAGTTCCTGTTTATCCTGACGCACCAAATTGAAGTGCCCCTGCGGCCCAACCTGGCGATAATTTTCTACCCGAACATCCGCATCATCGCTAAATCCGTAGGTTGTCGTCTGGCGCCCCACGCGCGGCAGCAATTCGCGGATAACCGGATCGTCCACACACATTACCGCACGGCCGTAGAACGGCAGGTTGTGCAGAAAATTGATAAACGTTGTTTTTAAATTCTCGAAGTCGCCCTGGTAAGTATCCATGTGATCGGCTTCGATATTGGTGACAATCGCCACCATCGGTTGCAGATGCAGGAAGGAGGCGTCGCTTTCATCGGCTTCTGCTATCAGGTAACGGCTGTGCCCCAGGCGCGCATGCACCCCGGCAGCTTTCACCAAACCACCGTTAACAAAAGTCGGATCCAGCCCGGCTTCTGCATAAATACTAGCCACCATCGCAGTCGTGGTAGTTTTGCCATGTGTACCGGCAATCGCGATACCATGACGGAAACGCATCAATTCAGCCAGCATCTCTGCGCGGCGGATAACTGGAATACGTGCTTCATGCGCCGCGACAATTTCAGGGTTATCGGCAGAAATGGCGCTGGAGACCACAACAACACTGGCATCGCTCACGTTTTCCGGGCGATGATTGAAATAAATAGTGGCGCCGAGCGACGCCAGTTGCTGCGTCACCGGGTTTGGCGCCAGGTCGGAACCGCTAATCTGGTATCCTTCATTGGCCAGCACTTCGGCAATACCGCCCATGCCAGCACCACCAATGCCGACAAAGTGAATGTGCCGGACACGTCGCATCTCGGGCACGATTAAACGCAGTTTCGCCAGTTCTTGTGTATTCATTCTCTAAACGCCATCGACTACTTAAATTTGCGCGACGCCAACGCGCCGCCAGTATTTACGCCTGAGCTGCCAGGCTGACTTCATTCGCCACACGCTCGGTGGCATCCGGGATGGCCGTCGCGCGCGCGCGTTCCGCCATCGCCAGTAATGCTTCGCGATCCCAGCCAGCCAGCGTCGCGGCTACCGCATCAACGGTGAACTGCGGCTGTTCGAGGATCTTCGCGGCACCCGCTTTTTCCAGCGGTAATGCATTCCAGTACTGCTGACGATCTTTGTGCTGAAAAGGCACAAACAGCGCCGGTAAACCTGCGGCTGCGATTTCGCTGACCGTCAGTGCGCCTGAACGGCACACCACCACATCTGCCCACGCGTAGGCTTGCGCCATATCATCAATAAATTCCGTCACTTTATGCTGCGGTTCGCCCGCGGCAGCATACGCCTGCTCAACATCTTGTTGCGCGCCTTTGCCACTCTGATGCCAGATAGTTACAGCATTGCCCAGTTTCGCCGCTACCTGCGGCATTGTCTGGTTCAGCACGCGCGCACCCTGGGAGCCACCAACGACCAGCACGCGAACCGGCCCTTCACGGCCAGGTAAACGATCCTGCGGTAGTGGCAGCGCCAGCACATCAACGCGCACCGGGTTTCCAACGACTTCCGCTTTTGGAAACGCGCCGGGAAATGCCTGCATCACTTTGGTAGCAATTTTCGACAGCCATTTATTGGTTAACCCGGCAATTCCGTTCTGCTCATGGAGCACTACCGGAATACCGAGCGACCAGGCTGCCAGCCCGCCAGGACCAGAAACATAACCGCCCATCCCCAGCACCACATCCGGCTTAAAGCGCTGCATGATGGCGCGGGCCTGACGCCAGGCGTTAAAAATACGCATCGGGGCCATCAACTGCGCTTTGATCCCTTTGCCACGCAGGCCGGAGATACGGATAAAATCGATCTCGATACCGTGTTTGGGCACCAGATCGGCCTCCATGCGATCAGCGGTTCCGAGCCAGCGCACTTGCCAGCCCTGATCCATCAGATGGTGCGCAACTGCAAGCCCGGGGAAGACATGCCCGCCGGTACCGCCCGCCATCACCATTAACCGCTTTGGTTGACCACTCATCACAAACCTCGTGTAAACGCCTGGGCTTTTTCCAGACGCGTTTCATAATCTATGCGTAGCAGCAGCGTAATCGCCACTGACATAATCAGTAAGCTGGAACCACCGTAACTGATAAGCGGCAGAGTCAGCCCTTTGGTCGGCAGCATGCCTGCCGCCGCACCGACGTTAACCAGAGCCTGGAAGCTAAACCAGATACCAATCGAGCAGGCCAGGAAACCAGAGAAACGATGATCGATTTCCAGCGCTTTTCGCCCGATGGACATGGCGCGGAAAGCGACGAAGAATACCATTAAAAGCGCCACTACCACACCGATATAACCGAGTTCCTCCCCGATAATGGAGAAGATAAAGTCCGTATGTGCTTCAGGCAGATACTCCAGCTTCTGTACCGAGTTTCCAAGCCCCTGGCCCCACAGCTCACCGCGACCAAATGCCATCAGCGACTGCGTTAACTGATAACCGCTACCAAAAGGATCTTCCCATGGGTTCCAGAACGAGGTTACACGGCGAATACGATACGGTTCGGCGAGGATCAGCAGCACAACCGCTGAAATTCCCATACCGATGATGGCGATGAACTGCCACAGTTTCGCCCCGGCGAGGAACAGCATCGCCAGTGTGGTGATAAACAGCACCACCACCGTACCGAGGTCTGGCTGCGCCAGCAACAGAACCGCCAACACCAGAATTACACCCATCGGTTTGAGGAATCCGCGCAGGTTATTACGCACTTCATCCACCTTACGCACCAGGTAGTTAGCCAGGTAACAGAACAGCGACAACTTGGTGAACTCCGCTGGCTGAAAGCGCATGACACCGAGATCGATCCAGCGAGATGCCCCGTTGATCGAGCTCCCCACTACCAATACCACCAGCAGCATAATGATCGCGGCGATCAACATCGCCGAGCTGTATTTCTGCCAGAAATCCATCGGCAAACGCAGCGTGACCATCGACATACAAAACGCCAGGAACAGATACAGCGCATGACGCTTGGCAAAGAAGAAAGGATCGTCCGTCAGACGTTGCCCTACCGGCATCGAAGCCGAAGTCACCATAATGAAACCGATCGCCGCCAGGCCCAGCGTCAACCACAATAGCGTGCGGTCATACATCACCAGGCTGTCGGAATCTTTTTGCCGTGATCCCATAACCCAGCCTTTCAATGCCGTAAATAACCATGCCAGGAGGCTAAATCCCGGCAGGCGCGGCATTCTCGGGCGTGGGAGCGTTAAACGCATCAGCCTAACTCCTGCGCCAGACGGGTAAAGACATCACCCCGTTGTTCGAAATTCTTGAACTGATCGAGGCTGGCGCAGGCTGGCGACAGCAGCACCATATCGCCCGACTGCACGCGCGTGGCGATCAGACGCATCGCCTCTTCCATCGTTTCTACCTGATCGGCAATTTCCGGACGTAAATCCGCCAGCTCACCACCATCGCGACCAAAGCAATAAAGACGAATACGATCGCCGCCGAGATAGCGCTTCAGCGGTGAGAAATCGGCAGATTTACCGTCCCCGCCCAACAGAAGGTGCAGCGTACCGTCAACCTGCAAACCGTTCATCGCCGCCTCAGTGCTGCCGACGTTGGTCGCTTTCGAGTCGTTGATCCAGCGCACGCCGTTATGATCCAGCGCCAACTGGAAGCGGTGCGCCAGCCCGGTAAAGGTTGTCAGCGCCTTCAGGCTGCTGGCCCGCGGCAAACCCGCAGCATCCGCCAACGCCAGCGCCGCCAGTGCGTTGGTATAGTTGTGCTGGCCGCTCAGCTTCATCTCTTTAACATTCAGAACCTTTTCACCTTTTACACGCAGCCAGGTTTCGCCCAGCTGGCGGTTCAGGTGATAGTCGCCGACGTCAACGCCGAAGCTCACGCAGCGCTCATCGGCACCCCGCACCGGCATGGTGAGCGCGTCGTCCGCATTTACCACACATACTTTCGCGTTTTCGTAAACGCGCAATTTTGCGGCGCGATACTGCTGCAACCCGAACGGATAACGATCCATATGATCTTCCGTCACGTTCAGGATGGTTGCCGCCGTAGCGTGCAGGCTGAAAGTGGTTTCCAGTTGGAAGCTGGAAAGCTCCAGCACATAGAGTTCGCGAGCTTCATCAAGCAACATCAGCGCAGGCAGGCCAATATTGCCGCCAACACCCACATTAACACCTGCCGCTTCTGCCATTTCCCCCACCAGTTTGGTGACGGTGCTTTTACCGTTTGAACCGGTAATCGCAATGACTGGCGCTTGCGCTTCACGGCAGAAGAGTTCGATATCGCCAACGATCTCAACGCCAGCATCGGCTGCCGCGCTCAGAGAAGGATGAGCCAGTGCGATGCCGGGGCTTGCGACAATCAGGTCGGCCGCCAGCAACCAGTCATCATTGAGACTACCAAGATGGCACTCTACCGCCTCCGGCAGCTTATCCAGCCCTGGTGGCGAAACACGCGTGTCCATAATGCGTGGCGTAACGCCGCGCGCGAGGAAAAAGTCAACGCAGGAAAGGCCTGTTAGCCCCAGACCGATAATGACGACTTTTTTACCCTGGTAATCTGCCATGATTAACGTACCTTCAGCGTTGCCAGGCCAATCAGCACCAGCATCAGCGAAATAATCCAGAAGCGCACGATCACGCGCGGTTCTGGCCAGCCTTTCAGTTCATAGTGATGGTGAATTGGTGCCATGCGGAAAATACGCTGGCCACGCAATTTAAACGACCCAACCTGCAAAATCACCGACAGGGTTTCCACCACGAACACCCCGCCCATAATCACCAGCAAGAACTCCTGGCGCAGCAGCACGGCGATAATCCCCAACGCGCCGCCGAGAGCCAGTGAACCCACATCCCCCATGAAAACCTGCGCCGGATAAGTGTTGAACCACAAAAAACCCAGCCCGGCACCGACAATCGCCGTGCAGACAATCACCAGCTCGCCCGCATGACGCAGATAAGGAATATGCAGATAATTAGCAAAATTCATGTTACCTGTAGCCCAGGCCACCAGCGCAAAGCCCGCAGCGACAAACACCGTTGGCATAATCGCCAGGCCGTCAAGACCGTCCGTCAGGTTCACGGCGTTGCCGGTACCGACAATCACAAAGTAGGCCAGCAGAATGTAGAAAATGCCCAGTTGCGGCATCACATCTTTAAAGAACGGCACCACCAGTTCTGTCGCTGGCGTATCTTTCCCTGCCAGGTAAAGCGCAAACGCAACGCCCAGCGCAATCAGTGACATCCAGAAATATTTCCAGCGAGCAATCAGGCCTTTGGTATCTTTACGCACCACTTTACGGTAGTCGTCAACAAAACCAATCGCCCCGTAACCTACCAGTACAACCAGCACACACCAGACATACGGGTT
Organism: Pseudomonadota bacterium; assembly: GCA_018261615.1. Taxonomy (GTDB): domain Bacteria; phylum Pseudomonadota; class Gammaproteobacteria; order Enterobacterales; family Enterobacteriaceae; genus Kosakonia. Next base: position 7,361 of record JAGTSE010000008.1, on the reverse strand, counting down.
AGAGGGATAAGCCCACAGCAGTACGGAAACCACGATTGCAGTGAGGATCATAATTCCCCCCATCGTTGGCGTACCGCGTTTACTGAAATGCGACTCCGGACCGTCATTACGCACAACCTGGCCGAAAGAGAGTTTTTGCAGACGGGCAATCATGCGCGGCCCCATCCACAGAGAGATGAAGAGCGCGGTCAGCAGGCTGACAATGGCGCGAAACGTCAAATAGGAAAAGACGTTAAAGCCGGAATAATATTTGACCAGATGTTCGGCCAGCCACACTAACATGTTCCATTCTCCTGTAATTCGCGCACCACCTCTTCCATGGCGGAACTACGTGAACCTTTTACCAAAATGGTAATAATCTGCTGTTCAGCAACAAGCGCCTTCAAACGCGCCACCACTGCCGCTTTATCGTTAAAATGTTCGCCAACACCGCTGGCAGCGCTCAGAGCGTTGCTCAACTTACCGACACTCAGCACTTTATCGATGGAGAGGCCTTTCGCCACTTCACCCACCTGAATGTGGCAGGCTTCGCTCTCATCGCCTAACTCTGCCATATCGCCCACCACCATCACCCGGTAGCCCGGCATTTCCGCCAGCACATGCGCGGCGGCGGTCATTGAACCGACGTTGGCATTATATGTGTCATCGAGCAGCAATTTATTTTCGCCAAGTTGCACCGGAAACAGACGCCCCGGCACCGCTTTCAAGTTTGCCAACCCTTTTTTCACTGCCGTCAGACTGGCGCCCACCGCCATCGCCAGCGAGGTCGCTGCCAGCGCATTGGCAATATTGTGTCGTCCCGGCAACGGTAGCGTCACATCCACATTGCCCATTGGAGTTTGCAGCGTGAACTCAGTCCCGTGAGAGGTCACATGAATGTTGGTAGCCGTAAAATCACTGTTCACCGCATTTGGCGAGAAACGCCACACTTTGCGATCGCCGATAATACTCTGCCAGTTCAGCCAGTCATTATTGTCAGCGTTCATGATTGCCACACCGTTGGCAGGCAAGCCGGTGTAAATTTCACCTTTGGCTTTCGCCACGCCAGCAAGCGATCCGAAACCTTCCAGGTGCGCCGCCGCCAGGTTATTGACCAGAGCCGCTTCCGGACGGGTAAGCCCGGCGGTCCAGGCGATTTCCCCTTGATGATTCGCGCCCAGCTCAATCACCGCGTATTGATGTTCTTTGGTTAAACGCAGGAGTGTCATCGGCACGCCGATGTCGTTGTTCAGGTTTCCTGCGGTATAGAGCGTGTTGCCACATTCACCCAGAATGGCGGCCGTCATCTCTTTCACCGAGGTTTTACCGGAAGAGCCCGTTAACGCCACCACACGCGTCGGCACCTGCTGACGTACCCAGGCACCCAGCTCGCCGAACGCCTGGCGAGTGTCTTTGACCAGCAGTTGCGGCAGATCGCAGTCCAGCTTACGACTAACCAACAGCGAGCCAGCGCCACCCGCTTTGGCTTGATCGGCAAAATCATGGGCGTCGAAGCGCTCGCCTTTCAGCGCCACAAACAGGCAGCCCGGCGTTAGTTTGCGGGTATCGCTGGTTACCGCATCAATCGTCACATCCTGACCATGTAATTCACCGTGCAGAATGTCGGCAAGCTGGCTTAGGGTTACGCTAATCATGCCACTACCCCCAGCAAACGTGCTGCAGTGAGTCGATCGGAGTAATCCAGTCGGTGCGTCCCGACAATCTGATAATCTTCATGGCCTTTGCCAGCCAGTAAAACCACATCATTCTCTTTCGCTTGCATAATGGTGTTAGTCACAGCTTCCACACGGCCTTCGACCACATGCGCACGTCCCACATCCAGCATACCGGCGAGAATATCGTTGATAATGGCGCGCGGCTCTTCAGTGCGCGGGTTATCGTCCGTCACCACTGGCACATCGGCAAACTGCTCGGCAATTGCGCCCATAAGCGGGCGTTTACCTTTATCGCGATCGCCGCCGCAGCCAAACACGCACCACAGTTGCCCCGTGCAGTGCAGACGTGCAGCCTGTAAGGCCTTTTCCAGCGCATCCGGCGTATGGGCATAATCCACCACCACCGTCGGTTTACCCGGCGCACTAAATACTTCCATGCGTCCACAAACCGGCTGCAGCCGGGAAGCGGTTTTCAGCAAATCGCTTAACGGATAACCCAGCGCCAGTAGAGTAGCCAGCGCCAACAGCAGGTTACTGACGTTAAACGCGCCCATCAGACGGCTTTCGATTGCACCTTGACCCCATGAAGAGTCAAAACGAATAGTAGCGCCACTATCGTGGTACTCCACGCCGGTAGCCTTGAGCCAGCGGCCGTGACAATCCGGGTTGATATGGTCTTCCATTGATACCGCAACCGCATCCGGCAGATTCTCTAACCAGCGGCGGCCCACTTCGTCGTCGGCATTGATAATCGCCTGTCCGTAGTGGTGAGAGGAGAACAACAGCCATTTCGCCGCTTCGTAGTGCTCCATATCGCCGTGATAATCGAGATGATCGCGGCTTAAATTGGTAAATACGCCAGCGGCAAACTTCAGCGCTGCCACGCGATGCTGCACCAGACCGTGGGAAGAGACTTCCATTGCGGCAAATGTCGCTTTCTGCGCAGCCAGCCCAGCAATCACATGCTGAACGTCCACCGCAGAGCCAGTGGTATTTTCCGTCGGGATGACTTTACCCAGCAGGCCATTTCCGACCGTACCCATCACTGCGCTGGTTTCGCCCACCGATTGGCTCCACTGCGCCAGCAGTTGCGTAGTCGTTGTTTTGCCGTTGGTGCCAGTTACGCCTATCAGGCGCAATTGTTCAGATGGCTCACCGTAAAAACGGCCCGCCAGCGCGGAAAGGCGCTCATTCAACTGGCTGAGGTAAATGACCGGAACGCCGTGCATTTCACGAATTTCACCGTCATTTGCTTCGTCTTTCGCTTCAGCAATAATGGCAGCAACACCTTGCGCAATCGCCTGCGGGATATATCGACGCCCGTCCGCCTGATGACCGACCACCGCCACAAAGAGATCGCCCGATGCAGCCGCACGGCTGTCGAGTGTCATCTCCCGCAGTGCTCGCTCCGGTGCGCCAGGCACCCACGGAGCGAGAAGGTCGCGCAAATTACGATCTGCCACCTGTACCCTCGCCTTGATTAATTACAAACTCACTTTTTTCGCTCGTGGTCAGCGCGTCCGGCTCAATGTTCATGGTGCGCAGAACGCCGCCCATGATGGCACCGAAAACCGGTGCGGACACGGCACCACCGTAGTATTTACCCGCTTGCGGATCGTTAATCACCACCACCAGCGCAAAGCGCGGGCGGCTGGCAGGCGCGACGCCAGCGGTGTAAGCAATATATTTGTTGATATAACGACCATCCGGGCCGACTTTTTTCGCCGTCCCGGTTTTGATAGCAATGCGATAGCCTTTGATGGCTGCTTTCACCCCACCACCGCCCGGTAGCGCAACGCTCTCCATCATATGCACCACGGTGCGCACGATAGACTCATTGAAAATGCGTTCGCCCGGTACGGGCGGGTCAACTTTGGTAATCGACAGCGGACGATAGATACCGTAGCTGCCAATCGTTGCGTAGACTCGCGCTAACTGTAACGGTGTTACCATTAGCCCATAGCCGAAAGAGAAGGTGGCCCTCTCTATGTCAGACCACCGTTGTTTTTGAGGAAATAAGCCACTGCGTTCCCCGACCATCCCCAAATTGGTCGTTTTTCCCAGTCCAAAACGTGCGTAAGTATCTACTAACGCTGAGGAGGGCATCGCTAACGCCAACTTCGAAACACCGACGTTACTCGACTTTTGTAGCACCCCGGTAAGGGTCAATTCGCTGTAGCGCGCCACATCTTTGATTTCATGGCCGTTAATTCGGTAAGGCACGGTGTTCAGCACCGTATTTGGTGTGACGACGCCGCGCTGTAGCGCCGTCATTACCACCATAGGTTTCACCGTCGAACCCGGTTCAAAAACGTCGGTGATCGCGCGGTTACGCATTGCATCTTTCGACGTACCGGTGAAGTTGTTCGGGTTGTAGGAAGGGCTGTTGGCCATTGCCAATACTTCGCCGGTGTTCACATCGACCAGCACGGCACTTCCTGATTCTGCCTTGTTAAACGCCACCGCGTTATTTAGCTCGCGATAAACCAGCGCCTGCAAACGTTCATCAATGCTCAGCGCCAGGTTATGCGCAGCCTGGCTGTCAGTGGAAGAGATATCTTCAATAACACGCCCGTAACGATCTTTACGCACGATACGTTCGCCAGGTTGACCGGTAAGCCATTTGTCAAAGCTCTTCTCAACACCTTCGATCCCCTGACTATCTACGTTAGTAAAACCGATAAGGTGAGCGGTCACTTCCCCGGAAGGGTAGTAACGGCGGGATTCTTCACGCAGATGGATCCCCGGCAACTTGAGCTTTTTAATGTAATCGCCGAGATCGGGGTTGACCTGGCGCGCCAGATAGATAAAACGCATCTTCGGGTTGGCGTTAATACGGGAAGCCAGCTGATCCAGTGGCATGTTCAGCGCGTCAGAGAGCGCTTTCCAGCGGTTATCCAGCGTGACGCCGCCAGCATCGTGTAACTCTTTTGGATCGGCCCAAATCGCTTTCACCGGCACACTGACTGCCAACGGACGCCCGGAGCGGTCAGTAATCATTCCACGCGACGTTGCGACTTCCTGCACGCGCAAAGAACGCATATCCCCTTCACGCACCAGCATCTCCGGATTGATAACTTGCAGCCAGGCGACCCGCCCAAGCAGAAACGCCATCGCCAGCAGGATGCAACCGCAAAGCAACGCAAAACGCCAACTCACAAAGTTGGCCTGTTCTTCCTGGCGTTTCGGTTTAAGCGTTTTCGCCGCTGCTTTCATGCGTCGCGTAATTCCTTATCCATTTCTATTTCTGCACTACGATATTTTCCTGAGAGGGATCCACGTGCTGCATTTGCAGCTTTTCCGTCGCAATCCGTTCAACCCGGCTGTGATCGCCGAGCGCATTCTCTTCAAGAATCAGGTTGCGCCATTCGATATCCAGCGCGTCGCGCTCGAGAACCAGTTGTTCGCGCTGCGCGGTTAATAAACGTGTGTGGTGAGAGGTGGTGACAACCGTCACTGCCGTCATGATGATGCAAATGAACAGACAGAGTGGCAGTTTCCCAAATCGCAAAAGATCGTCGCCGATTACGCCAGGCAAGGCATGGCGCTCGTTGCTTCCTAACGATCCAGTCACTTTGCTTAGGGTTTCTGTCACTCTGCCGATCATGCGTTCGTCCTCTCTGCAATGCGCAGAACTGAACTACGGGCTCGTGGGTTTTCAGCCACTTCTTCTTCACCCGGCATCAACTTTCCTAAGGCTCGCAGCTGACGGCCACCCAATTTCCTGAGTTGCTCTTCGGTTATCGGCAGCCCGGCAGGAACCTGCGGGCCGCGGCTTTGCTCACGCATGAAGCGTTTCACAATGCGATCTTCCAGAGAATGGAAGCTGATTATCGAAAGCCGCCCTCCCGGGGCAAGCACGCCGAGCGAGTTTTTTAGCGCCAGCTCTATTTCCTCCAGTTCACTGTTTACCCAAATGCGCACCGCCTGGAAGGTACGGGTCGCGGGATGTTTGAACTTGTCTTTCACCGGTGTTGCCGCCGCTACGACTTCCGCCAGCTCTTTAGTGCGGGTCATCGGGTCGAGGCGGTTACGCTCTACAATGGCGCGCGCGATACGTTTAGCAAAACGCTCCTCGCCAAAGGTTTTCAGCACCCAGGCGATATCCGCCTCTTCGGCTGTTTGCAGCCATTCGGCAGCAGACTGGCCACGAGTGGGATCCATCCGCATATCGAGCGGACCATCGCGCATAAAGGAGAAGCCGCGCTCAGGATCGTCGAGCTGCGGGGAAGAGACGCCAAGATCGAGAAGAATACCGTCGATCTTGCCAACAAGTTCGCGCTCGCTGACATAATCAGCAAGCGCAGAAAAAGGACCATGAATGATGGAGAAGCGGGGATCATCAATGGTTTGGGCTACAGCAATTGCCTGTGGATCGCGATCGATCGCCAGCAAGCGTCCTTCCGCACCCAAATGGGAGAGGATCAGGCGCGAGTGACCACCGCGACCAAAAGTGCCATCGATGTAGATGCCATCCGGACGAATATTCAGGCCATTAACGGCCTCATCCAGCAGCACCGTCGTGTGTTTAAAATTTTCCATCATCATTACAGAGACAAATCCTGCAACCGATCTGAAAGTGCTTCAGAACCCGATTGCTCAGCGTCGATATCTTCCTTGACCTGTTGATACCAGATCGTTTCGTCCCACAGCTCAAATTTATTGAACTGCCCGACCAGCATCACTTCTTTGGTTAGCCCGGCATGCTGCCGTAAAACAGGCGCAATCAATAAACGCCCGGCGCTATCCATCTGGCACTCGCTGGCATGCCCCAGCAATAAACGTTGTACGCGTCGCTCAAGCGGGTTCATGCTCGACAGGCGCGCCAGTTTTTGCTCAATAATTTCCCATTCAGGAAGGGGATAAAGCAGCAGGCATGAATGGCGAATGTCGATGGTACACACCATCTGACCAGAGGCATTCTCCAGCAGCAAATCCCGATAACGGGTCGGAACGGCTAACCGCCCTTTGCTGTCGAGATTGACTAACGTCGCGCCACGGAACATGTCCGATTCACCCCCAAGTGACCATTTTCACCACTTTATCCCACAAATCCCCACCAAGGGAGTTTACGGAGCGGAGGAAAAGCTTGTCAAGCCAGCACAATGGCTAACCAGAACAAAAGATCTCTTATTTGCAGCGAATATCTGCAAAGGTGAATTAGTGTTCAACTTACGAGGCAAATTAACGTCATGAATATTTGCAAGAAAAAAAACAGAATATGCGTATCCGCGTTTAAAACCATTTGATTCCTGCGTGCGAAATATAAAGTGTCAGTTTGCGACGCGGGCGGCATTTTAAGACATATCACCCCAACTGAACAGCACCAGTTGCATCCCTTCATACTGAGCGCAACGGTCTAATCACCAGGAAATAGCCCTACGCGGATAATGCGTCTAATAGAAGAAAGGTAACACTTTTCTGAGATGTAACAATTTAAGACAGAAATCATAATCGCTGCTTTAAAAATATCCTTTTAAAACTCTATTTAAAAAAGCAACTGGAATTAACTTATTACGTCCCGTATAAAAATTAAGGATTTATCTTAGAAGCCAGTAGGTAATAATTTGATTAAAGGTAAGATAACAAACAAAAAAGGCAGCTTACGCTTAATGCCGATCAGTTAAGGATCGGTTGAACGATCCAGTGGCTGTGTAAGAATCCGTAATCTCACAGGGATTACGGATTTTTTTATGTTACTTAGCC
>JAGTSE010000067.1 GCA_018261615.1 Pseudomonadota bacterium | reverse complement strand
ACATGTCGCGCGCGCAGATCCTGCAGCAGGCTGGTTCTTCCGTACTGGCTCAGGCCAACCAGGTTCCGCAGACCATGCTGTCCCTGCTGCGTTAATTCGCAACGGATTAAAAAAGGCATCAAAAGGCATCTTCGGATGCCTTTTTTTTATGCCCAATCGTCAGATATAGCGCCTTTTCTACTGGCTGTTTTTCCTCTCAATCTTTCCTTACTCCCCCACAATATTGCATAACGACAGAAACGCCCTTTGATAGCCCCGGTCAACAGACCCGGCGTGCTGAGGATGAGAGATGCGAAGCCTATTAATTAGCGTTGATAAATTTGACGCCTTTACGCCCCATACCAATGAATTACTCGATATTGCCGATGTGCTGTTGGCACAGAACTGGCGGGTGGATGTCATCACCAGTAGAGCGGGAAAGGCACTGAACACGGAGATTGATCGCCTGAAGGCGACAGGGCGCTTTGCGCTGGTGACCGACCAGCAGGGTGAGCCGGACACGCACTATGATGTTATCTGGATTTTCCGTGGTTTTTTCAGCGATAAACTGCTCGATGCGATCGCCGCTGAACGTCTCAGCGGTGCGATGATTTTCCGCCATTTCAACGACTATAACGATCTCTACATTCCCTGGGGCGTGGCGCTGGAAAACCAGTTCGCAGCGCTGACGCTCGATCTCTCGCCGCGTACTTCCGCGCTTCTGCTGCAAACCGGAGTAGAAAGCACGCAACTGAAAAACTTGCCGTGGACGGTTCCGGCGCGTTTCAGCCAGTATGTGCGCACCCGCGAATCGTCGACGCTGGCGCGTGTGGTCTACATTGCGCCGAAAATGTCGGCGGAGATGTACGAAGTACAGCAGCGTGCCCGCGAAGCTGGCGTACAGATAGACTGGCTGGATCTTAACCAGCAAGCGCAGCGCATCGATCCGGCCTGGCTTGAACACTATGATGTCGTGATCGGTAATGATGACAGCGTGGCAAAAGCGCTGACGCTGGGGATTCCACTGTTCCTGGTGAACGAGGGCTATGTTGAAGGCTATCTGAACGACGCTAACATCGCCCGTCATGAAGCTGAGCATTTCTGTGCTCTGTCGCTGCGTAACTGCCCGGATGCCGATGAATGGGTTGAGATGCTGCAAAGCGGTTACGCCAGCGCACTGGCGTGGACTCAGGCGCAGCGTGCGGATTTGGCGGCGAAATGGTCGCTGGAGACCGCGCTGGATGCCATCGTGAATGCGCCTCTGGTGGCGAAGACGCGCCAGCTTGATGAAAAATCCCGCTATGCACTCAATTTTCACAGTAAAGCGGTGCTGGCACAGCAGCAAACTTCCGACTACTCCTTTACCCGCTGGCTGGATGATCGCCAGATCAGCGAGGCGCGGCGGGAAGCATTGCTCACGTTTGCCCGGGCGTATCCGGATAAAGCCAGCATTGGCGTAATTATCCTCGGCGACAATCAGGCCTGCGCACGCACGCGGGCGTCGGTGGAGAGCCAGTCGCTGGCGGCCGTCAGTATTGATGTGATTGCCGATGATGCCGCGTGGTCTGCGGCGGCAAATGCGCTGCTGAACGCGCGCAGCGCCGAAGCGATGTTGTTGATCCCGGCAGGTTTTACGTTGCGTGACGACGCGTTGCTACGTTTTGCAGAGCAACGTATGAACCAACAAAATGCCTGGCTGTTTTACTGTGATGAGATGACGCGGGCGGAAAACGGCGAGCCGGTATTCACCCTGCGCCCTGGCGTCAATATCGATCTGCTGCGCGGTGTGCCTTATATCGGTCAGACGGTACTTTTTTCGCGGGAAATTGCTTTGCAGGTGGGGGGATTCAGCGGTCATTATCCCCACGCGGCGCATATCGATTTGCTGTGGCGCTTTGTCGAAGGGCAGGGCGCAGGCGCAATTGGTCGTGTGGCGGAAGTGCTGGTGGAAAACCCGCATCCGGGAACCCACTGGAGCGAGGCCGCAGACGTGGTCGCTGAATGCGAACAAGCGCTGCTGGCGCATCTGCAACGGCTGGGTATTAACGCCACGCTGGAAGAGGGATTAGCGAAGAACATTAAACGTTTGCGCTACCAGTGGGAGGCGACACCGTTGGTGTCGATCATTATTCCGACCCGCGATCGCTTTGCGCTGCTGAAACACTGCATTGAAAGTCTGATGGAAAAGACCCGCTATCAGCGCTATGAGTTGCTGATCGTTGATAATCAGTCGGTGGAGGAAGACGCCTGCCGTTTCCTCAACGATCTGGCGGCACTGGGGCTCGATCAGGTCCGCATTCTGCGCTACGACGCACCCTTTAACTTCGCTGAAATTAATAATGCCGCAGCGCAACAAGCGCGTGGCGATGTGCTGGTGTTCCTCAATAATGACTGCGAAATCATTGACGGTAACTGGCTGGATGCGCTGCTTGAACATACTCTGCGCCCGGAAGTAGGGCTAGTAGGCGCTCGGCTGGAGTATCAAGACGGCCGTATTCAGCATGGCGGCTATTTAGTTGGCGTGCAGCACGGTGTTGATGTCGCCTTCGATGGCGCTGATGGACAGAGTAATGGTTTCCAGTACTTTCTGAAGACGACGCGTAACCTGGCCGCAGTGAGCGCCTCCTGCATGACGGTGCGTAAAGAGGTTTTCTTCTCCTTAAACGGCTTTACCCAGGAGCGTTATCCCCTCTATTTCGCCGATGTGGATCTGGGGTTGCGCGCGCAGCAGCAAGGGTATCTCAATGTCTGGACACCTTATGCCCGCGTGAAACATATGGGCGGTGCGACGCGTTTATTCGGCAACAAAATTGGCGTGCAGGAGCGCCCGTTGCTGCAGGACTATACGACGTTGCGCGGTGAGTGGCAGCAGGGATTACTGAATGAACCTTCGTACCATCCGCTGATGCAGAAGATGGGCAAGGCCTTCACGCTGAGCGCAAGTATTGCTCGATTGCATCAGCCGCTGCCTGGCCGCCCGCTGCCGGTCGTGTTAGCCCACCACATCAACTGGGTCGGTGGCGGTCATCACCGGGTGATGCAACCATTTAAAGCGCTGGAGCGCCATCTGATGATCGAAGGCGGGCTGACGAACACCATTCCAGGCCTGATGGAAGCGGCGCAAATGCGGCCGGATGTGATTCTGCTTGAGCTGATCACCGGCAGCCGCTTCCCGGATATCATGAAGCAGTTACGCGATGTCAGCGGCGCGAAAATCGTGCTGGAATATGATGATTACCTGCTTAACGTGCCGATGAAAAATGGTAACCGTCAGCACTTCCCGCCACAGATGCTGAAAAACTTCCGCAAAGTGATGGACAGTGCCGACTGGGTTGTCGTTTCTACTGCGCAGTTGGCCGAAGCCTACAGCCGTTTCCACAGCGATATTCGCATTGCGCAAAACCGATTGGCGCCGAATCAGTGGGATCACCTGTTCAGCGCCCGCGGAACCGGGAAAAAAGTGCGTGTCGGTTGGGCAGGAGGCAGTTCGCATACCGGCGATCTGGAGATCCTGTTGCCGCTGATCAAAGAGCTGGAAGGGCAGGTGGAGTGGGTGTTTATGGGCATGAAGCCGCGCAACGTGCTTTGCGAATTCCACCCCGGCGTACCGTTTGAAATGTACCCGGAGAAACTGGCCAGTCTGAATCTTGACCTGGCGCTGGTGCCGCTGGAAATCAACCAGTTTAACGAATGTAAGAGCAACCTGCGTTTACTGGAGATTGGCACCTGCGGTGTGCCGATCATCGCCACCGACATTGAGCCTTATCGCTGTAATCTGCCGGTGACGCTGGTGGCAAACCGCTTTAAAGACTGGATGAACGCGATTCAGGCGTACATACACGATGCAGCGTTACGTGAGCGTCAGGGCGATGCACTACGCGAAGCGGTGCACCGCGACTGGTATCTGCGGGATGCCGGGCTTGATGACTGGCGTCAGGGCTGGTTACCAGGCGACAGGTAAAAGAAAAAACGTTGTAAAGGGGGCTGTCTTTATCTGGTCAATTCAGTAAGTTGCTGTTTTATACGTAATGTTATTGCAACATTGTCGGTAATCGACTCATTACGAAAAAAACATTGCTACCACTATCCGGATAACCCTATCGCCCGGCAAATGGCGACGGCGAATGGTCGTGAAATTGTGCAGATTGTTGAGAGGTGGCATAAAAAACGGTTCCCTGTAGTGGGAACCGATAGTGCCGCAGCTTAAGGATCGGTATTATACCAATGGTGGGGTTTTTTACAGGAAAGCACTGAGCGCTGATTCCGGCGGTCTTTGAATTGATTGCGGCATGTGGATAGCTTTATCGCTCGTCGAATATTTTAAGAATAGCGAGCCGATATATAACATAGCCCGCAATTATGAGGGCAATTGATGCTATACCCCATATATACACGTTATCCTTCAAACTGCCTCTTTGTTGGCTTCGCCTTTGCACCCCAGTCACTTACTTATGTAAGCTCCTGGGGCTGCGCAGTCTTGCCGCC
>JAGTSE010000051.1 GCA_018261615.1 Pseudomonadota bacterium | reverse complement strand
AAGAAGAAAGGCAAATACAGCTAGGATTGGAAGGGTAGTGTTTAAGCCCCCTTTTAGGGGGCTGTGTCAAAGCCACCTGCTATGCAGGTGGATTTTTACATTGCCGGATGGCGCTAACGCCATCTGACACAATTACTGCTGCTGAGACGCCTGAATTGCGGTCAGAGCGATGGTGTAGACGATATCGTCTACCAGCGCGCCACGGGACAGGTCGTTAACCGGTTTGCGCATACCCTGCAGCATTGGCCCGATGGAGATCAGGTCGGCAGAACGCTGTACCGCTTTGTAGGTGGTGTTACCGGTGTTCAGATCCGGGAAGATGAACACGGTAGCGCGACCGGCAACCGGAGAGTTCGGCGCTTTGGATTTCGCAACGTCAGCCATTACTGCGGCGTCGTACTGCAACGGACCATCGATAACCAGGTCAGGACGTTTTTCCTGCGCCAGACGGGTCGCTTCACGCACTTTCTCTACATCGCTGCCTGCGCCGGAGTTACCGGTGGAGTAGGAGAGCATCGCCACGCGCGGCTCAATACCGAAAGCGATAGCAGAATCAGCAGACTGAATCGCGATTTCAGCCAGTTGTTCAGCGGTCGGATCCGGGTTGATCGCGCAGTCGCCGTAAACGTAAACCTGTTCCGGCAGCAGCATGAAGAACACCGAAGAAACCAGGGAACTGCCTGGTGCGGTTTTGATTAGCTGCAGCGGCGGACGAATAGTGTTGGCGGTGGTATGAACAGCACCAGAAACCAGACCATCAACTTCATCCTGTTCCAGCATCAGCGTGCCGAGAACCACGTTATCTTCCAACTGTTCGCGGGCAACGGCTTCGGTCATGCCCTTGCTCTTACGCAGCTCAACCAGACGAGCAACATAGCTTTCACGGACGACTTCCGGATCGACGATTTCGATACCGGAACCCAGTTCAACGCCTTGAGCCGCAGCAACGCGATTGATCTCATCCGGGTTACCCAGCAGGATACAGGTCGCGATGCCGCGTTCAGCACAAATTGCAGCGGCTTTAACGGTACGCGGCTCGTCGCCTTCCGGCAGAACGACGCGTTTGCCTGCTTTGCGCGCCAGCTCGGTGAGCTGATAACGGAAGGCTGGCGGAGAGAGACGGCGGCTACGCTCGGAAGTAGCGCTCAGGGAGTCAATCCACTGTGCATCGATGTAGTGGGCAACGTATTCCTGAACGTTTTCGACACGTTCACTATCGTCAACCGGAACTTCCAGGTTGAAGCTTTGCAGGCTCAGAGAGGTCTGCCAGGTGTTTGTGTTCACCATAAATACCGGCAGGCCGGTAGCGAATGCACGTTCACACAGCTTGCGAATGCTGGCATCCATTTCGTAGCCGCCAGTCAGCAGCAGAGCACCAATTTCCACGCCGTTCATTGCAGCCAGGCAGGCAGCAACCAGCACGTCCGGACGATCTGCGGAAGTCACCAGCAGAGAACCCGGGCGGAAGTGTTCCAGCATGTGCGGAATACTGCGCGCACAGAAAGTCACGGATTTCACGCGGCGGGTTTTGATATCGCCTTCGTTGACGATGGTCGCATTCAGGTGACGCGCCATATCGATTGCACGCGTGGCAATCAGATCGAAGCTCCATGGAATCGCACCGAGTACCGGCAGCGCGCTGGTTTCCTGCAGTTTTGTCGCATCAACATGCACGACTTTCGCTTTGGAGGAGTCATCAAAAATTTCTGACAGATCCGGGCGAGTACGGCCCTGATCATCAACCGGAGCGTTCAGTTTGTTAACGATAACGCCGGTGATATTGGTATTTTTTGCGCCGCCGAAGCTGTTACGGGTCAGTTCGATACGCTCTTTCAGCTGTTCCTGTGTGTCAGTGCCCTGAGACATAACGAACACGATTTCTGCGTTCAGCGTTTTCGCGATTTCAAAGTTCAGCGAATCGGCAAACTGGTGTTTGCGGGTCGGCACCAGACCTTCTACCAGCACGACTTCAGCGTCTTTGCTGCTTTCGTGGTAGCGAGCGATGATCTCTTCCATCAGCACGTCTTTCTGGTTGTTGGAGAGCAGCGACTCAACATGGCTCATTTTCAGCGGTTCAGCCGTTGGCAGGCCAGAAGTCGCACGCACGATGGTGGTGGTCTGGTCCGGAGCATCGCCACCGGCGCGCGGCTGGGCGATGGGTTTAAAGACACTCAGACGAACGCCTTTGCGTTCCATAGCACGGATAACGCCAAGGCTGACGCTGGTCAGGCCGACGCTGGTTCCGGTAGGGATCAGCATAATAATACGGGACACGGTTAATCCTCTTTCGTTACCGTCGTTGCAGACGGGTTACAAAACAGCACCGCCAGCGTTGGCTGGCGGTGTGGGTAATCAGGCAGTCAGGCGGCTCGCGTCTTGCGCAATAACCAGTTCTTCGTTGGTTGGGATAACAACGGCAGGACGGGTGCCTTCTTTGTTGATAAAGCCAGACTTGCCGAAACGGGCAGCCAGGTTACGTTCGTGGTCAATTTCAAAGCCCAGTACGCCCAGACGGCCCAGGGAGAGTTCACGTACCATTGCGGCGTTTTCACCGATACCACCGGTGAAGACAACGGCGTCAAGACGGCCATCCATCAGCGCAGTGTAAGAACCGATGTATTTTGCCAGGCGGTGGCAGTAAACATCCATCGCACGTTTGGCGTCTTCTTTCTCTTTGTAGTTGTCTTCTACGTAACGGCAGTCGCTGGTGACTTCAGTCAGACCCAGCAGGCCGGACTCTTTGGTCAGCATTTTGTTGATTGCTTCAACGCTCATGCCCAGTGTGTCATGCAGATGGAACACGATAGCCGGGTCGATATCACCGGAACGGGTCCCCATTACCAGACCTTCCAGCGGGGTCAGTCCCATGGAGGTATCAACACATTTACCATTGCGAATAGCGGAAACAGAACCACCGTTGCCGAGGTGGCAAGTGATGATGTTCAGCTCTTCAACCGGTTTGTTCAGCACTTTGGCCGCTTCTTGGGTAACATAGAAGTGGCTGGTGCCGTGCGCGCCGTAGCGACGTATGCCGTGCTCTTTGTACAGTTTGTACGGCAGAGCGTACAGGTAGGACTCTTCCGGCATCGTGGTGTGGAACGCGGTGTCGAAGACAGCGACGTTTTTGTCCTTCAGTTTCGGGAAGGATTTCAGCGCTTCAGCGATACCGATCAGGTGAGCCGGGTTATGCAGCGGTGCGAAAGAAGCGGCATCTTTGATACCCTGAATAACAGTTTCGTCGATAACAACAGAACTGGTGTATTTTTCGCCACCATGCACAATGCGGTGACCAATAGCAGTCAACTGTGCAGACAGTTCTGGTTTTTGTGCCAGAATAGTGTTAACGATAAAGTTCAGCGCTTCACTGTGAGCGGCACCTGCACCTAAAGCCGCTTCTTGTTTACCGCCATCGATTTTCCACTTGATGCGTGCTTCAGGGAGATGGAAGCATTCGGCTAAACCAGAAAGGTATTCGTCACCGTTAGATGCATCGATGATGGCAAATTTCAGCGAGGAACTACCGCAGTTCAGAACCAGTACTAACTTACTCGACATGGAAGTACCTATTTATGATACGTGGCTAAAAAAGGTCAGTGAGTCGCACAGCGTAGCGCAGGTTGACGCTGACATTTATGATTAACATCATGCTGAATATATTTTTTGGCATGATGGAAGAATACATAAGATTTTAAGCTATTTTGCGCAAATTTCAGACAGTGGCATAATAAGCTTTAAATTTGACCATTTAACGATTGTCGTCTACAGGTCCTGGTCAGGCTGCCACAGGATACCTGATACCTGGTGGGATTGACAAAAAATTTTAATGTTGTCATTTGTGGTTGTTATTTTGCACAATTTTTTTAATTTTTATATGTGAAGTTGAGGTGAAGCCATGTCTACTTCTGAGAATCGACCTGTCAGTTTCTTCAGTTTGTTTCGTCGGGGTCAGCGCTATGCGAAGACCTGGCCCATGGAAAAACGCCTCGCTCCGATGTTTGTTGAGAATCGCGTGATCCGCGTAACGCGTCACGCTATCCGCTTTATGCCGCCGCTGGCGGTCTTCACTCTATGCTGGCAAATCGCGCTTGACGGTCAGCTAGGCCCGGCAGTGGCAACCGCGTTGTTTGCCCTGAGCCTGCCAATGCAGGGGCTATGGTGGCTGGGTAAACGCTCTATCACGCCGCTACCGCCATCCATTCTGCACTGGTTTTACGAAGTGCGCGGCAAACTCCAGGAAGCGGGACAGGCGCTGGCGCCGGTCGAAGGAAAACCTGATTATCAGGCGCTGGCAGACACCCTTAAGCGAGCTTTCAAACAGCTGGATAAAACATTTCTTGATGATCTGTGACACCATCAGCGATAGCAGTCTGTATATAAAGAAGACATCCTTGCGGTGGCTTCTTTTTTATTTTCATTTTGTTCTATGCAACACCCCCGGCAAATCAAGAAAGCCATCGTTTTCAGCATGTAAACTCGAAACATCATATTTAAAGTGCCGATGAGCCACAGGAGTCGAAAGATGGAAATGACTAATGCCCAACGTTTGATCTTATCCAATCAGTATAAAATGATGACCATGATGGATCCGGCGAATGCAGAACGCTACCGCCGTTTACAGACCATTATTGAGCGTGGCTATGGTCTGCAAATGCGCGAGCTGGATCGCGAGTTCGGCGAGCTGAAAGAAGAAACCTGCCGCATTATTATCGATATCATGGAGATGTATCACGCGCTCAATGTCTCCTGGATCAACCTGAAAGACGCCAACACCATTGATGAACGCCGTGTGACTTTCCTTGGCTTTGACGCGGCAACGGAAGCGCGTTACCTCGGCTATGTGCGTTTTATGGTTAACATTGAAGGTCGCTACACCCATTTCGATGCCGGTACGCACGGCTTTAATGCGCAAACGCCTATGTGGGAAAAATATCAGCGCATGCTGAGCGTATGGCACTCTTGCCCGCGCCAGTATCATCTGAGCAGCAACGAAATTAATCAGATTATCAACGCCTGAGGAGGTGAGTGTGCAGTGCAAAGGATTTCTGTTTGATCTGGATGGCACGTTGGTTAATTCTCTGTCCGTTGTTGAGCGGGCATGGTGTAGCTGGGCCGACAGGTTTGGCATCGCGCATGATGAAGTGCTGAATTTCATCCATGGCAAACAGGCGATTACCTCGCTGCGTCACTTTATGCCGGGGAAATCGGAAGAGGAGATTGCCGCCGAGTTTACCCGGTTGGAAGCCATCGAAGCGGCGGATACCGATGGGATAGCACCGCTGCCGGGCGCTATCCCATTACTGGAGCACCTCGATTCAGCAGGCATTCCGTGGGCGATTGTCACCTCCGGTTCTGTGCCAGTTGCTCACGCTCGTCACCGCGCAGCCGGTCTGCCTGCGCCGGAAGTGTTTATCACCGCCGAGCAGGTTAAACATGGTAAACCTGCTCCGGATGCTTATCTGCTTGGCGCAGAGCTGCTGGGGTTGGCGCCACAGGATTGTGTGGTGGTTGAAGATGCCGCTGCGGGCGTTTTGTCAGGGCTGGCGGCAGGATGCCACGTCATTGCGGTAAATGTTCCTGCCGATTCTCCCCGGCTTGATGAAGCCGATTTCGTGCTTACCAGCCTCGACGCGCTGAATGTTGCGAAACAGTCAGACGGAACGGTGATTGTCACGCTTAATACCTGAGCCCATGATTTAACCCCACATTTGTGGGGTTTTTTTATGGCACTATTTTCCCTCCATCAACTGACAAGGATATGTTGTGAACGGTGAACTGATTTGGGTGCTGTGTCTGCTGGCGATTACCGTTGTGCTTTTCGCAACGGGGAAAGTACGCATGGACGCGGTGGCGCTGTTTGTGATTGTCGCCTTTGTCTTAAGCGGCACACTGACTCTGCCAGAGGCCTTTTCAGGTTTTAGCGATCCCAATGTGATCCTGATTGCCGCACTGTTTATTATCGGCGATGGCCTGGTGCGCACCGGCGTGGCGGCGAATATGGGCTCCTGGCTGGTTGATATGGCTGGCAGCAGCGAAGTGAAAATGCTGGTTCTGCTCATGTTTACCGTTGCCGGGCTCGGTGCGTTTATGAGTTCGACCGGTGTGGTGGCGATTTTTATACCGGTGGTCATGAGCGTTTCGCTACGCATGCAGATTTCGCCTTCGCGTCTGATGATGCCGCTCAGTTTCGCCGGGCTTATCAGCGGCATGATGACCCTGGTGGCAACGCCGCCTAACCTGGTGGTGAACAGCGAGCTGTTACGAGAAGGTATGAAAGGGTTCGCTTTTTTTAGCATGACGCCGCTGGGGCTGGTGGTCCTGCTGCTGGGAATCATCTATATGCTGCTGATGCGTTTTATGCTGAAAGGGGATGATGAACAAGCGCAGCGTGACGGCTGGAAGCGGCGTTCGTTTCGTGAGTTGATTAAAGAGTACCGCCTTACCGGGCGTGCGCGCCGCCTTGCTATTCGCCCCGGATCTCCTGTGATCGGCCAGCGCCTTGATGATTTGCGGCTTCGCGAACGCTATGGCGCGAATATTATCGGCGTCGAACGCTGGAGGCGTTTTCGGCGGGTGATTGTCAACGTTAACGGTGTCTCCGAGTTTCGTGCTCGTGACGTTCTGCTGATTGACATGTCTGATGCTGAAGTGGATTTGCGTGAATTCTGCGCCGAACAATTGCTGGAACCCATGGTGCTGCGCGGTGAATATTTTTCCGATCAGGCGCTGGACGTGGGGATGGCAGAAGTGTCGTTAATTCCGGATTCTGAACTGATCGGTAAGACGGTTCGCGAAATCGGTTTTCGAACCCGCTACGGTTTAAACGTGGTTGGCCTGAAGCGCAACGGCGAGGCGATTGACGGCGTGATTACAGATATCACGCTGGAACTGGGCGATATTTTCCTGGTCGTCGGCAACTGGAAACTGATCCGTCAGTTGGGCTCTCACGGTCGCGACTTTGTGGTGCTCAATTTACCGGTTGAAGAGAGCGCTGCTTCGCCTGCTCACAGCCAGGCGCCGCATGCGATTTTTTGCCTGGTGCTGATGGTCGCCCTGATGCTTACCGATGAGATTCCCAATACGATCGCTGCGATTATCGCCTGCATACTAATGGGGAAATTCCGCTGTATTGATGCAGAAAGCGCCTACAAGGCCATTCACTGGCCGAGTATTATTCTGATCGTCGGGATGATGCCTTTTGCGCTGGCGCTGCAAAAAACCGGCGGCGTGGATCTGGTGGTTAAAGGGTTGATAGATATCGGCGGCGGTTACGGGCCGCGCGTTATGCTGATCTGCCTGTTTCTCATGTGCGCGGTCATCGGGCTATTTATCTCGAACACCGCCACTGCGGTGCTAATGGCGCCGATCGCGCTGGCGGCAGCAAAATCAATGGGTGTTTCGCCGTATCCATTTGTCATGATTGTGGCAATGGCGGCATCAGCCGCATTTATGACGCCAGTTTCATCACCGGTCAACACGCTGGTGCTTGGGCCTGGAAATTACCAGTTTAGTGATTTTGTTAAGATCGGCGTGCCGTTTACGCTGCTGGTGATGGTAGTTTGTGCGGTGCTGATCCCGATGCTGTTTCCGTTTTGACGCGTTTGCCGGGTGGCGTTCACCCGGCAAAGAATAGTTACAGCGGTGAATCCTGGCTGATTTCATCCAGCGATAAATGGAAACTGGGCACAAAGACTTGCATAAAATAGTCCATTTCCGGGCTGCGGCGGGCATCAAGGGTTTTTTCGAGGCGAGATTTTGCCAGCCCGAATTCATTGTTGCCAGCGGATAGCTCTTCCAGACATTTCAGATAGGCGCATAGTGCATCTGCCTGTTTCACGATCGCTTTTTCTTCCTCGCTGTAGTGACGTTCATCAATCAGCGGCGCAAAAATATCCTGCAACTCTTCTGGCACCATTTCGACCAGCTTTTGCTGGGCAATCTTTTCGATCGCTTTATATTCCTGTGCAATTTGCGAATTGAAATACTTTACCGGGGTGGGCAGATCGCCGGTCAGTACTTCCGACGCGTCGTGGTACATAGCCAGCAGCGCAATACGCTCTGCATTCAGTTGACCATCGAATTTACGGTTTTTTATTGACGCCAGCGCATGGGCGACCATCGCCACTTGCAGGCTGTGCTCGGACACATTTTCGGTGCGTACGTTGCGCATCAGCGGCCAACGGTTGATCAGTTTAAGGCGGGAAAGATGGGCGAAGAAATGACTCTGACTCATAGTTAACCTTGTCTGTGACTGCGACCTGAGTCATTGTGCGCAGAGAGTGGGGGAAGATGCAAATCCTCCCCCGACGGAGATCACTGATGATAACCGGAGAGGAAACGGCCAAAACGGCGGATCGCCATCTCCAGATCGTCTTCGCGCGGCAGCGTCACGATACGTACGTGATCCGGCCACGGCCAGTTGAACGCGGTACCCTGTACCAACAGCACTTTTTCCTGTAGCAGGAAGTCGAGCACCATCTTTTGATCGTCGTGAATATTAAAACGTTTCGCATCAATTTTCGGGAACATATAGAGTGCGCCGCTTGGCTTCACGCAGGAAACCCCAGGGATTTCATTAATCAATTCCCATGCGCGGTTGCGCTGTTCATACAAACGCCCGCCTGGCACGATAAATTCACTGATACTCTGGTAACCGCCGAGTGCAGTCTGAATCGCGTACTGTGCAGGAACGTTGGCGCAAAGGCGCATCGAGGCCAGCATTTCCAGCCCTTCTATATAGCTTTTAGCGTGTTTTTGCGGCCCGCTCAATACCATCCAACCCTGACGGAAGCCTGCCACACGGTAGGTTTTTGACAGACCATTAAAGGTAATAGTGAACAGATCCTGCGCCAGTGCGGCGATAGAGTGGTGCTCGGCCGCATCGTAAAGAATTTTGTCGTAGATCTCATCGGCGAAGATGATCAGGTTGTGCTGACGCGCAATCTCAACCACCTCCATCAACAGTTCTTTTGAATAAACCGCACCGGTTGGGTTGTTTGGGTTGATAATCACAATACCACGGGTGCGCGGTGTGATTTTGGCGCGAATATCGTCAAGATCCGGGAACCAGCCAGCAGATTCGTCACACAGATAATGTACAGCTTTACCACCGGAAAGCGACACGGCTGCTGTCCACAGCGGGTAATCCGGGGCGGGAACCAGCATTTCGTCACCGCTGTTAAGCAGCGCCTGCATCGACTGAACGATCAGTTCAGAAACACCGTTACCAATATAAATATCTTCAACGGTCACTTCGCGCATACCGCGCGCCTGATAGTACTGCATGATCGCTTTGCGGGCTGAATAAAGCCCTTTGGAATCGCAATAACCTTGCGCGCTTGGCAGGTTACGAATCACATCGACCAGAATTTCATCCGGCGCTTCGAAGCCGAATGGTGCGGGGTTGCCGATGTTAAGTTTAAGAACTTTATTGCCTTCTTCTTCCAGACGCTTTGCTTCTTTCAGAACCGGGCCACGGATGTCGTAACAGACATTGTCTAATTTGCTGGATTTTTCGATGGAGGACATGAATCTTTGACCTTTTAGCTATGTGAGCCACTGCCTGCCGTGGAAGTGAGCACGGAACAATGTACTCCCACGCCCGCCAGTTTAGAAGGGTTAGCAGAAGAAGATTTTGCGGTAACTTTCGCATTGGTTAACGTTTTTTTAACTATTTTCTTTTATTTTTATGTTGTTATTAAACTATCTTTACGTTAATTTTAAGTTTTTAATATCATAAATACATAATAATTTGTAATTTATCGCTAATAAAAGTCGTTTGCTTAGTGCGGGTTTAAAAAAGAAATATGCAAACCGACTGAGAATTCTTCGCAAAATCTGGATGATGGCAAGATGGGATCATTCATTTGCCAGAGGAGTATGTTTGTGCTGTAAACACAATGTTAAACATTATTAATAGTTAGAACGATTGTCAATTAATAGCTGGTTAATATTGAGAATGGGAACTATGTTCTTCTCTAATATTATAATGAAAGGTCGGGCATGATGACAATTGCGGTTTAAGATTACTCGCAATAATGCTTATAAATATAAAGGTTTTAGGTTAAACTCGGATGGCAAGAAATGGTGCTGATGCGAAAAGCCATACTTTAGTTAAGGGCTATTTCTTGATTTTAGTTGCTTATTATTCGCTTTTACTTCAGTCCGGTTATATAGCCTTATGGTATATGACACATGCGCTATATATAGCCAGTGATGTGCATAAACAGATTCTTTTCTTAAAAGCATTCGCAAGATTTATCATAGTTTATATATCCAGAAGGAATGGAGCATGCGAAATAAAGCCAACAGGTTCAGCTTGCATTAGACAGTGAACTATAAACACGAGAACTTACAGTCAGGCTTTGATGAGTCATGACGTTGCTGGATGCACTTTTTAAATGGAATTACTTAATCTTACGAGCACAGCATAAACCCGGGTCACTCTGCGTGAGCAACCCGTAAGTGAAAAAATATGATAAATGCAAATCGTCCGATACTGAATCTCGACCTCGATCTGCTGAGAACTTTCGTTGCGGTCGCTGATCTGAACACCTTTGCTGCGGCTGCGGCTGCAGTATGTCGCACCCAGTCTGCCGTAAGCCAGCAAATGCAGCGGCTGGAACAGTTGGTGGGAAAAGAACTTTTTGCCCGTCATGGCCGTAATAAACTTTTAACTGAGCACGGTATTCAACTACTGGGTTATGCGCGAAAGATCTTACGTTTTAATGATGAAGCTTGTACATCGCTGATGTTTAGCAATTTGCAGGGCGTCTTAACTATTGGCGCTTCTGACGAATCAACCGATACCATTTTGCCTTTCTTGCTTAATCGTATTAGCTCGGTGTATCCGAAGCTGGCGCTTGATGTGCGCGTAAAGCGCAACCCGTTATCTGGCGATCGTCTTCAGGATCATGACCTCGACTTGGTGGTGACAACGCATCGCTACGGGCAGTTTGATTGCCTGACGTTACGTACATCCCCAACGCACTGGTACTGTTCGGCTGAATATATTCTGCAGAAAGGAGAGGCCATTCCACTTGTGTTGCTGGATGAACCCAGCCCGTTTCGCGACATGGTGATTAATGCGCTCAATAGTGTCGATATTCCATGGCGCATGGCTTATGTGGCTTCAACACTTTCGGCCGTGAAAGCGGCAGTGAAAGCCGGGCTGGGTGTCACCGCTCGCCCTGTTGAAATGATGAGTCCGGATTTGCGGGTATTAAGCCGCGCCGACGGCCTGCCGCTGTTACCTGATACGGAATATCTATTGGGCTATAATCCCCTCAGCCAGAATGAACTGGCACAGGTTATTTTTCAGGCCATGGAACATTACCAGAACCCCTGGCATTACGGGAATCCAGGGTCTGAAGAAGGCGGGGATCCGCTCATCGCTGAAGGGGATTTTGGCTAACATTTTGCACCAAAACTGGTAACAAAATGTAAGTGCAAAAATGAACCGTTGGCAGTGAAATCGCTGCCACTGGTTTGTTTTATATCGGAACATTTTCTTGATGAATTATTGATCCTCTAAATCATATTCCCTTTCAAGAAGTTAATGCTCCTCACAGCAAAATACCCCTTTATCAACTATAGTCTTTCATGCTTTAAGCTCATGTTAAAAATCAAGCGGGATTGTTGCCGTTTTTTGCGATGAATTAACAAAAGCGTGTCTCAGATCAAGAAAATACTCCCAATGAGGGGGAGGAATCCGGACAAAATCCTGTCAAAATAAGCGGGTAATATCAGGAAAAGCTCACGACGGACACGATTCAACACCTGGTTTTTTGGCAGGTATGTTTGAGGCCGATGCAAGAAAACGGCACTAAATGTTAATGAATCGCTGCCGATGTAAACTAATGTGAGGAAACTTTTGTTAAGGTTGACAAAAGGTTATAGAAAGGAGTAAAACCCACATCGATTAGCTGTTTTCGCCTTTTTTTCACAGTTATTGTGTGGTTTTATTCCTCCCCGTGAATCGATGTGGCGTCATCTGCCAGCAAGAGCAGAGGTATTAACGCTACCTTTTGAGTAAAGCAATGCGTATGTCAACATCCACTGAAATCATCGCTCATCACTGGGCATTCGCTATCTTTCTTATTGTCGCCATAGGGCTTTGTTGCCTGATGCTGGTTGGCGGTCGTTTTTTAGGCGGCCGCGCACGCGCAAGGCACAAAAACGTTCCTTTCGAATCCGGTATCGATTCTGTCGGTTCCGCGCGCTTACGTCTCTCCGCCAAGTTCTACCTGGTGGCCATGTTCTTCGTCATCTTCGATGTGGAAGCGCTTTACCTCTATGCATGGTCAACCTCCATTCGCGAGAGTGGTTGGGTCGGTTTTGTCGAAGCTGCAATTTTTATTTTAGTGCTGTTAGCTGGTCTGGTTTATCTGGTGCGTATTGGCGCGCTGAATTGGACGCCCGTGCGTTCGCGCCGTGAGCATATCAACCCAGAGACTGGCAGCTACACTGATCGTCAACGCTAACCGCGAGGCAATAAGATGGATTATACGCTCACCCGCATAGATCCTAACGGTGAGAATGACCGTTACCCCCTGCAAAAACAGGAGATCGTAACCGACCCCCTGGAACAAGAAATCAACCGTAGCGTTTACATGGGCAAACTCGAAAATGCCTTGCACGATATGGTGAACTGGGGCCGTAAAAACTCAATTTGGCCATATAACTTTGGTCTATCGTGCTGCTATGTAGAGATGGTGACCTCCTTTACAGCTGTTCACGACGTCGCGCGTTTTGGTGCGGAAGTACTGCGTGCTTCTCCTCGTCAGGCGGACCTTATGGTCGTCGCCGGTACCTGCTTTACCAAAATGGCGCCTGTCATTCAGCGTCTTTATGACCAGATGCTGGAACCAAAGTGGGTTATCTCAATGGGAGCCTGCGCGAACTCTGGCGGTATGTACGATATTTACTCTGTCGTACAGGGCGTCGATAAATTTATCCCGGTGGATGTTTACATCCCTGGCTGTCCGCCGCGTCCTGAAGCGTATATGCAGGCGCTGATGTTGTTACAGGAATCGATTGGTAAAGAACGTCGTCCTCTCTCCTGGGTGGTTGGCGATCAGGGCGTTTACCGCGCCAATATGCAGTCGGAACGCGACCGTAAGCGTGGCGAACGCATTGCCGTTACCAATCTGCGTACGCCGGACGAGATTTAATGTGCGCCTGTGGGTAATGGAAAAAAACTTCGCATTTCAATAATCCAATAACGCGAAGCCATACCCGACAGTCACCACGGACCCTTTGCAATGGTGAACAATATGACCGATTTAACCGCGCAAGAAGCCGCATGGCAGACTCGGGATCATCTGGATGATCCGGTCATTGGCGAATTGCGCAACCGTTTTGGGCCGGATGCCTTTACTGTTCAGGCGACCCGCACCGGGGTACCCGTAGTTTGGGTGAAGCGTGAGCAATTGCTGGAAGTTGGCGATTTCCTGAAGAAGCTGCCGAAACCTTACGTCATGCTGTTCGATCTGCACGGCATGGACGAGCGTCTACGTACACACCGCGCCGGTTTACCCGCCGCGGATTTTTCCGTTTTCTATCACCTGATTTCGATCGATCGCAACCGCGACATCATGCTCAAGGTGGCGCTTTCTGAAAACGATCTGAACGTGCCGACATTTACCAAACTTTTCCCCAATGCCAACTGGTATGAGCGTGAAACCTGGGAAATGTTTGGCGTTACCTTTAACGGTCACCCGCACCTGACGCGCATTATGATGCCGCAGACCTGGACGGGACATCCGCTGCGTAAAGATTACCCGGCGCGCGCCACCGAATTCGATCCGTTTGAGCTGACCAAAGCCAAGCAGGATTTAGAAATGGAAGCGCTGACCTTTAAGCCGGAAGACTGGGGCATGAAGCGCGGCACTGACAATGAGGACTTTATGTTCCTCAACCTCGGTCCGAACCACCCGTCTGCGCACGGTGCTTTCCGCATTATTCTGCAACTCGACGGCGAAGAGATTGTCGACTGCGTACCTGATATCGGTTACCACCACCGCGGCGCGGAAAAAATGGGCGAGCGCCAATCCTGGCACAGCTACATTCCTTATACCGACCGTATTGAGTACCTGGGCGGCTGCGTTAACGAAATGCCGTATGTGCTGGCGGTAGAGAAACTGGCGGGGATCACCGTACCGGATCGCGTCAATGTGATCCGCGTGATGCTCTCTGAACTGTTCCGCATCAACAGCCACCTGCTTTATATCTCTACCTTTATTCAGGACGTGGGCGCGATGACCCCGGTGTTCTTCGCCTTTACCGATCGCCAGAAAATCTACGATCTGGTGGAAGCGATCACCGGTTTCCGTATGCACCCGGCGTGGTTCCGTATTGGCGGCGTGGCGCACGATCTGCCGCGTGGCTGGGATCGTTTGCTGCGTGAATTCCTCGACTGGATGCCGAAACGTCTGGCCTCTTATGAGAAAGCGGCGCTACGTAACACCATTCTGAAAGGCCGCTCGCAGGGTGTTGCCGCTTACGGCGCGAAAGAAGCGCTGGAGTGGGGCACCACCGGCGCGGGTCTGCGTGCTACCGGCATCAACTTTGACGTGCGTAAAGCGCGTCCATACTCCGGCTATGAAAACTTCGACTTTGAAATCCCGGTGGGCGGTGGCGTCAGCGATTGCTATACCCGCGTGATGCTGAAAGTCGAAGAGCTGCGCCAGAGCCTGCGTATTCTTGAGCAGTGTCTTAACAATATGCCGGAAGGCCCGTTCAAAGCGGATCATCCGCTGACGACGCCGCCGCCGAAAGAGCGCACGCTGCAACATATCGAAACCCTGATTACTCACTTCCTGCAGGTTTCGTGGGGCCCGGTAATGCCAGCCAACGAATCCTTCCAGATGATTGAGGCAACCAAGGGTATTAACAGTTACTACCTGACCAGCGACGGCAGCACCATGAGCTACCGCACTCGCGTTCGTACACCGAGCTTTGCGCATTTGCAGCAAATCCCGTCGGCGATCCGCGGCAGCCTGGTATCCGACCTGATCGTCTATCTGGGTAGTATCGATTTTGTTATGTCAGATGTGGACCGCTAATTATGCACGAGAATCAACAACCACAAACCGAGGCTTTTGAGCTGAGTGCGGCAGAGCGTGAGGCAATTGAGCACGAAAAGCACCACTACGAAGACCCGCGTGCGGCGTCCATTGAAGCGCTGAAGATTGTTCAGAAGCAGCGTGGCTGGGTGCCGGACGGCGCGATTTACGCGATTGCTGATGTTCTGGGGATCCCGGCAAGCGATGTCGAAGGTGTGGCAACGTTCTACAGCCAGATCTTCCGCCAACCAGTCGGTCGCCACGTGATCCGCTATTGCGACAGTGTGGTTTGCCATATCAACGGTTATCAGGGCATTCAGTCGGCGATTGAAAGCCACCTGAAGATTAAGCCGGGTCAGACCACTTTCGACGGCCGCTTTACGCTGCTGCCGACCTGCTGTCTGGGCAACTGCGATAAAGGGCCGAACATGATGATCGATGAGGACACTCATGCGCATCTGACTCCGGAAGGCATTCCCGAACTGCTGGAGCGGTATAAATGAAAACAGTTATCCGTACTCCCGAAACACATCCGCTGACCTGGCGGCTGCGTGACGATAAGCAGCCGGTCTGGCTGGATGAATACCAGAGTAAAAATGGTTATGCCGGTGCGCGTAAAGCGCTCTCTGGCATGGCACCGGACGACATCGTCAACGCGGTAAAAGATTCCGGCTTGAAAGGTCGTGGTGGCGCTGGCTTTTCTACGGGGCTGAAGTGGAGCCTGATGCCGAAAGACGAATCCATGAACATCCGTTACCTGCTGTGTAACGCTGATGAAATGGAGCCGGGCACCTATAAAGACCGTCTGTTGATGGAGCAGTTGCCGCACCTGCTGGTGGAAGGCATGCTGATTTCCGCCTTTGCGCTGAAAGCTTACCGTGGCTACATCTTCCTGCGTGGCGAATATATAGAAGCAGCGGTACATTTACGTCGCGCCATTGCTGAAGCGACCGAAGCGGGTTTGCTGGGTAAAAATATCCTCGGCAGCGGTTTTGATTTTGAACTGTTTGTTCACACCGGGGCCGGACGCTATATCTGCGGTGAAGAGACCGCGCTGATTAACTCGCTGGAAGGTCGCCGCGCGAACCCGCGCTCCAAGCCGCCGTTCCCGGCAAGCTCCGGCGCATGGGGTAAACCGACTTGCGTCAACAACGTCGAAACCCTGTGCAATGTGCCAGCCATTCTGGCTAACGGCGTTGAATGGTATCAGAACATTTCGACCAGCAAAGATGCGGGCACCAAGTTGATGGGCTTCTCCGGGCGCGTGAAAAACCCGGGCCTGTGGGAACTGCCGTTCGGTACGACCGCGCGTGAAATCCTCGAAGATTATGCCGGTGGCATGCGCGATGGCCTGAAATTCAAAGCCTGGCAGCCAGGTGGCGCAGGTACAGACTTCCTGACCGAAGCGCACCTCGATCTGCCAATGGAATTCGAAAGTATCGGCAAAGCGGGCAGCCGTCTGGGAACGGCGCTGGCCATGGCCGTCGATCATGAGATTGGGATGGTGTCGTTGGTGCGCAATCTGGAAGAGTTTTTCGCCCGCGAATCCTGCGGCTGGTGTACGCCATGCCGTGATGGCCTGCCGTGGAGTGTAAAAATTCTGCGTGCGCTGGAGCGTGGTGAAGGCCAGCCTGGGGACATCGAGACACTTGAGCAACTGTGTCGACAACTTGGGCCGGGTAAAACCTTCTGCGCGCATGCGCCGGGTGCGGTTGAACCCTTACAGAGCGCGATTAAATATTTCCGCGAAGAATTTGAAGCGGGCATTAAACAGCAATTCAGCAATACCCATGAGATTGGCGGTATCCAGCCAAACTTGCTGAAAGCGCGCTGGTAATTGGGGTTACTCGCCTGGGCGAGGCCGGAAAAATTTTGATTAATACCTGAGAAAGACCCGCAATCTTCGCGATGTAACAACGTTGATACAGCACGAAGGACAAAGGTTATTCAGGCCAACTGGAAGCATGCTAATGGCTACTATTCATGTAGACGGCAAAGAATACGAGGTAAACGGAGCAGACAACCTTCTTGAGGCTTGTCTCTCCTTAGGCCTTGATATTCCTTATTTTTGCTGGCATCCGGCGCTTGGGAGCGTGGGTGCGTGCCGCCAGTGTGCGGTGAAGCAATATCAAAACGCGGAAGACACGCGTGGCCGCCTGGTGATGTCCTGTATGACACCGGCATCCGACGGTACTTTTATTTCCATCGATGACGATGAAGCGAAGCAGTTCCGTGAAAGCGTTGTGGAGTGGTTAATGACCAACCACCCGCACGATTGCCCGGTCTGCGAAGAGGGCGGCAACTGCCACCTGCAAGATATGACCGTCATGACAGGTCATAGCTTCCGTCGCTATCGTTTTACTAAACGTACTCACCGTAATCAGGATCTTGGCCCGTTCATCTCACACGAAATGAACCGCTGCATCGCCTGCTACCGTTGCGTGCGTTATTACAAAGACTACGCAGATGGCACGGATCTTGGCGTGTATGGCGCGCACGATAACGTCTACTTTGGTCGTCCGGAAGATGGCACGCTGGAAAGCGAGTTCTCCGGCAACCTGGTGGAAATCTGCCCAACCGGCGTCTTCACCGACAAAACGCACTCTGAGCGTTACAACCGTAAGTGGGATATGCAGTTTGCGCCGAGCATCTGCCAGCAGTGCTCACTGGGTTGCAATACCAGCCCGGGTGAACGTTACGGCGAACTGCGCCGCATCGAAAACCGTTACAACGGTACCGTTAACCACTACTTCCTTTGCGACCGTGGCCGTTTCGGTTACGGCTATGTCAACCTGAAAGACAGACCACGTCAGCCGGTACAGCGCCGTGGTGACGATCTGATCACCCTGAATGCCGAGCAGGCGATGCAGGGTGCGGCGGACATTCTGCGTCAGTCGAAGAAAGTAATAGGCATCGGTTCTCCGCGTGCCAGCGTGGAGAGTAATTTTGCCCTGCGCGCGCTGGTCGGAGCGGATAACTTCTACACTGGCATTGCCAAAGGCGAGCAGGAGCGTCTGGAACTGGCGCTGAAAGTGCTGCGCGAAGGCGGTATCCGTACCCCGGCGCTGCGCGAAATCGAATCTTACGATGCGGTGCTGATCCTCGGTGAAGACATCACGCAGACTGGTGCGCGCGTTGCGCTGGCGGTGCGTCAGGCCGTGAAAGGCAAAGCCCGCGAAATGGCGGCGGCGCAGAAAGTCTCCGACTGGCAGATTGCGGCGATCATGAATATCGGTCAGCGCGCCAAACATCCGCTGTTTGTTACCAACGTCGACAGCACCCGTCTGGACGATGTCGCTGCGTGGACCTATTGCGCACCGGTCGAAGATCAGGCGCGTTTAGGTTTCGCCATCGCCCACGCGCTGGATGAGACGGCGCCAGCAGTTGACGGTCTGAGCAGCGACCTGAAAAACAAAATCGATGTGATTGTCCAGGCGTTGGCTGGCGCGAAGAAACCGTTGATTATTTCCGGGACGAACGCCGGTAGCGCGGAAGTGATTCAGGCAGCTGCCAACGTGGCAAAAGCGCTGAAAGGGCGCGGTGCTGATGTCGGCATCACCATGATTGCCCGTTCGGTGAACAGCATGGGCCTCGGCCTGATTGGCGGCGGCAGCCTTGATGACGCGCTTGCGGAGTTGGAACACGGCCACGCTGATGCTGTTGTGGTGCTGGAAAATGATCTGCACCGCCATGCTTCTGCTGCACGCGTAGATGCCGCGCTGGCGAAAGCACCGCTGGTATTGGTGATTGATCATCAGCATACGGCAATCATGGAGCAGGCTCATCTGGTGCTCTCCGCTGCCAGCTTTGCAGAAAGCGACGGCACGGTAATCAATAACGAAGGTCGCGCGCAGCGTTTCTTCCAGGTTTACGATCCGACCTACTACGACAGCAAAACCATTATGCTGGAGAGCTGGCGCTGGCTGCATTCGCTGCACAGCACCGTTGAAAACCGCGAAGTGGACTGGACGCAGCTCGACCATGTAATTGACGCCGCCGTTGAAGCGTTGCCGCAACTGGCAGGAATTAAAGAAGCGGCGCCGGACGCCAGCTTCCGCATCCGCGGTCAGAAACTGGCCCGTGAACCGCATCGCTACAGTGGACGTACCGCCATGCGCGCCAATATCAGCGTGCACGAACCGCGTCAGCCGCAGGATAAAGACACCATGTTCGCCTTTTCGATGGAAGGAAACAACCAGCCGTCCGCTCCGCGTTCGCAAATTCCGTTTGCGTGGGCGCCGGGCTGGAACTCCCCGCAGGCATGGAACAAATTCCAGGCTGAAGTGGGTGGTCACCTGCGTCACGGCGATCCGGGCGTTCGTCTGATTGAGGCCAGCGAAGGTGGGCTGGAATACTTCACATCCATTCCGGGAACCTTCGAAGCGCAAGAGGGTAAATGGCGTATTGCGCCGTACTACCACTTGTTCGGTAGCGATGAAATGTCGCAGCGTGCTCCGGTATTCCAGAGCCGTATGCCACAACCGTACATCAAGCTGAACCCGGCCGATGCCGCCAAGCTTGGCGTTAACGCGGGCGCGCATATTTCCTTCACCTGGGAAGGTCAGACCATCAGCCTGCCATTGCAGGTTTCCGAAAGTCTGGCAGCAGGGCTGGTTGGTCTGCCGATGGGGATGCAGGGTATCGCGCCGGTGCTGGCCGGAGCACGTCTTGAAAATCTGCGGGAGGCGCAAGCATGAGCTGGTTAACACCGGGTGTTATCGACATTCTGCTGAGCATCCTGAAAGCCGTTGTTATTCTGCTGGTGGTGGTCACCTGCGGTGCGTTCATGAGCTTTGGCGAACGTCGCCTGCTCGGTCTGTTCCAGAACCGTTACGGACCGAACCGCGTTGGTTGGGGTGGTTCACTCCAACTGGTCGCGGACATGATCAAAATGTTCTTTAAAGAGGACTGGATCCCGCGCTTCTCCGATCGTGTGATCTTCACCCTCGCGCCGATGATCGCCTTCACCTCGCTGCTGTTAGCGTTCGCCATTGTGCCGGTCAGCCCGACCTGGGTCGTGGCGGATCTGAACATCGGCATCCTGTTCTTCTTAATGATGGCAGGGCTGGCGGTTTATGCAGTGCTATTCGCTGGCTGGTCGAGCAACAACAAATACTCGCTGCTCGGTGCGATGCGTGCTTCTGCGCAAACTCTGAGCTATGAAGTGTTCCTTGGGCTTTCCCTGATGGGCGTGGTGGCGCAGGCCGGTTCATTCAACATGACAGATATCGTCAATAACCAGGCGGGTTTGTGGAACGTCATTCCGCAGTTCTTCGGTTTTCTGACCTTTGCTATCGCAGGCGTGGCGGTGTGTCACCGTCACCCGTTTGACCAGCCGGAAGCTGAGCAGGAACTGGCGGATGGTTACCACATTGAATATTCCGGGATGAAATTCGGTCTGTTCTTCGTCGGCGAATATATCGGTATCGTCACCATTTCCGCGCTGATGGTCACACTGTTCTTCGGTGGCTGGCAGGGGCCGTTGTTACCGCCTTTCATCTGGTTCGCGCTGAAAACCGCGTTCTTTATGATGATGTTCATTTTGATTCGCGCTGCACTGCCGCGTCCTCGTTATGATCAGGTGATGTCGTTCGGCTGGAAAATCTGTCTGCCGTTGACGCTACTCAACTTGCTGGGAACAGCGGCTGTCATTCTCTGGCAGGCGCAATAAGGGGTGAAAAGACCATGACTTTAAAAGAATTACTCGTGGGCTTCGGCACCCAGGTCCGTAGTATCTGGATGATTGGCCTGCATGCTTTCGCGAAGCGCGAAACCCGTATGTACCCTGAAGAGCCGGTTTATCTGCCGCCGCGTTACCGTGGTCGTATCGTGCTGACGCGCGACCCGGACGGTTCCGAGCGTTGCGTTGCCTGTAATCTGTGTGCGGTAGCGTGCCCGGTAGGCTGTATCTCTCTGCAAAAAGCGGAGATGCAGGACGGTCGCTGGTATCCGGAGTTTTTCCGTATCAACTTCTCACGCTGCATTTTCTGCGGTCTGTGCGAAGAGGCGTGCCCGACAACGGCGATTCAGCTCACCCCGGATTTCGAAATGGGTGAATACAAACGTCAGGACCTGGTGTACGAAAAAGAGGATCTGCTGATCTCCGGTCCGGGCAAATACCCGGAATATAACTTCTACCGGATGGCAGGTATGGCAATCGACGGCAAAGATAAAGGTGAAGCGGAAAACGAAGCCAAACCTATCGACGTCAAGAGCCTGTTACCGTAAGGAGAGGGGCAATGGAGTTCGCTTTTTATATCTGTGGCCTGGTCGCCATCCTGACGACGGTACGCGTAATAACGCATACCAACCCGGTGCACGCCTTGCTGTATCTGATAGTGTCGCTGCTGGCCATTGCCGGGGTCTTCTTTTCACTCGGCGCTTACTTCGCCGGTGCACTGGAGATCATCGTTTACGCCGGGGCCATCATGGTGCTGTTCGTGTTTGTTGTGATGATGCTGAACCTTGGCAATACCGTGGTCGAGCAGGAGCGCAACTGGCTGTCGCCGCAAATCTGGATCGGCCCGGCGTTGCTCTCTGCGGTGCTGCTGGGGGTGATGATTTACGCCATTCTGGGCGTCAACGATCAGGGTATCGACGGGACGGCGATTAGCGCGAAAGCGGTCGGTATTACGCTGTTTGGCCCTTATGTTCTGGCCGTGGAGCTGGCCTCTATGCTGCTGTTGGCGGGGCTGGTTGTAGCCTTCCATCTGGGGCGTGAAGACAGGGCCGGTGAAGTGCTGAGCAATCGCACCGATGATCGCGCGAAAAGAAAAACGGAGGAGCAAGTATGATCCCCTTACAACATGGACTGATCCTCGCAGCGATTTTGTTTGTTTTGGGTCTGACCGGTCTGGTTATCCGCCGCAACCTGCTGTTTATGCTGATTGGGCTGGAAATCATGATTAACGCTGCTGCGCTGGCCTTCGTGGTTGCTGGCAGCTACTGGGGACAGACCGACGGGCAGGTGATGTATATTCTCGCCATTAGCCTCGCGGCTGCGGAAGCGAGTATTGGCCTGGCGTTGCTGCTGCAACTCCATCGTCGCCGCCAGAATCTGAATATCGATTCAGTAAGTGAGATGCGTGGATGAACATGCTCGCCTTAACCATTATTCTGCCTTTTATTGGCTTTGTCTTACTGGCCTTTTCCCGCGGGCGCTGGTCAGAGAATCTTTCTGCAACCGTTGGTGTTGGCTCGATTGGCCTCGCGGCGCTGGTGACCGCCCTTGTCGGCGTTGATTTCTTCAACAACGATCAGCAGGCGTTTTCGCAACCGCTGTGGACGTGGATGGCGGTCGGTGATTTCAACATTGGTTTCAACCTGGTGCTGGACGGCCTGTCGCTGACCATGCTTTCGGTCGTCACCGGAGTGGGTTTCCTGATCCATATGTTCGCTTCCTGGTATATGCGCGGAGAAGAGGGATACTCCCGTTTCTTCGCCTACACCAACCTGTTTATCGCCAGCATGGTGGTTCTGGTGCTGGCGGATAACCTGCTGCTGATGTACCTCGGCTGGGAAGGCGTGGGCCTGTGTTCCTATCTGCTGATCGGCTTCTACTACACCGATCCGAAGAATGGCGCTGCGGCGATGAAAGCGTTCGTCGTTACCCGTGTGGGTGACGTATTCCTCGCTTTCGCGCTGTTCATCCTTTACAACGAGCTGGGCACGCTGAACTTCCGCGAAATGGTTGAGCTGGCACCTCAGCACTTTGCCAACGGCAATAACATGCTGATGTGGGCGACGCTGATGCTGCTGGGTGGTGCGGTCGGTAAATCCGCGCAACTGCCGTTGCAAACATGGCTGGCGGACGCGATGGCTGGCCCGACGCCTGTTTCCGCGCTGATCCACGCTGCCACCATGGTGACCGCCGGTGTTTATCTGATTGCCCGTACGCATGGGCTGTTCCTGCTGACCCCGGAAGTGCTGCATCTGGTCGGTATCGTCGGTGCGGTAACGCTGCTGATGGCAGGTTTCGCCGCGCTGGTGCAGACGGATATCAAACGCGTACTTGCCTACTCAACCATGAGCCAGATCGGTTACATGTTCCTGGCGCTTGGCGTGCAGGCCTGGGACGCGGCGATTTTCCACCTGATGACGCATGCATTCTTTAAAGCGCTACTGTTCCTGTCGTCCGGTTCTGTGATCCTCGCCTGCCATCATGAGCAGAACATTTTTAAAATGGGTGGCCTGCGTAAGTCGATTCCGCTGGTATACGCTTGCTTCCTGGTCGGTGGCGCGGCGCTGTCGGCGCTGCCATTGCTGACCGCAGGCTTCTTCAGTAAGGACGAAATCCTTGCAGGTGCGGTAGCAAACGGTCATGTCAATCTGATGATTGCCGGTCTGGTTGGCGCGTTTATGACATCACTGTACACCTTCCGCCTGATTTTCATTGTCTTCCACGGGAAAGAACAGATTCACGCTCACGCAGGGAAGGGGATCACCCATCATCTACCGCTGATTGTGCTGTTGGTGCTCTCCACCTTTATTGGCGCAATGATTGTGCCACCGCTGAGAGGCGTTCTGCCAGAAACCACCGAGCTGGCACACAGCAGCGTGGTCATGCTGGAAGTGGCGTCCGGTGCGGTTGCCGTCATCGGTATTCTGCTGGCGGCCTGGCTGTGGCTGGGTAAACGTACGCTGGTGCACTCGATTGCCAACAGCGCGACAGGTCGTTTCTTCGGGACCTGGTGGTTCAATGCCTGGGGCTTCGATGAGCTGTACGACCGCATCTTCGTGAAGCCGTATCTTGGCATTGCCTGGCTGCTAAAGAGCGATCCGCTGAATGCACTAATGAACATTCCGGCGATCCTTTCGCGCTTTGCAGGCAAAGGGCTGCTGTTTAGCGAGAACGGATATCTGCGCTGGTATGTCGCGTCGATGAGCATTGGCGCAGTCGTGGTGCTGACGCTGCTGATGGTATTGCGCTGAGTTTGTGGGTCGGCAGGCGCTACGCTTATCCGGCCTTCAGACTAAATTTGTGTGATTTGTGGGGCGAGAAGATCCGTCTCCGGTGAAAACATATTTTAGGTAAGTATTCCTGACAGACAGGCGTTATCGGCGAAGTCAGAGTGGACACCGCCTGTGCAGAGCAACCGGAGCGTACTGGAGTACGTGAGGATTGCGAGCACAGCCGGGGTTCGTTATGACGAGCGAGATAGCCTGAACAGGAATTAATATAAGGGACATACACCGCCATGTTATTACCCTGGCTAATACTAATCCCCTTTATCGGCGGCTTTCTTTGCTGGCAGACCGAACGCTTCGGCGTGAAGGTGCCGCGCTGGATCGCCCTGATCACCATGGGACTGACGCTGGCGCTTTCCCTGCAACTCTGGATGCAGGGCGGCTACTCTCTGACGCAATCCACCGGTCTGCCTGCCTGGCAGGAAGAGTTTAAACTGGCGTGGATCCCACGCTTCGGCATCAATATTCATCTGGCTATGGACGGTTTGTCGTTGCTGATGGTAGTGCTGACCGGTTTCCTCGGCGTTCTGGCGGTACTCTGTTCCTGGCGTGAAATCGCAAAATATCAGGGCTTCTTCCACCTCAACCTGATGTGGATTCTGGGCGGCGTTATCGGCGTGTTCCTTGCCATCGACATGTTCCTGTTCTTCTTCTTCTGGGAAATGATGCTGGTGCCGATGTACTTCCTGATTGCACTGTGGGGCCACAAAGCCTCCGATGGGAAGACGCGTATTACGGCTGCGACCAAGTTCTTCATCTATACCCAGGCCAGTGGTCTGGTGATGTTGATTGCCATCCTGGCGCTGGTAGTGGTGCACTATAACGCAACCGGTGTCTGGACTTTCGACTATGAAGACCTGCTGAAAACGCCGATGTCCGACCACGTCGAATATCTGCTGATGCTGGGCTTCTTCATCGCCTTTGCGGTGAAAATGCCGGTGGTGCCGCTGCACGGTTGGTTACCGGATGCGCACTCGCAGGCACCGACCGCAGGTTCCGTTGACCTGGCGGGGATCCTGCTGAAAACCGCGGCCTACGGTTTGCTGCGTTTCTCGCTGCCGCTGTTCCCGAATGCTTCCGCAGAGTTTGCACCCATCGCCATGTGGTTGGGCGTCATCGGTATTTTCTACGGTGCGTGGATGGCGTTCACCCAGACGGATATCAAACGTCTGATTGCGTACACCTCGGTGTCCCACATGGGCTTCGTGCTGATTGCTATCTACACCGGCAGCCAACTGGCCTACCAGGGCGCGGTTATCCAGATGATTGCGCACGGTCTCTCTGCGGCGGGTCTGTTTATTCTGTGCGGTCAGTTGTACGAACGCCTGCATACCCGCGATATGCGTATGATGGGCGGGCTGTGGAGCAAGATTAAATGGTTGCCAGCGCTGTCGATGTTCTTCGCTGTCGCCACGTTGGGTATGCCGGGTACCGGTAACTTCGTCGGTGAATTCATGATCCTCTTCGGCAGCTACCAGGTTGTGCCGATGATCACGGTGATTTCCACCTTCGGTCTGGTTTTCGCATCGGTTTACTCACTGGCAATGCTGCATCGCGCCTACTTCGGTAAAGCGAAAAGCGAACTGGCCAGCAAGGAACTGCCGGGGCTGTCACTGCGCGAGCTGTTTATAATCTTGATCCTGGTTGTGCTTCTGGTACTGCTTGGCTTCTATCCGCAGCCGATTCTGGATACTTCGCATGCCGCGATGGGTAATATCCAGCAGTGGTTTGTTAACTCTATTACTACTACAAGGCCGTAAATCGCCATGACAATTACTCCACAACACCTGATTGCGCTGCTGCCGCTGCTGATCGTCGGATTGACGGTGGTGGTTGTGATGCTATCCATTGCGTGGCGACGCAACCATTTCCTCAATGCCACGCTATCGGTCATCGGCCTGAACGTCGCGCTGCTCTCCCTGTGGTTTGTCGGGCAGGCGGGAGCAATGGATGTGACGCCGCTGATGCGCGTCGATGGTTACGCCATGCTCTACACCGGGCTGGTGCTACTGGCGAGCCTCGCCACCTGCACCTTCGCCTACCCGTGGCTGGAAGGGTATAGCGACAACAAAGAAGAGTTTTATCTGCTGGTACTGATTGCCGCAATGGGTGGCATTCTGTTGGCTAACGCCAACCATATGGCGGCGTTGTTCCTTGGTATTGAACTGATCTCCCTGCCGCTGTTTGGGCTGGTGGGTTATGCCTTCCGCCAGAAACGTTCGCTGGAAGCCAGTATCAAGTACACCATTCTGTCTGCCGCAGCTTCTTCTTTCCTGCTGTTCGGTATCGCACTGGTGTACGCGCAAACCGGGAATCTGGCATTTGTTGCTATCGGTAAGAGCCTCGGTGAAGGCATGCTGCAGGAGCCGCTGTTGCTGGCGGGGCTGGGCCTGATGATTGTCGGTCTCGGTTTCAAACTCTCGCTGGTGCCGTTCCACCTGTGGACGCCTGACGTTTATCAGGGCGCTCCTGCGCCAGTCTCCACCTTCCTGGCGACCGCCAGCAAAATCGCCATCTTTGGCGTGCTGATGCGTTTGTTCCTCTATGCGCCGGTTAGCGACAGTGAGGCCGTTCGTGTGGTACTGGGCCTTATTGCCTTTGCTTCCATCATCTTCGGTAACCTGATGGCGCTGAGCCAGACCAACATCAAGCGTCTGCTTGGCTTCTCCTCCATCTCGCACCTCGGCTATTTACTGGTGGCGCTGATTGCGTTGCAGAACGGCCAGATGTCGATGGAAACCGTTGGCGTTTATCTGGCCGGTTACCTGTTCAGCAGCCTCGGCGCGTTTGGTGTGGTGAGTCTGATGTCCAGCCCATATCGCGGCCCGGATGCAGAATCGCTTTACTCCTATCGCGGGCTGTTCTGGCACCGTCCGATTCTCTCGGCGGTTCTGACGGTGATGATGCTGTCACTGGCAGGTATCCCGATGACCTTAGGATTTATCGGTAAGTTCTACATTCTTGCCGTTGGCGTTGAAGCGCACCTGTGGTGGTTGACGGGCGCGGTGGTGGTCGGTTCGGCGATTGGTTTGTATTACTACTTGCGCGTGGCGGTGAGCCTCTATCTGAGTGCTCCGCAGCAACTGAACCGCGATGCGCCCTCCGACTGGGCCTACAGTGCTGGCGGGATTGTGGTGCTGATCTCTGCGTTGCTGGTATTACTGTTGGGTATTTACCCGCAGCCGCTGATCAGTATCGTACAGTTGGCGCTGCCGATGATGTAATTGTGCAGAGCGCATAAAGAAAAACCGCCGGGCTGCAAACCCGGCGGTTTTTTTATGGTGCAGAAATTACTTCGCCAGTAACGGCTGTGAAGCAATCTGGTGGTGGCTGATCAGCGGGCCGCGGATGTTATTGGCGGCACGGTCAAGCACTTCCTGAATCACTGACGAAAGCTCGTTGATTTCGAACTTCGCAACATAGCCATCGGCCTGCACTTTACGTACGTGATCTTCGTTCGCGCTACCGGAAAGTGACGAGTGAATTACCACCGGAATGTTTTTCAGGCGCGGATCGGTTTTAATCAGACGCGTTAAAGTAAAGCCGTCCATTTCCGGCATTTCAAGATCAGTCAGTACCATGGCGATCTTATCGCTAACCGGTACACCTTCACTGTCGGCCTGCTGCGCCAGACGCTGGATTTTCTCCCACGCATCTTTGCCGGTGATATGCATGTCGGTCGGGATTTCCATCGAGTTGAGGCCTTTTTCCAGCATGGCGCGCGCCACTTTGGAATCTTCTGCCACAATCGCCACCGAGCCCGGTTTCAGATGGAATTTCTTGTCCGGCACATGATCGCCATGAACGTCGTGATCCGCAGGCACAATGTCATACAGGATCTGCTCAACATCCAGCACCATCGCTAGATTGTTGGTGTCCTTATCGTCATCCAGGCAGGCAATGCTGGTGATATAACGACCGTTGATCGCTTTCTCAGCCGTATGCACTTGTTTCCAGTCCAGGCGAATGATGTTATCTACCGACTCCACTGCAAAGGCCTGTACGCTACGGGCATATTCTGTGATCAACAAAATATTGAGGCCGGTCGTGGGCTTGCAGCCCGCAACCGCCGACAGGTCAATTACAGGGATCACCTGGTCGCGGATATTGACCATCCCCATTAAGGGCGGCTTCATTCCGGCAGGGCGAGTGAAGGTGGGCATCGGCACAATTTCGCGCAATTTAAACACGTTGATGCCAAACAGCTCTGATTTCGTTGAATCCAACGATGTGCCGAGACGAAACAGCAACAGCTCAAACCGGTTCGACAGAGTTAGATTCGCCCTGTCATCGATGTCTTTCTGGAAATTATCCATCATGCCCTCAATAGAAAATGCCTGCGTATATCTATTATCGGCATGCGGGAAAAAAAATAGAGTGCCTAAATGAAAATCAAATGTGAACCAGCGCAAAATCCTCAGCCAGAGTTGTTTGCGCAAAGAGTGCCTGGCACTCAGCCAGAACTGCCTGGCTACCTTTCTCGTCATAGCGTGAACTGAGGTGTGTAATCACCAGCCTGCCTGCGCCCGCGTTCAGTGCCAGTTGCGCGGCCTGCCGCGTTGAACTGTGACCGCGGCTATTTGCTTTCTCCTCCATCGCACTTTCCAGCGTGGCTTCATGTACCAGCACATCCACACCACGCGCCAGTTCAAGAGATGCAGGGCAGGGAGAGGTATCGCCAAAAATCGCCAACTTTTTACCCGGCTCTGCCGGAGCAAGATAATCAGTACCGCGCAGCGTGCGGCCATCTTCCAGCGTCACCGTTTCACCCGCTTTTAATTTCTGAAACAGCGGCCCTGGCGCTACGCCTGCGGCGACCAGCGCGGCCGCATCCAGTGTGCCGGGCTTATCATGCTCTTCAATACGATAACCGTAACACTCCACCGGGTGCGCCAGCGGGTAAGCCGTAACTTTACGCAGACCGTCATCCACTACCAGACCGGCCGTTATTTCATGGATTGTCAGTGGATAGTCGGTCCATGAACCGCTCAGCCGTAAGGTTGTTTCCACAAACTCGCGAATGCCTTGCGGGCCATAAATATCCAGCGGCTGAACATTCCCGGCCATCGAGCGGCTGCACAGCAACCCCGGCAAACCAAACAGATGATCGCCATGCAGATGAGTGATAAAAATTTTGTCCAGCTTACCAGGATGGAACGCCGTGCGCAGCATCTGGTGCTGCGTGCCTTCACCGCAATCAAACAACCAAAGCCCTGCGCGGGTTGGGTGCTGTAAATTCAACAGCATCGCGGTTACGTTACGTGCGCGTGTCGGGACACCAGCGGAGGTGCCAAGGAAAATCAGTTCCAAAGTTATGCTCTGCCCAAATCACAAAAAAATGAGTATAACGGGATGATAACAAATAAGGAGCAAGAGATGATCCGCTGGCAAGACCTGCACCATTCTGAACTCACCGTTGCTGAACTCTACGCCGCGCTGAAGCTGCGCTGCGAAGTGTTTGTTGTGGAGCAAACCTGCCCCTATCTGGATGTGGATGGCGATGATCTGACAGGAGAAAACCGACATATCCTCGGCTGGAAAGGGGATCAACTGGTGGCGTATGCGAGGATTCTGAAAAGTGATGATGATCTATCGCCCGTGGTGATTGGCCGGGTGATTGTCAGTGCTCAGGTCAGAGGGGAAAAACTGGGCTACCAGCTAATGGAACGCGCCGTGGATTCCTGTGAGCAACATTGGCCGCAGCGGGCGCTGTACTTGGGAGCGCAGGCACATCTGCAATCTTTTTATGCACACTTTGGCTTTCAGCCAGTGACGGATATCTATGATGAAGACGGCATTGCGCATATCGGAATGGCGCGGGAGATCCTGCAGACCAGAAGTATATCGAACTAAAAGCCCGCGCCGGGCAGGGGCTACATGATGTGAAGAACCGCGTCAGTAGCACGTCGGATACCTACTACTATCGGGCGAAAAAGCGGTGTATCGCGCCTTATCTGCAAAAATTTACGGGCAGGGGCTGTACAATGTTTACACCCTGAGCTT
>JAGTSE010000050.1:44980-47105 GCA_018261615.1 Pseudomonadota bacterium | reverse complement strand
CACCACAATGCGGCCGTCGGCAAGCCGGGTGGTCGACGGGTTGAGCTGATCGTCCGTGGAGGTGGTGTTTACCTGTGCACTTTCATTCAGCAAGTTATAAGTAGCCAGAGCTGCGCCCTGGAAAGACACTGGCTGACCCTGGTTACCCGCAGGATCGATAGCATAAATCGCACCAGACTCTCCCGCCGCGATAGGGTTAGGCACAATCACCCACTTACCCTGCTGGTCTGCTACTGCACGGTATTGCGTGCCATATTTATCTTCTACGATAACAATGGCACCAGGTTCCGTTAAACCACTTAACGATTCTTCAGAGTTCCCTGAAATGCCAACATTGGGCGCAGTGATATCAACAATGAAATTCCAGCTATTGCTTATTTCACTTACGTTGCCGGCTACATCAGTGGCCGTCGCCGTAATACTGTGTGTACCTTCTAACAGGTTAGTGGTCGGAGTATAAGTCCAGTGTCCCTCGGCATCTGCCGTAATTGTTGCCAGCAAAATACCATTGTCATAGAGCGTTACCAGAGAAGCCGCTTCCGCTGTACCGGTAAAAGTTGGCGCAGGATCGTCGGTTACATTACCTGCCACAGAGGAGGTAAACTGTACTGTGCCAACATCGTCCTGGAGTGACTGAATTATCACCGGCTCTGGCGCAGTCGTATCCACAATCAGGGTAAAACTCGCCTCGCTGGTATTACCTGCCGCACTGGTCACCTGCGCCGTGAAGTTGTGCTCACCATCTGCCAGTGTTTCCACAGCAAAGTGCCACGCTCCGCTGCTGTCTGCCACACTGCTACCCAGCACCGTACCCGCCTCATCTCTTACGGTCACCACAGCACCCGGCAGAGTCGTACCCTGCAGCTCCGGTGTGTTATCGTCAGTCAGCCCACCATTCAGCACCGTACCTGTCACGCTGCCGGCATTGTCAATCGCGCGGTCAATCGTCAACTCAACGTTGCTACTGTCGAGTGTAAAGGTCATGCTTTCGCCGCGCGTTTCGTTGCCCGCAGCATCCGTCACCTTCACCTGCCAACTGTGCTCACCGTCAGCCAACATGCCCAGATCCAGCGTCCAACTGCCGTCAGCGCCTGCCGTGGTGGTACCCGCAGGGCTGCTGCTGCCGTCCAGATAAACCGTCACCGACGCTCCTGCCTCTGCTGTACCCTTCAGCACCGGAGAGCGGTCATCGGTCACTCCGCCGTCGATAACTACACCCTGAACCTCACCCTGAGCATCCATCAGCATCGCCTCTGCGGCCTCCGGGGGGGTTGTATCCAGCACTACAGTAAACACGCCAGTTTCTGCTGAGGAGATTCCTGCCGCATTTACCGCTGTCGCAGTCAGATCATAGCGGCCATCCGCCCCCAGTTCTGTGGTAGTGATGCTCCAGCGACCTTTGCTGTCCGCAACACCTTCACCCACATTTATTTTGTTACCTTCTGCATCCGTGGCCCATACCACCACCGTCAGACCCGCACCTGCAGTTCCGTTCACCGTCAGCGTACTGTCATTGGTGGACTGTCCTTTTTGCAGGAAGCCGGTATCAGCATCCTCGCCCTGGCTGTAGTCATCCACCACATTCTCAATCGCTGGCTGCGTCGGTGCGCTTGTCAGGATACTGAAGTCCCACGCCTCATCTGCAGTACCACTGATCTGAGGACCTGTATTGCCCGCCGCATCCACTGCAGCCACTGTCAGAGCGTGTTCCCCGCTTTCCAGCGCACGTTCCGGTGTCCAGCTCCATTTACCGTTTTCATCGACCGCCGTACTGCCAACCAGTACACCGTTATCGTAGATATTGACACTAACAACACCCTCAGCGATGCCAGTTGAACTCACGCTGCCGCTGTAAGTCGGGCGTGTGTCATCCGTGGTCGCACCGTCTGTAATAACACCCTGTACTGGCCCCACATCATCAGTAAGCGTGATGCTACCCTGGGTAAATGCATCCGCACCTGGTGCCGAAGTGTCCACCGTGAACTGCCAGTCGCCGTCCGCTTTCGGGCCTTCGTTACCGGCCTGGTCCACTGCCGTGGCGCTCAGGTCGTGTGACGATCCGTCCGCCATATCCTGCTCCGGCGTCCAGCTCCACTTGCCGTTTTCATCCACCGGCACGCTGCCG
>JAGTSE010000050.1:0-44856 GCA_018261615.1 Pseudomonadota bacterium | reverse complement strand
CGTTGCCGGAGAAGGTCGGACGCGCGTCGTCGGTGACGCTGCCGCTGACGATTTCCCCGGTGATGTCACCCACATCATCCGTCAGGGTGATGGAGTCCGTCACCAGGCCGGA
Source organism: Pseudomonadota bacterium (assembly GCA_018261615.1). Taxonomy (GTDB): domain Bacteria; phylum Pseudomonadota; class Gammaproteobacteria; order Enterobacterales; family Enterobacteriaceae; genus Kosakonia. Next base: position 44,744 of record JAGTSE010000050.1, on the reverse strand, counting down.
ATTGATGTTATCAGGCGGAGTAATATCTGGACGAGAGGCATCAGCAGATGGAGATACGTTACCCGCAGGATCGACTACCACAACCGTGACGTTATCATCACCTTCATTGATTGGATTAGGCTGGATACTCCAGTCACCATTTTCATCAACAATAACAGTAGTGGATTTACCGTTACTATCGTCGGTAATGACTATGGTTGAACCTGGTTCTGCTTTACCTGCAATTTGCTCATTATCATTGATATTAATAACAGGCGCTTCAGGTGCAACCGTATCGATAAATTCCTCTGTAAAACTACCACTATTACCTGCATTATCAGTGATCGTAATGGTAATGGTACCATTAGGCTGCGAGTCAGGAGCCTCAACATACCAGTTTCCGTCGCTGTCAGTTTGAGTAGTAATTTGCGTGCCGTCAGGTAGTTGAATGATTACCTGTGAATCAGGGCTATTTGAAGTACCCGAAAATTCAGGCCGACCATCGCTGTCAGCATCCGCTACAGGATTAAACGTTGCTGTGATTGTTTTTGCCGTAGTATGGTGACCACCACCTCCGCCAGAAGACGCTGCGATAGCGATGCCTCCCGCAGTAACAGCACCACCCAATAAGAGGAAGGGTAACCAACTGAAATTATTATCACCAGAAGCCAACGGATCTGCACTGGCGTAACCTTCGCCACCTAAAACCAGCTCACCGCTCTTACCTTCCGTTAATGCTGGCGGAAATTCAGCAACATCTCCGGAAGTAGGCACATACTCGTAATACTGGCCATTTTCACCAAGACCGATTACATGAACATCATCATTTTCGTAATAATTTTCCAGCACGACATCAGGCTGAGTAGATTCATCACGCCCAATAAATAATAATAAATTTTTTCCAACCCGTTTAGAAATGACTATTTGTGGTGCATGTCCAGTAGCGCCATCGATTAATTCAATATTGAAGATCCCCTGGCGAGGAACTTCAATGATTGTAGCTTGTGCTGCTTTTGCATCAATAGTATATGAAGAGACAATCCCCTTCACACTTCGCATATTAATTTTTAACATAAATACCTACTTAATTAATGAGAATTAAAAAAATCAAATCGTGGAGTGAATATTTTTCATGACTCCATAAACTTCCACATGCAAACTTTCTTTTAAGTTATGTTTTTCCTGCTCACAAGCGTTACCAAATGAAGGAGCTTCGCATTCAGGAACCTCTACCTGAGAAATAAAGCGAGGTGAGGCAATATCTGAATTTGTTAAATACGTAGTTATACTGTTCGCTCGCATTTGAGCAAAAGGATACTCAGTTATTGAAGAGTGATTACGGTCACTATATTTTTTAACGACAATTTTATCCACCTGAACAAACTCGTTATTAATATTCTTTACAAGTTGACGAAGGAAATGTCTACCATCTACACTCAGCTGCGTTAAGCTATCCCCACGGTTGAAAAATCGAGGTGAGTTAGACGTATATGTCACTTCAGGGCAATAAACCTCATGCAATACCCGTGATAATGTACGAGTTTGCACTTTAAGATTGCTTAATGCCAACTCAGCTTCTTCAGAAGGCACTGAGTGCACTGAAAGTCGCCCCATCTTATTTACTGCCACCTGATAGTAATATCGCTCACCTTCATTAATAATTGGCGGGTCAATTTCAACTTTTTCTTGCGGCTTTAAATGGGTTGCCCCATGCTTACCCAGCATGAAATCTATCTCTTTTCCCCCTGGGCACAGACCCAGTTCAAGTGCAGCATCACCCGGCAAAACACTTGTATGATATTGATTATTAATAAATATATTTACCGGCACCTTTGACATTTCATTATTGTCTTCCCTGATGCGATATATAGTAATTCGCGCGCGCGTATCCAGCCTCTGCCACTGACTTTCTTCATTCGCAGTCTTATCCGAAAAAACACGTTCCGATGAATTTTGTAATGGTGCAGCTTCAGCATAGTTGATGTAAAAATATACCGTAAATAAAAGGACAATGCTAAATATGCAGCCTTTAACAATATTATAGGGTATAAACACACAACAGTTTTTTTGTTGTGACAAATTATTCATAGATACCTCGAAAAAAATCTTCATTAACGAATGCACGCCAGATAAATGATTAACTGGTATAAACACAGAAAAAAGTACTTAAACAGACCTTACTACATAACTAAATCTCTCCATGGTTTATTCTTCCGTTATAAATTTCAGACAAAGTTAAATCATTGATAAAGGAATTGAATTCAAAATCACCTTTAAGTGAAAACTTTCTCATTACATCATATTTATGAGAATAAACAGTTTTGTTATTCATACCAAGATACATTGCTGCCTGGTTGACACTATGGCCCTTTTTTAAATAATTTATCACGCGTAATTGCACCATTGTAACGTTGGAAAAATTACAGCGAAGACAATCTGATGGAAGATATCCTATGAATCCATTCCGAAAGTTAAACAAATTTTTTGTAATCTTCTTTGCTACTTTACTAACTGAGTCTGCTCGCGAAACCACGGCCAATGATCGATAACAAAGTGGGAGTCGATATGTGATGAAATCTTCTGATTTATCGACAAACACCAACATTATGCTACCTGGCTTTCTGTCGCGATATGCGGTTTGACACATATAGAGACGCCATTGCGAAGCATTAACCACTATTAAGTCGGCCTGCTGCAAACTCTGACTATCAAAATTGGATAAAAATTCCACATTTGCAACAGATAAAATGCTCTCATCAATTATTTTAGAAATACCTAATCTGAAGAAATAATTTTTATCTGTGCAGGCAATTTTTATAACCATGTTTCCTCTTCAGCATTTCAGATGTTTGCTTCTAAATTATAAGTTATGTTAACTTACCGTTAACAAGTTCTAGTTCGCCCTTTTCCTTTAATTCTTTCAACACCCTACAAATCGAGCTTTTTGAAAGAGTTGAGCTATTTTCAATAAGATAAAGTGCAGAAAAACGTTTTTTAAGATGTGCTGGAAGCTTTTTCCAGTGCTCAATTAAAGAGCAAACCTCATCGCGCGAATTTTTCTTAGGTAATTGTATATAATTCATTAAATCTGAATACTGCCCCGATAAAATCGACACAGCATCATTGAAAAGTTCTTTTTCAAAAACCAACTGCCAGAAAAAATCATAGTCGATGGAACTGACTTTCCCATAATCGATTCTCTCCAGATAAACTGGAGGTTCATCTAATGTTGGTGTCACGCCAACGACAAATGGAACAGATAATATATTCAGGACCTTATTCTCGCTTTTCAATTTGAATAAAAAATCACCGTCAAGGATGAACATAACACGGCGTACATTATCCTTTGTTAAATGATAACGACGCTTGCCACGGGATATCTCATCTGGATTAGCAATTTGCGTATACCCTGCTAATACGTCAATGATCCGTTCATGATTTTCAGTCACTCTATTCATATTCATTAACTCTATCTAACTGACTCAAAGGATAGTGATTAGTAAAATCTTTTTGTTATGGTCTATTTACTTTCGCCAGGTTAACTACAACTTCTTTACTCGCCCCCAAAATTCGAGCCGAAAAATAACAATGAATCGGTTTCGCCATATTAGAACCGTCTTAATATAAAACTCAACACCACAAACACCACAACAAACAGACAATAACACTACAAAAATGATTAACAGCAAATTATCACACCATAAAAACAAACAAAACCAGCACATAAAAATGTAATGATATGTTTATCTATGACATTGTGACTTATTTATTAAAAAATAATTTACCACAATCATTTGATGATACATGTTATAAAAATGCTGCATAAAAATCGAAAATAGCCTCCCTCCTTAAAAATAATGATCACATCAGAAATAAGCATAATAAAATTGGAGTCAATGTTAATTCTTATCACCAAAAAAAAACAAAGCGCCATTTCTTGGTAGAAATTAAAACACACAATCGCCAAAACAGACATTTAAATCAAAAAATCAATATCATATAGATTTTAATTCTAATATTTTACAAAATAACAGAATATACATCTAATAGTTTAATTTATATAAATATGCGATTGGTTATTAAAAATGAGGTAGACACAAAAATTCGGTGTATTATTATATTCAAATAACGATTTTCCATCCCTGAGACGAAAACAGTACCATCCAATTACTTTCTATAAACAGATGTTGGACTGTCACAGTCAGCATGAGTACCACTTTGATTGAGATTAACAAAAGGATTTCAAAAAAAAACCACAGCCCAGCCCCCCAATGATGGTTAAATTTATGTAAAAAAACGCAATCATGAGCCAAGTAAAATAACTATTGGTATTTACCTGTTTTTTCTGAGAAGACTCTTACTTTAATAGTATTGCTCGCATGAATCGGCATTTATAGAATAATTTTGTTAAAAAAACACTATGAAGACATGAATGAGAGAAGTAACATTTTTTAAAATGAAAAACGTTTCAAGCGCAGGTTTTTTTGACTTTATTGGTTCAGTGGTTGTAGGTGCAGCAACTGGCATCACCGCTTTTGGCGTTAAATAGGCGATGAGTGGTGGTAGCACAGGTGGAATATTAGGTGCCGGTATAATTTCAGCTCTCAGTGGATTAATTGCAGGCGCTGTCGTTGGACTGTTTGTGGGTACACTTTATGGTGCAATAAACGGCTGGGATGCGACTGTAGGTTGGTTTAGGCATATTGCTGAAAGTACATTCAAGACAAAGCTGTAATTACAGCATAAGGAAGGAATATGAGTGAATTGAAAAATAATGAAATCGTAGAGGTCAGCGGTGGTTCATTGACATCATATATTTTATGACTTTTTTAAGCAATTGAGCGCAAATTCAAAACCAGAAAAAATGAATGGACACGACCGTAAAATCAGCCTTTGTCCAGTTACTCATACTGCCCATCACTCTGGAACTATTCGGTATCTTATCTCCCTTCTGTATGCAATGGGTCATGGATATGGTGCTGGTATCCGCGGACTATTCCCTACCAGGGTGTGTCCCGTAACTATTTTTTGTACAATCTGACGTTTGTTTTAACTACAAAAAGTCCTTTAATGTGGCTCGTTACGATTTCCCTGATGAGTCGTGGGCTCTGATTTCCCCTCTGTTACAGCCTGAAAGAAGCGCCTCACAAGGTGGCCGCCCCTACTTTTCACACAGACATGTCATGAACGGCATTTTCTGGGTACTTTGTTCAGGCGCTCCGTGGAGAGATTTACCTGAGCGTTATGGTCACTGGAAAACGATTTATAACCGGTTTAACCGGTGGTCTAAGGCTGGGGTAATAAGCATTATTTTCAATAAGTTGCTCCAGATTCTGGATGAGAAAGAATTAATCGACTGGGATGCTATTGCGCTTGATGGCAGTAATATCCGTGCTCTGAAAGCAGCAGCCGGTACGAAAAAAAACATCCAGATGAACCCGATGACCATGGGCTGGGTCGCTCTCGCGGCGGCTTTGGCACCAAAATCCATCTGGCGACAGATGGCTCAGGATTTTGCCATTAAGTTTCTATCTGAGCAGCGGGCAAGTTCATGAAAGCCAATATGCACGGTCCTTACTGAACCGGGTGGGTATCATCCGCAAAAGTGGATGCGTAAAATCGCGTCCAAAGACCGTACTGACGGATAAGGGATACTCGGGGAAAAATCTCCGTATTCATCTGAAAGAGAAGGGAATAAAGGCAGTTATTCCTTTTAAGACCAACGAAAAGGCCAGTCGTGACAACCGTCGTAAACCCGACTGGCAACTCTATAAAAAACGTAACGTCGTGGAACGCTGTTTTGCGATATTAAAAGAGCATCGTCGTATAGCCACACGCTCGGAAAAAACGGCAAGGAACTACCTGAGCATGTTAAAACTGGGGGCGATCAGATTATTTATCAGGCGATTGTTAGGTTAAGGGACATAGCCTAGTACTAACAAAGGTATCGTGATACAAAAACTCAACATTTTGTTCGGCTCTGCGCGAGGGGTGATCACATAAGTAGGTCGCGTGGTTCTTGTTTGGTTTGCCGCACTGCAGGTGCTGGATGGCAATTTCTCCGCAGGTATGCTCACCGCATTTATTAGTTTTTCCGATCAGTTTATGAGCTGCGGCGCAGGTCTGATCAACGCAGCTACCGACTTTCTAATGTTGAGAATGCATGGAGAACGTCTGGCCGATATCGTGCTGTCCGAAATAGAAGCCAGCTCAGAAGCTTGCTCTGAACTGGTGAACAAAGATAAGAGTGATGAAACCCAGCACCACAAAATATCAAACTGACGGATATCCGTTTCCGCTATGTCTCGACCGAGCCTTGGGTCGTGAATGGCGTAAACCAAGAGATCAATACTGGTGAAAGTCTTGCAATTGTTGCCCCCTCTGGTCAAGGAAAAACCACCTTAGCCAAAATTGTTCTTGACCGGTTGTACCCGGAGGACGGGACTATCACGGTAGGTGGTATAGATATCACCCAGACCAGGTTTGAAAACCATCGTAACCGAATCGGCTGTGTCATGCAGGATGACATACTGTTTTCTGGCTCAAGCAGTGAAAATATTAGCTTTTTTGATAATGAACCCGATCACGCAAAAATTACCCGCGTAGCACGCCTGGTGCAAATACATAGCGACATAATGAAAATACCGATGAACTATCGAAGCCTGGTTGGCGATATAATTTCTCGCGATAATTTAGGAAGCCATAATAACCTTGAAGAATATATCAATAGCCAGCTTGATATTTTGCAAAAAAAGGCAACAAACTGGCATCAGAAAGCACATCGACAAGCGGTGCTGGTGATAACTTAGCTATCGAGATCATGATTACCTACGATTTTCTGCGGGCAAACAAGATCCGTCTTTATCAAAAGCAGGCTATTTTTACGCTTAACATGGATGATTTATTAATTTTTTCTCTTTCAAAATCGGTACCACTTAGTGCTGAAGAGCTAAAACACTTTAGCAATATACTGAATAGTTTCCAGACCTGGTCATGAGAACTCTTTCTGTAATAGTCTGAACAATGTAAATAAATATCCTTTGGCATAGCCGGAGGTTTTTCAGATGCGCCTGTAAGGCTCTGTTACCAGCAGCGCCCTAACAGGCGCATCGCAATCTGACATTTGCATTTATGGATTACTTACGGCCCGTAAACGGGCTACCTGGATAAGGGATCGATAACTGCTCGCCCATTTTATCCTCTTCATGCTGGTGCTTTATATATACCTGTATCTTCGCCGTGTTCTTAACCACCGTATCCACATAGTAACCCCGGCACCTGAACTCCTGTTTCCGTATTTGAACTTCAGATCACCAAACTTACTGCCTGCAGATATCCCATAAAACCCGACACACTCATTTTCAGCAGGATCTCTACAAGTATATGGATATGATCTGAGTTTTTCTCCATAGACTACCTGCCTTCGGTATTTCGGAGAAAAAACTATGTGATATTTACAGTTCTATCAGATGTGCGCTGAGCTCTTTTCGTCCCCCACTGTGATCCCCTTTTGATTTCTTGTTCGACTCTTTCAGTTACCAGACCGCAAGGTGTTTTAACAAATCAAATGGAGTTTTAATAACCAGCCCAAAGCTGACAGTTTTACGGCCCCCCCCAGCCAGGCTGGGGTTTTCTATAGACAAAAACTGGAAGTCTGGATATCCCTCCCGGTTTATATCTTATCTTGAAAATTAGTAATTTTCTGATACTTAATAACGCTGGCAGATGAACAAATAGGAAAGTGGTCCGCCAATGAGATAGGAGTCTTCATCAACTTTATCAACATCCAGTTGTAGATAAGAAGGACCTAATGTAATTTCCGCCAGCAATAGATTAAAAAACTCATCCGGTGTATTATCGGTTGTTGAGGTAATAATTTTACCTATTTTATATCTATAAGTATTATTATCTATTTTAGCACCATTAATAAGCAAATCATGGGAGATAGCAAATTCAATATTTTTTGCCGCGCTGCGGCTGAGATCATATCGACTAAATGTTGAGCAACGGAAAGGGTAGTCTTTGTTTTGATGGTTCAGAAAATAAATGCCTGAAAAAAACACGATTAATATTAATAGTGCCATCAGCGTAAAAACAATCACTATATTGGCGCTCCTTTTCATTCTACTCTCCAGTCCATATAATAAAAATTGTCGCATGAAATGATGTGTCCACTATTATTAATTTTACATGCTGACAGAATTGTTCTACCATAATTTTTGGTTGTTAATGAGGTCATTTTATCGAAATAAACTCTACGCCCGGGCTCGCAAGATTGATTATTTTCACTGAGAATTTGAAGTATTTGCTTATCCTGTGACTGGCGTTCAATAATATCCGCCCCATGCATTAGTACAACCTCGCATCCGCCCGCCAGCTTTATTGTGCTTGACGGAAGACTCAGTTCTGCAGAATGCATCACAGAGTAATACCAGGCAGCACTTCCCAGAAGTGTTAAGGTAATAACGATAAACAAAATGTTCCGGGTAACAGTGAATGAGTGCCGCACAATGTTATCAGTAGTTTTTGACGAAATTAATACTGCTTCATTTACCTGGTCGTCAACAGGGGGCACTGCTGATGTGTCGTCGGATAAGTTATCAGCCACGATTATGGGTGCGATAATCTCTCGCTCTATTTTAATCTCTGTGTTAAGGCGTATCCCAATTTTAGGGATTGTGATGATTAGATTCTCACACCCATACGCAGAAAGCGCCTTGCGCAGGATACTCAGATACTGGTTCAGGTTACTATTCGATCCGCGAAGACCATATTTATCCCATACTTCGGTCAGCAAAGTATCACGCGCCAGAATTTCGCCATTAGAGTTTAGCAATTGCTCAAAAAGTCGACCTGATGAAATGCTGAGGCTCAGTGATTCTTCGGTAGGAAGGTGAGTTAGCGTGCAATCATGTGAATTGTATGTAATAACGTCATCGATAATGTAAATCATTAAAAAATCACCGAGTTCGTGCTAATATTTCCGACATTATAATTCAAGTTATTTGAAGAAGCACTATGCATACGCGAGTCTGCAAGCAAAACGGGCTTAGTAGCCATTTCACTTAACGACTACGCAATTGTTTTGATTTTCCACGGCTTGACAAAAAGCTATTTGGGTAAATTAAACAGTTCAGACTTGAATCAGGTTGCGTCCATGATTATCGCAAGATCCATCCAAACCTGCGCGATCTACCCATCCGCGCCCCACTGCGCAAAGTTGATTTCCTTGATATCGTCCAACATCTCTTATCTTAGCTCCGACTGGTGGGCATGACTTAGCGCCAGTAAATCCCAATATTGACGCTTCACCATCTCATCCTGTTCCGCCCACGAAAATAGTGCCAGTAAATGTCGCAGATAGGCTTTCACCGCAGTTATGGCATTTGATGAGTTTCGCCCGCCAAACAGCAGATCATCTGCAGCCGCTCATTTGATCACCGCATCACTCAATATAACGATATGTATCAGATGGTGCGCACCTATGCGGAGCGTGCGACGGAAAAACTCCGGGCTGAAAGACAACACTGCTGCGTGACAAGCGTTTTTATACGCACCAGCCCACATGACAAAAATAAAACCTTCTATAACCCACAGACCAGCGGCCGGTTGACTATCCCCACGAATGACACGCGGGATATTATTCAGGTCTCCACCCGTGCGGGACCGGATCTGGAACCGGGTTTTCGCTATATGAAAGCCGGTGTGATGCTCAGCGATTTTTATAGCCAGGACGTGGCGCAACTTAATTTATTCGACGAATATCCCCCCCTGCTCAACAACCAGGCGCTGATGCGACCATCGATCGGCTTAATCATTCAGGATGCGGCACCTTCTGGTTTGCCGGGCAGAGCATTCAAAAAAGTTGGGCCATGGCGCAGAAAATGCTATCACCAAGTTATACAACACGCTACGTTGATTTACCGATGGTCAAATAAAAAACCTTATCGATATATTTATACAAGCATTTTCCCATCTATACCCTAAATAATTCGAGTTGCAGTAAGGCGGCGACACAGTGAATCCCCAGGAGCTTACTTCAGTAACTGACTGGGGTGAGCGAGGAAAACCAACGCACATGCAACTTGAAGTATGACGGGTATATTTATTTAAGATGAAAAATACACAAATATTATTATTAAGAGACAAAAACCATTACCCTTGTATTATTAAATAGTTTTTCTGACCTGATGAAATAGTATTCACTACAGATGGAGCTACTGAGATGAGAGTCGTCGTATTTCAAGGACAATATGGTATTTTTAAACGCGAAGATTTGGACCTTTCCATGCCAGCGGTGCAAACTTGCTTGGGATTGTATGCCTTATCCGATCAGCACGATTACCTGCTATGCGCGCATTTCGATACAGGTCTGGGGCTGCAACAGAACCTGGAAGATATTCAGTGCGCGCTGACACGGAAAGGGATCGGTATGAAAAGCCTGCACGGCGTGGTTTTTGGCGGCGACGGAAAGCAGAGTTACCTGCGCTGCTCTACACCCAGCAGCGATATTGGCCATGCCATCGTTAATTTTATAAAAACCCGGGGCGGCATCGCTGAATATTCATCCCAGTATTATTCCGGCCTTATTTCCAAAACATTTAACTTTTACTACAAACGACGTTACGGGATCACTGAAGGTCAAAACCCCAGAGATTTTATCGGCTATCATAGGCAGGCCGAATATATCGCCAAACAGCGGATAAAACTCACACCGCGGGAGTATTCGCCAGCGCAGGCAAAAATGACGGATATTAGCAATTTGTATTATTAATACGGTGGGCTCTATGCAGAAACCCGCCAGTGAGAGGCAATACAGAAATCACGCCAGACCATCAGCGGCTGCGTTTGGCGTGACGTTCCCAGTTATCCTGTTTTGCCTGTTCCGATTTACGCAACGCCACGTAGCAGGCGCCGTTGCCACCGTGATGTGGCAGCGCCGCGCAAAAGGCCTGAACGTCATCAAACTCGGTCAGCCAGCGCGCCAGATAACTACGCACAATATTCGGATGCGAGCCATCTTCCCGCCCTTTACCATGAATGATGAGCACGTTGCGCAGACCAGCAAGCCGCGCCTGGTGCATAAAGAGGAACAGCATCTGGCGGCATTGCTCAACCGGCTGGCGTAGCAGATTAAGGCTTGCCTGCTGACTGTATTTCCCCTGCCGCAGCTTATCCAGCACGCCGTTCTGCAACCCTTCGCGTTTAAACTCCAGCGGCGTACCGAGAGGGATAATGTCAAGAAAACCCGTGGTGAGAAAATTATCAAGCTGCAGGGTGTCGATACGCTGCTGCGCGCGAGGATTAGGTGTTCGCTGCCAGTGTACATCTGCACAGCGCTTCAGGGGCTGAACGTCCTCCATGGCGTCAAGAAAAAGCAATTTGTCGTCAGGATTCATCAGGCAGTCCTCCATCAACTTCTGCTCATATACTATAACGGGCGTGTAGCGCCCCCACAATGGCCCGCGAGAATTTACCTTAACGCTGACAAACAGCTAATGTTTTCGCCTGTTTAATCGTAGCGAGATAACCATATTAAATATGCGAGCATAAATTTCACTTAACTAAAATCACGATCATTTTGACGTGATGATTTTTAGTTAAATTATAGTGAAATCAATCACTATTTCATACTGTAAATATTTACGCGCACCGCTATAAATATATTTACTGCACACGGAGGACAAGCATAAAATAACGAAAGGAAGCATCATTGTGTGTACTGTAGAGCCTGACGGATGTCGGCAGGCTCTATTTTTTATCATCGAGAATAGATAATATATGTTCTATTAGATAACGAAATATTGTCTCTTTATTATTCTGTTCCTCAGTTAAACATAACGGAATAAACGTACTTCCGGGGTATGGTGTCACGGTAAGTTGTCTGCCAGGATTGACACACTTTGCCACGGTTAAGGACGCCAGATGTTAACGCTACTTGAGGATAAAATATCCACCCCACTTGGCCCGTTATGGATAGTGTGCGACGAAAATTTTCATCTGCGCGCCGTAGAGTGGGAAGAGCACAGCGATCGCATGAACAAGCTACTAGATATCCATTATCGCAGTGAAGGCTATCAACGCATCGCCGCAACGGATCCCGGCGGATTGAGCCAGAAACTTCAGGGCTACTTTGACGGCGATCTGACCATTATCGACACCCTCCCCACGGCGACCGCCGGCACCCTCTTTCAGCGTGAGGTATGGCAGGCGCTACGAACGATCCCGTGCGGGCAGGTGGTGCATTATGGCCAGTTGGCAAAAACGCTGGGGCGCGCAACGGCGGCGCGGGCGGTGGGGGCCGCGAATGGCTCAAATCCGATCAGTATTGTTGTACCCTGTCACCGTGTCATCGGCAGCAATGGCACCATGACCGGCTATGCGGGCGGTGTACAGCGCAAAGAGTGGCTGTTACGCCATGAAGGCTACCTGCTATTGTGAAAAAAGCGCATAAAAAGGCTTTTTATTAGGAAGTCTTGCGATAAAAACCTTAACGAAGTGAATGAATTTCAACAAGATGATGTCGATTCATCTCATTGAAGCTCGCCCGCCTGTTTTAATAATCGTGAATTGACGTTTTACCAGACTTACGTGCTCAAGAAAAAGATGTTAAAATTGACAAATATCAATTACGGCTTGAGCAGACCTATGATCCCGGAAAAGCGAATTATACGACGCATTCAGTCAGGCGGATGTGCAATCCATTGCCAGGATTGCAGTATTAGCCAGCTTTGTATCCCTTTTACGCTCAATGAGCACGAGCTGGATCAGCTCGACACCATCATTGAGCGTAAAAAGCCCATCCAGAAAGGTCAGACTCTGTTTAAAGCAGGGGATGAACTGAAATCGCTGTATGCAATCCGTTCCGGTACGATTAAGAGCTACACCATTACCGAACAGGGCGACGAGCAGATCACCGGGTTCCATCTGGCTGGCGATCTGGTCGGCTTCGATGCCATTGGTACCGCTCATCATCCCAGCTTCGCACAGGCGCTGGAAACCTCAATGGTCTGTGAAATCCCGTTTGAGACGCTGGACGATCTTTCCGGCAAAATGCCAAACCTGCGTCAGCAGATGATGCGTCTGATGAGTGGCGAAATCAAAGGCGATCAGGACATGATCCTGCTGCTGTCAAAGAAAAATGCTGAAGAGCGTCTGGCGGCGTTTATATATAATCTCTCGCGTCGTTTTGCCCAGCGTGGCTTCTCACCGCGCGAATTCCGTCTGACCATGACCCGTGGCGATATCGGTAACTATCTGGGGCTGACGGTAGAAACCATTAGTCGTCTGCTCGGCCGCTTCCAGAAGAGCGGAATGCTGGCGGTGAAAGGTAAATATATCACCATTGAAAACAGCGATATGCTGGCGCAACTGGCTGGCCATACGCGCAACGTTGCCTGAGTTTTTTCTCCTGCCTTCAGACCCTTTGCCGGACTGTGTAATTTTCGTGATTTATTGATCTGGCAAAGGGTTTTCCCTGTTTCATTCAGTACTTATGGGTTATCTTTTATTTACAGACTGTGGTGACAGATGTAAGGAGACCCTGTATGGCTAAGTATCAAAACATGTTAGTCGCCATCGACCCTAACCAGGACGATCAGCCAGCATTACGGCGTGCTGTGTATTTGCATCAACGGATTGGTGGCCGCATTAAAGCCTTTTTGCCAATCTATGATTTCTCTTACGAAATGACTACCCTTCTGTCCCCCGATGAACGCACCGCTATGCGGCAGGGCGTAATCAGCCAGCGTACTGCGTGGATCCGCGAGCAGGCGAAATTTTATATTGATGCGGGTGTGCCGATTGAGATCAAAGTGGTCTGGCATAACCGCCCCTTCGAAGCCATCATCCAGGAAGTGATTTCCGGTGGCCATGATTTATTGCTGAAAATGACCCACCAGCATGATCGGCTGGAATCGGTTATTTTCACCCCCACGGACTGGCATTTGTTGCGAAAATGCCCTTGTCCGGTATGGATGGTCAAAGACCAGCCCTGGCCGGAAGGTGGTCGCGCCGTGGTGGCAGTCAATCTCGCCAGTGAAGAGCTATATCACAATTCGCTTAACGAAAAGCTGGTCAAAGAGACGTTGCAGTTGGCCGAACAGGTCAACCATACCGAAGTGCATATTGTCGGTGCTTATCCGGTTACGCCAATCAATATCGCCATCGAACTGCCGGAATTTGATCCCAGCGTGTACAACGACGCTATTCGTGGTCAGCATCTGCTGGCAATGAAAGCGCTGCGGCAGAAATTCAGCATTGATGAGAAACTGACGCATGTTGAGAAAGGGTTACCGGAAGAGGTGATCCCGGACCTGGCCGAGCACTTACAAGCCGGGATTGTGGTACTGGGTACCATCGGGCGAACCGGGATTTCTGCGGCGTTCCTCGGTAATACGGCCGAACAGGTGATCGATCATCTGCGCTGCGACCTGTTGGTTATCAAACCGGATGAATACCAAAGCCCGATCGAACTGGACGACGAAGACGATTAAACGTAAACCCGCAATGAAGTGAACCCCATCTGTTGGAGTATCCAACTTTCGGGGTTCACTCCAGCAAGGTTACCTTTTTATACTGCCGGTTCACCGCACTGCTCAGCCGCCTGGTTTTCCACCGCCAGCCTACCTTTTACCACCGCGCACGGTAGCGCAAGCGCGATCCCCTCTTCTGCCAGCTTTTCCATAATGCGGATATTAATTTTCTGCTGAATATCCATGTACTTGTTGTAATCCACCGTGTTGACGATATGCACGACTTCAACATTCAGCCGATCGGTAGCGAATCCCTGAAAATGCGCACGGTCAAACTTCGTTTCACCCACGTCGGTAATGATGGTCCGCACCATTTCACTCGCTTTCCGCAGTTTGTCCGGCGGCGTACTGACGGCCAGACCGAAGGTGAAAACGATACGCCGCGTCTGCATGCGCTTATAGTTATGCAGTGTTTGTTGCAGCAAAATCGCATTGCCGCAGACGATTTGCTCGCCACTCAGGCTACGGATACGCGTGGTTTTAAGACCAATATGTTCAATGGTGCCGGCAACATCGTTAAACACCACGAAATCGCCAATTTCGAAGGGCTTATCGAAGCCAATGGAGAGCGAGGCAAAAACATCGCTGAGGATGGTCTGTACAGCGAGCGCAATCGCAATACCGCCAACACCGAGGCTGGCAACCAGCGCGGTGATATTGACGCCCGCATTCGCCAGAATTGACAATAGCATGATGGTCCACAGCATCATGCGTAGCAACAGACCGGCAATCACCATGGTCACCGGATTTCGGCTTGCGCCAGGCGTATACATCAAATGGCGCATCCACGACACCACGCCCTGATCAAGCCAGATGGACATCTGAATTGCCAGCACTAAAAACCAGGCGTGTCCGAGGGTGTTAAGCAGTCGGTCGGGGAGAGCGATGAAACGCAGGCTAAACAGTAGCGCAGCAATAAAGAGCAGAAATTGACTGGTGCGGCTGAGCATATCGACCAGCATATGCTGCATTTTGCCGACACCGAGTTGTTTCTCACGCCAGTTATGCGCCCCTTTCATCACCATCTTCAACAAGCGCGTAAACAGCCAGTAAACCACCAGCGTGATCACCACCACTGTTGCCAGGCTTGCCCAGAATGCGGGCGACATCGATAAGGATATAAAGTCAAAATGAGGCAAAAACGTCATCCTTCCTCCACATAAAAACATGAAGAAAGAAGTATAGTCGCTCTGCTCATGCTGGTTATGGCCAAAAAAATACCGCTCCGAAGAGCGGTATTTATAAGCGGTATAAATTACAGCGCTTTGAGGATAGCATCAACGCTGGCTTTGGCATCGCCAAACAGCATCTGCGTATTCTCTTTGAAGAACAGCGGGTTCTGTACGCCAGCATAACCAGTGTTCATCGAACGTTTGAATACAATCACGTTCTGCGCTTTCCATACTTCCAACACCGGCATCCCGGCAATGGGGCTCTTCGGATCGTCCTGCGCCGCTGGGTTAACGGTATCGTTAGCGCCGATAACCAGCACCGTATCGGTATCGGCGAAATCATCGTTGATCTCATCCATTTCCAGCACGATGTCGTATGGCACTTTCGCTTCCGCCAGCAGCACATTCATATGGCCCGGCAGACGCCCGGCGACCGGGTGAATACCAAAGCGCACTTTCACGCCGCGCGCACGCAGTTTTTCGGTGATTTCCGCCACCGGATACTGCGCCTGCGCCACCGCCATACCATAGCCCGGGGTGATGATCACCGAGTGCGAATTTCTCAGTAGCTCGGCAGTCTCTTCCGCGTTGATTTCGCGGTGCTCGCCTACTTCTTCATCACCGCCGGATGAAGAACCGTCGGTACCAAAACCGCCAGCAATCACGCTGATAAAGGAGCGGTTCATCGCTTTACACATAATGTAAGAGAGGATCGCACCCGACGAACCGACCAGCGCACCGGTCACTATCAGCAGGTCATTGCTAAGCATAAAGCCCGCCGCCGCCGCCGCCCAACCGGAGTAGGAGTTCAGCATGGAAACTACCACCGGCATATCCGCGCCGCCGATGGACGCCACCAGATGCCAGCCGAACACCAGCGCAATGATGGTCATCAGCAGCAGTGCCAGAACTTGCAGGCCGACGCTGTCGGTACGTACAAACACTAGCAGCAGAACAAAAGAGACGACCAGCGCCGCAAGGTTCATTTTGTGACGATGTGGCAGCATCAGCGGTTTAGAAGAGATCTTGCCACGCAGCTTGCCGAACGCCACGATGGAACCTGTAAAGGTCACCGCACCAATAAAGATACCGATGAACACTTCGGTCAGGTGAATATTTACCAGCACCGGTTCCAGGCCCGCATCGTGGTACAGGTAGCTGTTAAAGCCGACCAGCACCGCAGCCAGACCAACAAAGCTGTGCAGCACCGCTACCAGCTCCGGCATTTCGGTCATTTCTACTTTCTTCGCCAGACGAATACCGATCGCGCCACCGATGATCATGGCCACCAGAATCCAGGCAACGTTGCCGGTATCAGGGCCAAAGATGGTGGCGATCAGCGCAATCGCCATCCCGGCGATACCGAAGTTATTACCCTGCTGGGAGGTTTCGTGCTTAGAAAGCCCCGCCAGGCTGAAAATAAACAGGATCGCGGCAACAATGTATGCAGCAGTAACTAATCCTCCAGACATCTGTTACCCCTTAGTTCTTCCGGAACATTTTCAGCATGCGCTGAGTGACGGTGAAACCACCAAAAATATTAATGCTGGCAATCAGTACCGCAATAAAGCTTAAAAAGCTGACCCAGCCGCCATGGCCGATCTGCAACAGCGCGCCGACGACAATAATGCCGGAAATCGCGTTGGTTACCGACATTAGCGGCGTATGCAGCGCGTGCGACACGTTCCACACCACGTAGTAACCCACCACGCACGAAAGCGCGAAGACAGTAAAGTGGCCGAGGAACTCTTTCGGCGCGACATCCGCCAGCCAGCCAAACAGAATGATCGCCAGCGCCATCAGCGCATATTTACGCCACGGCGAGACCGGTTTGGCTTCTTCTTTCGGCGCTACGGTCACTTTTGGTGCTGCCTGCGGCTGTGCGGAAACCTGAATCGGCGGCGCCGGCCAGGTGATTTCGCCGTCGCGAACCACGGTTACACCGCGCACCACGACATCATCAAAGTTGACCACCACGTTGCCGTCTTTTTCTACACACAGTAGTTTCAGCAGGTTCACCAGGTTGGTGCCGTAAAGTTGGGAGGACTGCGTCGGCAAGCGGCCTGGCAGATCGGTATAACCAATTACTTTTACGCCGTTAGCCGTGGTGCTAATTTCATTCGGCACGGTGTATTCGCAGTTACCGCCGTTTTGCGACGCCAGATCGACAATCACGCTGCCCGGCTTCATGGAGTCGACCATTTCACGAGTAATCAGCTTCGGTGCCGGTTTACCAGGGATAAGTGCTGTAGTGACGATGATATCGACGTCTTTCGCCTGCGCGGCAAACAGTTCCATCTCCGCCTTGATAAAGGCTTCGGACATCACTTTTGCGTAGCCGTCGCCGCTGCCCGCATCCTCTTCGAAATCGAGTTCCAGGAATTCGGCGCCCATACTTTGCACCTGCTCCTTCACTTCCGGACGGGTGTCGAACGCTCGAACAATCGCGCCAAGGCTATTGGCAGCGCCGATGGCGGCAAGGCCGGCGACGCCCGCGCCGATAACCATCACTTTTGCCGGCGGAACTTTTCCTGCCGCAGTGATCTGCCCGGTAAAGAAGCGCCCAAACTCATGCGCAGCTTCAACAATGGCACGGTAACCCGCGATATTCGCCATTGAGCTGAGCGCATCCAGCGACTGCGCACGCGAGATACGCGGTACGGAATCCATCGCCATCACGGTCACGATGCGCGCCGCCAGCTTCTCCATCAGCGCAGGGTTCTGCGCAGGCCAGATAAAGCTGACCAGCGTCGTGCCTGGATTGAGCAGCGAGATCTCTTCATCGTCCGGCGCGTTCACTTTCAGGATCACGTCGGAATGCCAGACGTTGCTGCTATCGACTATCGTTGCTCCTGCCAGAGTAAACGCATCGTCATCAAAACTTGCCAGCTTGCCCGCGCCGCTTTCAACCGCAACGCTGAAACCCAATTTAAGCAATTGCTCGACCGTTTTCGGTGTCGCCGCAACGCGGGTTTCATTGGCCAACCGTTCTTTAGGTACACCAATACGCATAGTTTTCCCTTCCATCGGATTTAGATGATGGTTTGTCAGTCGTCCCGAAGGCGTTTACCTCTGTTTTCACAAAAGCCCCGGAAAATAGAACAGTAACAAACTTTCTATAACCTACTGAAAATAACGCCTGTGATCCACAGCCGAAAAAGAGAAATTGTGCTTTTATCGGCGAATATGAATGGTAGAGGGATTCTGGCAGGGTTATTTTCCTTAAATTCGCTATAACAGGCCGATATTCCGCTCAAGCGAAGCGGCAAAACACGATTAATCTCCAGCGAAGAGTCGCCATTTAACAATATATTAACGTTAAAAATTGTATGCTATATCGCTTTTTCTGGTCAAGCGTCTGTTTTTTCAACATATCACTAAAGGTTATCGTTTTTTGCCTCCTCATCGCACAGTCAGTGAAAAATGACGCAGACAGTAGCGCTGTTTAAATGCAATAATCACCGACGTTTTCCCAACAACAACACCAGTTTATGGTTTGCGCAAGGCGAAGGACTATTTTTATGAAGCTTAAGTATACCCTCCTGGCGTCAGCTCTTTTATCTGCCACAGTGATGACAGCGAACGCAGCCACGGAGTTAACACCGGAGCAGGCAGAGGCAGTAAAACCTTACGATCGCATCGTCATTACCGGTCGCTTTAATGCCATTGGTGATGCCGTCAGCGCGGCATCCAAACGCGCGGATAAAGAAGGCGCAGCCGCATTTTATGTTGTAGATACCTCTGATGCGGGCAACAGCGGCAACCAACGCGCCACCGTCGATCTCTATAAAGCCGACGCTGCAAAAGCAGAGCGTCCGGCCTTCCGCGTGATCAACGGCGTAACAGAATTACCAAAAGATGTTGCCATCGCGCTTGAGCCGTACGATACCGTCACTGTTCAGGGCTTCTACCGCACGCAGCCTGAAGTCAACGACGCTATCACCAAAGCCGCCAGCGCAAAAGGCGCAGCGTCTTTCTTTATCGTTCGCCAGGTTGATGCGAACCAGGGCGGCAACCAGCTCATCACCGCTTTCATCTATAAAGCCGACGCCAAAAAACGCGTTATTCAGAGCGCAGATGCCATTCCGCGTGATTCCGATGCGGGCCGCGCTGCGTTGGCTAAAGGCGGTGAAGAAGCGAAGAAAGTTGAAATCCCAGGCGTGGCCAGCGATGCAACAGCAGGCGTGGGTGTTGGTCGTTTCTTCGAAACACAATCCACATCCGGCGGGCGTTACAGTGTCACACTGCCTGATGGTACCAAAGTCGAAGAGCTGAACAAAATCACGGCTGCGCAGATGGTTCCGTTCGACAGCATCAAGTTTACCGGCAACTACGGCAACATGACGGAAATCTCCTATCAGGTCGCTAAACGTGCCGCGCAGAAAGGCGCGAAGTATTACCACATCACGCGCCAGTGGTCAGAAAGCGGCAACAACATGACCATCAGCGCCGATCTCTATAAGTAAGCGCATTCCTGAATCAGGCGGCTTCGGCCGCTTTTTTTTCGCTTTTTTCCCGTTTTTTCGCAAAATTGTCATCGACAGCATTGCATGCCTTTATGACACTCCGTAGAATCCCGCGCCTCAGTGATATCCACCATATTTATGCGCCATGGCAAAATAATTATTCTGGATTAGCCGCATTTGTTGACAGGATAACAATGGAAAAAAAACTAGGCCTTAGCGCTTTAACTGCGCTGGTTTTGAGCTCCATGCTCGGCGCTGGCGTATTTAGCCTGCCGCAGAATATGGCGGAAGTCGCCAGTCCGGCGGCGTTGATCATCGGCTGGGTGATCACCGGCGTGGGAATACTGCTGCTCGCCTTTGCGATGCTGATTTTGACGCGTATCCGCCCGGATCTGGATGGCGGTATTTTTACCTACGCCCGCGAAGGGTTCGGCGAGCTGATCGGCTTCTGCTCGGCCTGGGGATACTGGCTATGTGCGGTTATTGCTAACGTCTCTTATCTGGTGATTGTCTTTTCCGCACTGAGTTTCTTTACCGATACTCCCGCGCTGCGTCTGTTTGGCGATGGAAATACCTGGCAATCGATCGTCGGCGCATCTGCGTTGCTGTGGATTGTTCACGCGCTGGTCCTGCGCGGCGTGCAGACAGCGGCAAGCATTAATCTTGCCGCCACGCTGGCGAAACTGGTGCCACTTGGATTGTTTGTCGTGCTGGCCGCGCTGGCATTTAACCTCGACAAGTTCCGTCTGGACTTCAGCGGTATCGCGATCGGCGTTCCTGTCTGGGAACAGATCAAAAACACCATGCTGATCACCTTGTGGGTGTTTATCGGTGTGGAAGGCGCCGTAGTAGTATCAGCAAGAGCACGTAATAAACAGGATGTTGGTCGCGCCACCCTGCTGGCGGTGCTGGCAGCACTTACGGTCTATCTGCTGGTCACCCTGCTTTCTCTCGGTGTGATTCCACGTACGGAACTGGCAGAAATGCGTAACCCGTCAATGGCCGGGTTGATGGTCAGGCTACTCGGTAGCTGGGGTGAAGTGGTGATTGCCGCCGGATTGATTATCTCCGTATGTGGCGCTTATCTGAGCTGGACCATTATGGCCGCCGAAGTTCCACTGCTGGCGGCGACGCATAAAGCCTTCCCGCGCATTTTTGCGCGCCAGAATAAAAACAGCGCACCAGCCGCCTCGCTGTGGCTGACCAATAGCAGCGTGCAGGTCTGCCTGGTGCTGATCTGGCTTACTGGCTCGGATTACAACACACTGCTGACCATCGCCTCAGAGATGATTCTGGTGCCCTACTTCCTCGTTGGTGCCTTCCTGCTGAAAATGGCCCGCCGCCCGCTGCACCAGGCGGTCGCCATTGGTGCCTGCCTGTACGGGTTGTGGTTACTGTACGCCTCCGGGCCGATGCACCTGCTGCTCTCCGTGGTGCTTTACGCGCCGGGCCTGCTGGTCTTTATGTATGCCCGTCACACACACAAAATGACCGACGCGCTGAAACAGCGGGAAAAAGCGCTGATAGGCCTACTGCTAATTGCCGCTGTTCCGGCAACCTGGATACTGGTGCGTTAATGGGTACGGCTCCAGACAAAAATTAACAGCCAGGCGCTGAGGCACCAGCACAATACTGCGCAGCCTAGCGCTGGCCAGACGCGCATCATACCGGTGAAATACCACAGCGACAGCAGATAGACAAAATAGGGAATGATCGCCCACATACCGAACACGATGGTAGTGCGCAACGCTTCCACGCCGCGTTCGGTCGCCACGATATAGTGGGCGATCAACGCAAAGGTCGGGAACAGTGGGATCAGCCCGGCAATATAGTAATTTTTTGTTTTTGCTAATGCGCCGATCAACAGCACCACCAGCGCGCCAAGCATAGCTTTAAAAAACAACCCCATAATTTTCCCTTTAATACTTTAACAACAACGACCTATAGCATAACTGAGCGTATAGCTTTCAGAAAAGAGTAATAGCAGCTTACCGCAAGGCGGTGTATGTTTACGTTTTTATCTATAACACTGGCATATGAATAAGATCGTTTTTGTGGAAGACGACCCGGAAGTCGGCGCACTGATTGCGGCTTATCTGGGCAAGCACGATATGGATGTCATTGTCGAACCCCGCGGCGATCGTGCCGAAGAGGTGATCGCCCGTGAAAAACCGGAGCTGGTGCTGCTGGATATTATGCTGCCGGGTAAAGACGGTATGACGCTGTGCCGTGACCTGCGAAGCCAGTGGAACGGCCCGATTGTGTTACTCACCTCGCTCGACAGCGATATGAACCATATTCTGTCACTGGAGATGGGTGCCAACGACTACATACTCAAAACCACGCCACCTGCTGTGCTGCTGGCCCGGCTGCGGTTACATTTGCGACAGCGCACTGGCGTCGCGGCGGAACCTGCGGTTCCGTCGCTGAAGCAGCATAAAGCTATCAGCTTCGGCACGTTGTCTATCGATCCAGTTAACCGCCAGGTGCTGCTGGCAGGCGAGCAGGTTTCGCTCTCGACGGCGGATTTCGAGCTGCTGTGGGAGCTGGCAACCCACGCCGGACAGATCATGGACCGGGACGCACTGCTGAAAAACCTGCGCGGCGTCAGTTATGACGGCATGGATCGCAGCGTCGATGTGGCGATCTCCCGTCTGCGAAAAAAGCTGCTCGACAGCGCCACCGAACCTTATCGTATCAAAACCGTCCGTAACAAAGGCTACCTGTTCGCGCCGCACGCGTGGGACAACTGAAGCTCTTAACCAGGTGTCACGATGAAAAAACTGTTCGTCCAGTTTTACCTTTTGCTGTTCGTCTGTTTTCTGGTCATGACGATGCTGGTGGGTCTGGTTTATAAATTTACCGCCGAGCGCGCAGGACGTCAGTCGCTGGACGACCTGATGAAAAGCTCCCTCTATTTAATGCGCAGCGAACTGCGCGAAATCCCGCCGCATCAATGGGCAAAAACACTGAAAGAGCTGGATCTGAATTTGTCATTCAATCTGCGCATTGAACCGATGAATAAATTCACCCTCAAGGAACCCGCTGCTCAACGGCTGCGCGAAGGCGATATTGTGGCGCTGGATTCTGAATACACCTTTATTCAGCGCATTCCCCGCAGCCATTATGTGCTGGCTGTCGGCCCGGTGCCCTATCTCTTTTTCCTGCATGAGACGCGACTGCTGGATATGTCGCTGATGGCGCTGATTGCCATCTCGCTCGCCTTTCCGGTATTTATCTGGATGCGCCCGCATTGGCAGGAGATGCTGCGGCTGGAATCTGCCGCACAGCGTTTTGGTGATGGCCATCTGGAGGAACGTATTCATTTCGACAGTAATTCCAGCTTTGAGCGGCTCGGCATCGCCTTTAACCAGATGGCTGATAACATCAATGCGCTGATCGCCAGTAAAAAACATTTGATTGACGGTATCGCCCACGAGCTACGCACGCCGCTGGTCAGGCTGCGCTACCGGCTGGAGATGAGCGATAATCTGAGTGAAACCGAGCACGCGGCGCTGAACCGGGATATCGGGCAACTGGAAGCATTAATTGAAGAACTGCTGACCTATGCCCGGCTCGATCGCCCGCAAACTGAGCTGAAACTCACCACCCCGAATCTGCCTGCCTGGTTTCACAGCTATATGGATGATGCCCGCAGCATGAACCCGCAGCACACATTGTTGCTGACCGCCACGCCCGGCGAAGAATATGGTGCGCTCGATATGCGCCTGATGGAACGCGTGCTGGATAACCTGGTAAACAATGCGCTACGTTACAGCCAGCAAACCGTGCGGGTCACCTTACAGCGCCAGGGCTCGCAGGCCTGCATGACTGTCGAAGATGATGGTCCGGGTATTGCGCCCGAAGAACGCCAGCGTGTGTTCGAGCCTTTTGTCCGCCTCGATCCCAGCCGCGATCGCGCAACCGGCGGCTGCGGCCTGGGGCTGGCTATTGTGCATTCGATAGCCCAGGCTTTCGGCGGTGAAGTCAGTTGCTCACAAAGCGAATTGGGCGGTGCGCAATTTACTTTTAGCTGGCCCATCTACCACCACATTTCACAGCCCTCCTGAACCGCAGCGGCACAGTAGCCGAATGCAGACATCTGTGTTATAAATTAAATAGTATGTTGTAACTAATGGAGAGATCAGGATGGCGGAGCTGGATCTTATCGAACGTCTGAACACCACTTTTCGGCAGCTTGAACATGAACTCGGCGCATTGAAAGCGGCGCTGGTGGAGTGTCGTCTGATGGCCGGGCGCGTCTTCACCTTGCCGGAAATTGCCAAAGGCGCGGAGCACGATCCCCTGCCTACTATTCACGTCAAACAACATATTGGCCGACGCGCGGCAGAGCTGACGCTCAACCACTACACGCATCTGTTCATTCAGCAGCAGTCGGAGAACCGCAGCAGCAAAGCCGCGGTGCGGCTACCGGGTGTAATGTGTTATCAAACCAATGAGACGACTCGTCAGGCGCTGGAACAGCGCATCAGCGCAATCAATTCGTTGAAACTGACCTTTGAACGGATTGTCACCGTGGAATCAGGGCTGGTGCCCGCCGCACGTTTTGAGTGGGTACATCGTCATTTACCGGGTCTGATCACCCTCAATGCCTACCGCACGCTAACGTTGATCCATTCCCCCGCTACCATCCGTTTCGGCTGGGCCAATAAACACATCATCAAAAACCTCACGCGAGATGAGGTGCTGGCGCAACTGGAGAAAAGCCTGAAATCACCGCGCGCTGTTTCAGCCTTCACACGGGAGCAGTGGCTGGCGAAAGTCGAACAGGAGTACAACGATATTGCCGCACTGCCAAAGCAAGCGCGGCTGAAAATTAAACGCCCGGTGAAGGTACAGCCGATTGCGCGCATCTGGTATTCCGGTTCGCAAAAGCAGGTGCAATACGCTTGCCCGACACCGATGATTGCGCTGATTTCAGAGGAAAATGGCGGGACGGTGCCGGATATTGGCGAACTGCTGGATTACAACGCCGATAATATACAGCACCGTTTCAAACCGCAGGCACAGCCGCTGACGATGTTGATCCCGCGGCTGCACCTTTATCTGGCAAGTTAGGCCCGTTTCATGCTGCCGACCATCGACTCCGGACGTACCCAGCTGTCAAACTCGGCCTCTGTCAGGTAGCCGAGTGCCAGCGCCGAGGCTTTCAGCGTTAGTCCCTCTTTATGGGCTTTTTTGGCAATTTCTGCCGCTTTGTCGTAACCGATATGCGTATTCAGCGCCGTCACCAACATTAACGACTCATTGAGCAACAGGTCGATACGCGCACGATTGGGCTCAATGCCCACCGCGCAATGCTTGTTGAAGCTCTCTATTCCGTCGGCCAATAAACGCACCGATTGCAGGAAGTTATGGATAACCAGCGGACGGAACACATTCAGCTCGAAATTGCCGGATGCGCCGCCGATGTTGACCGCCACGTCATTGCCCAGCACCTGGCTGCACAACATGGTCATCGCTTCGCACTGCGTCGGGTTAACTTTGCCCGGCATGATCGAGCTACCCGGCTCGTTTTCCGGAATAGCGATTTCGCCGATACCGCAGCGCGGGCCGGAAGCCAGCCAGCGCACATCGTTGGCGATTTTCATCAGCGATGCGGCCAGCCCTTTTAACGCTCCGTGAGCATGCACCAGCGCATCACAGGTGGCCAGTGCCTCGAATTTATTGGGAGCAGTGATAAACGGTTGTTGCGTGAAACTCGCCAGCTCTTTCGCCACACGCTCTGCATATTCCGGGTGCGTATTCAGCCCCGTGCCTACAGCAGTGCCGCCCAGCGCCAACTCGCTTAAGTGCGGCAGACTTAATTCGATATGCTTCAGGTTGTGTTCCAGCATCGCGACCCAACCAGAGATCTCCTGACCAAGCGTCAGCGGTGTTGCATCCTGCAAGTGGGTGCGGCCAATTTTCACAATGTCAGCGAAAGCGCGGGACTTCTCCACAAGCGTGTTTTTCAGCACCAGCAATTGCGGCAGCAGGTGTTCGCGCACGCCAATCAGCGCCGCGACATGCATCGCGGTAGGAAAAACGTCGTTGGAGCTCTGGCTTTTGTTTACGTCGTCATTAGGGTGGATTTTGCGATCCATTCCGCGCACGCCGCCGAGGATCTCGCTGCCGCGATTCGCCAGAACCTCGTTCATATTCATGTTGCTCTGCGTGCCGGAGCCGGTCTGCCAGATGGCGAGCGGAAACTCATCGGGATGTTTGCCCGCCAGTACTTCATCTGCCGCCGCGATAATCGCGCGAGCCTTCTCTTCAGGCAACAGCCCCAGATCCTGGTTCACCTTCGCCGCTGCACGCTTGGTCAGCGCCAGCGCGTGGATCAGCGAGACCGGCATTTTCTCGGTGGAAATGCGGAAATGCTCCAACGACCGCTGGGTTTGCGCTCCCCACAGTTTATCGGCCGGAACATCGATGGCGCCCATCGAATCTTTCTCACTGCGATGCGTTGTCATTACTTTCTCCTTGGCTACAAAGTGGTGTTGAGTACTGACATTGCTCACCTGCAAACAAGTAAAAGTATTGATGCTATTTATGATGTTGTTTACTGCTTTGTGCTGAAACAGGTCTGCCGGGTAATCCCGGAAACAAAAAACCGCCCGACATGTGGGGTCAGTTCACACAGGGCGGTCTGAATCATTTCACACAGCGTGCGCACTGGCCGGAATGGATCTGCTGGAAGAAGTCATTGCCTTTGTCATCGACAAGGATAAAGGCCGGGAAATCTTCCACTTCAATCTTCCAGATGGCTTCCATTCCCAGCTCAGGATAAGCCACGCACTCCAGGTGCTTGATGCTGTTCTGCGCGAGGATCGCCGCTGGGCCGCCGATGCTGCCAAGGTAAAAACCGCCATGTTTATGGCAGGCATCCGTCACCTGCTGGCTGCGGTTGCCTTTCGCCAGCATGATCATGCTGCCGCCCTGCGACTGCAACTGATCAACGTAGGAATCCATCCGCCCTGCGGTGGTTGGGCCGAGGGAGCCAGACGCGTAACCTTCCGGTGTTTTCGCCGGGCCCGCGTAATAAATAGGGTGATTTTTCACGTACTCCGGCAGAGGCTCACCGCTGTCCATCAGTTCTTTCAGTTTCGCATGCGCAATATCGCGAGCAACAATGATCGTGCCGCTGAGTGACAGACGCGTGGAGACCGGGTACTGCGACAGCTGCGCCAGAATCTCTTTCATCGGACGATTGAGATCCACTTTTACCGCCTCGCCCTCGCCCGCCTGGCGCAGCGATTCGGGAATGTATTTGCCGGGGTTCTGCTCCAGCCGCTCCAGCCAGATCCCTTCACGGGTGATCTTGCCTTTGATGTTACGATCGGCCGAACAGGAAACACCCATCCCCACCGGACAGGACGCGCCGTGGCGCGGCAGACGGATCACGCGAATATCATGGGCAAAGTATTTACCACCAAACTGCGCGCCCAGACCAAGATTCTGCGCTT
Source organism: Pseudomonadota bacterium (assembly GCA_018261615.1). Lineage (GTDB taxonomy): Bacteria > Pseudomonadota > Gammaproteobacteria > Enterobacterales > Enterobacteriaceae > Kosakonia. Next base: position 17,124 of record JAGTSE010000050.1, on the reverse strand, counting down.
CCACCAACAATTCCTGCTCCAGTTGCACATCGCGGAATGCCTGGCCGTGCTCATTACCTTCCGTCGGCAGTGCGTCGTAATATTTGGTTGATGCCAGTTTGACCGTTTTCAGCGTCGCTTCCGCCGATGTACCACCAATCACGAATGCAATGTGATAAGGCGGGCACGCTGCCGTACCAAGGGTGCGCATCTTCTCGACAAGGTAATTTTTCAGCTTCGCCGGGGTGATCAGCGCTTTGGTTTCCTGGTAAAGGTAGGTTTTGTTGGCCGAACCGCCGCCCTTGGCAATACACAGGAATTTATATTCATCGCCATCTACGCTATAGAGGTCTATCTGCGCTGGCAGGTTAGTGCCGGTGTTAACCTCTTTGTACATATCTAGCGGCGCATTCTGCGAGTAGCGCAGGTTATCGTTAATAAAGGTGTTATAGACGCCTCGGGCCAGCGCGGCTTCATCGCCGCTGCCGGTCCACACGCGCTGCCCTTTTTTACCCATGATGATGGCCGTGCCGGTATCCTGGCAGGTTGGCAGAACGCCGCGCGATGCGATCTCGGAGTTGCGCAGGAATTGCAGCGCCACATATTTGTCGTTTTCGCTGGCTTCGTGATCGTCGAGGATATCGGCAACTTGCTGCTGGTGCGCCGGGCGCAGTAAAAATGCAGCATCGTGGAAGGCATGCTGCGCCAGTAGCGTCAGTGCCTGCGGGTCAACTTTAAGGATTTGTTGGCCGTCAAACTCGGCAACAGAAACATAATCGCGGCTTAGCAGGTAGTATTCGGTCTCATCCTTTCCGAGCGGGAAAGGATCCTGATAGTAAAAGGCTTTATTCGACATTGTTCTCTCACTTACGGCACGATGTGGTTATTGTTCAGGCAGCCGTTCCCTCTGCCTGTGTTAAAGCGAGTTACCATATCCTACACATTTTTTTAACAAAAGCTGAGACTAATACGACTTTTTATCGGCACAGGTTACTTCTGCCGGGTTTGTTGCTTTAATGACGCCAACATTTCATTACTCAGAAAGGGCTTGATAATGCAAAAACTCATCAACTCAGTGCAGAACTATGCCTGGGGAAGTAAAACTGCGTTAACGGATCTCTACGGCGTGGCGAATCCGCAAAACCTGCCGATGGCAGAGTTGTGGATGGGCGCGCACCCGAAGAGCAGCTCAAAAGTGCAGGATACCAACGGTCAGACCCGCGCGTTGCGTGACGTGATCGAGCAGGATAAAAACCGCCTGCTCGGCCAGGCTGTGGCAGAACGTTTCGGCGAGCTGCCGTTTTTATTTAAAGTGCTGTGCGCCGACCAGCCGCTGTCGATTCAGGTTCATCCCAACAAGCAAAACTCAGAAATCGGCTTTGCCAAAGAGAACACCGCAGGCATTCCGCTGAACGCGGCGGAACGTAACTACAAAGATCCGAACCATAAGCCGGAACTGGTGTTTGCCCTGACTCCGTTCCTGGCCATGAATGCCTTCCGTGAGTTCTCCGACATTGTCTCACTGCTGCAACCGGTCGCTGGCGCGCATCCGTCTATCGCCCACTTCTTACAGGCGCCAGGCGCGGAGAGATTGAGCGAGCTGTTTGCTGCGCTGCTCAACATGCAGGGTGACGAAAAATCCCGCGCGCTGGCGGTGCTGAAATCCGTGCTGGAAGAAAAACAGGGCGAGCCGTGGCAGACGATCCGCACAATTGCTGAATTCTACCCCGATGACAGCGGCCTCTTCTCTCCACTGCTGCTCAACGTGGTAAAACTGAATCCAGGCGAAGCGATGTTTCTGTTCGCCGAAACGCCGCATGCCTATCTGCAAGGCGTAGCGCTGGAAGTGATGGCGAACTCCGATAATGTTCTGCGCGCCGGATTAACGCCGAAATACATCGATATTCCGGAACTGGTAGCAAACGTCAAATTCACACCGAAACCTGCCGCCACACTCCTCACCGAGCCGGTGCGTCATGGCGCGGAGCTGGATTTTCCGATCCCGGTTGATGATTTTGCGTTCTCGCTTCACGATCTCTCCTCCGCTGAAACCACGCTGACGCAGCAGAGTGCAGCGATTGTCTTTTGTGTGGAAGGTGAAGCTGTTCTCAGCGAAGGCAGTGACCGCCTGGTACTGAAACCCGGCGAATCAGCATTCATTGCTGCCGATGAGTCGCCAGTGGCCGTCCGCGGCACCGGAAGAGTGGCGCGCGTATTCAATAAAAGCAACTAACTTACTGAACTTTTTAGTAAGGATTGCTAAGCTTGCTGTAACCTATTTCGACAGTCCAGGCGGCCTTCACCGCCTGGTTTCATTTTTTATGGATAAACACTATGAAAAAAACGTTGGTTGCCGCAGGGATTATTGTTGCACTGGGTGTCGTCTGGACCGGCGGTGCCTGGTACACGGGAAAACAGCTCGAAAGCCGTCTGACGGAGATAGTGAACAACGCCAATGCGCAGATTAAACACAATGCACCGGAGGCCAACGTGGAGGTTTCCGCGCAGGATTATCAGCGCGGCCTCTTCTCCAGCCATTTTACACTGCATATCAAGCCAGTTGATGGTGCCAGCAATACCTGGCTGAAACCCGGCCAGAACATTGTTCTGCAAGAAACCGTCGATCACGGCCCTTTCCCGCTGGCGCAGCTTAAGTCATTCAGCCTGGTGCCAGCAATGGCCTCAGTACATACGCAACTGGTTAATAACGATGTCACCAAAGCGCTGTTTGACATCGCCAAAGGGGAATCGCCGTTCTATGCCGAAACCCGCATTGGCTACAGCGGCGATACGCGCAGCGATATCACTCTGCGCCCGCTCAGTTCTGAAAAAGAGGGCGAGAAAGTCGCCTTCAGCGGCGGCCAGTTCCGTTTCAGCGCGGATAAAGATGGCAACGCGCTCACCCTGAGCGGAGAAGCACAGAGCGGACTGGTCGATGCGGTGAATGAGTATGGGCAGCGCGTGCAACTGTCGTTTAATCAACTAAAAACCGACGGCAAAAGCGAAATCGCGGCTTTTGATGAGCGAACCGGCAACCAAAAACTGTCGCTCGATAAACTCTCTATTTCGGTGGAAAACAAAGAGCTGGTCGTAGTAGAAGGCATGAACTTAACGGCCAAATCCGACCTGGCTGATGATAAGAAAAACATCAATAGCCAGCTCGATTACACCCTCAATAGCCTGAAAATTCAGGGGCAGGATCTGGGCAACGGCAATCTGACGCTAAAAGTGGGCCAGATCGACGGTCAGGCGTGGCATCAGTTCAGCGAGCAGTACAATGCGCAGACGCGCGCGCTGATGGCGCAACCGGAAGTGATACAGAATCCGGAACTCTACCAACAAAAAGTGACGGAAGCCTTCCTCAATGCCGTACCGCTGCTGCTGAAAGGTGAACCGGTGATCACCGTTGCGCCGTTAAGCTGGAAAAATGCCAAAGGCGAAGCCACCTTTAATCTGTCACTGTTCCTAAAAGATCCTTCCACCGCCACTGGCGCACCGCAAACGCTGGCCGACGAAGTTGATCGCACGGTGAAATCGCTGGATGGCAAACTGGTGATCCCGGTAGACATGGCCACCGAACTGATGACCCAGATCGCGAAACTGGAAGGTTATCAGCAGGATGAAGCAGCGAAACTGGCTAACCAGCAAGTTAAAGGGCTGGCGGCGATGGGCCAGATGTTCCGTATCACCACGCTTGAGAACAACAATATTCTCACCAGCTTGCAATACGCGAACGGTCAGGTGACGCTGAATGGCGAAAAAATGCCGCTCGAAGAGTTTGTCGGTATGTTTGGTCTGCCGTCGCTTCAGCCCGCGCAGCCGGACAACGACGTTCCCCCGGTGCCGGAAGTACCGGCAGTGCCGCAGCAGTAATGTTACCCCCTCTGCGGAGGGGTTAATTTTTTTCCAGACAGCAACACACCTCTCCGCATCAGCGCGTACAACTCATACAGCGCGGTGATAGTCTTTTCATTCAGGGATTCATTGATTTAGCTGAATTTTTAATAGCTTATTGCACTGTGGTATAATGATATGCACTTCAGCAAAAATAAGAGTGCGACCATGATAGATCCAAACCTGCCACTTACTGACATCCATCGCCATCTTGATGGCAATATCCGCGCCCAAACTATTCTGGATCTTGGCCGTCAGTATAATTTACCTCTGCCCGCGCAAACGCTCGACGCGCTGCGTCCGCATGTGCAGGTCACCTCGAACGAACCAGATCTGGTCAGTTTTCTCGCGAAACTCGACTGGGGCGTTAAAGTGCTGGCTTCGCTGGATGCCTGCCGCCGTGTGGCGTACGAAAATATGCAGGATGCTGCCCTTAACAGCCTGCATTATGTTGAGCTGCGTTTCTCGCCAGGCTATATGGCAATGACTCACAACCTGCCGGTTGCTGGCGTGGTAGAAGCGGTGATTGCCGGCGTGCGTGAAGGCAGCCGCGACTTCAACGTCCAGGCGCGGTTAATCGGTATTATGAGCCGCACCTTTGGCGAAGCCGCCTGTTTGCAGGAGCTGAAAGCCTTACTGGCACACCGCGACGGGATCACCGCGCTGGATCTGGCGGGCGATGAACTCGGCTTCCCTGGCAGCCTGTTTCTGCCGCACTTTAACCGCGCGCGAGATGCGGGCTGGCGCATTACCGTGCACGCAGGCGAAGCGGCCGGGCCGGAGAGCATCTGGCAGGCGATTCGCGAACTGGGCGCCGTACGTATCGGCCACGGTGTCAAAGCGATCGACGATGCGGCGCTAATGGATTTCCTTGCTGAGCAGCGTATCGGCATCGAATCCTGCCTGACGTCGAATATTCAGACCAGTACCGTGCCTTCGCTCGATCGCCATCCACTCAAGACTTTCCTCGAACATGGCATCCTTGCCAACATCAACACTGACGATCCGGCCGTACAGGGTGTGGATATTGGTCATGAATATCAGGTTGCGGCACCCGCAGCAGGACTGAGCCGCGAACAGATTCGCCAGGCGCAAATCAACGGTCTGGAGATGGCGTTTCTCAGTGCGCAAGAGAAACAGGCATTACGGGAGAGCGTGGCACGCGCTTAAAAAACCCGCTCACGCAGCGGCGTGAGCGGTCAGTTGTCAGGTCAGGCTCAGGGTGGCGCGATGTTTTGCGGACTCAATACCCAGTTCGATTAACTCCATAATCTGGATGGCCTGGCTGGCCGGAACCGGGTTTTCACCGATGCCATTAAACGCATCGCGAATCGCAGCATAATAGGCCGGGTAGTTGCCTGGCACGGTTAGCCAGCTCTCCTCCCTGCGTTCTTCGCCTTCCACGCGCGTCAACACGCCGTCGCGCATATCATAGCCCCAGTCAGCCTGCGGCAAACGCGCACCATTTTTCAGGCACTCTTCCTGCGGATCCAGACCATATTTCACATAGCTGCCACGGCTGCCATGCACAATGTAGCGTGCCGATTCTGCAGCCGCCAGCAGCGTACCATGCAGCACCACGCGCCGTTGCGGGTAAGTTAGTACGGCATGGAAGTAGTCCGTTGATTGTGCGCCCGGACGCAATTGCGCCAGATCGACCATCAGCGATACTGGCAGACCGAATAAATTAACCGCCTGATCGAGCAGATGCGGAGCTAAATCGTACCAGATGCCGCTGCCCGGCCCGCCCTGTTCGCGCCAGCGGTTGCGCACCTGCGGACGAAAACGGTCAAAATGGGATTCAAAATAAGCCACCTCGCCCAGTGCGCCGTCCGCCAGTAGCGCTTTTAACGTCAGAAAATCACTGTCCCAGCGCCGATTGTGGAAAACAGACAATACGCGTCCCAGACTACGCGCCAACGCATCCAGCTCCCGAGCTTGTGACAGTGTCACTGTGAAGGGTTTATCCACGACTACATGTTTACCGGCTTCCAGCGCCGCTTTGGCCAGCGGAAAGTGGGTATCGTTGGGCGTGGGGATCACAATCAAATCGATTTGCGGATCGTTGAACAGATGTTTCGGTTCAGAGACAACCGGCACGACGGGCCAATCGGCTTTGACTTTTGATTCATCACTGCTGGAAATAGCCACCAGTTCCATTCCTGGCGTCCCGGCAATCAGCGGCGCGTGGAACGTTTTACTGGCATAGCCATAACCGACTAAGCCAACACGGATCTTATCACTCATATCGTGCCCCCCTCCTTTTAGAGCATTTATTTGACACCATCTGCCGAATGGCGACAACCGCTTCCTCTATTCATAAATTTCATGAACGATTTAGCACTATTACGCTCTGGTTTCCGGTTGAAAAATCTGCTTAAATCTACAATCAGCGCCTTTCCTGGACATGATGGCGTTTTTTTATACATGGATTAACATCAGAGAGTTGTAGAAGTATGGCCGGAATAATCAATCGGATCATTGAACTAATGGGGTGGGTGGTGCTCGGAGTATCGGCCGTTCTTTTGATTTTCGCCAGCCATATAGATAACTATCATCCACCAGAACAGAGTATTGTGACGCAAAAAAAATAATAATCAAAACTGCTGGTAAAGAGGATAAATGCTGATTACCAGCAATATCAAAGATCGTTATTTTTCTCCGCCGCCGTTCTGGCACCTGTTATCATTCGAAAAGAAAACTCTTAATTTAATAATAGAGCTATTTACGTTGCGATAATAATAATGTTTATTATTCGAACAAATTAGCCCCATTTGATTTACATCTCTTTCTGTATATGGATAACCACGACATGAACGTTCAGGATTATTTATTAAAATTCCGCAAAATCAGTTCGCTTGAAAGTCTGGAAAAATTGTTTGACCACCTTAACTACACTCTTACCGACACCACCGAAATCATCAACATGTACCGCGCCGCCGATCACCGCCGAGCTGAGCTGGTCTCTGGCGGCCGCTTGTTTGACATTGGGTGCGTTCCCCGCTCTGTCTGGCGCTACGTGCAATAACGCCTCTGGTATTTGGCGCGTAATGCTTTATACTCGTCGCCCGGCGAAATAAATGCATTACATTAAAGCTTTGACAGAGGAATACATATGACGACAACGCCTGCAGAACGAATCGGAGGCTGGTTACTTGGCCCTCTGGCCTGGTTGCTGCTTACGTTATTAAGTACTTCTCTGGCATTAATGCTCTATGCCACCGCGCTATTAACGCCACAGACGGTTGCGGCGCTCGGCGCGCAAACGCTGAAAGAAAATGTTCTGTGGTTCGTTTCATTCGCCTTCGCTATCGCCATCTGGTATTACACGTTCTGGCTGGTAATCGCCTTTTTTAAACGCCGCCGCAGCGTGCCCAAACACTATATAATCTGGTCGCTAATTTGCGTCCTGCTGTCGCTGAAAGCGTTCGCTTTCTCCCCCGTTTCCGACGATCTGGCAGTGCGACAGCTTCTGTTCCCACTGCTTGCCGCTGCGCTGATGGTGCCTTACTTCAAGCGTTCTCAACGCGTGAAGAAGACCTTTGTTAATCCGTAATAACCTTACAGTTATCCTGTTGTCGCCCGGTGCTGTTTGACCGATAATAGGCGGCTTTTTTATTTTCAGGCCAAATGATGACAGATTATCTGCTGCTATTTATCGGGACAGTGCTGGTCAATAACTTCGTACTGGTGAAGTTTCTTGGCCTGTGTCCGTTTATGGGCGTTTCCAAAAAACTGGAAAGCGCCATGGGCATGGGTCTGGCGACAACCTTTGTGATGACGCTGGCGTCGGTGTGCGCCTGGATTATCGATACCTGGGTTCTGATTCCGCTGGATTTAGTCTATCTACGCACGCTGGCGTTTATCCTGATTATCGCGGTCGTTGTGCAGTTCACCGAAATGGTAGTGCGCAAAACCAGCCCGGCGCTCTATCGCTTGCTGGGGATCTTCCTGCCGTTGATTACCACCAACTGCGCGGTGCTGGGCGTTGCGCTGCTGAATATCAACCTTGGTCATAATTTCATGCAATCGGCGTTATATGGCTTTGCCGCAGCCGTTGGCTTCTCTTTGGTGATGGTGCTGTTTGCTGCGATCCGCGAGCGTCTGCTGGTTGCCGATGTGCCAGCGCCCTTCCGCGGCAATGCAATTGCGTTAATCACTGCGGGCTTAATGTCTCTGGCCTTTATGGGCTTTAGTGGTCTGGTAAAACTGTAATGAGTGCAATTTCGATTGCCGTTGCAGCCCTGAGCGTGCTTGGGCTACTGTTCGGTCTCATTCTCGGTTATGCATCCCGCCGCTTTGCGGTTGAGGACGATCCGGTCGTTGAACGTATTGATGAGTTGCTGCCGCAAAGTCAGTGCGGTCAGTGTGGCTATCCCGGCTGCCGCCCTTATGCGGAGGCTGTGGGCATCAACGGCGAAAAAATTAACCGCTGCGCGCCGGGCGGCGAAGCGGTAATGCTGAAAATCGCCACACTGCTGAATGTCGATCCACAACCGATTGACGGCGATGCCAGCGCACAGGAGCCGGTACGGATGCTGGCGGTTATTGATGAAAACAACTGCATTGGTTGCACCAAATGCATCCAGGCCTGTCCGGTCGACGCCATCCTTGGCGCTACGCGCGCCATGCATACGGTGATGAGCGATCTGTGTACCGGTTGTAATCTTTGTGTGGATCCGTGCCCGACGCAGTGCATTGAATTGCGTCCTGTGGAAACGACCACCACGAACTGGAAATGGGATTTAGAAACCATTCCGGTACGTATTATTCCTGTGGAACACCATGTTTAAGTTATTTTCCGCTTTCCGAAAAGAGAAACTGTGGGATTTTCACGGTGGCATTCATCCGCCGGAGATGAAAACGCAGTCTAACGGCACGCCGCTGCGCCAGTTACCGCTGGCGCAGCGCTTTGTCATACCGCTGAAACAGCATATTGGTGCTGAGGGCGAGCTGTGCGTCAGCGTCGGTGATACGGTGCTGCGCGGCCAGCCGCTGACGTGCGGTCGCGGACGAATGCTGCCAGTACATGCCCCGACGTCGGGTACCGTTATCGCTATCGCTCCCCACTCCACCGCTCACCCTTCTGCGTTACCGGAGATGAGCGTCATTATTGAAGCAGATGGAGAAGATCGCTGGATCGAACGTAACGCCTGGAATGACTACCGCTCGCACAGTATTGATGCGTTGCTCGAACGCATTCATCAGTATGGCGTCGCGGGGTTAGGTGGCGCGGGCTTTCCGACCGCAGCCAAACTGTATGGCGGCGGCAATAAAATTGAAACGCTGATCATCAATGCCGCCGAATGCGAACCGTACATTACAGCTGACGACCGGCTGATGCAGGATTGTGCCGCGCAGATTATCGAAGGCGTGCGTATTCTGGCGCACATTCTTAAACCGCGTCAGATCCTCATCGGAATTGAAGATAACAAACCGCAGGCAATTTCGATGATGCGGGCGGTGCTGGCCGACAGCCATGGTATTCAGTTACGCGTTATTCCGACCAAATACCCGTCAGGCGGTGCAAAACAGTTGACACAGATCCTGACGGGCAAACAGGTGCCGCACGGCGGTCGTTCTTCGGATATCGGCATCCTGATGCAAAACGTCGGTACGGCCTATGCAGTGAAACGCGCGGTGATTGATGGCGAGCCCCTGACCGAACGTGTCGTCACGCTGACCGGCGAAGCCATCACCCGTCCTGGCAACGTCTGGGCGCGTCTGGGCACGCCAGTACGTCATCTGCTTGAGCATGCCGGTTTCTGTCCCTCCAGCGAACAACTGGTCATTATGGGCGGCCCGTTGATGGGCTTTACCCTGCCGTGGCTGGATGTTCCGGTGGTCAAAATCACCAACTGTCTGCTGGCACCGTCTGCCAGCGAAATGGGTGAACCTCTGGAAGAGAAAGGCTGCATTCGCTGTAGCGCCTGTGCCGATGCCTGCCCGGCAGATTTACTGCCGCAGCAGCTTTACTGGTTCAGCAAAGGCCAGCAGCACGATAAGGCCACCGAGCATAATCTTTCCGACTGTATCGAATGCGGCGCCTGCGCCTGGGTGTGCCCCAGCAATATTCCGCTGGTGCAATATTTCCGCCAGGAGAAAGCAGAAATTTATGCTATTGCACAGGAAGAGAAACGCACGGTCGAAGCTAAAGCGCGCTTTGAGGCGCGTCAGGCTCGTCTTGAGCGCGATAAAATTGCCCGCCAGCAGCGCCACAAACAGGCCGCAGTGCAGCCTGGCGCTCGGGATCAGCAGGCCATCGACGCTGCACTATCTCGTGTAAGGAAAAAGCAAGCTACCGCCACGCAACCGGTGGTGATTCAGGCTGGTGCAGAGCCGAACAACCGCCGGAGCAAGTGCCTGTCGATCCGCGTAAAGCCGCTGTCGAAGCGGCAATTGCCCGCGCGAAAGCGCGTAAAGCGGCGCAGGTTGAATCCCCGGTTACCGAACAACCGCCGGAGCAGGTGTCTGTCGATCCGCGTAAAGCCGCTGTCGAAGCGGCAATTGCCCGTGCGAAAGCGCGCAAAGCAGAACAAACGCAGATGCAGGCAGCGGTAAATGAGGCATCACCGGTTCCGCAGGCCGCCAATGATGATCCGCGCAAAGTGGCCGTCGCCGCCGCCATCGCCCGTGTTCAGGCTAAAAAAGCCGCGCAGCAAGCTGTTAACGAGGATTAAATGGTTTTCCGAATCGCAAGTTCCCCCTATACCCATAACCAGCGTCAGACGTCACGTATTATGCTGCTGGTGACGCTTGCCACCGTGCCAGGCATTGCCGCTCAACTGTGGTTTTTCGGTTGGGGAACCCTGATACAGATAATTCTCGCGATTGGCAGTGCCCTGGTAGCGGAAGCGCTGGTGTTGTCGCTGCGTAAACAAAACGTGGGGGCGATTCTGGCGGATAACTCGGCGCTGTTAACCGGCCTGCTGCTGGCGATCAGTATTCCCCCTTTCGCGCCGTGGTGGATGGTGGTGCTGGGTACCGTGTTCGCCGTCATTATCGCCAAACAGTTATATGGCGGGCTTGGTCACAACCCATTTAACCCAGCGATGATCGGTTACGTGGTACTGCTGATCTCCTTCCCGGTGCAAATGACCAGTTGGCTGCCGCCGTACGAAATTGCCCATACCGTGCCGGGCTTTATGGATGCGGTACAGGTGATCTTCAGCGGGCATACCGCAACAGGCGCCACCATGGAAACCCTGCGTATCGGCATTGATGGCGTCAGCCAGGCCACGCCGCTGGATACGTTTAAAACGTCACTGCATGCAGGTCACAGCATCGAGCAGATCCTGCAATACCCGATCTACAGCGGTGTGCTGGCGGGCGCAGGCTGGCAGTGGGTTAACCTCGGCTATCTGGTCGGTGGGCTGTTCCTGCTGTGGCAAAAGACCATTCGCTGGCATATTCCGCTAAGCTTCCTGCTCTCGCTGGCGCTGTGTTCCACGCTTGGCTGGATCTTTTCCCCGCAATCGCTGGCGGCACCGCATCTGCATTTGTTCTCCGGCGCAACCATGTTGGGCGCGTTCTTTATTCTGACCGATCCGGTAACCGCCTCCACCACCAACAAAGGGCGGCTTATTTTTGGCGCGCTGGCGGGTTTGCTGGTGTGGCTGATCCGCAGTTTTGGCGGCTATCCAGATGGCGTCGCCTTTGCCGTACTGCTGGCTAACATCACCGTACCGTTGATTGACTACTACACGCGTCCACGCGTGTACGGGCATCGTTGAGGAGTCGCCATGCTGAAGACAATGCGTAAACATGGCGTGACGCTGGCGCTGTTCGCAGCGGGTTCTACCGGCCTGACGGCGGCCATTGATCAAATGACCAAAACCACCATTGCCGAACAGGCCGCGCAGCAACAAAAAGCGCTGTTTGATCAGGTGATCCCCGGTGACAGCTACAATAATGCACTACAACAGAGCTGTTATCTGGTGAGCGATCCTGCGTTAGGTAAAGGCCAGCATCATCTATGGATTGCCAAAAAAGATGAGCAGCCGGTGGCGGCGGTGATTGAAGCCACGGCCCCCGACGGCTACTCTGGGGCGATTCAGTTGTTGGTCGGTGCCAACTTCTCCGGTACCGTGTTAGGCGTACGCGTGACTGAGCATCATGAAACTCCGGGACTGGGCGATAAAATCGAACTGCGTATTTCCAACTGGATCACACATTTTTCCGGAAAGAAAATTGAAAGTGCCACAGACCCGCATTTCGCGGTGAAAAAAGATGGTGGCGATTTCGATCAGTTCACAGGAGCCACCATTACCCCGCGCGCCGTGGTCAATGCGGTTAAACGCACGGGTCTGTATGCGACGACGCTGCCAGAGCAGCTTTCCCGTTTACCGGGTTGTGGAGAGTAAACGATGAGCGAAGTAAAAGACGTTATCGTCCAGGGGCTGTGGAAGAACAACTCCGCACTGGTGCAGTTGCTCGGGATGTGTCCACTGCTGGCGGTAACCTCCACGGCGACTAACGCGCTGGGTCTGGGGCTGGCTACCACGCTGGTTCTGACGTTGACCAACTTCGTTATTTCGCTGTTGCGCCGCTGGACGCCCGCAGAGATCCGTATTCCTGTTTACGTGATGATTATCGCGTCCGTGGTCAGTGCGGTACAAATGCTGATTAACGCTTACGCTTTTGGTCTGTATCAGTCTTTGGGGATCTTTATTCCGCTGATCGTCACCAACTGTATCGTGGTCGGACGCGCTGAAGCTTTTGCAGCGAAAAAAGGCCCGGCGTTATCGGCACTGGATGGTTTTTCCATCGGCATGGGAGCAACCTGTGCGATGTTTGTTCTCGGCTCGCTGCGTGAAATCCTTGGCAACGGCACCCTGTTTGACGGCGCAGATGGTCTGCTCGGCAACTGGGCAAAAGTGCTGCGTATTGAAGTGTTTCATACCGATTCACCGTTTTTGCTGGCGATGCTGCCGCCGGGTGCGTTTATCGGTCTGGGCATGATGCTGGCAGTGAAATATCTTATCGATCAAAAAATGAAAAAGCGCCGGGAAGCCACTGCCGCTGTTAGTGACGTAGCACACTCGTCGCCCGAGAAAACATAATGAATAAAGCAAAACGGCTGGAAATATTAACCCGTTTACGGGAAAACAACCCTCACCCGACCACCGAACTCAATTTCAGTTCACCATTTGAACTATTGATCGCTGTGCTGCTTTCCGCCCAAGCAACCGACGTCAGCGTCAATAAAGCCACCGCGCTGCTCTACCCGGTTGCCAATACGCCAGCCGCGATGCTGGAGTTGGGTGTTGAGGGCGTAAAACAATACATAAAAACCATTGGCCTATTTAACAGCAAAGCGGAAAACGTGATTAAAACCTGCCGTATTTTGCTGGAAAAACATGGTGGTGAGGTGCCGGAAGATCGCGCCGCGCTGGAAGCGCTGCCGGGCGTCGGGCGTAAAACCGCCAATGTGGTGCTCAACACCGCCTTTGGTTGGCCAACTATTGCCGTCGACACACACATATTCCGCGTATCTAACCGCACGCGTTTTGCACCGGGTAAGAACGTTGAGGAAGTGGAAGAGAAACTGCTGAAAGTAGTGCCGGCAGAGTTTAAAGTCGATTGCCACCACTGGTTGATCCTGCACGGGCGATACACCTGCATCGCCCGTAAGCCGCGTTGCGGCTCCTGCATTATCGAAGATCTCTGCGAGTACGACGACAAAGTCGAACTCTGACCGCCGTCAGAATGGCCGGAATACCGCCAGCAGAATAATCACCGCCACCACGACAATAATCAGCGTGGTGGCATTGCGCACGGCGCCAGCCCCCTTCACCGCTTCACCTGCCGCCATCCGACGTATCGTTGCAGAGAGAAAACCGTGCAACCCGAAAAGCGCAATCACGGCCACGATCTTCACGACCAGCCAGAGGTGCGGAAACTGACCATGAGCGATAACCATGATCGCCCCGGCAATCCACAGCAACAGCATCGCGGGGGTGACGACTTTGCGGCTCCAGCGGCGTACCGCCAGCAACAACCCAACCGTTGAGCTTTTATCGCTTTGCAGCGCGCTCCAGCCAGCAACCACAGCCATTACCAACATGCCACCAATCCAGACGATGGCAGAGACAATATGTAACGCATTGAGCCACGGGTGAAAGTTCATTATTTGACTCCAGTAGAAAGGGACAGGCAGCAGTCTGCCAGACAGCGTGACGGGATGTCATGAACAATGCGCGGCATAACGTTAAAAAAGCCATGGTTATTGCCTTTTTACCGTATGCGGAAGTAATGAAAATTGACGGAACTTGCTGACTTTCAGTCGATAACTGATGTGATATTACTCACATCTCTGTACATTGCCCACTAAGACGAATTAATATGCGAAAAATGATGATTTGGACAAATAATCGTTCACTTATGCGTATTTATTAAGACTTATCATTTTTTTAGAAGAAAAAAATACAACTAAAGTGTGATTATGCTGACATTGCTAATATGATGTTAAAAAAAAGTTTACCGCTGAAATTCTCCGGACGGAGCGCAGAGTTTAATCACTTATTTTCAATACATATAACCATTAATGTTTGATAAACCAGCCCAATACACTGCATTATAAGCAAAACAGCAGAATATATAGCTAATTAAGCAAACGCACCCTATGATCTCAGTGTAAAAATCCATCTTTATTACATTGGTGAAATTTAACTCTGAATAACAAATGTAATTGCCGAGTAATGTAATGACGGGGATCTATGTAACAGAATATGTCAAAGGTATTGCCTGAAAGCCCAGGATAGTGAACATTACCCGCCGTTTCCCCTCCCAATATAACTATAAGCGTGATGAACTCTGGTTATTACGCGCTGAACACCCCCGTTAATATGGGATGTAAAAAAAGAGGTATATGTGTCAACTGCAAACAAACCAACCGAAAACGTTAGCTTGAACGCGTTTAAACAACCGAAAGCGTTTTATCTGATTTTCTCGATCGAGTTATGGGAACGTTTTGGTTACTACGGCCTGCAAGGGATCATGGCCGTTTACCTGGTAAAACAGCTGGGTATGTCCGAAGCGGACTCGATTACGCTGTTCTCTTCCTTTAGTGCACTGGTCTACGGCCTGGTCGCCATCGGCGGCTGGCTGGGTGATAAAGTCCTCGGTACCAAACGTGTGATTATGCTGGGCGCGATTGTGCTGGCGATCGGCTATGCGCTGGTGGCATGGTCTGGTCATGACGCTGGTGTTGTCTATATGGGTATGGCGGCTATCGCCGTCGGTAACGGGCTGTTCAAAGCCAACCCGTCTTCCCTGCTCTCTACCTGCTATGCCAAAGATGATCCACGTCTGGACGGTGCATTTACTATGTACTACATGTCCATTAACGTTGGCTCCTTCTTCTCTATGCTGGCAACCCCGTGGCTTGCTGCGAAGTTTGGCTGGAGCACGGCATTTGCCCTGAGCGTTGTCGGTCTGCTGATCACTATCGTTAACTTCACCTTCTGCAAACGGTGGGTGAAAAACTACGGTTCAAAACCGGACTTCGCACCGGTGCGCATGGGTTACCTGCTGGCGACCATCATCGGTGTCGTCGTGCTGATTGCCATCGCAACCTGGCTGCTGCATAACCAGGGGATCGCCCGTATGGTTCTGGGCGTTGTTGCGCTGGGCATTATCTGCATCTTCACGAAAGAGACGTTCGCCCTGCAAGGCGCTGCGCGTCGCAAAATGATTGTAGCCTTCGTTCTGATGCTTCAGGCGATCGTTTTCTTCGTTTTGTACAGCCAGATGCCGACCTCCCTGAATTTCTTCGCAATTCGCAACGTTGAGCACACTCTGTTCGGTATCGCGTTTGAGCCGGAACAGTATCAGGCGCTGAACCCGTTCTGGATCATTATTGGTAGCCCGATTCTGGCCGCCATCTACAACAAAATGGGCGATACGCTGCCGATGCCGCATAAATTTGCCATCGGTATGGTGTTGTGCTCAGGTGCGTTCCTGGTTCTGCCGCTGGGGACAAAATTCGCTTCCGATGCCGGTATCGTCTCCGTGAACTGGCTGATTGCAAGCTACGCTCTGCAAAGTATCGGTGAACTGATGATCTCCGGTCTGGGCCTGGCGATGGTTGCGCAGCTGGTACCGCAACGTCTGATGGGCTTTATCATGGGTAGCTGGTTCCTGACGACTGCTGGTGCGAACATCATCGCAGGTTACGTCGCTAACCAGATGGCGATCCCGGAAAATGTGACCGACCCGCTGATGTCACTGGACATCTACGGTACGGTCTTCCTGCAGATTGGTATCGCCACAGCTGTGATTGCTGTGCTGATGATCCTGGCTGCACCAAAGCTGAACCGCATGACGCAGAGCGACAACAACGTGCGTGAAGCATCGGAAACCGCAACAGCGTAAACGCTGCGGGGAACACGAAATATTTAGCCGTTAACGTAAGTTAGCGGCTTTTTTTTTATTTTGCGACGTAATAACCTAATGCCCGAAATTAACTATAAGGAAAGCATAATGGAACTGTTTTACAAGCCTGGCGCCTGCTCGCTTGCATCGCACATTGCCCTGCGTGAAACCGGTAAAGAGGTGACGCTGGTAAGCGTTGACCTGATGAAAAAGCGCCTGGAAAATGGCGAAGACTTTTTTGCCATTAACCCGAAAGGCCAGATCCCTGCGCTTCAGCTTGATGACGCCACGTTGGTGACGGAAGGTGTGGCCATCATGCAGTATGTCGCTGACAGCGCACCGGACAGCCAGCTTCTGGCGCCGGTCGGTACGATGCCGCGCTACAAGACGCTAGAGTGGCTGAACTTTATCGCTACCGAGCTGCATAAAGGCTTCACGCCGCTTTTCCGCCCGGATACGCCGGAAGAGTACAAACCGACGGTTCGCGCTCTGCTGGAAAAAAAGCTGCAATACGTGAACGAATCCCTGGCGAACAGCGAGTGGATCAGCGGCGATCGCTTCACCATTGCTGATGGCTACCTGTTTACGGTGCTGCGCTGGGCGCGCGCGGTGAAACTAAACATGGAAGGCCTGAGCCATATTGACGCGTATATGTCGCGGGTTGCCGCACGTCCGGCGGTTGCAGCAGCAATGGCAGCAGAAGGTATTCAGTAATTGATTGATGCCCCGCAGTACATTTGCGGGCGGCATGTATGCCGTAAGGGAAAGGCGGGAAGATCCCTAATGCCGATCAGTTAAGGATCGGTTGAACGATCCAGTGGCTGTGTAAGAATCCGTAATCTCACAGGGATTACGGATTTTTTTATGTTACTTAGC